>JBBRML010000005.1:0-106386 GCA_038230855.1 Fimbriimonadales bacterium | reverse complement strand
GGACGAAGGGACTCGAACCCCCAACCCTCAGTTCCGAAGACTGATGCTCTATCCATTGAGCTACGTCCGGCAGTCACGAGATGATACCTTCCGACCCAAGCTCCGAACAATGCACGGTCGGAAGCCGTTAGGGTTGCGAGATCGGATGCGCAACTGCGGAACGACCGAACGAACATTCGCGGGTCGACAAATGGGGAGGCAGAAACCGCGCGTTCAACTATAATGTGTAGGTCGGTCCCCTCACTAAAATGAATCTACGCCGCGCATTCACTCTGATTGAACTTCTGGTCGTTATCGCGATCATCGCAATTCTTGCGGCTATTTTGTTTCCTGTTTTTGCTTCTGCCAAGGCGGCGGCAAAGAAGACAGCAAGCCTCTCAAATCTGAAGCAACTTGGCACGTCCGTGATGATCTATGTGACGGACTCAGACGACACATTTCCGATTACATACGGCGTCCTCAACGGAAAATATACTTACACAGAAGTTATTCCGGTCCCTGCAACGTGGCCCACGAACCCCACAGTCGAAAAGTTGACGGCATGGAACGCGTTTTGGGGCAACAACCTTCAGCCGTACGTGAAGAACTACGGCATCCTGGCGGATCCAAATACCATTCGCACAACGGTCTCCGGAGCCCAAGCAGGTCTGCCTGCAGACTCAGTAGACACGTTCATCGGGTTCACCTACAACGGGCTCCTACATGGCTTCAGCGGAACCGGCGTCGCCGCCCCCTCCAACCTCCCTATGTTTTGGAATGGACGCGGCAGGTCGTCGATACGAGGTTACGGCTACGCCAATCCATTTCTTTATTGCAACGATGGAACGCAACCCTGTCAGTATGTGCCTCCCCGAGCGGATTGTGGTCCTTCCATTCAGGGCACTTGGTCGGGTCTAAGCCGCCAAAGCAGAGGCACAGGATACAGCGTTCATACCGGTGGCGTAAATGTTAATTTTGCGGATGGCTCCGCAAAATTCCGTCGCCTTGGCGTCGGATCGAGCGGCCCAACCGATTTCAGGTCAGATCCGTTTGCCGAATACAAAAAATCGGATTTTCCGACTATGAACTGGTACGACCAATATGGTTGTCACTCCTACCTTTTTCGCCCAGATTTTGATTTCCAGAATTGGGACTCACCAACGAAAAATTTGTAAGCAATAATCGAGGGGCGCATTCGGAGCGCAAGTGTCTTAGGCGCAGGGTCGAGTCTACGGCAAGGATTACGATGGCATTTCTCACGCACGATCCAAGCACATTTGGACTCTCCGCCAGCCTGAGCGAGGATATTCGTCTGCTGGATGATGCGTTATGGACGGTTTTGATGTCCGTCTGTGACTCAACAACTACGAACGCGATCGTCAGGATCGCAAAAGGAGAGTTGATTCCCGACGTTCTCGGCAAGAACCCTCGTCCCGAGCTCGTTGAGAACATCGCTCGGGCCTTTACACTTTACTTTCAGCTCGTGAACGCGGCAGAGCAGCGGGAGATTGTTCGAGTTAACCGGTCCCGCAACCGGGGCGGAGCGCGGCGTGAAAGCGTTGCCGATGCGATCGGAACTCTAAAAGCCTCTGGGATGACTGCCAGGCGTGTAAAGGACTTGATCAACGAGATTGAGATCACACCTACTCTGACCGCTCACCCAACAGAAGCGCGCAGGCGCGCCGTGCTCGACAAGTTGCTCTTCATCACGAAGCAGTTGGATTCCCGGGCGGGAATTCAGACGCTCACAGAACCTCTGGACTCCGGCGATGGTTGGCGCAGGCGGATCGAGTCGACCTTGGTTGAGATTTGGGAAACCGACGAAATCCGGCATTCGAAGCTAACAGTTTCAGATGAGGTACGCAATGCGCTTTACTTCGTTGACCGGACAATTTCGGATGTTGTCCCGTGGTTACACGCGGATCTAAAGCGTGCGCTGGAAGAAAACTACCCAGGAGAATCATTTGAGTTACCGGCCTTCCTCTCATACCGGTCGTGGGTCGGAGGAGACCGCGACGGCAACCCACTCGTAACGGCCGAACTCACCTGGGAAACGTTGCTCGCCCACCGAAGGCTTGCTCTGCAGATACTTCTGACCAAAACTGAGACAGTGCGCCGATCCCTGACGATGAGCATTCATCGAGTTCAAGTTTCTGAGCAAGTCAAAGAATTGGCGGACGCCGCGCTCGGTGTGATGCCGGAAGCGATGCGAGTCCGTTATGCCTCAGAGCCGTATGTGTGCGTCTTGTTGCAGGTAGAGCGGCGATTGAAAGAGGCCCTCGCGGGCACCGAGAACCCGTGGATATGCGAGGCACTCATTGACGTCCTCGACGTATTGCGCCGCTGCCTAACTTCACATGGCATTCGGTCTGAGGTCTTGGAATCGCTTCGGTGTGTGGCGATCACTTTCGGGTTTCACCTAATGCCAGTGGACATCCGGCAGCACAGCGATGTTCACGCGCGATGTATCGACGAGTTGCTCACCGCCGCCGGCGTACAAGCGGACTCAGGCTCGTATTTGGACGCAGACGAGGCGGCAAAGATCTGTGCGCTCGTGCGCGAACTAAGAAATCCGCGACCACTGGTAAGCGAAGATTGGAAAGGCTCGGCTGAAACCAACCAAGCGCTCGATGTGCTTAAAACCGTCCGCCGGGCCCAAGCCACTTTCGGGGCCAAGGCGATCCAAACTTACGTTGTATCCATGTCTCACGGTGTGAGCGATCTGCTCGAAGTCATGCTGCTAGCGAAAGAAGTCGGATTCAGCGTGGATACGCCGTCGATTGACTTCGTGCCGCTGTTCGAGACGATCACAGATCTACAGAGCTGTGGGGACGTTCTCCATTCGATTCTCTCCGAACCGACTTTCCGACGGCATGTCGATGCTAGGGGCGGTCTACAAGAAGTGATGCTTGGCTACAGCGACTCCAGTAAAGACGGAGGCTTTCTCGCCGCCAACTGGGAGCTGCAGTCCGCTTTGAGTCGAATAGCCGAAGTCGGCAAGCGGCACAGCGTGAAGATTCGTGTGTTTCACGGGCGCGGGGGGACGGTAGGCCGAGGTGGAGGTCGAGCTAACCGAGCAATCATGTCGCAGCCAAAGGGGTCGTTCGGTGGAAAGATACGATTTACCGAGCAAGGCGAAGTGATTTCTTTCCGTTACGGCATTCCTCCGATCGCTCACCGCCATCTGGAGCAAATTGTAAACGCAGTCCTCGTCGCTTCTGCAGAAGCCGGAAACAAGGGACCAGACCCACAAGAGCGATTTGCGGCCCCGATGACAAAGCTTGCGGAAGTATCACGACGAAAATACCGATCGCTCGTCTACGAGCGACCTGACTTCTGGGAGTTCTACTCTCGCTCGACTCCGATCGAGCCGATTAGTCTGCTCCCGATTGCTTCTCGCCCCGTCTTTCGGCCGACGGACGGGCTACGCAGTATAGAGTCGCTCAGAGCCATTCCCTGGAACTTCGCTTGGGTGCAGTCGCGCTATGTTGTCGTCGGATGGTACGGAATCGGAAGTGCAGTGGAAGCGTTGGACGACATAGCGATATGCCAGAAAATGTACGCGGAGTGGCCCTTCTTTACCACGGTTATTGACAACGCTCAGCTTGAACTTACGCGGGCACATCTCAGGACCGCCGAACATTACGCAAAGCTCTCTGGTTCGTTGGGCCTCGAAATTCACAAGGACATCTCTGAGGAGCACGCGAGGAGCGTACGAGCAGTCCTTGCTATTACTCAAAGCGATCAACTCATGGCTCATGCCGAGGTTGTTCGTAAAACCGTTGAGTTCAGAAACCCAACCGTCTGGCCACTGTCAATGTTGCAAGTCTATCTGGCGGATGTGTACCGAGCAAACGCCGAAGCGGAAGACTTGAATGGCTGGCGGATTCCGATCTTGCAGACCATAGCGGGCCTTGCGGCGGCTATGCAAAGTACCGGCTAGGGCCGTGAATACGGCGTTAAGGAAACGTTCATTTAGAGCATGAGGCGAGCTCAAGCACGCACCCGCAATGCCGTCGTCGAATCTGAAATGATAGCCATGTGACCTACGCACGCCGGGGTAATCTCAAAAACATTGATCCGGGCAGGGATGCCCTCACGTCTAAGAACTAATTCGGACGCGTCGAACTCGATTCGTCGAACGTAGAAAAGAGAACAGTAGGTTCGAAAACGAACCTACCGATATGTAAGGAAAGCAGGAAAAACAATATGTGGCAACGCTTCACAGAACGAGCGCGTAAAGTCGTCTTCTACGCGCAGGAAGAGGCTCAGAAGTTCGGAGAAGGCTACGTCTCGACCGAACACCTTCTTCTCGGACTCGTGCGAGAATCGGACAGCGTCGCCGCACGCGTGCTTGAGAAGCTCGGGGTCGGCCTGGGCAAGATTCGCACTGAAGTCGAAAAGCAACTTCCTCGCGGAGATGCTCGACCAAGTCAAGACATGACCCTCACGCCGAGGGCTAAGCGCGTGATCGACCTCGCCTACGATGAGGCACGAAACCTCAACAACAACTACATCGGAACCGAGCACCTTTTGCTCGGCTTGATACGCGAAGGTGACGGGCTTGCGGGACGCGTTCTCGCGAAGCTCGGAGTCGAATTGGATCGTGCCCGGAAAGAGGTCATGGCGTTGCAGGACAACGAAACGCAAACGAAGTCCTCAAGTCGATCTGGCTCAAATTCAAGTACGAGTCCCGCCGTCACGAAGACTCAGACTCTCGACGAGTTTGGGCGCGATCTCACCGAAATGGCTCGAGAAGGAAAACTAGATCCGGTCGTTGGTCGCCAAAACGAAATCGAGCGCGTGATGCAGATTCTGTGCCGCCGCACGAAGAACAACCCGTGCCTTATTGGTGAACCAGGCGTGGGTAAAACTGCGATAGCCGAAGGCATGGCCCTCCGAATCGTAAGTGGCGATATTCCTGATCTACTCCGCAACAAACGCTTGGTCGCTTTAGATCTCGCGGGTCTCGTTGCCGGAACAAAATATCGGGGCGAATTCGAAGAGCGCATGAAGAAGGTGATGGACGAAGTTCGCAAGGCTGAGGGTCAAATCATTCTCTTCATTGACGAGTTGCATACCCTCGTCGGTGCAGGCGCCGCAGAAGGCGCGATCGACGCTTCGAACATCATGAAACCTGCGCTCGCCAGAGGCGAATTGCAGTGCATCGGCGCGACAACTCAGGATGAATTCCGAAAGCATATTGAGAAAGATGCCGCTCTCGAACGTCGATTCCAAGCGGTCAAGGTGAAGCAACCGACCGAGGAAGAAGCCGTTGACATCCTCAAGGGGCTGCGCGAGCGTTACGAGGCACATCATAACGTCGAGATCACCGACGAGGCAATCATGGCCGCGATCCAACTTAGCAATCGCTATATCCCGGATCGGAGTCTGCCGGACAAGGCGATCGACCTAATAGATGAGGCAGCGTCTAAAGTACGGTTGGCACAAAGTCTGCCGCCGGCCGATGTACGCGCAGACCGTGTACGCCTGAACAAACTTCAAAGCGAGATCGACCACCTCGAAAAGCGCCCTGGCAATGAAACGGAACTTGAGCTTCTAGTAACAAAGCGAGACGACCTCAGAGCCAGCGTGCTAGAGCGCGAAGAGGTTTGGAACAACACTGAGAAAATCGAGCCGGTGGTCACGGAAACGGAAATCGCCTCGATCGTACAGAGTTGGACAGGTATTCCCGTCACCAGACTCGTCGAAGCGGAAGCTCAAAAGCTGCTACGAATGGAAATTGACCTTCACGACCGAATCGTTGGCCAGCATGATGCGGTCGTTGCGATCAGTCGTGCGATTCGTCGGGCTCGGTCAGGCCTCAAGGATCCGAAGCGCCCGATGGGTAGTTTCATTTTCCTTGGACCGACAGGAGTCGGCAAGACGGAACTTGCGAAGGCGCTCGCCGCCTACATGTACGAAAAGGAATCAAATATTGTCCGGATCGACATGTCGGAGTACATGGAGCGGTTTGCAGTGAGTCGCCTTGTGGGTGCACCTCCAGGCTACGTTGGATACGATGAGGGTGGACAGCTCACTGAGCAGGTGCGACGCAACCCGTATTGCGTGGTGTTGCTTGACGAAATTGAGAAGGCCCACCCAGAAGTCTTCAACTTGCTTCTGCAAGTGATGGAAGATGGCCACCTCACAGATAGTCAGGGTAGAACAGTCGACTTCCGGAATACGATCCTGATCATGACGTCAAACGTCGGTGTTCGGCCAATTGAGATGGACAAGCCCCTTGGGTTCCGCGACATACGCATGGATCACAACGATCCGCGAACCTATGAGATGATGAAGACGAAGATGTTGGATGAGATGAAGAAGCTCTTCCGACCCGAATTTCTCAACCGGGTGGACGAGATCATCGTGTTCCAGCACCTGAAGCGCGAGGAGATTCTTGAAATTGCCAATCTCTACCTGAAGCGAGTGAACCAACAGGCGGCCACGCTTGGACTGGAAATCGAGCTAAGCGATGCGGTGAAGAATATCCTCGTCGATAAGGGTTATGATCCTAACATGGGCGCCCGCCCGTTGCGACGCGCAGTCCAGCGTTTCATCGAGGACCCGCTGAGCGAGGAATTCCTGCTCGGAAGGTTCCAGGCCGGTGACAAGATTCTCGCTGAAACGGAAGATGGTGAAACTGTCATCTTCAAGAGAGTTGAGCCGGGTGGCGGTGAGTCGAAAGAGAAAGAGCTCGTCTCTTCCTAGTTTCGATCAAGACAAAAAGCCTCTCTCGCGTTCACGCGGGAGAGGCTTTTTCTATGAGCAGAGCGACCTTAAAGGTCGGCGTACAGGAAGTACTCGTAAGGATGCGGGCGCAGATCGATCGCATCGCACTCGTCCACCATCTTGATCTCGACGTAACTCTCGATGAGTTCCTTCGAGAAAACATCTCCTTTGAGTAGGAAGTCGTGGTCGTTCAGAAGGGCGGTCAAGGTCGCTCGTAGCGAGCCTGGAGTCTGCTGAATTCCCGCTCGCTCTACGGCTGGTAATTCGTAGAGGTCCTTGTCTAGCGGTTTTGGCGGCTCAATTCTGTTCTGAATGCCATCGATGCCTGCCATGAGCAAGGCAGAGAAAGCAAGGTAAGGGTTAGCCATTGGGTCCGGAGCCCGGAACTCAACACGTTTCGCCTTAGGTGACTTGCTCACCATCGGAATTCGAACGCAGGCCGAACGGTTTCGCTGAGAGTACATCAGGTTGATCGGCGCTTCGTAGCCGGGCACCAAGCGACGGTAGCTGTTCGTGGTGGGAGCGCAAAAGGCCAGGAGGGCTGGCGCATGCTTTAAGAGGCCACCGATGTACCAGCGTGCATTGTCGCTGAGGCCAGCGTAACCTGCTTCGTCGTAAAAAGTCGGCTCACCGTTTTTCCAGATCGACTGATGGCAGTGCATACCGCTGCCGTTATCGCCAAACAACGGTTTCGGCATGAATGTCGCGACAAATCCGTTGAGAAACGCCGTGTTCTTCACGCAGAACTTGTACTTCATGAGTTTGTCGGCCATGACCGTCAGCGTGTCGAATTTCATGTCGATTTCGCACTGACCGGCGGTTGCCACTTCGTGGTGATGCATCTCGACGTCGATGCCAACTTGCTGCATCTTGATTACCATCTCAGATCGCAGATCTTGGAACTTGTCGACAGGCGGACAAGGGAAATAGCCACCTTTAGGCTTGATCGTAAACGAGGCGTTGTCCTTTCCAGAACTCCAGTGGGCCTCCTCGCTGTCAATCTTTACGAATTGGCTGTTCTGCTTGTTCTCGAAGGACAACTGGTCAAAAACGAAGAATTCGGCCTCCGGGCCAAAGTAGATCGTGTCGCCCAGACCAGTCGATTTCAGATACTGCTCTGCCTTTTTTGCGGTGTACCGAGGGTCCTTGGCGTATCGCTCACGTGTGAGCGGGTCCTCAATGTCGCAGATAATGACCGCGGTCGGTAGTTCAGTGAACGGGTCCATGAAAATTGACGCCGGGTCCGGCATCAGCAACATGTCCGATTCGTTGATCGTCTGGAATCCCTTGATGGACGAACCATCGAAGGCAAGTCCGTCTTCAAACTTATCCGCGTTGAAGTGGTTGAGCGGAATCGAGAAGTGGTGCCAAATTCCAATTAGGTCGGTGAAACGAATATCAACAAACTGGGCGCCGTTGTCTTTCGCGAAAGTGATTGCATCTTGAGGACTCATATTTGCTCCGTGAACGAATCGGGGCCAGACATCTTGCGGCGTGACACGCCAAATGAAGTGAGCGGAAGCCCGCTTGACCCTTCTTCAGGCCGCCCGCATCTTTGCAGAACGATTGGCCCTAATTATCTCCTATATCAATCGGCGATGGAAAGGGATGCCTATTCCGACCGGTTGTTCTAGATTAGATTTTTGCCGACTCGTGAAAAGGCCCTGCCCGCTCGAGGCGGGCAGGGCAGATAGATCAGAACTTGAATCCGACACCGAACGAGAAGGTCTTGTCCGATGCGGTCTTGTTCAGGCCCAACGCGTATGACGCGTCGAACTGAATCATCGGCGTGTACGCATAGGCAAATCCCCCTTGGGCGTACTTCGAATTCGAAGCGGCTGCCGCCGGCGGTAGCAGCGCGTAGAGTTCCAAGTAGGGCGAGAACGCACCATAAGTTTGGGAGTAGAGCGCGCTGAAAGCAGTCTGCTTGAACAGCCCCCCTGCGCCATTAGAGACTTGGCCAGCAATCGCGTTAAACGTTACTGACTGCGTATCTGACAGGGCCCAACTCGAGAGCAATCTCAACTGCGGCTGAGCCTTGGCGGAGCTGAACGCGGCGACTCCGGTTCCAAAGGTATCCGTCAGAATGACGCCCAAAGTTGGGATCGTCTTTCCTTTACCAGGTGCCAGTAAGTACTTGATACCGAGCGAGCTGTCGCCGAAGCCCGAAGTCGTGCCCGCACCCGAGGATGCGTGGAGGGACGACGGCAGTCCGATGCGAACTTCAAGTTTGTCGGCGACGACCCCGTACCTGAGTACTGCGCCGTCGCCTAGATCGAACACCGATCCGGCGGCTCCAAGGTTTTGGTGGTAGCCGACTTCAAATTGGAACTTTCCTTTCTGAACGATTCCCGGACCAAGTGAAAACCCAGGGCGGTCAGCCGCGAGCGGCGTCAACGCCGATTTGGTTTGGTCTCCGAGAATGGCCGAAATGAGGAATGTCGTACCGAGGATAGGCACCATTAGGCGACGCTCCGATTGCTGAGTAGTCTTGATGTGAGTGGCATGATGTTTTTTTTGTGACAGCCGTCTAGCGGCTGAGTTGTTAAACAAAAACGGCGCGACAGTATCTGCCACGCCTCCATTGGTCCTCAGACTGCTCCGTTGCAATCAGTAGTGCGAACACTATAGTCCGTTGATACGAATTACGTCAAGCGATCGATTCAATCCTTCCGGCACTTTGGAAAATCTGCCTCTAGCTTTCCGTCTATCCTGAGTCCGACTATGTGCCTCGGAACCAGTAAACTCTGGACGCAACATGAAGTTTCCTTACGCGATGCTCCGAGACTTTGTCAACACGACGCTCGACGCCACCGAAGTCGGTGATCTGCTGACAATGGCTGGCTTTGAAGTCGAAGGCATTGAGGAAGTGGACGGAGACAATGTGTTCGATGTGAAGGTAGTGAGCAATCGAGGCGATGGCCTGAGCGTGTTCGGTTTGGCGCGCGAGGTTCTTGCGAAGGATTCCGCATCGATGCCGACCCTGCTTTACGAGCGAGCGGATCAGCGCTTTGTTTCAATCGCGAAAAGAGCGCCGAGTTCGGCCACGGTAACGATCGAGTGCAAGGACTGCAATCGCTTCGCATGTCGAACATGGAGTGGGGTCAAGAACGGCGCTGCTCCAGAGCTCATTCGGAAACGACTTGAGCAAGCTGGACTGCGGTCAATTTCGCTTCTAGTCGATCTGACAAATTACGTGATGTTGGAACTGGGTCAGCCTTTGCACGTGTTCGATTTCGCAAAGCTGCGCGGCGGTCGGATCATCGTTCGGCAGGCACGAGCTGGCGAACGTCTGACTACCCTGAATGGCGTCGATCACGAGTTGCGCCCTGACCAGATGGTCATATGCGATGCAGATCGTCCCGTTGGAGCCGCGGGAATCATGGGTGGGTTGGAAACGGAAGTGAGCGAGTCAACCATCGAAATACTGCTCGAGTCAGCGCATTTCCGGAACACGTCCGTGCGTCGCACGAGAAAGCAAATGGGGCTCAATACCGACGCCTCGTATCGGTTCGAGCGGTCTGTAGATCCTGAAGGTGTCGTCGCGGCTATCGAAAGGTTCAGTGAGCTTCTGGGAGCCGAAGGTAGCTCCATAGTAGACATTTATCCGACGCCGCCAGACTCTCGTCACATTTCCCTCCGGCTGGCGCGCGCGACCGAGCTACTTGGCATGGAAATCAGTGAGCCCGAGGCAATTCGCTACTTGCGACGGCTCGGTATGCTGGTCGTTGGCGAGGACGGACTGTTTACCGTCACTCCGCCGAGTTGGCGACCAGATATCCAGCGCGAAATCGACATCGTCGAAGAACTGGGTCGGATTCACGGATACGATCGCATTCCAGAGAAGGGGCCCTTTGGTAGCTCCAGCATTGGAGGTCCCCAAGGATCGTTACTCGCAGAAGATCTGCTTCGACAGGCAATCGTGCGGGCGGGGTACGTTCAGACCATCTCTCACTCGCTGGGGAACCTGCACGCATTGGATGCTGCTTCGAAGAAGGTGGGACCGCGCACCCCGAGTTCGCCGGATATGGCATTTTTGCGGAACTCCCTCCTGCCGAACCTTGCAGACGCTGCAATTAGAAACGGCGCAAAAGATCTGCACTTGTTCGAAATCGGCAACGTGTTTTCGGAAACGGATGGGGCGCTTTGCGAATCGAAGGAATTGGCGATGTACGCCTCAGGCAATCTCGTACCAACAGCGAGAAAGGGGGAAGCTGCCGTCTCGGAAGATATCTTTTCCGTGAAGTCCGCGTTGACTGAAGCGCTCGCCACCATCGGTTTTACGACCGTCTACGTTGCGAGCGATGGCGATGGCAGATTTCATCCGACGCGGTGCGCAGGTGTACAAGTTTGTGGAGTTGATGTTGGCTTGGTCGGCCAGATTCATCCACAGGCGTCGGAGGCGAGTTCGCTTCCAGACACCACGATTCTCGCGACCTTGAATTTGACTCGACTTTTCACACTTTCGCCAGCCGCAATCGGCCTTCGGTCGATCAGTCGGCAGCCGCCCGTCCGTCGCGATATTGCGGTGCTCGTGGACAAGTCAATACCTTACGAAGCCTTGGCGAAATCAATTTCGAGTTCGGCTGGGCCGGTGCTCGAGAGGCAGTGGCTCTTTGACGTTTTTGAAGGGCAAGGAATACCCGCCGGCAAGCACTCACTGGGCATTGGCATGCAATTTCGTAAGTTAGACGGCACGTTCACGGACGAGGAAGCGAACCAGGTGCGGGACTCTGTCGTAAAGGCGCTTGCCGAGCACGGGGCGACCACCCGCTAAGCAAGCAATCGGCGGCTATGCGCAGCAGCAGCACCACAAATAAACTTCGGAAGGCGAGAGGCAACAGGTAGTAGTGGGGAAACCCCTTAAACCATGCCATGGGCGCGAACGAGACAAACGATAACGCGTACGATGCGATTGTCAGATGGGGAAATCGGCGTACTTGTGACGCTGCAGCAAAATTCGAAGCAATCGAGAATGCTACTGACCACGGTCGCATGGTCAGTAGCAGAATCCAGCCGTCGCTGAATTCACTCACGATAAAAGGCAGCAAATTGGCTGCCGGAAACAGAAACGCAAGTAAATCCGCGACGACGGAATAGCTGTGCTTGAACTGTTGGACTTGGTAATAAGAGGGTGCGCTGGGCACGACCGCATATCGAACTCCGAGGTAGGCACCAACAACCACGAAGCACGCGACGACGGGTCGAATCGACGGTCGAAACCCTAAGCTTCGATAATACAGGATCACTATTCCGACGAGGAAAGGCAACATCACTGCCTGCTCATACGCCCCCAACGCGGCGAGCCCAAAGAGGAACGCGAGTGGCAAGAGGCCGTCCGCAAATGGCGCCCGGCTGTGTCGGACTGACGCAGACTTTGTTGCGGGCAAGGACTCTGATGTGGGAACTGATTCGGCACTCGGCGAGCGAAGACGCACCCATCGAAGGACACATCCCAGGCTCAGCAGTACGAAGACAGTCATGCAGCTTGCCGTCCGCCCGGGCAACCACTCAATCACCGCGTGCTTTAGCGGTGCCATGGGCCGAATTTGTTCCAAGGCAAAGGCAACCACTAAGGTCGGAACGAGTACAGCCTTCAAGTTATGCCTATGCCTCCAAACGGAGCCGATCAAGGAGGCAACGAGAATCGCCGTGTGGACGGGAGGACAGCTGAGGTCTACGCTCAACAACCATGACGCAAAGAGGAGCGTAGCAGCGGTTGCTATGAGTCTGTCCAAAGTCAATTCCGCCAAGAACCAAAAGAGAGCGAGGACGCACCCAATCGCCAAAAGTGCGTTTGTGGCTCCGAAGCCAGAGGCGTCATGACGGTAAAGCCGCAAGTCGATCTGAAACAAGGCGGTCGAGATGGGCCTGTAAAAGTGATTTCCGAGCGGCCAGTCGCCGGTAAACCAGCGCCACGGTTCCGGGTGCAGTTTCAACTGCTCCATTAAGAACCGCGTATCAGAATCGCGCAACATCTTTGGATCGCTGGAACGTCCGACAAATATGGCAATGCAAGCGCACAGCACAAAAAGGATCGGGATGCTCCATCGACGCACGCGCGAATTATGCACGTCTCGGGTAGGTTATTGAGCATGTCCCGTTCGTTCTTATCCGTAGGCGCCCTGCTTCTCGTTGGCGGCGCCTGTGCGTACACCGGTCCCCGAGACATGATTGGCAAGTCGCTCCCGCACTTTACACTCAAGGACGTTGACGGCAAGGTCTGGAGCAACGAGGCCCTGAAAGGCAAGGCCGTCGTTCTCGATTGCTGGGCAACGTGGTGTGGACCGTGCAAGGCGGCGTCGGCGACAATGGATGCGTTGACGAAGAAATACGGCAAGCGCGGCCTCGTGGTCATCGCTCTCAACAAGTACGATTCCCCCGCGAAAATAGCCGAATACGCGAACGCGCATCACTACGCTTTCCCGTTCGCTGTTGATGGCGCGACACTACACTCTCGCCTCGGCGTCGTCAACTTACCGACGATATTTGTTCTAGGACGGTCGGGAAAGATTCAGTCTGTGATGACCGAGTGGAACAAAACGAGTCCGGCGCAGTTCGAGAAGCTCGTGCTAGCCGCCCTGAAATAGTTTCAGCGTGACATTGCGAGCTCGATCAAGTCGCGCGGTGGTTTGAAACTTAGCTTTTCCTCCACGACTTCCAATGAGCGCACTTCAACGTTGGATCTTTCCTGAATCAGAGCCCCGATGACATCCTGAACGATCTCCTCTGGCGTAGAGGCTCCCGAAGAGATTCCGATCGAACTATAGCCTGTGCGCCACTCGGGGCGGACCTCTTCCGCCGATCGAATTAGGTAGCTCTCAGTGCCCATTGCCTCGGCGACCTCGCGAAGCCGATTCGAGTTTGAAGACGTGTGAGAGCCAACGACGATCACGAGATCGCATTGTTGCGCGAGCGCACGAATTGCCATTTGACGGTTCGTAGTTGCGTAGCAGATGTCCTCTTTAGCGGGCTTGTGAATGTGTGGGTACTTCCTCTCAAGAACATTCATGGTCGCGCGGACTTCGTCAACGGAAAGTGTCGTCTGGGTAACTACCGCCAGCTTGTCAAAGTGCGGAATGCTAAGCGCCTCCGCCTCCTCAGGCGTTTCGACAAGGCCAATCATCAGGTCTGGCGCTTCGCCCATGGTGCCCTCGGCTTCGACGTGCCCCTTGTGACCGATGTAGATCATGTGGTAGCCCTTTGCGGCGTAATGCTTGACTTCGTTGTGCACTTTGGTTACGAGCGGGCACGTGGCGTCGATGACGATTAGGTTTCGTCGGGCAGCTTGTCGTCGAACCTCAGGAGAAACGCCATGCGC
Source organism: Fimbriimonadales bacterium (assembly GCA_038230855.1). GTDB lineage: Bacteria > Armatimonadota > Fimbriimonadia > Fimbriimonadales > Fimbriimonadaceae > Fimbriimonas. The sequence continues at coordinate 92,351 of JBBRML010000005.1, read as the reverse complement.
GGAGTAAACCATCGGCATGCCTTCTGGAATCTCTTCGAGCGATTCCACGAATGTGACGCCGCGCTCTTCAAAGCTCTTGACTACGTATTCGTTGTGGACAATCGCGTGACGTACAAACAGCGGGGAACCATGGATCCGCAGCGCAAGGTCTACGACGTCAATCGCATATGCGACGCCGGCACAAAAACCCCTTGGTGCGGCAAGTATGATTCGGTCCACAACCTATTTTACTCCGCCAGAGACTGCGGCGCTCCGGCTGAACAATTCAGTAAAGTAGGGAAGTGCTTGGCCCTGACAAACTCAACGAAGCGTTGGAGAGCGCGATTCGCGACCTCGCGGCGCGACGTCCGGCACTGGATACTCTGCCTCGGCGCAAAGAGTTGCTGAAGTGTTTGGGACTCTCTCCACTGCCGCCCAAATCGGAACTGCACGCCGAAGTTCGGAGCACAGACACATTCGAGGGCTACACGATCGAGAAGATTGTCTACCAGTCGCGCTTGGGCGTTTTTGTCACGGCGCACTTGTACCTCCCGATGGGCGACGGCCCGTTTCCGGCCGTTCTCAGCCCCCACGGGCACTGGTCTTACAAGAAGTCCGAGCCAGTAGTCCAGGCGCGTGCGATAGGGCTCGCCCTCTTCGGTATCGCAACTCTAGTGGTCGACTCACCTGGCTATTCTTGCGACGCGAATGCGCAAAACGAGCGAATCTCGATGGGTCCCCACGAGGACTGGTTCATGTGCATGGGCGCACCCCTCCAAGGCGTTTACGTCTGGGACTTGATGCGCGGTATCGACTATCTCGAGACCCGCAACGACATCGATGCAAAGCGAATCGGGGTAACCGGCGCGAGTGGTGGCGGGACCGTCGCGGTGTATCTTTTCGCGGTTGAGCCTCGCCTCACGTGCGCAGCACCAGTTTGTGCGGCGATCTCGATGGAAACACAACCGAAGAATGGCTGTCTTTGCAATCACGTGCCAGGAGTGCTTCAGGTTGGAGACCGCACTGACCTTCTTGCCATCGGGGCACCACGCCCCTTGCTGATGGTAGGCGCGACAGAAGATTGGGAGTTTCCACCAGATGCGCAACAGCGTGGGTACGAGAAGTTGCGGCGTTCGCACTCGGCATACAAGTCGGAGGCGGTATTGCGCAAAGTGACGATCGAGGGTCCACACGATTACAACCGGCGTATGCGAGAAGTTGTGTATGCCTTCTTCTGCCAGCATCTCCTTGGAGAACCGCAACGACCTTTCAAAGCGGAGCTTAGGCCACTCACAGACGGATATGAGAATCCATACCCCGCCAATACGTTGGAGCCGACCGATTCTAGGCTGAGCGTTTTTGGGGGCTCACCTCCTGCGTCTACAACCTTCATGCAACTCACTCGGGGTCAGCTGGTGGAGCCGTATCCCGAGGCATTTGTTTTCGAGGAACGAGCTATTCAGTGGGGAAGGTATGTCCACCTTGTCCGCGAGAAGGTGGAGCCTCAGGTTCGTATTGTTGACTCGGGTACGACGAACTCGAAGCAGATTGCGCTGCCCGTCGACGCCGTCGATAAGCGACATTGCATTTACTTAGGGATCAGCCTTCCAGAATTCTTCGCTCAGTGGCTCCACCTGACGCTTCCGGGAGTACCAGACGGCTGGGAGCGCACGGGACTCGCGGGAGACGCGGTAACGGCAATGATCGCCTCGATGAAGACCTTGGTTTCAAAGGCGGAGCCCGAAACGCCAGTGTCCTCGGTTGTCGCTGATGGCCCGGTGGCGTCAATGACGGCAAAGTTCCTTCAGCTCGTCAGGCCAGAGTTAGAGGTCGAATTGTCTCACGATTTTCAGTCGTGGTTGGAAGTTTTCGAGCTCCAAAATCCACTGCTCACTCAGCCGGGAGCACGATATTTAGCCTGGCCTTTTGCCGCCCGACGCGGCTGATGCCGAGAGCGAAAGTCCGGCCTTCTGTGCTATAATTGGCGTATACAAATAGGGCGACCGAATGAAGGGTGGCTATCATGCCACCTTTTTTTATTCAGACCCTCGGAGGTTAGCGATGGACATTTTGCAGCAGTTAAACCAGATCGCCCAGGAGAGAGACTTACCGTTAGAGGATCTCCAGGCGGAATTAGAAGAAGCTCTCGCCATCGCTTATAAGAAGTTCGTTGGAGCGACTGGCGATGTCTCCGTTCTGCTCGACCCACAGAAAGGATGGACGGCGAGCGTCGAAAAGGAAGTCGTTGCCGAGGTGATGGAACCTTCCTACCAAATGTCACTGGTCGAGGCTCGACGACGGTCTCCCGAGGCCGAAATTGGTGACTTCATCGCCGTAGACGTGGATCCCAACCGATTTGGCCGCATTGCCGCGCAGACGGCAAAGCAGGTTCTGAGTCAAAAGCTAAGAGAAGCGGAAACTCGGCGCATTCACGACGTATTTCACGAAAAAATGGGTGATGTCGTCACCGGGCAAGTGAGTCGACGCGACGGGCAAAGCATCTACATCAACGTAAACAAGGTGGAGGCAGAGTTGCCGAAGCGCGAACAGGTTCCGACCGAGCCGTACCGTCAGAATGACCGCCTCAAGGTCTACGTCTACAAGGTTGATGACTCTCAACGTAGGTTGAGAGTTATTGTGAGTCGCACTCACCCGAACCTATTGCGCAAGTTATTTGAACTGGAAGTGCCGGAAATCGATCAGGGAGTCGTCGTGATCAAGAGTGTGGCCCGAGAACCGGGGCAGCGTAGCAAAGTTGCCGTTCAGTCCACTGACGAGCGTGTAGATCCAATCGGTTCTTGCATCGGACCGCGTGGAACTCGGGTCCAGGCGATCGTTGACGAGCTTTACGACGAGAAAATTGACGTCGTCCCGTGGAGCGAAGAACCGAAGAAATTCATCGAGGACGCGCTGTCCCCAGCGAAGGTCAATTCCATACGTCTCAACGAAGCCGAGAGAAGCGCGTACGTAGTCGTTCCCGATAGTCAACTGTCGTTGGCAATCGGTAAGGGTGGCCAAAACGTGCGGCTAGCGGCAAGGCTGACCGACTGGAAGATCGACATTCGTAGCGACAGTCAAGCCGCTGCGGAAGGAAAGAAGTAAACTAATAGGCGAATGCGGAAACGCGTTCGCCTTGCCAAGATGCCGATCAGAACATGCATCGGGTGTCGGACGAAAGTCGATCCGCAGCAGATGCTCCGGATTGGCCAAGATCACCTTGGACAAGTCGGGCCGTGGAAGGGATTCGGACGCAGTTGCTACGTGTGTAAGGTAGAAAACTGCATCACCGTCGCCCTGCGCAAAACCATTCTGGATCGGGCGCTGAAAACCTCAATCAGCGCGGATGAACGAGCGAGCGTAGAAGTTTGGCTCAGAAGCACGTTGAGGTAATGAACAAAGCATGACGGTAACAATCTCAGAGATTTCCAAGGAGTTCGAACTCAAACCGGGGCAGGTCTGGGCCGCTCTAAACGAGTACGGAATTGAGCATGACGGCACCACATTTGACTCGGACGCCGACGAACTGCAGCTCGTAAAGGAGTCTTTGATCGATATGGCAGGCTCCAAAGAGATGCCGTTCCGCCCGAATGTGACGCCACGAGATGTCGCGGCAGCCCTTGACGTTCCGCAACCGGAAGTTCAGAAGAACCTGCTGACGAAATTAAAGGTCATGGCGACCCTCACCACGGCGCTTAAGCAGGACCAACTGGAAAAGCTACTTGAGCTCTACGGATATACGCTGAAAATTGCTGAAGCGCCAAAACCTAAAGCAAGTGCAACGTCGGCGCCTAAATCTGGCAAACAGCATCGACCTCCCGTCGTCACCATCATGGGTCACGTTGACCACGGCAAGACATCTTTGCTTGACTACATCCGCAAAGCAAACGTGGCGGCGAAAGAACACGGAGGCATTACTCAGCACATCGGTGCGTACCAAGTTCAGCTTCCGGAAGGAACGATCACGTTTCTCGACACGCCAGGTCACGCCGCGTTTACAAACATGCGGGCCCGTGGGGCGCAGGTCACCGACATTGCGATCCTTGTCGTTGCTGCTGATGATGGCATCATGCCGCAAACGCGTGAAGCGATTCAGCACGCGAAAAACGCTAAGGTGCCGATTATCGTTGCCGTAAACAAGTGCGACAAGCCGGACGCAAATCCGGATCGCGTCTTGCAACAGCTGACCGAGTTTGAAGTCATTCCGGAAGCGTTCGGCGGACAAACGATCACCTGTAACGTCTCCGCCGTGACAGGCGTCGGGATACCGCATCTGCTTGAGATGATTTTGCTCCAGGCAGAACTCCTTGAACTTACGGCAGACCCGAAGGGAACTTTGGCAGGAAGTGTCATCGAGGCAAAGCTTGAACGAGGTCGTGGGCCAGTAGCTACGATTCTCGTGCAGAATGGGACGCTCAAAGTTGGTGATGCGGTCGTTGTCGGCCAGACGTTTGGCCGCATGAAGGCGATGACGGATTACACCGGTGAGCGAATGCTAGAGGCCGGACCATCGAGCCCCGTCGAAATCTTGGGTCTCAGCGACGTTCCGCAGGCTGGCGACAAGGTTGAGTTCTGCTCTGACGAACGCGCGGCACGCGCCATCGCCGAAGCACGACAGACGACGAATCGTCAGACGAACATTGTGCAGAAGGCGAGAGGTCTGACTCTCTCCGAATTTAAGAAGCGGATGAACGAGGAAGACAGCAAAGAACTGAACCTCATCATCAAGGCGGACGTGCAAGGGTCGGTTGAAGCGGCAAAGGGCATGCTTGAGAAGGTGCGCAACGACGAGGTTGAGACGAAGATCGTACTCAGCGGTGTCGGCACAATCACGGAGAGCGACATTTTGCTGGCAAGCGCATCGAATGCAATCGTGGTCGGTTTCAATGTCAAACCGGAGCCAGGTGCAAAGCGTGAGGCGGAACGACGCAAGGTCGAAATTCGCACATACACGATCATCTACGAGCTTGTCGAGGATATCGAAGCGGCGGTCAAGGGAATGCTTGAGCCAAAGTTCGAAGAGCAGTATTTGGGTTCAATCGAGGTTCGTGTTCGCTTCCAGTTCTCGAAGAAGGGAATTATCGCTGGCTCATACGTTACGGACGGAAAAGTCACGCGAAACTCGAGTTGTCGCGTTCGTCGCGGCAAGGATTTGGTTTACGAAGGCAAGGTTTCGACCTTGAAGCACCTCAAGGACGATGTTCGCGAAGTGACAATGGGAATGGAGTGTGGAATCACATTCGATAACTGGCCCGACTTCGCAGAAGGCGACATTGTTGAGGCCTTCGAGATGGTTCAAATCAACGCCTGAGGTTAGGTGAGAGGAGCATTCGAAACGCTCTCTCTGCCATAATCTCTTCTCGTACGCTCCGGTCGTCTAGCGGTCCAGGACGCCGCCCTTTCACGGCGGAGATCGCGGGTTCGATTCCCGTCCGGAGTACCAAAGGGGCACAGGTTTTTCCTGTTCCCCTTTGGTCTTTGAGACTGGTGAGAATTCGTGCTCGCGGGTGGAGCTTTGCGACACCCCGCCGCAGGGTAATGAATGAAGTGAATCGGGGTTCGATTCCCGTCCGGAGTACCAAAGGGGGCACAGGTTTATCCTGTTCCCCCTTTGGTCTTAGAGACTGGTGAGAATTTGTGCTCGCGGGTGAAGCTTGGCGACACCCCGCCGCAGGGTAATGAACGAAGTGAATCGGGGTTCGATTCCCGTCCGGAGTACCAAGCGGAGAACTCTTGGGTGAGAATCTGGCGCGAGGTCATCTCGCATCGAAGCACCAGGCGGCTACAGTCTACGATTCGGTTATGATCGGTTGGCCACTGACGACGACTTCTGCGAGCCGCCCGAAATCGAAGCGTGCCTAAGCGATAAGGCGATCAGCACGCCAACAAAAGCGGTCCCCGCAAGCGCGAGCAGCGGATACTGAAAACTGTTCGTCCGAATCTTCACCCAACCTACTGCGAATGGGCCGGCAAATCCACCGAGATTTCCGAGCGAGTTGATCAGCGCAATTCCGCCGGCAGCGCCCTTCCGGCTTAGCATCGTCGTGACCATAGCCCAGAACGGACCGAGTGTCGCAAGGATTCCCATGTTCGCGAGGCAAAGTCCAGCAAGGGCAACGGTTGGGACATGTGTAAATTGCGAGGTCAAACAGAGTCCGGCGGAAGTGGCGGAGAGCGACGCAGCAACGTGATACTTTCGCTCCCCAGTTCGGTCGGAATGCATTCCCGCGATGACCATGCAGATCGCGCCAGCGATACTCGGGATCGCAGTCAATAGCCCTACCTGCAAAGTCGAGAGCTTTCCGAAATCACTGATGAGCTGCGGCAGCCAGAAGCTAGTTCCATATCCTGCGACGTTCAGACAAAAATAGATCAAAACCATCATGACGACGGGAAGGACAACCGAGGAAACCTTCTGGCCGGAGGGTCCGCCGGATGTGTCCGGCTCCACTTCAACCGCGTGTTGAGCACGATCCTCCTCTGTAAGCCAGTGAGCATCCTTCGGACCGTTCGGAAGATAAGCGAGTACTACAAACCCGAGAATGACCGCAGGCACACCTTCAAGCACGAATAGCCATTGCCAACCGTGGAGTCCAAACTTTCCATCCATGAGCATGAGCAAGCCCGCTAAGGGGCCACCGACGATTCCGGAGACTGGAACGGCAAGCATTAACAGGCCGACGATCTTCGCTCGCTCAAGCGGTGAGTACCAGTAGGTCAGGTAGAGAATGATCCCGGGAAAGAATCCCGCCTCCGCAACTCCGAGCAGAAACCGCAAACCGTAGAAGCTCGCAACGCTGTTTGCAAACATCATTGCGGCGGCGATTACGCCCCAAGTCATCATGATTCGAGCTATCCACAGCCTCGCACCAACTCTCTGCAAGATCAAATTGCTTGGCACTTCAAAAATGAAATATCCAACAAAGAAGATTCCGGCGCCGAGGCCGAAAACTGCCTCGCTCATCCACGGAAGTGGGTTCATTTGCAGCTTGGCGTAGCCGACACTTGCGCGGTCTAACATCGCAACAACGTACAGCAAGAACAGGAACGGAAGCAACCGCCGAGTCGCCTGTTGCGAAATCGTACTTTGGCGATCTGGGCGCATAGTTGAACAGACAGTTAACCCGACAATGAAACTTTGCCTATTCCAGTGATTCATGGAAGACGGCAGCAGCGCAAAGAGGTACGATTTTCCTCCAATGGACATTCAGAAATCGGCTGTCGATACGCTCAAGGGTGCGTTCAGCATCTTGCTTCAAGACTTGGAAGCATTGCCAGACGACTCGTTCGACAAAAGCTTTGGGCCCGCGACCCGAACGATTGCCGACATCGTTTACGAAGTCAATCTCGTTAATGACCACGTGGGAATGGTCATCCGAGGCGAGGAACCATTCGCTTGGCCAGACGGATGGATCCACGCACCTGAAGACTTCCGCACGAAGGAAGCCGTCATCACTGGGTTCAAGCGTTCCTCAGAGAAAACGGTTGCTACGGCTGAAAGCTTCTCGGTCGACCAGCTCGAGGAGACAATCCAAACCGAGCAGGGGCCAACCACCCGCTACAAGCGATGCCAGTTCATGGCCCTTCACGTTTGGTATCACAGCGGTCAACTCAACTTCATTCAAACGTTGCTGGGCGATGACGGCTGGCACTGGAAGTAGCTGATCACGGACGAGCGTAGATGTGCTTCAGGTCGTTCTCGAAAAGGGTGAACGGGTCGTCATAAAATTTCTTGAAATCTGGCACGCACGAGTGACCGGGAAACGGGGCGTAATAGTGCGTCGGACTGTGCTGATCGTTGCGCCACACAAGGACGTAACTAAGCTCCAATCCGGGTGACTTCAGCGTCTTCAACAAAGTCTCGGTCCACCAAGTCGGGTTCGGAATGCTCTCTAATCCCGTCTCCGTGAACGCGGCGACCTTGCCGGACTTCTTTGCGTAATCGGACACGATCGTCAGCTTTTTGAGGCCCGTAGCCAAGTCGTAGCGGTCACGGCCGAAATCGGCATAGTCGTCGAAGCCAACCATATCGACCCATTCGTCACCCGGGTATCGCTCAAGAAACTCATTCTCGGTGTTGAACTTACAATCTGGCGAGAAGGCATAGATTAAGTTATGGACGCCATGCGAATCTCGTAGTTCGGTTACTGTCAGCTTGTACAAGGCGGTGAATTCGGCAATAGTCGAGTGGCCGCGTCCCCACCAGAACCAATCTCCGTCGAACTCGTGCCACGGCCGAAAGATCATCGGCACGAGATTTCCGTCTTTGCCTCGGCAGGAGTTTATTAGCTCTGCGGCGTCGGCGAGTATCGCGCGAAAGGCGTCGTGATGTGTTCCACCCGGCAAGAGTTCCTTGACCGCTCGCGGTGCTCCAGGCTGGTGATTGAATCCGCCGCCCGAAACCGGATTCGACATGTGCCACGAAATGGTGATCACACCTCCACGATCATACGTGTCAACGATCGTTTTTCGTAGGTGGACCTTCGCTTCCTCGATGGATTCACGGCTCCGGCCGCTCAACCCACCAAAGTCGACTCCGATTACGGCCGGGTGAGAACCAACAACAGACTTCACGTCGGAACGGCCGTCCTCTCCTGACCAGCCGTGACCGTATTCGGTTGCATGCTGGTGACCAAACAAAATCGAGTGCTTCGACAGTGCTTTCAAGTTCGCGAAGAGGGCCCTAGTTTGTGCGGTCGCCTTCGAATCAATGAGGCGCGGTTCCGGGCCGGTAACCACTGAGTGGGCGATGGCGAAGAGCGCGAGGCTAAGGCACAACGGAGTCATGCGGGCAGAATACCGAACAGGCCATCATCAATAAATGTTTGATGCGGCCAGCACGGCATCCGCTGTTTCGCAGACCGTCCTGCTCGTGCTATCGAGCGCGCGATAGCCCGCCTTTAGAAACTTGACGTGCATGCTCGGTGCTAGCTCAAACACGAAGAATTCGATGTCCGTGGGATCGAAGCTCTTGTTTGACCGAGTGTTGTTGCGCTTGACATTCGTTGCCAAATCTGCGTGAAGGCAAATGACGGCGGCACCTGGGCACTCACCTTCAAATTTGGCGACGTGTTCAACCGCGGAGCAGTGGGCGACTATCACGGCAAAGCCAGCTTCAGAATAGAGTCGGGCGAGCTTGCCCGCCGCTTGATGAGCTAGGTCAAATTGGAGAGTCGTTTCATCGCTCCATCCGGCGGAGGGTTGAGAGAGTCCCCTGATCACGCTCGCACGCAACGAATCCAAGTCAATCAGAAATGACCGATCGAATCGTTCTGCCAGCGCGCGCGCCACTGTTGATTTGCCAACCCCAGGCGCGCCGGTTAAGAATATAACGGGGGCAGCACTCATCGAAGGGAATTTACCCAGCAACCCGCTCCCGGAGTCAGCCTAAAGCGTGCCCAGACGGGTACCATTTAACCCGCATCGGGGCGTGGCGCAGTTTGGTAGCGCGCGTGCTTTGGGAGCATGAGGTCGCAGGTTCGAATCCTGTCGCCCCGACCAATTTCTGGCTCCCTCAGACCTTCGAGTCAGTCGTTATCACGTTCTGAAACTGCGGCCGCTCGCTTCGGCTTTCCTGCCGTTCCCTTAATCGAATGCCAAAGGATGTCGTTCAATTCGATATCTGGCATCGAGTCTTCCTGGTACCGCGCGATGAGTTTAGAGCTATCCGCTGATCGGTATGCGGACCGGGTGTTGATCTCCGTGGCTATTTCTCGCGAAGGTTTGATCGCAGCGTAGACATCGGTGTTGTGCGCTCGTCGGTCGAAGACGTTGAGCAGGGGAGCAACGGCGTCGTAACCGTTCATCGGAGGCATTCCGAGCAGTACTTCCATTGTTCGTAGCATCGAGTCCGTATTGCCAAATTTTGTGTAGTGGATGCCCTTCTGAACCCAAGGAGAAATCACAAGCGCTCCGGACCGATGACAGTCGACGTGATCGTAGCCCGATTGTGCGTCGTCTTCCAAAACGCAGATCACGGTTGAGGACCAGTACGGACTGTGGCTAATGGAATCGACTAGTTGGCCGATCGCGTAGTCGTTGTCGGCAACCATCGCGCGGGAAGAGAAGGTGCCGGAGGCGGTTCCCATCGTGTGATCGCGAGGTAGCCGAAGCATGCTGAAGGCGGGCAAGTTCCTGTTCGCTACATAGCCGTCGAATTCACGCTTCCACTCCGACACCCGACTCTTTGATCCGTAACGGCCGTAGGATTTCATCTGTGACTTGAGGTCGACGCCGTACTCGGACCAAATGTCGCTGTCCGCGTAAGCGAGGTCGTACTGCCGAAAATACGTATCTGTGTGTTCCTGTAGCGCGCGCTTGTTTGGCACATTTTCCCGAGTCAGCGGGCTGTCCGGGCGCGTACCGAGGGCTTCTACCTCTCCTACAAAGAACCCGTAGTTTCGGTACGACTTGCCTGACCGCGCGCATAGATCCCATAAGTAGCCGCCGGCAGGTGCGGCAACATCCCGCAAGCCGTTGAGGTCCACGGACAGTCCCTGATTTTGCCCTTCGGCATCGTAACCGGAACGCCGGCCCGAGTAGCCATTGTGGAAATTACGAGCTCCGTACTCATTCACCGTGCCCGCGGTGGACCAATTCCATCCGTCAGCGCTAACCTCAGCGCAAACGTAAAAGTTGTCCAGAAGGGCAAACCGCTCGGCCAGGGCATGCTGATTTGGAGTGACCTCGCGAGGAAAGAGGCAAAGACTGGGGTCTCCGTTACCGGTTGGAATGTCGCCGTAAACCTGATCGTAAGTGCGATTCTCTTTGATAACGTACACCACGTGCTCAACCCTCGGCTTGACAAAAGACTTCAGGTCGTCTGGCTCGCCAATTCGATTAGCCGCGAGAGACTGCTTCGTGAGTTCTGGCAATCGCTTGAGCGCGTCAGAGACTTTTATGCACATGACGTTTCCCTCGATAATGTTCGGGCCGTATTGACCCCATTCTCCTTTTGGACCGGTTGGCTTGCCATTCGGATTGCGAACCTGCGTTCCTTTCGCGTTCGCCACAATCAAATTTCCGTTTACATATTTGAGGGACGACGGGTACCAACCGGCCGGGATGTAGCCACTCAGAGTCCAAGAGTTCGTGTCGACTACGGCAATGGAGTTCAGATCACCGAGAGCGACGAACGCCGTGTGCTGGCCGTCAAAGGTGACGTCTAGCGGCGTGCACGATGGAAGACCGCGTAGTGCAGCTGGTCGAAGCACAACCGTTCGAATCTGATCCCCGATTACCACAGACAACGTATCGCTGCCGGAGTTTGTCGTGATCAGAGTGGGAACGGCGGCAATTTTTCCGGTCCAAATTGCGGTTGGTTGCGATCCAACCTTGATCAGTTTGACCACACCTCGGTCCGCGATTGTCGCGACGTTATCGTCGCGTTCTGACGCGGCGAATATCATGTCAGGATTCGAAGGGTCAATCGACGCCGAGGAAGCTGCCACAACCTGGAGCGGATATCCGCCTACCGCGATTGAACGCTCAATCTTTCCGGTTGACGGATCAATTACGTGCACATATCCTGACTTGGTAGCCGGGTCAAATGAGTTGTCGGCGGCATAAAGTCTTCCGGAGCGCATGGCGATGCCCGCAAGTGCACCGCGGAGTTTCTCACCCGTTATTCGAATGTCACCAACTTTGGTCAGCCTCCCGTCGGTGCTCAGCGAGAACCGGGAGATTATGTGCTGGAGCCCGCGGGACACGAGCAAAGTGTCGCCATCCCACGTAAGACCGTAGTAAAGGCCCTCCTTCGCTAGTCGGTCGCCGCCGTTAAATTCCACCCGACTTACCAGCTTTCCAGTCGAGGTGTCCACGACGGATAACTGCTCGCGGAAACCGGCGTTGGTGAAAATAACGTATCGGCCATCTAGTGACACGATCGAGTTACACGGAAAACTGCCGATCTCCGCGGTAACCGGGCTCGCTGGTTCGAGAAACTTGCCAGTCACGAGCGGCTGCCGAACGATCTTAGCAACCACGCCGATTCCGAAGCCTGCGAGCACGAGCGTCGTTACAACTGCGCTGATTCTAGTCTTCCGCATCACATTTCACACTGTACCGGCTGGACGCGCCGGTATTCTCCTGTTTGGAATGGAGCTGATTTCATCTTCCGTTGACGTGCTTGACGCCGAGCATAAGCAAAACCGAGTCGAGATGGAGCAAATCCTTAGCGACTACCGAGGTCGAACAACTCAGGCGATGCTCGGCGGTGGTGAGGCTCTCATCGCGAAACACAAGGGACGTGGAAAGCTACTTGCTCGTGAGAGGATCGGCGCGCTCGTAGACGAGCAATCGCCGTTTCTGGAGTTCAGCACACTAGCGGGCAACGGCATGTACGACGGTGACGCGGTTTCTGGAGGCGTCGTCACGGGCATTGGACGAGTGCATCAACGCGAGGTCGTCATCGTCGCAAACGACGCGACGGTCAAGGGAGGAACGTACTTCCCGATCACGGTAAAGAAACACTTGCGGGCACAAGAGATTGCCCTCGAGAACAATTTGCCGTGCGTGTATCTGGTCGATTCTGGTGGTGCCAACCTGCCATACCAGAGCGAGGTCTTCCCGGACCGAGATCACTTCGGACGCATTTTTTACAATCAAGCCGTGCTTTCGACGCGGGGCATACCGCAGATCGCGGCCGTTATGGGTTCATGCACCGCTGGCGGAGCCTATGTCCCGGCGATGTGCGACGAGACGGTGATCGTGAGTCAGCAGGCTACGATATTTCTCGGCGGTCCTCCGCTCGTGAAGGCGGCAACCGGGGAAGAGGTCTCGGCGGAGGATCTGGGCGGTGCGGATGTCCACACGAGGCTTAGCGGGGTTGCGGACCACCTTGCAACGAGCGACGATCACGCACTTCAAATCGTACGAAACATCCTGGAGTCAGTCGGCAGCAATCGAGTTTACGGAAAGGGATGGTCTGAGGAGTCGATTCCGTTCGAGGAACCGGCTTACAACAGAGAAGAACTCTACTCGCTTGTCCCGACGGATTCGAAGACCCCGATGAACATGCGGGCTGTTCTTGCAAGAATCGTTGACGGTTCCCGCATGCACGAGTTTAAGTCCAGATATGGAGCATCTCTCATTTGTGGTTTTGCTCGAATTCACGGCCACCTTGTGGGAATCCTCGCAAACGACGGGATTCTGTTCAGTGAATCCGCGCAAAAGGGCGCGCACTTCATCGAACTGTGTTGCCAGAGACGATTGCCAATCATATTCTTTCAAAACATTTCCGGCTTTATGGTTGGGCGTAAATACGAAAACGAAGGAATAGCGAAGCACGGTGCGAAGCTGGTGACGGCAGTCAGCACAGCGAATGTGCCGAAATTCACCGTCGTCGTTGGGGGCTCTTTCGGTGCTGGGAACTATGGAATGTGTGGACGCGCCTACAGCCCTCGGCAGCTGTGGATGTGGCCGAACGCGCGAATCTCCGTTATGGGCGCTGAGCAGGCAGCCAGCGTGCTTCTAACCGTCAAGATGGACCAACTCGCGGCTAAGGGCGAGACGATGACGCCGGCGGAACAAGTGGAGTTCAAACGACCGACGCTTGAAAAGTACGCGAATGAGTCCTCCAGCTACTACTCAACTGCGCGTCTTTGGGATGACGGAATCATCGATCCAGTCGACACGAGCCGAGTCCTTGCCCTGGGCATCGAAGCGGCCATGAATCAGCCGATCGAGCCGCCGACGTTTAGTCTCTACCGGATGTAGGATTTGTCACTCGAGTAAGCCGCCCCGGTCGTCGAACACGAAGCACTCGCCAACCCACTTGTTCTCCGTGGGTGAAACAGTCTGCAGGTATCCAAGGATTCCCCCTTGAAGGTGAAAGACCTCAGCAAAGCCTATTTGTCGCATGAGGGCGCTGGCCTTTTCGCATCGAATCCCGCCCGTACAGTACATCGCGACGCGCCGGTGCTTCGCGGGATCGAGTTGCGCTGTGACGAAAGCAGGAAACTCGCTGAAATTTGCCGTATTTGGGTTTATGGCACCAGGAAAGTTTCCGATCTCGCATTCGTAACTGTTGCGCGTGTCGACTACGAGCACGTCGGGATCGGCGAGCAGCGCGTTCCAACTTGCCGCGTTTACGTATGTCCCAACCGCCGCGAGATCGACATGGCGCTTCAGCGTGACGATCTCCTTCTTGAGCCTTACGCGGAGCCGATGAAACGGGGCGACGGCGGCTGAAGTCCAGCGTACGTCCAGATCGCGGAATCGCGGATCTGTGGCAATTGTGCGTAAAGCATCTTCTATTTGGTCCCGGGTCCCGCACAAACTAGCGTTGATGCCCTCCGGAGCGAGCAAGATTGTTCCCGTTAGACTCAGCCTTTGAGCGACCAACTTGAGCGGCTCACGCATGTCTCGAAAATCGGGAAGGTCCACAAAACGATAGAAACTGGCGACTACTTTATCGGAGCAAGCGCTCATTTCCATTGCGAGATCTCGAGCGCTTTACGTGGAAGTGGTAGCGACGGTCAGACTTGAACTGACGACCTAACGGGTATGAACCGTTCGCTCTAACCAACTGAGCTACGTCGCCGCTTATGGCAAATTATGGTTCGCAGAGCCCTCATTTCGCAATGCCTTGCCGGACGCCAACCGTCATACTCATCATCATGTTCTCCCTTGTGGCCGCTCTGGCCCTTCAAGAGGCTTCTGTCGCTGCCTTCGACAAACTCGCTCAGGCACGCGACGTGGCGGCTCTGGATCGCTACTTGGTAAGTCACAAGTCACCGGTCAGCCCGTTTCGAATTATCAAGACAAACGGAGCTTACGAAGTAGGGAAGTTCGGTTGGCACGCCATTGCCATGAAGTCAGTAGCTGGAAACCGACGATACGTTCTATTTTCGACTCCGTTGACAAGCGAGGACTCAGGGGAATTGCTGTTCGAGCGACAAGGTTCGAAGCTGGCGTTCATTCCAGAGGACGATGAGTTGGGGGTGCGAATTCTCCACCACGACTTTGACGTGACGTTCATGCCCGACCAAAAGAAGGTTGCGATCGTCGATCAGGTGGACTTCATACGGGCTGGTAAGCCTGGACCGGCATTCATAGCACGGTTCTCACCAGCATATCGAGTTCACACCATTACCGACGCCTCCGGAAAATCGGTGCCATTTACGCAATCCAGCGGCATTGTCAGCATCGCGACTCCGCCAGCGGCCAGTTGGCAACTGAAGTTTTCGTACGATGCAATCGTTGACCTGCCGATGTACGCAGCGAGCATCTCGTCGAAAGAGGCAACGCTAACGAACGACTACTGGTATCCCATGATCGCGCGATACCCCTCGTCCTATGACCTCACCGTCCACGGGCCAGTCGCCTGGACTACAGTCGGCCAGGGCGAAATCGGTCCATCGACGGTAGCCAACGGTGTGAAGACGTCGCACTTTTCTATGAAGCTGCCGGTCGTCTACTTCAGCCTTTCGTGCGGACCCTATCGATCCTTCTTTAGGAGCATTGACGGACGTAACTTTGGAATGTGGACTGCGAGAGCAGGAGTGAAGAACGTGAGTGCGCAAGCGGGCTTTTACGCACCAATCATTCAGTTCTACGAGCGATTTGCCCCATTTCCATTCTCGCAATATGGGGGGTTGGATTCTGAAACCTACGGTGGAGGAGCAATGGAAGCGTACTCATACGCGACCTACGGCGGCGGTCTGCCGAGCGAAGACCCACACGAGCCATCGCACACATGGTGGGGTGGCATCATCCCGAACACTTACTTGCACTCCTTTTGGAATGAAAGCTTCGCGGACTTCTCAGACGGCCTGTACCGGCGTGAAGCACCACTTGGTATTCCGGCCGACAGGCGCGTGGCGTTCTATCAGCATCCAAACGTGAGCCCGGACTACGACACGGTACCAATCTCTAGGGCAGGAGTAGACGTTGGAGCGGCGGCGAGCACGCTCGGATACGGGAAGGGCGCGTTTGTTCTTCAGATGCTGGAGCAGTATCTGGGACCGGACCGCATGATTCAAGCCATGCGCGAGTGGATTCGCTCGCATCCGAAAGGCACTCCGGGGGAGTGGGAGCAATTTGAGGCGGTAACGAAGACTCTCAATCCGCATTTGCACCTAGACTCCTTCTTCGATGACTGGCTCCGAAGACCAGGTTATGCCCGACTGTCGGCAAAGGAGCCGACCTTCAGCAATGGCGCACTGTCGATTGACCTCACATTCACCGGTCCCGCGTACCGGATGCCCGTCGACATCATGGTCGAGGACGGTCGTGGGAAGCGATTATTCAAGATGTTTGATGTCACTCCGAAGAATGGACATGCAATTTTGAGCTGGCCGATGGCAAGCAAGCCTCGGCTTGTATCCGTCGACCCTTATCGCAAGGCGGTTCGAGATATCCACGCTGATGAGCAACCCTTCGGTCTCGCCGCCGCGATTTCGCGCTACAGCGCGAATGTCGTTCGGGATCCACTCAAGCCGGAATACGCGACGAATTTGTTAGGTACGAGTCAGTTTGGGTCGGATCTGGGAGGCAAAATCCTCATCGGGCATCCTGACACGATGCCTGTACTAGGTCAGCTTCTAAAGCAACTCGGTTGGACGGTCTCCAAAAACACTGTCTCGGACGGCGTAAATTCGCTGAATCTGAGTAACGGCACGGCGATGGCGGTTGTCGAATTGCCAGATGGAAAGACGTCGGTCATCGTTATGGGCCACGCGACGTTCGCACCGAACCCAGGTGATGCGCGCAGTGGATTCTTTGATGACTACGGTCGATTTCTAAACGGCAAGACCGAGCCAAAGACAAAGGGATACCTGACCTTCCAGCCATAAAAAATGCACGAAAAAGCCGCCGGAGCTGGAGAACTGCGGCGGCTTCGTGAATCGGTTTAAACGCCGACGAGTTCGCTCGAAGCGACGTAATTCATCGAGACGAGGTGGGCAAGCGTCTGAACCAGAGAGTCACGGTAGCTGAGCTTAAGCCGTGCTTTTGCGATGGAGTCTCGAAGGTCGATTTCGTTAAACTCGACGGGCAAGGCGCGAATCGCCGCGGCAAGTCGGTCAGCGTCGTGATCGAGTCCGCGCAAGCTATCGGACGCAACTGGCGGAAATGCCCGCGACACAACCTCAAGTGCGAGTGCGCGGTGCACCTGCTCCTCTACGTTTTCCCATGAACTGACTTTCATTGCAAGACTCCTAGTGAGTGCTCGTCCATACCACAAAACCTGGTAAATGTACGATGTTCTGGTTATTATGACTCCGCGAATGGGGCTTTGGGTTCGTCTTGTTGCATTAAATTGGCAAGAAGAAACCGGCAAATTTGCTGAGCGCTCTATAAAGGAAGATGCGACTCCTCAAAAAGCGGTTCCAGATTGCTCACAGAGGTGGGACTGTAGGTTCATTGGTCGGCGCAGGAGCCGTATTGTTCGCCAATGCACCGGGAGCCGGCGTGTCTTTCGGATCGCCTGTAAGTTGTTCGCGGTGCACCGTCATGTGTACGATTTCAACTCCGAGGAAAAAGATCATCGAGAGGTAGTAAATCCATAAAAGAAGGACGACCAAGACACCGGCCGAGCCATATGCGGTGGACACCTTGATGACGGACAGATATGTTCCGAGAATGTACTTGCTGAAAGTTAGCCCAAGAGCGGTGATGAACGCGCCTGGCCACACGTCTCGCCAGTTGATCTGGCCTCTCGGCATGGATCGAAATATCGCAGCGAACGCTAGCGTGAAAAACCCGAGGCCGGCAAAGAGGCTGACAATCTTTCCGACCCGGTAGCCCCACGTTTCTCGGCCCATCGAAGCCAAGACCGACTCTATGACGAGCCAAGTCACGATGAGGAGGCCGAGGCCAAAGAGTGCGGCAACCGCCCACGCTCGTGCCCAGACGAAGCGCCGAATCATATGTCCTTCGAAGTGCATGGCCCATATGTCGTGGATTGACTCGTGAATTTGGATGAACAGATTCGATCCGCTCCAAACCGCGATCGACAAGCTCACTAGAGTCGCAATCACGCTGGTACTGGTGTGACTGCTGTTGTCGATGACAGTTCGGAGGAATTCGGCCACCTGTGGGCCAGTGGACTGTTTGAAAGCTCGAAGAAGCTCTGCTTTGGCGCTGCCCTGCGAGCCGAACACTTGGGCGGCAATCGCGACCGCGACAACAAGGAACGGGGCTAGAGAGAGCAACGCGTAGAAGCTGGTTGCGGCGGAGAGACGCGGGATGTCGTCTTTTGTCCATCTCGCTCCAAGCGCGGTTAGCCATCTACGCATCGGACATCATTATGCAAGGCAGAAGATTTGCGCAATATCACGTCCTTTTTTTGGCCCAAATGCACCTATAATCGTGAACGAACATGCGCGGTTACGCACACTGGATAGCGGGCGGTGTTGCCCTAGGCGGGTCAACTTTAGGTTTTTTTGGCGCGCAATCAAAGCCAAAAGCACCTCCAAAAATCGACTTTAATCGGGACGTTCGTGCAATCTTAAGCGAGCACTGTTGGCCCTGCCACGGGTCCGATTCGGCGCGCGTGGCTCAATCCGCAGGATTACGATTGGATTCGTTTGCGGCAGCTACTAGCGATCGAGGGGGATACCGAGCGATCGCACCTCATGATTTAGCGCACTCTATCGCATGGTCGCGCATCTCGTCGAACGAGATGCCACCGAATGTCCAAAACGTAAATCCACTCTCAGAAGCCGAAAAAGGGATTCTAAAGGCTTGGATCGAAAGCGGAGCGGAGTTCAAAGGGCATTGGGCGTTTTTGCCGCCAACGGCTCAGGTAGTGCCAAAAATGGGTTTGAAAAACCCAATAGACAATTTTGTTGCGGCTAGCCTCGGTGCTCACGGCCTAACGGCCGAGCCAGAAGCAGATCGCGAAACATTGATTCGTAGAGTCGCTCTGACCTTGACCGGTCTCCCGCCGAATCCAGAAGAAGTTTCCGCGTACATGCTGGATAAGCGCTCCGACGCCTACGACCGAATGGTCGATCATTTCCTGGCGAGCCCGAAGTACGGGGAGAACCAGGCGCGGTACTGGCTGGATGCGATCCGATATGGCGACACGCACGGATTGCATCTCGACAATGAACGCGGAATTTGGCCATTTCGCGACTGGGTAGTGAGCGCTTACAACCGCGATCTTCCATTTGACAAGTTCACGTTGTGGCAAGTCGCCGGTGACCTCCTTCCGAATCCAACGCTGGAGCAGAGATTGGCGACTGGTTACGTACGGATGAATCCCACGACAGCCGAAGGCGGAGCGATAGAGCAAGAGTTTCTCGTCAAGAACACCTTCGATCGAGTCGATACAACGTCTACGGTGTTTCTTGGGGTGACGATGGGATGCGCTAAGTGTCACGACCACAAGTACGATCCCTTCACGGCGAAGGATTACTACTCGATGTTCGCGTTCTTCAATAGCACGGCGGACTCGCCGCTAGATGGAAACGCCAAAGATCATCCCCCCACCATCAAGGTGCCGTCAGCCGAACAGGCATCACACTTGGAAAGGCTCAACCGACGTATGACCATTCTGCGTGCGGCCGTTGACCTGCGGGTCGCTAGCGCGTGGGTTTCGGAGCGGCAACAGTCCACGCCCGTAGTCACCGGCTGGGAAGTCAGCGGTCCTTATCCGGCTCGAGACTTTCAAACTGCGTATGATCGGGACGACGCTCCTGTTTCGAACCCGAATAGCGCTATTTGGAAGGCTCGGACGATCAAAGTCAATGAGCCAATTTTCAACTTCATCGGCCGAGACAACGCCTCAGGCTATCTCCGAGCCGACTTTACGGTTGAGCGCGAGCAGGACTTCACGTTCGCGGCCAGTAGTGACGATAGCCTTAAGGTGTGGCAGAACGGCAATCCCGTGTTCGCGATTAATATTCAGCGCGCCGTAAATCAGACCGTCGACACGATCAAGCTCCACCTAAAGGCAGGCAAGAACCAGATACTGTTCAAAGTCATCAACGGCGCCGGAGCCGACGGATTTACGTACGCCTTTGGATCGGCTCAAGATGCCAAGATTGCTGCGATCGCAAAGATCGTGAAAGAGGGCAAGCTCGATCAGAAGTCAGAGGCAGATTTACGGGCAACTTATCTTGAGGCGGGCCCATCGTCAGGTGACAAAACGGAATACGCCTCACTCCTCGTTGGAATCAACCGTATCGAGAGCATGATCCCGACGTCGCTCGTTGCTCAAGACCTGATGCAACCGCGGTTATCGTACATCTTGAAGCGCGGGCAATATGATCTCCCCGATAAGAAAGTTGATCGCGCAATTCCGGCAGTTTTTGGAACTCTGCGTCCTGACGAACCAAAGAATCGGCTGGGCCTAGCGGAGTGGATGGTCGATCCGAAGAACCCGCTCGTTTCGCGGGTGATGGTCAATAGGATTTGGCAGCAACACTTCGGTGTCGGCCTCGTTAAATCGGCCGAAGACTTCGGAAGTCGAGGTGAATACCCGTCCCATCCAGAATTGTTAGATTATCTAGCCGTGGAGCTGATAGCCGATGGGTGGAGCATCAAGCAGTTGCACCGACTCATTTTGACAAGCAAAACTTTTCGTCAGTCCGCGGCCGTTAGCTCGGTTAAGCGCGCCAAAGACCCTGATAATCGATGGGTGGCACGTGGACCTAGATTTCGAATGGATGCCGAAGTTATTCGCGATCAAGCGCTGTATGTCGCGGGATTGCTAGATTCAACCGTCGGAGGTCAGGGAGTTAAGCCATATCAGCCAGCCGGACTTTGGGAGGCAGTTGGTTACACAGCCAGCAACACGGCGCGCTTCGCCCAGGATCACGGATCTGCCCTGTACCGCCGCAGCATATATACGTTCTGGAAGCGCACGAGCCCTCCGCCATCGATGTTAATATTCGACGCGCCGATGCGAGAGAGCTGTGTAGTTTCTCGATCACGAACAAATACACCGTTGCAAGCGCTCGTCACCTTAAACGATCCGCAATTTGTCGAAGCGGCCCGGAAGTTCGCACGACGCGTGTACTTGAGTGGAAGCACCGATGCCGTGCGAACACGTAACGCGTTCAAAATGCTATTGGCCCGCGAACCTGATTCCCGCGATTTCGCAACGATTCAGAGTTTGGTGGCTCGCCAGAAGCAAAAGTATCTCGCGTCCCCAGATGCGGCGGCCCGGATGCTCAGCATCGGCGAATCACCGCGAGATCGAAACGTTCCTGTCGCCGACCACGCGGCCTGGACGGTAGCCTGTAATACGCTGCTTAACCTCGATGAGGCACTGACAATTCACTAGCGCAAAAGCGCTAGAACTGGACAAGCAATGGATCCGATCCGAGAACTCGAACTCAATTTCACTCGAAGGCAACTGTTCGGTCGAGCCGCGCTTGGTGTCGGTACCGCCGCGCTTGGCTCGCTTCTGCCGTTCGAGGCCCTTGCTCAAGGGACAGGGCAGCAGTTGCCCCATTTTGCGGCGAAGGCGAAGCACGTCATCTACCTTTCGATGAACGGAGCACCGAGCCAAGTGGACCTTTTCGATTACAAGCCGAAGATGGCGGAGCACTTTAACGAGGAACTGCCGGAGCACATCCGCAATGGGCAGCGCCTGACGACGATGACCTCGGGCCAGACCCGGTTCCCGGTAGCGCCGTCGAAGTACAAATTCACGAAGCACGAGAACAACGCAGATGGTTTATGGGTAAGTGAGCTGCTGCCCCACACTGCCACAGTGGCTAAGGAACTCTGCGTCGTTTATTCGATGTACACCGAGGCGATCAATCATGACCCTGCCACGACCTATATTCAAACAGGGAGCCAGTTGCCCGGCCGACCAAGCGTTGGTGCGTGGGTTAGTTATGGCCTCGGAAACCTAAGCGAGAATCTGCCGACATATGTCGTCCTCCACAGCAAGTGGAGTTCAAAGGCCGACGCCCAAGCCCTCTTCACTCGCCTGTGGGGCGCCGGATTCCTCCCAAGCGAGCATCAAGGCGTCGCCATGAATAGTAAGGGCGACCCGGTGCTGTTTCTCCGGAACCCAGACGGGATGGATGCCAGCACACGTCGAGCGATGCTCGACTCGCTGATGGAACTGAACCGCACGCAGCTCGGTCACTTCGGAGATCCCGAAATCGCCACACGCATACACCAATATGAAATGGCATACAAGCTCCAGACAAGCGTGCCCGAACTCATGGACATCGGCAAGGAGCCAGCGGGCACGTTTGACTTGTACGGCGAGGACGCTAAGATTCCAGGAACATTCGCCGCTAACTGTCTGCTCGCCCGGCGCCTCGTCGAGCGCGGCACAAGATACGTTCAGATCTTCCATCGCGGTTGGGATCAACACGGAAACTTAGCGAACGAACTGCCCTTGCAGTGCAAGGACGTCGACCAGGCGTGCGCTGGCCTGATTAAGGACCTCCGCCAAAGGGGATTGCTCGACGACACGCTCGTCATTTGGGGCGGGGAATTTGGTCGCACAATCTATTGTCAGGGTCCGCTTAGCAAAGAGAACTATGGGCGAGACCATCATCCGCGATGCTTTACGGTTTGGATGGCAGGCGGGGGCGTTAAGCCGGGCATCACTTACGGTCGTACCGATGACTATTCATATAACATTGTTGATGCGGACGGCAAGATCATGAATCCGACTCCAGACACTTTCAATCCAGGAGCCGTGCATATTCATGACCTGAATGCGACGATTTTGCACCTGTTGGGAATCGATCACACCAAGTTGACCTACCGTTACCAAGGTAGAGACTTCCGCTTGACCGACGTTCATGGCTTCGTGGTTAAAGACTTGATTGCCTGACGAGTCCCCGCTGTACGGGCTCTTTCAACGCGCGACCCTCCTCGTTGAACGGAAGATGCGCAAACGTTGTTCTTCGGCGGCATCTTGTTCTCCACCGTCGATCGCTTCCGCTTATCCGTATACTTCTTTGAAGCTATCTCCGGCATAGTTGTAGCGAATCCTGATGCCCTCGGACCGCTTGCGCAATCGGTGAGGCATGCGCACTTCTTGCTCGTTGAATTGCTCGTACAAACGAAACGCTTATGTTCAAACTTCCAGTAATAGTCGTCCTCGCGATGGCCACCTCACCCGCAGAACCGAGTCAACTTGCAAGGGAAGATATTCTGAAAAGGATCTATCCGCTCGCCCCCGCAAAGGCTAGTCCAATCATTTCGGTCGATGCTTCCGAAGCACCAGACTTACTAGAATGGGGCAATTGCACGCGTGACCTCGCGAATAGGTGGTTTCCGCATCTAACGGAGTTGCTCTCGACTCAAGATGCAAAGTATCCAAAGTCATTCAGGTTCAAGTTTCGGTTGAAGCAGGATGCGCCCGCTTACTGCACAGGAGATCAGATTTCTGTCAGTGCGCCGTATGTACGCGCGCATCCCAAGGATGTCGGAATGCTAATCCACGAAATCACCCACCTTGTCCAGTCGTACCCAGACATCAAGGTGGACACGGGATGGCTCGTGGAAGGCATTGCCGACTACGTGCGGTGGTGGCGGTTTGAACCCGAAGCACCTCGCTCTCGGATCGATTTCACGAAAGCAACCTATCATGACGCCTACCGAACAACGGCAGCGTGGTTGGCGTGGGTCTCGCAGAAGTACGACTCACGTCTTGTGCCAGCGCTAGACTTGAACCTGCGTCGGGCCGAGGATCCAATGCCTACGTTTGAAAAGATCACAGGCAAAGGGGCACAGGCCCTCTGGGACGAATTCCGACTATCCATGGAGAAGCGAGGGTGACTGCGCTAGCCTTGAAGCGGCGGAGACTGCACCGTTGAGAACGACAATTGCGCCGATGCTCTCCGTGCGTAGCGGAGCATCCGCAGTCAAATTCTATGAGCAAGCATTTGAGGCGGTCGTTCTGTTCAGGCTGGACGGTGACGGAGACTCCGTTGTGGCGCGACTCGCGGTCGAACGAGCTGAGTTTTGGGTAGCCGATGAATCTCCAGAGCACGCCAACTTCAGTCCGGAGTCGATTGGTGGCAGTACGACTCGAATGGTTTTGATTACCGAGGATCCCGATGCAGTATTCGATCGGGCAGTACAGGCTGGTGCAACCGTCGTTATTTCGATGGAAAACCAACATGGCTGGCGGCTGGGGCAAGTTCTTGATCCCTTTGGTCATCACTGGGAGATCTGTCGCGAGCTTTCCTAGCCAGAGTGTTACCATTCATGTGGTTAGGGTCGGATGCGGTATCGCGGCTCGATTGCCGATAATCAGGGCATGCTACCGTTGATGTTGCTTCGTTCCCGAATCTCGAAGCCGACCGCCAAGGGCTTAAGCGAAGTTGGAGCGAGGTCCGCAGCGGAAAATGTCATTCAACCCCTGGAGCGGCGAGTGGAATCGCTTGAGCTAGCATGCGCCTCGATGTGGGAATTGCTCAAGTCAAAGCTCAACATGTCGGACGAAGATATTCTTGCCGTTATGGCCGCGTTAGATACCCCAAAGTCTGCGATATCGCTCGACGACGAACGCGAAACGGAAGAAATTTGCGTTCAGTGCGGAAAGCGAGTGTTGACAAAGCGCGGTTTTCGCTGCCTCTGGTGTGGAGCAGAATTGCCGAGAGGCCCCTTTGGCCAGAGCGACGTCAGGGCATCAGCGTAGCCGCACAAATTTGGAAATCTATACCCATCCAGCCGTCGTTAGCGCCGCTTTCGTCCGGAGAAGATGGTCCAGTCATCGGCCCTGCTGTCCATCGTCATTAGGAACTACATCTACACGTCCCTTAAGGAACGTTGCCGCAATTTGACCACGAACCATCTGTAGTCGAGTCTAGATACCAAATTAGGGAGTTGCACGTACCGACTCCGCAGGCGTCTGTATACTGAATTCGTGAAACGAATTCAGCTTTGCGTTCTCGCTACTGCCTTGATCTTCGGCGTGGGATGCCAAGGCGTTAGCGTTTCCGTAAAAGACAAAAATGGCGAGACATTGCTTAAGGAGTCAATGGACATCTACGCAAAGATGAAATCGTTTCACGCCAAATACACGTGGATTGCATCCTATGGCTTGGGCCCCGCCGTAAAAGCCGAGCGCGAAATCTCGTTTGTAGCCCCAAATCAGTACAACCTCAATTCAAAAATAGACTCCGGGGCAACTTTCGTGGCTATTTCCTCTGGAGTTGACTCGATTGGTTACACCACGCCGACTAGCGGCGCAGTCCAAAAAGCTGCTGCGGCAAGCTCGATTGCAGAAGACAAGTCCATGATGCTCCAACATCCGATGTTCTGCGGAACTCCCGTCCTGCAGTTTTTCGGAGGATCGGCTCGCTATGGCGAAGTGGTCGACGTAAGCAAAGGCGCCCCTACTGTTCTTGCGGACGAAAAAGTCCTAGGACGGCCGTGTGTGCCAATCAAGTACTACGCAAAGGGTCAGAACGGAAACACCACCGTTTGGGTTGGTAAGGCAGACTTGCTTGTGTATCAAGTCGTCTACGACAATGCGGAGTTAGCGAAGTTGATGAGCTCGGCCGAGATGAAGAAGCTATCAGGAGGGACAGCTCCTCCTAAAATGGAGACGAGAGAAACATACTCTCTCATCGAGCCCAGCGCGGAGTTCAAAGACAAAACGATTTTTGAGGCAAAGGTTCCCGCGGGCTCTAAAGTGATCGAAGTTCCAACACAATCGAAGCAGGCAAGCTCGCCTATCAAGGAAGGAGCCGTTGCGCCGAACTTCGTGGTTAAAACTCTCGAAGGCAAGGCGACCAGCCTCTCCGATTTCAAGGGCAAGATTGTCCTAGTCGACTTCTGGGCAACTTGGTGCGGACCATGCCGAGAGAGTTTGCCGATCACGGAGAAGCTCTACAAACAATTTAGGGATAAGGGTCTGGTTGTGATGACCATTTCGGACGAAAAGAAGAGCGCAGTAACGCCATTCCTGAAGGAGAACAAATACACGTTCCCTTGTTACTTGGACGCGGAGGGTTCAGCGTTTTCGGCGTACTCGGTAGAATCGATTCCAACTTTGCTCATTGTAGGTCGCGACGGCAAAGTCATCAGTTGTGAGTCCGGCTTTGGCGGCGAAGCGCCGATTCGAGCGGCGCTGAAGAAGGCCGGATTGTCGTTGTAAGCGATTGTTTGTGAGCAACTTATGCGCTCTGGGGTAAATCACTGGCGGGCGAGGACTGACTTAGCGTTCGCGCCTCAGTGCGCAATTTCGCGGTCAGCCACTTTCGGAAGCGTGCAACGGGAGTAGTTCTAAAGAGAGAGAGCCCGCCCCAAGATTGGAGCGGGCTCTCAAAAGACTAAGCAGAGGTCTGCTTAGTGGTGGTGGTGGCCGTGGCCGCCATCTTCTTCCTTCTCAGGTAGCTCGGCAACAATTGCCTCGGTGGTGAGAAGAAGCGCACTGATTGAAGCCGCGTTCTGCAAGGCCTGCCGAACGACCTTTGCGGGGTCGACGACGCCAGCCTTCGCGAGATCCTCGAACACTAACGTTTCGGCATTGAATCCGAGACCGGTCGTTTTGACCTTCTCAACAACTACCGATCCTTCCGCGCCAGCGTTTTCAGCGATCGTGCGAAGCGGCGCCTCAATCGCTTTGCGTACGATGTTAAGACCAATCTTCTCATCGCCTTCTAGCTTCAGGCTATCTAGAATGGAGGCTGCAGTGATGAGTGCGGTGCCACCGCCCGGCACAATACCTTCCTCTAGCGCAGCTCGCGTTGCCGCGAGAGCGTCTTCGATTCGTGCTTTCTTTTCCTTCAGAGCGGTTTCCGTCGCCGCTCCAACTTTCACGACGGCAACGCCGCCGCTGAGCTTCGCCTGTCGCTCTTGAAGTTTTTCCTTGTCATAGCTGCTGTCGGTGGTTTCGATTTGCGCCTTAATCTGGCGAAGTCGACCTTCGATTTGAGCTTTATCGCCTCTGCCACCGACGATCGTCGTGGTGTCTTTGGTGATGACAATGCGGGAGCAACCCCCGAGCATATCGGGCGTAACGTTCTCAAGCTTGATTCCGAGGTCTTCGCTGATGAATTGGCCTCCGGTCAGGATCGCCATATCTTCGAGCATCGCCTTTCGTCGGTCCCCAAAGCCTGGTGCCTTGACGGCAGCGACTGGTAAGTTCGCGCGGATGCGATTCAGAACGAGTGTAGCAAGGGCCTCGTTTTCCAGGTCCTCGGCAACGATAATGAACGGTCGACCAAGCTTGAGTACTTTTTCAAGCATCGGCACGAGGTCCTGCACGTTTGCGATCTTCTTCTCGAAGTAAAGAATTGCCGGCTCTTCGTAGACGACTTCCATGCGAGTCGCGTCGGTTACGAAATACGGTGAGAGGAAGCCCTTGTCAAACTGCAGACCTTCAACGGTTTCGTAAGTGGTCTCGGTTGACTTGCTTTCTTCGACGGTAACAACTCCGTCTTTGCCGGTCTTGTTGATGAGTTCACCCACCAGCTTTCCTAGCTCGACGTCGTTCGCCGAGATGGTTGCAACCTGTACAACTCCTGCTTCATCCTTGATCGGCGTCGCGTTCTTCGCAATCTCTTCGACCATCGCATTGACGGCTTTCTCGATACCGGACTTGATCAGCGTCGCGTTGGATCCTGCGGCGACATTGCGAATTCCTTCTTTGAAGATTGCCTGAGCGAGCACGGTTGCGGTCGTCGTGCCGTCGCCTGCGGTGTCGTTCGTTTTGCTACTAACTTCGCGAATGAGCTGCGCGCCCATATTTTCGAATCGATTTTCGACTTCGATCTCTTTAGCAATCGTCACACCGTCGTTGATCACGGTTGGAGAGCCAAACTTACGCTCAAGCACGACGTTGCGGCCGCGCGGTCCGAGGGTTACTTTGACGGCGTTGGCAAGCTTGTCCACGCCTGCTTCGAGAAGCTTTCGTGCTTCGTCTGTATATTTAATTTCCTTTGCAGCCATTTCTTTTCCTTAATTCACCACGGCCAAAACGTCATCGGCTCGGAGAATGATCAAATCGTTTCCATCGACCTTCACTTCCGTCCCGCCGTATTTGCCGTACAGGACAAAATCGCCGACCTTGATGTCAATCGTTGCAAGCTGTCCGCTATCCAGTCTTTTGCCCGGGCCAACGGCGAGAACTTTGCCGCGCTGGGGCTTTTCTTGAGCTGAATCCGGGAGGAGGATGCCGCTGGCAGTTTGCTGCTCCTTTTCGGCCGCCTCGACCACAATTCTGTCGTGTAGGGGTTGAATCGCCATAAATATTTTCGGTCTCCTAGTCGCAGTCCAACGCGTTGAACTTGCGTTCACCCTTGCGGGCGTTACAATTTAGCAGTGTACCCGCGAGAGTGCCAAAACAACATTGGCCAATCGCGCTAAAATCAGCTCGTGCAACGCAATCGTGGGTTCACAGGGGACATCGCCACCCAGTACGACGTATGGCTCCGCAGACCCCTATTTGCTCCAAACGCTGTCGAAATTGAGAAGCGCGTGCCTCGCGGGCAATGCATTCTCGATCTTGCTTGCGGACCCTGCGTCGTGGCTGAACGCCTTGCGATGCGTCGTACGCTTTTGGTCGAAACTGACCCACCTAAGATCATCGGGTGCGATCGAAACTTTGACATGATGCGCCCGGCCCTGCAGCGGGCGGAATTCTTTGGCATTCCGCTGACCACTGCGGACGCATGCGCTCTGCCTTATCGCGCCGACTCATTTGACGCAGTCGTGTGTCAGTTTGGATGGATGTTTTTCGACGACCGTTTGCTAGCGATGCGGGAGATTCTTCGCGTCTTGAAGTGTGGTGGGCAGGTTGCCATCAGTACTTGGGCTCCGATGACCTCGAATCCATGGATCGAAGTCGCGAGGGAGGCAGTGTCAAAGCTCTTCCCGCAAGAGCTAGCGGAGTTTTACAACGCACCTTTCGTTATGGCGGACGACTCGCAGTGCAGGGATTTGCTGATCACGGCGGGCTTTGAAGACATCCATCACAGCCTAGTCGAATTGGATCTAAATTTCTCGAGCGCCTTTGCGTTCGCAACCGGGTTCACGCGTTCAAATGCGGCAGTCATGAATCTTTCTGACCAATATCATGTTGAAGCCGAGACGATAGTCGAGGCGATTCAGGCGGCCGCGGCCGCCGTATTCGGTGATCAGCCAATGGTCGCCAAGATGCGGTCGAACCTTTTCACAGGGCGCAAATCGAGCCAGTAGACTCTGCGAATGGAGATCAGCGTTGGTGAACTTTTGATCACCGATAATCCGAACCGAATTGATCGCACATTGGTACACAGTTGGATCACTGAGAGCTACTGGGCGAAGGGCATCACTTTCGAGCGATTTGATCGCGCCGTGCGGCACTCGGCAATTACCGTATGCGCCATGCGAGACGGGAATCAGGTTGGCTTTTGCCGTGTAGTCACCGATTTCGTGCGGTTTGCCTGGTTGTGCGACGTAATCGTCGATCCGACGGCTCGCGGCGGCGGAATCGGCAAAGCGGTCGTAGAGTTCGCTCTTGGCCATCCTGACATGGCTGATGTCGATCGATGGATGCTGGGAACCTTTGACGCCCACCGCCTATACGAGCGATACGGCTTTGCTCCGCTCGAAGACCCGAAGCGATGGATGATCCGTCGCCGATCTGACACGCCGGCCGGGGAACATTGAACACTCCGATCAAGTCATTTCGCATCGCATCGGGATGCTTATTGGTATTACGTATCCAGGCCGGACTACTCAGATCGACCGCCAAACACAACGCACATGATCTACCTTCCGAAACACTTTGAAGTAACAGACGAGGCAAAATTGCGCGAATTCGTGAGTAACAACCCGTTTGGAACACTTGTCACCTTTCGAGACGGACGGCCCGAATTCAGCAGACTCCCATTCCAGTGGGAGGAGACGGGCGTGGTGGGTCACGTGGCGGCTTCAAATCCGCACTCACAGGCGATCCGAGACGGAGCAGACGCGACGATTCTCGTCGATGGTCCGCATTGCTATGTTTCATCTCGGTGGTACTCCACGCCCACCGCAATACCAACGTGGAACTACGCCTCCGTCTTGTTAGAGGGACAGCTAGAAGTGATCGAGGGTGGCGAGGCCGTTGATGCACTGAAGCGGCTCGTCGGGGCCTTCGATGACACGAATTTGGAGCCGTTTGCGGGAGTTTGGGATGACCCAGCCTTTTGGAGTCGGGCGAGTGCGATCGTAGCATTTCGCCTTCGCGTCAAATCGGCGACAGGCAAATTCAAGCTTAGTCAAAATAAGTCGGCAGAAGACCGAGCGGCCGTGTGTGGGGTATTGAGCGCTAGCGATCGACCCGATGATCGAGCGGTTGCGGCCTTAATGCAGCAACTCTGAACCTTCCACTAGGTATCGTAAGCGTCATGCGGACGCGAACCTGCCTGATGGCATCGTTGACCATCTTGAGCGCACTGGCGACATGCGCAAGTGCCCAAAAACCGACTCTCAAACCCGAAGACTATAAACAGTGGGAGAGCCTGGTCGCTCCGCTGATATCTGACGACGGCCACTGGCTTGCCTACGGAATCGGATTGGTTGATGGCGATGGCCGCTTAGTCATCAAGAACGCTGACTCCGCGCAAAGTGCGGTAATAGTTAACGGCGTTGGTGCAAAGTTTTCGGACAATTCCGAGTGGATCGCGTACATCATTGCCCCAACCAAAGCGGCGGTAGATGCATTCAAGGCTCTACCGCCGTCCCCGACATCTAAGCCTCCGACCGCAAAAATGGGCTTGCGCTCGCTCGTCAATGGAAACGAACGCGTCATGGATAACGTCAACTCGTTCGGCTTTGTGAAGGGAAGTGGAGACCTTTGGTTCACCAGACCAGGACCGAACGGACTTTCAGAACTGGTGGTGTTGAACTTACTCAGCGGCGAGCCACTCGCGATGGCAAACGTGCGTTCCGTGTTCATGAACAAGTCTGAATCGCTGATGGTTTTCACCGTAGATGCCAGTGATACTGCGCATGCCCTCCAACTATTGGATCTGAAAACCCGCGTTATCCGCTCACTTTCGTGGGGGCGCGACAACATCAAAAACGTTGCTTTCGCCGAGAAAGGAACTGCGCTTGCCTTTCTGACGATGATCGACGACCCAAAGAAGGAAGGCGAGACTGCAATGGTCCGAGTAATCCCAGATCCCAGATCTCCAAATATTGGGGCGAGATTTGTCGATGTTGCGAAACGCGAAGCGTTGAAGGGTCAGCGCGTAACAGACTTCGGGGGCTTAGCGATAAGCGACGATGGAACGCTTGTCAATTTCGAGACTCAACTCTGGAAAGACAAAACGAAGCCAGAGGGAAAGCCCGAAGACAAGCCAAACGTCGATGTCTGGAATACGCGGGACATCCGGACAATTCCGGAGCAAAAGGTCAACGCTGAAGGCGAGCGGCGGCGTGGTCAAAATTGGATCTGGCATTTGAGTGACGACTCGCTTCAGGCGGTCGGCACCAAGGACCAACAGGTTTCTTTGCTCAAGGATTTCAAGCACGCACTCGTTGTCGATCCCAAGCCGTACGATATTGCCGCAACAAACGGCTGGAATTACGCCGATGTGTGGTTGGTGGATACCATTACGGGGTCCAAGATACGAATCTTCGAGAAGACCCACTGGCCCGTAGTTCCTTCGCGAGATGGCGGCTACCTCGCGCACTTTGAACGCAAGAACTGGTGGATCTACGACGTGAAAGCTGAAAAGCTATCTAATGCTACGGGAATGATCAAGGCATCCTTCGAAGACCTTCAAGATGACCACACTCAACCTGAAAAGCCACCAGTGAGTTTCCCGACCTGGTTGAAGAACGATGAGGGATTCGTCATTACCGACAAGTTTGACGCCTACCTCATTCGGCCGGACGCCCCGGGCGCCACTCAGCTTACGAACGGCAAGAAAGACCATCAAATCTATCGACTGGTGAACGTAGATCCGAAGAATGAGACAGGAATTTCGGCGAGAGAGAAACTCTTCTTCACGTTCATGGTTGAGGACACTCGCGCAACGGGTTTCTACTCGACCGACTCAGCCGGTAAAGGCAGAATTCTATTTACTCAAGACGCGATCGTAAGCGCTCTCACAAAATCCAAAAACACGGATCGGGTCTTTTTCGTCATGCAGAGTTTCACGCAGTCCCCAAATCTCTTCCTGACGAACCTAGAGTTCAGCGCGGCCAAGGGAGAGTCCAAAACAAACCCTCAGCAAGACAAGTACGCCTGGGGAAAAACGCAACTACTGCACTACAAGAGTCGCTGGGGCGTGCCTCTGCAAGGCATTCTGATCTACCCGGCAGACTACAAGCCGACGCAAAAGTATCCGATGGTCACTTATATATATGAGCGACTCAGCCCAGGTCTGAACCAGTACAGCACCCCGGTAGAGTGGTCTCCGTACAACGCACAGATTCTTTCGCAAAACGGGTATTTCGTTTTCTTGCCGGACATAGCGTATAAAGGCCGAAATCCGGGATTGAGCGCGGTGGACTGTCTGGAGCCTGCGGTCGCAGCGGCACTCGCCTTAAACCTGGGAATCGATCCCGCCAAGATAGGACTCATCGGCCATTCTTGGGGTGGCTACCAGACGGCATTTGTAACGACGGTTAGCAAGGTATTCGCGGTCGGCGTGGCCGGAGCGCCGCTCACAGAACTCACGAGCATGTACAACACTCACTACTGGAACGCGGGCATCTCTAACCAGGTGCTGCTCGAGACCGGACAAGGAAGACTCGAAGTTCCTTTCTGGGAAGATCCAAAGATATACATTGAAAACAGTGCCGTGTGGCAGTCAAAGAAGCGGACAACACCGATATTGATCGAGGTCGGCGATAAAGACGGCGCGGTCGATTACCATCAAGGCATCGCACTGTATAACACCCTGCGGCGAATGGGTAAAGATTGCGTGCTGCTGGTGTACGCGAATGAGAATCACGGACTCTCGGTGCGAGCCGATCAGCTGGACTACTCGAGACGCCTGCGACACTTCTTGGACGTTTATTTGAAGGGCGCGAAGCCAGAAACGTGGATTTCAGAGGGCATTCCATTTGTGAAGAAGTGAGACGAGAGGTGTTCACTGAAATTCTTGCTGCGGGTTCTCTGGCGGACAATGTACGTTTTCACGGGCGATTTACTAGGACCATCGAACGTGACTCAATAAGTTGAAGTCAAAAAGATTAACTTGAAACAGATTGCCGTGCTTTCCGGATTGTGCCTCGTCTCGTCATGCTTCGCGCTGGACGACTGGGAGCGGGCGATCTCAAGTGCATTGCTACCGGTTCGAATGTCCGGCAACTTAATCCTGCATCTCGAAGGCACAGAACTAATCCAGGGGAAATACGCACCGGTACAGTGCGACCTCTTTCTGTCCTCGCAAATCGTCGATGACAAGCCGTTTGTGCAGATTGAGCTCACCACGTTTCTCAACAATAAGCTTTCGGACCGAATTGTCGGCGACGGCACTACACTGTGGGTTTACAACAATCGGACTTACGAATACTCCGCGCAGAATTATGGTTCTTACTCCGGAAAACCTGGTCCCAACTACCAGCGGAACCTGTTTAATGCGGTCCATGGCGCCGCTCGCGGCTTTGCGGCTTACCCAGCGCGACTCGTCAAAGAAGTCTTTTCAGGCGTAAATCCTGAATTCCGAAGCTGGATGCCCGGCTCTCCAGGCTATACGATCCTCGGCGGGCAAACTTATCGAGACCCGGTCTGGCCCGACCGAGTTTACAGTCCAGTGCCGACAGAGCAGGTTTGGCTATTTCTAAACGGCGGGCGCAGGTCGTTGGCGCTGACTGTAGACACGTCAACCACGAACACAGTGACATCGATACAGTTCTGCGAGTCTTTCAAGAGCGGCAATCAACCTAGGCTGTCCGAATGGACTCTGAAGGTATGGAAGGACGCACTCCTCGACAAGGCGGACTTCAAGCCCTACAGCGGAGTTGAAACCAAGGGCTGGCACGCGATCACGGCTCCACGCCCTTCCGGGAGCTGAGATTTCATCAGCCGAGCTTTCGAACGGCGGCGACTACGTCATTTTCGTCCGGAATACATTGCAATTCAAGGTTTCGAGCGTATGGCATAGGGACGTTCAAGCCACCCACGCGCCCAACCGGAGCGTCCAGATGATCGAAACAGTCTTCGGCGATTCTGGCCGCAATCTCTGCACCGAATCCTCCGCTGCGCCAATCCTCGTACACCACGACCGACCGGTGCGTCTTGCGCACTGAAGCGTAGATTGTCTCGGTGTCAAGCGGCAGAAGTGAGCGGACGTCCACGACTTCGGCATCAATTCCGTCCTTCTCCAAGAGCTCGGCCGCTAGTAAGTTCACCTGCGTCATCCGCGAGTACCCAATCAGGGAGATATCCTTACCTTCCTTCAAAATGTTTGCTTTACCGATCGGTACGGAGAACGACTGATCGTCTGGAATTGAACCCTTCATCGCGTAAAGGCCGGGGTTTTCCGTGAAAATGACCGGATTGTCATCCCGAATTGCGGATTTAAGCATTCCGTATGCGTCTTCGCAGGTTGCGGGAGCAACGACTTTCAGACCGGGCACATGAGCAAACCAACCTTCCAACGAGTGTGAGTGCTGCGCGCTCAGCTGCTTTGCAGCACCGCCCGGTCCCCTGATCACGATCGGACACTTAACGACTCCGTTCGTCATGTAGTGGACCTTTGCCGCGTGATTGATAATTTGATCAAGTGCGAGGATTGCGAACGACATGGTCATGAATTCGACGACAGGTCGCAAGCCGGCCATCGCCGCCCCAATCGCCATCCCGGTAAATCCTGCCTCGGTAATCGGCGTATCAACGACTCTTCGGTGTCCGTACTTCGGAAAGAATCCCTTCGTCACCTTGAATGTGCCCTCATAGCGGCCGATGTCTTCGCCCATCATGAAGATGTCCGCGTTCAGATCCATCTCCTCGTAGAGGCTCTTCTGAAGGGCTTCTCGGTAAGTCATCTCAAGCGTTGCGGCCATTAGTGTCCTTTCTCCGGGTCCATGTCGGAGTAAATGTTGTCGTAAACCTCTTCTAGATCTGGGAATGGTGAGGCGTCCGCCTCTTCGTAAATCTTTTCAACCCGATCTACAAGCTCGGCGTCAATCGCTTCCATCTTCTCTCGATTCATGATGTTGCGATCGAGAAGCAGCTTCTCAAGCCGACCAATCGGATCTCGCTCCCAGGCCTTTTGCTCCTCTTCTTTGGTGCGGTATAGCTGCCGGTCATTGTCCGCCGCACCGTGACCTGAGTAGCGGTAGGTCATGACTTCGACCCAGTAAGGTTTGCCCGTCTTTCGAACTTCCTCTACAATCTCGGTGGCGTCCTTCTTCATTTGAACGACGTCCATTCCGTCAAGACGAACGCTCTTGATGTCAAAAGGCAAGCCGCGCTTCCAAAGCTCAGGATCGGCGGCATGGTATTCCAGCCGGGTACCCATCGCAAATTCGTTGTTTTCGATAATGAAGATACAAGGCAGATCCCATAGGCCCGCCATGTTGAGGGTCTCAAAGACGACACCTTGGTTTGCCGCTCCGTCGCCCATAAAATTCAAAGTGACCTTGTCGTCGCCCCGATATTTCGAAGCGAACGCGAGGCCCGCGCCAAGAGGAATGTGTCCTCCGACGATGCCCCAACCGCCATAGAAGCCGTTATCGGGGTCGTAAATGTGCATTGAACCGCCCTTTCCGCCGGCGGTACCGGCTTTGCGACCCATGACTTCTGCCATTACTTTGACCGGATCGGTTCCCAGGAGGAGCGCGTGCGCGTGGTCTCGGTAAGCGGTGATGACATAGTCGTCACCTTTTCGGATGGCGTTCATCCAGCCGACAGCAAGAGCCTCCATTCCGATGTAGACGTGCATGTAACCGCCCGCTTTGCCTTGCCGGTAGACGACGTTGCACTTCTCTTCGAAGTGACGGATAAATAGCATGTCGCGATAGAACTGCTCGAGTTCTGCGGGTGATTCGGTAGATTTCTTAACTGCGGATTTTGCCACGCTATTGCCTCAAGAAAACGGATCTTTTGAACCCGAACAACCACGACATTGGAGCTGCTGGATCGGAACGGTTCAGGATACCTCGCACCATCGCGCGAATCTCCATTTGAGGCTTGGCGCGGGTCGCGCGTGCAGGGGCTATTGACTGCCGGAACCGTAGTTGATCGGTTCGCCTCGACGGGTCGATCCAAACAGCGAAGAGGTTGAGAATCCCTTCAGGCGAAGGAAGAACTGCATTTCGGTGCCGCTACGAAACCCAGTTGCGCTGTTCGAAATCGCGAACACTGCCTCCCAGCAATGCAAGTCGTATACGACGTTGAGTTGTCGTTGGTCAAACCGCTTCGAGTACCCGTTGTAAGTCAGGGCCATGCCGACAGTCGACTTGCCGGTTTGCAATCCGTCAAAGCTGAGGTTTGCATTCGAAAAAGTGTGGCGATACCCGTCGAAACGTGTGCCGAGAGCCACGTAGTCATGCTTGCCCTTCGAAGTCAGGTCCAAACGATAGTTTGACCAGAGGTGCTTAATCGTGTCGTACGTTGCCAGCGAGCGAATAAGGAGCTTGTCTCGGACCCCATACTCGGATCGGAGGCCAATTTGCTGCCACGGAACGTCGTGCGTCACGAGCCGCGCGATGTCATATCCAGTTTGGGCGCCAATCAGGAGCTTTGGTATCGCTCGGTAACTGAGGTCCATCGTCGCCTGATGGACGTAATACGACTTGTCGATTTGAAGCGGCGTGAAACCGTAGGGCCTAGAGTAGTTGTAACGTAGGTTCGCGGACGTGTCTTTGCCCAGCGAGTAGCTAAACACGTTGTTGTAGAAAAGCGAATACTGAGCAGTGTTGTCGGTGTACACGCCTTGCTTGAACTCGGCCGTGGTGTCGAAATGGAATCGACCAGTCTGCACACCGATTCGGCTCACGCTGTAGTCGAAGTAATAGCGACCGACTTTCCCCGTGTTCGTTGAATTAGAAAAATCTCCAAAAGAGAGTTCGGCACGAAATGGCAGCGCCTTGGTCTTTTCACCGTACAACTTTCGGCTGTCGGTAGTCAGTGACAGCGCAGGGAAGCGATCACTTCCCCCTAGCCCGGCGCCAGCCGACGTTCCTATTGGAACGGTCTTCTGGATCTCAAGTGAAGCGGTCGCCTGCTTGATGTCTTGCTCACCGTGAAAGCGAACGTCGACCTGCTCCCGTGAAGTCGAACTGCCGCCCGAGCTATTCTTCGTATCCGAGAAGATCACGTCCAGGTTAGTCTTGATGGTTTTGCCTATGTTGCGATGATCGCTGAGGCCGACATTCTCGGTCAAGGACTCGTAGCCGACGCTTGAGTTGAGTGACCGCGCAAAGGAAAGGCGCGTGGCGGAGCCGTCCAAACTGGGCTTGAAAGCAAGGTCACCCCGAATAGTTGCGAGCGTTGAGTTACTGGCAGACAGGTAGTTATTCTTCTGGTAAGTGCTGTCAAACGTTAGGTACGCCCAGCCCATTTCCTGTCGGTGACTGTAGTTCAGGTTGAGATTGTTCGTGCGGCCGACGACGGTATACACATTTAGCAATCCGCCAATGCGCTTGGACAAAAACGAAAAGTCAGTACCGAGTCCCGTTCCGAGCTTCGTCATGTAATCGACTCGTGCGTCGAGATGATTGCGCTGGTCGTGAAGCGGAATCGCGATCCGATTTTTTATGTAATAGCCTTCGTCAGGTGATTGGCCCACTTGGGGCAAGTAATTGTCAGAATGCTCCCGGAGCGGGATGTACAAGTAAGGAATCGAAAGCCGCTTATGACCAAATACGTAGAAATCAACACCGCGGAGAATCGCCCGATCACCCCGAATCAAATCGGATGATCGTGACCGAATATCAAAGTGAGGATTGGGCAGCTCGCACGTCGTGAAGTCGGAATCGGTGCCGAACTCACGATGCTCGTCGCCGCGAAACACAGCTCCCTTCAGAAAGATGTCGCGTTTGAAATCGCCGCCGGTCAGTTTGTGGTGGAGGATCGCGTTCGAGCGCTTAGCCACGAATGAACGCTGGTTTAGGTTGACCCAAATGCTTTCGCCGGTCACGACCGCATCTTCGCCGATCACTTTTACGTTTCCGTCCAGTTGGAACTCGGATGTGTCCGGATTGCCCGTCACGTGGTCGGCAAATATCTTGTAGCCTTTGTAATCGAATTCGACGGAACCGTCTACAACGATTTCCTGCCCTCGCTTCTGCAAATCACCTTTCGAATTGATCCATCTCAGTTCGTTGCGACGCGGGTCGCGAGCGGGCAGTTTGCCTTGCGTCAGCACCGGTTCGATTGTCGTTGGCCGCGGAACGAGGTCTCGCTCTTGCAAGACACGAACAAATCTATTTGCGGTCAGCACGCCCGGTGCCTGTCCATTTGCGACAGCGCAAAACGATGCCCCTAAGACCGCTAGGTCCACCGCTCGCCTATTCACTCAAGGCTCCGGATTGCTAGCACGCCCGCCGCACTAAAGATAATCACGGGCAACCAAGCACACAGCCAAGTCGGCACAACGTGCACCTTGTCCAAGATGTTTCCGGAAGCAACATGGATGTTGAAGTACAGCATGCACATCATGGTGCTGAGCAAGACCCCGGCGAAACTCCCTGACCGCGCAAACAGAATCGCGAAAATCGGACTGACGAATGACATTACGAAGCAGGCGGCGGGCAAACTCGCCATTTGGTACAGCTGAATCTCTTTCGCGCGCGAGTCCAGCCCAGATCGCTTCAGGACTTGAATTTCTAGGCGGAGCGCGGTCGGAGTTACGGGGCTCGGGCTCGCATTCACACCTAGCAAGCTCGGCAAAAACTGCTCACGAACTTTGAACGACTTGCGCGGCTTGAACTGGGTCATGTCAACACCCTCAAACACGCGTTCGTAGGCATCCTCAAAGGTCCAAATGTCGTCCTTGTAGCTTGCACGACTCGCGGTGATCACTCGAAACTGCTTCCGATCGACGTAATCGACGAGGATTACGTCCTTGACCTTCATCGAAGTGCCAGACAGCTTCTCAATGCTGCCCAAAAACATCGCGTACTTCTCTTGAAATTTCAACGGAACGTTAGTGGATGCCGTGATCCCGCTCGCGGCAATCCCGATCTCCATATTTCGTTGCTGCGCGAGCGAGTCACCGATAGGCTGCAACTTGGTCGTGACAAAAAAGGCACCGACCGAGACGAGTGCACCGGCAAACGCAAACGGCAACAGCACCCGGAAGATACTTGCTCCGCCGATCCGAAAGGCGGTGAGTTCGCTCTCGCGCGCGAGCCGGGACATTGCTAGTGCGCACGCAAGGCTACAAGATGCAGGCAAAGTCAATGACAGAAATTGAGGGGTCTGGTACACGATCGCTTGAATGACGGCAAGCGCGGGAACATTGGAAAGCGAAGCCGTCTTTGCGTAGTACATGTACATGTTCACGTAGAACATGAGCACGATGCTGAAACTGCCAATGACAAACGGGAGGATTAGCTCTCGAATGAGATATCGGTCAAGTACTTTCAACGTCCAACCGCGCTTTCCTTAATAATCGACCCACCGCAAAAAGCGACGAGTATGACGGACGCGACAGCGACGACGTTATTCAGGGGTCGAGCCAATCCAGGAATTGCAACGACCGCGATGCACATCGTTACGATCATTATCCATAGAGACACCAAACGGCGCGCGTTCGATCCCGTCATCGCTCGGCCAAGGACTCGGTCAAGAAGGTAAGGTGCGCCACATCGCACGCAGTGAACTACCTCACGAGGATCGTTCTTCGCGCTGCAAACCGGACAGGCGACTGGGTCAAATGCGTTCGCGGGCAGCTTCAGGGAGCTCCAAAGTTGTACGAGGCGCGCCTCATCTCCAAAGAATTGTCGTGGTACGTCCTTGAGCGCTGATTCCATGACCATGATCGCCGTCGCAGGGAAGCCAATATCGTGTAAATGCCGCGCGATCCGCATGCGAGCTGATGGGTTGTTCGGACGCTCTCGTAAACTCGCGTAGGCTCGTTCGATTCCTTCGATGTCAATTGACCGAAGCTGACGCTTCGTGATCGCGTTTCGCATCGCAGGGAACATGAGCGTAATGAACACGACGCCAAACAAGCCGACAGGAGCCATTTGAGGGGCCGGTGGCTTGGCCAGGATTGTTCCGAGGGCGATCGCACTTAGAATTCCGAGCACGCCCGGAAGCACGTCGAGGTCACCGCCAATCATCCAGTGCACAAACGAAACGATCCAAATTCCAAGCGGAATCCAGAGAAGGCAGCCACCCACTAAGAGGGTCTGTGGGCTGTTAAAAAGTTCGTCTCGTAGCAAAGCTAAGTACCTGTGGGCGGACCGTCTGAGGGATTAGACGTGGCGCTTGGCGGTTCTGACTGTCCAAATGAGAATTTAGCTTCAGTACCGGCCAAAAGCCGCTTGATGTTTGCACGATGTTTTACCGTGATAAACAGAGAAAGCGCGAGGTAGACGGGCACCATTTGAGTGCTTTGTCCTGCAAGGACCATTGTCGAGACCAGCGTGCTCCAGACGCAGATCAGGCTTGCGAGGCTGACATATCGACAAGCAGATACGATGATCAAGAATTCCGCAAAGCCAATTATCGCTACAACCGGTGCCGCGCCAACGACCGCTCCAAGGGTTGTCGAGACGCCTTTACCGCCCCTGAATCCTAGAAAAGGCGACACGCAGTGGCCGAGAACGGCGGCAATTCCTACGATCATCGCAAAGGTCTGAGGATCAAATGGGCCTACCTTTTGGTGAAGCATCAGCCGAGCGATAGTTGCCGGAAGGGCACCCTTCGCGACATCCAGCAGGAAGACGGTGTAAGCCAACCTCGGGCCGAGGGCCCGCTTCACGTTGGTTGCGCCAATGTTTCCGCTCCCAATCTTTCTCAGGTCGACTCCCTTCGATTTCGCGATCAAGACGCCAAACGGAATCGAACCAAGCACGTACGCGCAAGCAAGCAGAAGGACAACCATGGCTTTACGCTCGCAACCTCGCTAGCGTCTCGATGAAGATACTACGTGTGCACTCCGTGATAGAACGGTGCACAGACAAAAACTCGTTGCCGCTGGCCAAACTGAAACCCTCTGCGAGACGATCCAATTTCTCAGGGTTCTCGGGCAACACGTCATCGTCCACCATAAGCAGGTACAGCAATGTCCTCAGCTTGGCAAGATGCGCGTGTGCAATGAGAAGCTGTTCAACCTCGATCACATTCAGCAACCCGGCGCGGCCGACGTTGTGAATCCGATCTGAAATCAAATACTTTGTCCCCGCTGCCGCGGCATTGGGATAGCGCATCTCAAGAAGGTGCACGGTCCACTCGATGTCATTTAGGCCTCCATGGCCCAGCTTGACGTGACGCGTGCGTAAGTGCGACGGAATCCGCTCTGCTTCGATTCGCTTCTTCATCTCGGTCAGCTCGTGCAATCTCTCAGGGGTAAGCGGCAAACCGTACGCACACTTGCGCACAACCCGCAGACCTTCCTTGCCCGCACGAATTGGGCGAGCGTGCCCCAGTGCAAATCTCTCCCACATTTCCATGCCTTCTAGGTCGTAATTGAGCAGCCCGGTGTGGGACCGGGCCAGCAGCCCTTTACTTCCGTCGGGTCGCAGCCGCAAATCGACGTTGACGTGCAAGCCGAATTGCCTCAATTTGCGGAAGTTGCTCAACAGCCGCTGAGCTTCCGCTTCAGCTTGCTGCTGCTGACCGGAATCGGGAACGAGCAAAAGTACGTCGAGGTCAGATCTAGGGCCAAGCTCGAGGTTTCCAAAACTACCGAGCGCGAAAACTTCCAGTCCCGTTGCTGACGGTGGACAACACAAGTTCAGTAACGAATCGAACGCAGAGCAAAACGCAGGCCCCGTATCGTCCCCGTTCGTCAGTAGCCATCGGGCAGTCACTCGACCGAGGGTTTGTTGCGCAACGACCGCAACCTTCTGAGGATCGCTTTTTGCGTTTAACGCTCCGATCCGTGCCGTTGAGTCAAAGTCTTCCTCAAGCTCTCCACTCAGCGCGAGCTCAGTCATAGACTCTGACAACTCGAAATCTGCGATGAGCCTAGGTGCCCGCCGGGCCAAAGTTTCGACGCGGGAACGGGCATCGCGGCTTTCGATGAGCAAAGAGTAGAGTGCTTCCGCCTCGGAAAAATGATCAATCCAGTTCACCACGCTTTCTGATGGGCCGCCAAGTTGAAGATATCTTTCGCGCTGCGTTTTGAACGGCGAAGACATGCCAATTACATTCACATACGTTGCGTGTACTTTGGCGCGTACGGTTTCAAGCGTTGTGAGCAGAGTCTCTGAGTCTGAGAGCCCCATCAAATTCGCAATACAAGCAAGCACCGGCGGGTCGTTCGGCAACTCATGTGTTTGCTGATCATTGAGCAACTGGATACGATGTTCCAGCTTGCGCAAGAATTCGTAAGCTTCTCGCAGAAAGCACGACGAGTCGGGCGCGAGCAGTTGCGCTTCCTCGAGATTGAAAAGCAAATCTATCGTGTTCGACTCACGGATGGTTGGCACCGCGTGGCCGTGCACAAGCTGAAGAATTTGCGCCAAGAACTCTATATCTCGGATGCCACCTTTCCCTCGCTTTATGTCGTGCGCCGCCGCCGACGCCTCAATTCGCTCGCGCATTGAAAGCATTGCTTCGATTGCAGATTCTGCGGTTCTTGGTCGGAAACAAGTGCGGGTTCGCAGTCTTTCCCACCGGCTGAAGATCGACGGGTCTCCGACGATGGGCCTTGACCTTAGCAGCGCTTGAATCTCCCAAGGCTCTGCGTAGCGATCATAGTAGGTCTCGACGGCTCGCATCGATGGAGCGATTGGCCCGGCCGCGCCGTATGGGCGCAGTCGGAGGTCGACTCGATACAGCATCCCACGGCCCATGCGGTCTGAAATTGCGCGCCCAAATGACTCACAGAATCGCGAAGCTTCGCGCTCTCGAATCTCGGATAGATCCTCTG
Organism: Fimbriimonadales bacterium; assembly: GCA_038230855.1. Taxonomy (GTDB): domain Bacteria; phylum Armatimonadota; class Fimbriimonadia; order Fimbriimonadales; family Fimbriimonadaceae; genus Fimbriimonas. Next base: position 49,521 of record JBBRML010000005.1, on the reverse strand, counting down.
GCAAAACGTAAACGAGGTCGATATCTGATGAGTAATTTAGCTCGCACCCGGCAAGCTTGCCAAAGCCGACGACAGTAACTGGGCACGGGTAATCAAGGCCGCGCTCTTTGGCAAAGTGCGCCCAAGTCGACCGATAAGCGAGTGCTATCAAGGCGTCCGCTATCTCGGAAATTGCCAGCCAAGTATCCGGTTGGCTCCAAGTCCCGCCAAGGTCATTGAGCACCGTCGTTAGGTTCCATCGCTGCCGCAAGAACCGTAATCGGTCCATGGTGTGGGCGTACGAACTAGCGCTCTTTATCAGTACGTCCCCTTCGCGTTCGATCTCGATTCGAGAAGGCTTTCGAAGCGATTCGATCGGGTCAAATATGAGACTTGCGAGCTCGGGATTCTGGATAAGACAGTCGGCGACGGGCTGGCTCGCGCCCAAAATTGCAATCAGTAAGTGGGCCTGATGGCCAATCAACAACCCAAGGTATGTCGCAGGGCTAGACGTCGCGCCAAGCCACCGTTCCAGATTTATTGCCGCCTGGTCGGGCGATGCGCACTGGTCGAATCCGTGCTCAAACAACCAAGCGAGCGAAGTATCGGCAATTGATTCCAACCTCTCTCGCAGCCTTTGGACCATCTCCGGGTCGCGAAACTTCATGAACCGTCCGCCAACAAAATGCGATGCCACTGGCAATTTGCACGTAACACGCAGGCTTCACAGCTTGGAGATTTTGCGCGACAAGTCTTTCTTCCGTGCTGAATCAACGCCGTATGATAGCGGAAAGCCAGCCCGTGCGGTACGAGATCCTGAAGGACATTGTGAGCCCGATTCTCGCCGATCGATTTGGAAATTAGGCCGAGTCTCCAGGAGACTCGGAAGACGTGCGTGTCGACCGGTATCGCGTGCTTGCCAAAGGCAAAGCAAAGGACAATCGATGCTGTTTTTGGTCCGACCCCGGGGAGGCTCTGTAGCCATTCGCGGGCGACCGCCGGCTCCCAAGCTCGGAGTGCGTCCAGCGAATACGCCCCGAATTGTTCGTAGATTCTGCGCAGAGAACCGCTGATCGCCTTTGACTTTTGCCTGGCAAGTCCGGCCTGCGCTATTACGAGCGCGATCTCCTCCTCCGTCGCTTCTGCCATTGCCGACCAGGATGGAAATTGTTCAAGCAACCGGGTGAAGGTCGGAAAACTATTCGCATCGCTTGTGTGCTGGCTTAGGATGCAGGATACAAGCTCATCCATCGGGGAGAACCGGGCACCAATTCGCGTTCGACCGTAGACCACTTCGAGGCGCTCGATGATGTTCTGGATATCTATTGCAGTTGGCGACAAGGCAGGTACTATTTTGATCGACTCGCGCGCTGCCCGATCGTCTAACGGTAGGACGACTGACTCTGACTCAGTTAATCGTGGTTCGAATCCATGCCGGGCAGCCAAATCTCCAAATTGAGTCTAAGAACAAGAATTGCTTCGTTTCGGATCGCTGCTAGATCTTGCCCGAGTAAGTTTTCGTAGGTAACCGGACTTTGACGGGGTTGACCAATTCCAACCAACCCACCAACCACGTTTCGGTTCTTGGCAATGTCTTTGCGCGAGATTCTGCGCAATGACTCGTGCCGTGTGTGCTGCGACTGCTTTCGAGTTGACAGTGGCAACGTGAACATCTCGGGACTTGCGAACAACTCTCGCCGGTCAATGAATCGGATGCTTCAGGTGTTCGGTTCGGCGAAGTCATGGATCTAGAAGGGAAGCGCAACTGTCCCCAGACCAGTTGGGTGAGGGGCCTTACGCTTTTGGTGGGCCGGGAAGCATCCCTAGAGCCCACAATTTCCGAGCCAATAGGTACAAGATGCCTTAGGTAACATTTGCTCACCATGGTTCTAACCTTCATTTCTAGGCTCACGATTTGGCGCGAAACCAATTGCCAAAATATCCGAAACGCGGCAACACTTTTCATCGAGTTCCATGTGGTTCGGGATGACAGATGCTAAGCCTAGCGATGCCTCTTGCGCTGTTAAGCGCTTGGAGTCAAGCCTCCACCGAAATAGAAGTCGAAGCACTGAGAAATTTGACGGGGGTCTGTTTGATTGTAGAGCGAACACGCGAAGCAGACGGTATTCCAACTTTTCAAGATATCAGACGGGCGATCGAGCGGGAATTGCGATTGAAGAAAATCCCACTTATCGACCGAGCTGAAGAAGCCAAGGCGGATCGAGACAGTGCTATTCATGGTCAATTCTTGTCTCGGGTTACGTTGAACGCCCGCTTGTACGTCAAAGTCGACTCGTTAGCTTTGAAATCTGGAGGGGTTTGTTTTGCAGTCCATACAGACGCCTCTATTCCAGCAAAGACGCTCCCTCACAACGTGAATGCGATTGGAACTATTCACCTTTGCGATTTTGATAGCATCGACTTTGCTGCAAACAAGAAAAAAGCGCAAGTTGAAGACGCAATTATGAAGTGTGTTAAAAAGTTTGAGCTCATTTGGTTGAAGGCCCATATTCCAACCGAGCAGTAGGTGACTTTTAAAACGCGTGACGTTACACCGCCGTGGGCCGTTATGGTGTCGGCCCGGCACGCACGCACCGCTTCTACGATCTCGAGCTCACCAAAGAACCGGTATTGCCTACAGATGCTTTTGGGGATCCGAAGAGAGCAAAACCATATCTTCTGGCTGGTCCCCATCTCTTAGGCGAATAGGTCATGTTCTGACTTCTCTCAGTGTCCCCACCCCTAGGGTTGATCGTGATTTATGAAGTCGTTAGTCGTAAAGCCGCCGAGAGCAGGAAGCAAGTAAATGCTAGAACGGTGACCCAGCAGCGAATGATATCGAGTTGCTCCCAGCGAGCCATTAAGAGCTTCCAGTTTTCAGGTGGTGCGTCAGGCGACCAAGTCAGGACGGCTTCGTTGATGGGAACGGTTCCCGCGAATGTGGTTACAAGCCATGTAAGCATGGCTGCGACTCCGGCACCTTGAAAAAGTATGCCCGGCTGGGCCCGGTGAAACCAGAGGATGGCAAGGCTACAGAAAAGGCTCGGCATCGCAATCGACGGCACCAAAACTCGAAGCCTTCGGATAAGGTTTTGACGAAACTTGATCTGGGGTTCATCATCGACTATCGCAAGAGGCGTTCGAACGCCGTAGCAAACAACGAACTCCTCTCCGGCGAGAAGGCCGGCCAATAAGAGCCCGACAAAGTCAAAGATCAAAGTTGACGTCACTCGCGAATGATAGCGAACCCAGCATCAAGAATTCTCCACTTGCAACAAGACTGTTACGCTTGCGCATGCTCGCGCCAACCAAAATTTACGTACAGAAAATCAATCCGTGGATTCGGAGGGAGAATCTAATCGCGGCCAATCGATTGTAAAAACGCAGCCGCAGTCGGGTAAGTCGCGGGCGGTCAGGTTCCCACCGTTTAGCGATACTGCACGACGTGAAATAGAAAGACCGAGGCCAATTCCGCCCATGTCGACGCCCTTTTGCACGAACGGGTTGAAGAGCTCTTCAACCTTTCCTGCCGGGAGACCTCCGCACTGATCTTCGATTTCGATCAACACCCGGTCGCCACGAGTGGTCCCGCGAACCCAAACGTGAGTCCCTACCGCCGTGAACTTGATCGCGTTCTGCACCAGATTTGAGATTGCCGAAACGGCAAGGTGCCGATCGACTAACACCCAAAGGTTTGGAGGTACAGCAACGTGTAACGGCACTGAACGCGCATTTGCCTCGAAGATGGCCATTACTTCGACTTCGCTTACGAGATCTATAACCCGGCATGCGCTGCCGTCAACGATCGGCTTTCCTTTCAGCCGAACCTCAGTAAGAGACTGATCAATAATGTCTTTCATGCGGTGTAGCGCCTTTTCAAGGACTCTATTGGTGCTACCCCCGAGCCCAACGACACCGGATTTGATCAGCTGGTGAGCCATCGTTGCATTTGAAAGAGCGTTTCGTAGCTCGTGCGCCAAAAATCCCAAACGCTCTAACTCCTCGTGGGCGAGGTTATCACGCTCAATCTTATTGAATTCGGTTACCGTCTCGGCGATTGCGACGTCAAGGAAGTAGTTTAGGCGTTGAAAGTCCCGAGCAGTGATGACTTCCGACGCGTGCTCCATCGCGAACTGAGTAATCGATTGACAAAGGGCGCCATAGCCGTGCACCACTTGCGAAACGGTGAAGCCTACTTGCATCGACTTACGCGCGACGATCATCGCCGAATGCTTTTGTGCGATCCTCATCGCAGCGGTCTCACCGCTCGGCGTATCCTCGGTCGCCATCGCGGCGGTCAGACCATCGTAGAGAATCGATAGCCGCTCAGCCGACTCAGATGTGGAGTCTTTTACCTCGCTAATCTCCGCAATCTTTTCCGCGCAAATCGCAACGATCGCCGGTCGCTCAGCGATGAGCAGGTCAAGCAACAAGACTTTGGACCTCATCCAGATTTGGAATGACTTCTGTTCTTGAAACTATGGATCACATCCTGCTGCAAACTGACGATAAGTATATTTGAGATCGAGGACGCTGCCACGTCCTATTTAGGCTGTCTAGTTTTCTACATACCGACGGATGTCGAGTAATTTGAATGCGGGCTAGAGGGCTATTTGCCGTCATTTTTCGAGTTATGAACTCAAGCCATCTGTGCGCCCTTCGGAACGCCACGGAATTATCAAAACATTGCACTGCATTTAGCGAAAGTCGGTAACGAATGGGGCGACGTGGGAGTGGAATGCATGTACCGCCACTTAGCCGAATGTACGTTCGACTACTCCCGCGGTCCGGAAACAAAATACATGTCAGCAGTTCTTAGCGGCGTTCACGCGCTTCTCGTCATCAGCCACAAAGAAGCCAAGGTCTATCTGACCGAAGCGAAGGGAAGCACTTCGGAGCAAATCACGCCAGAGGGCCATCATGGACACTTTAGTCATGTCCACAGCTCACACGATTATTCCGATCACATCGAAAAACCGAACCACAAGGAGTTCTTTGAGGCGATCACGAAAAGCCTTGAGACCGCGAGCCAGATTCTCATCTTTGGATCGGGAGGTGGCTCGAGCAATATGATGGGCATCTACGTGGAATGGCTGAACGCACATCATCACACCTTGGCAGAGCGACTCGTGGGTTCTGTCGTGGTCGATCAAAGCCACCTCACCGAAGGCGAGATTCTCGCGAAGGCCAGGGACTTTTACAAGGCGCTCTAAGCGCCAACAGGTTACTGCGCGAGCTGCCCGTGCGGCCAGATCCAGTCGCAGACCTCCGGAAGGTCCTGACCGTTTTCCCGAATATATTGGTGATGCTCGGCTAGTTTGTCGTGCGTCCACTGTTTGAGGTAATCGCCCCGGGTGCCAATACTCGGGACTCGGTCGAGGACATCTCTGACCAGGTGAAATCGATCCAATTCATTCAGCACGGTCATATCAAACGGCGTCGTTATGGCTCCTTCCTCTTTGTAACCGCGTACGTGAATGTTTTGATGATTTGTCCTTCGGTACGTTAACCGATGTATGAGCCACGGGTATCCGTGAAATGCGAAAATGACGGGCTTGTCGACCGTGAAAAGCGAATCAAAGTCACGATCGCTCAACCCGTGGGGATGCTCCGATTCGGGTTGAAGTCGCATCAAATCGACGACATTCACAACTCGGATCTTTAACCCCGGCAGGTTCATTCTCAGGATCGAAACGGCCGCTAAAATCTCGAGACTAGGCACATCGCCCGCACATGCCATGACTACGTCAGGGTCGAGTCCACTGTCGTTGCTTGCCCAAGCCCAGATTCCGATGCCTTCCCGACAGTGAATGGCCGCATCGCCCATAGACAACCACTGCGGGGCAGGATGCTTACCGGCAATGACAACGTTTACGTAGTGCCGACTCCGGAGACAGTGGTCCATGACGGAGAGCAAGCAGTTTGCATCCGGCGGTAGATACACGCGTACGATCTCGGATTTTTTGTTCGCCACGTGATCGATGAAGCCGGGATCCTGGTGAGTGAATCCGTTATGATCCTGACGCCATACGTGCGATGACAACAGATAATTCAGGGACGCGATTTTCTGTCGCCAAGGAAGTTCCAATGTCACCTTTAACCACTTTGCGTGCTGGTTGAACATTGAATCAACAATATGGATGAACGCTTCGTAACTATTGAATATGCCGTGTCGACCCGTGAGTAGATAGCCTTCTAACCACCCCTCGCATTGGTGTTCACTCAGCATCTCCATCACTCGACCCTGTGGAGCAAGGAACTCGTCGTTTCCTTGAACGCCTGCCATCCACTGGCGGTCGGTGGCCTCAAAAACTGCACCGAGCTTATTCGACAGTGTCTCGTCGGGCCCAAATATGCGGAAGTTCCGTTGGTCTGCATTTTCCAGCATCACGTCGCGCAAGAACTCACCAACGACGTACATGTCCTGTGCTTTGACCGCGCCCGGCGCAGGGACTTCAACTGCGTAGTCGCGAAAATTCGGCAATCGCAGAGGCTTCAATAGAATGCCGCCGTTTGCGTGTGGATTCGAACCCATGCGTCGATTACCAACTGGCGCCAAGTCACGCAACGAGTCGAATAATCGCCCGTCGGCATCGAATAGTTCGCCCGGTCGGTAGCTCCTCAGCCATCGTTCTAGCTCATGGACATGCTCCGGATGCTCCTTATCAATCGAAATAGGAACCTGATGCGACCGAAAGGTGCCTTCGTTTGGTTTCCCATCAACTACTTTCGGACCGGTCCACCCTTTCGGCGACCGCAGAACTATCATCGGCCATCGCGGCCGCTCGACCACTGCGTTTGCTCGAGCATCAACGTGTATGCGATTGATCGAGGTCACCGCTGAATCGATAGCTGCGTACATCGCCGCGTGCATCAGCATCGGGTCGTCGCCCTCAACAAAAATCGGGTCCCAGCCGTAACCCCGGAAGAGTTGGTCCAACTCCTCGTGGCTAATGCGAGCCAATATTGTCGGATTGGCAATTTTGAAGCCGTTCAAGTGAAGTATTGGCAGCACCGCACCATCAGAGGTCGGGTTCAAAAACTTATTGGAATGCCATGCCGTCGCGAGCGGCCCGGTTTCCGCTTCACCATCACCGACCACGCACGCAACGATCAGGTCTGGGTTGTCGAGTACCGCACCGAAGGCATGGCTGAGCGAGTAGCCGAGTTCGCCGCCTTCATGGATGGAGCCTGGCGTAGCTGGAGAGACGTGACTTGAGATGCCACCTGGGAACGAAAATTGTTTGAAGAGCCTTCTCAGCCCTGCTTCATCTTGCGAAATACTCGGGTAGATCTCGGAGTAACTCCCTTCCAGATACGTTTGCGCGACTAAAGCTGGCCCTCCGTGGCCAGGCCCCGAGACATAGATCATGTCGAGGTCATACTGCTTGATTGCTCGGTTCAAATGAACGTAGATGAAGTTCTGGCCGGGTGTCGTGCCCCAGTGGCCCAGGAGCATTGGCTTGATGTGATCAAGCGACAACGGTGCCCTCAGCAGGGGGTTATCACGGAGATAGATCTGACCGACCGACAAATAATTCGATGCGCGCCAGTACGCGTCCATCTTTTCGAGCATTTCAGCGGGGATCAGTTGACTCATCAGATTTGAGGACCTCACCCATCCTCACAATCGCTCTTGCTATTACCAATTCTTCATTCGTTTGCATGACGCGTACAGTCACGGCGCTCCCAGTGGCAGAGATGACCGCCGCGCCTGCAAGGTTTTGGGCGATATCAAGATTGACTCCCAAGAACTCGAGCCCGCTACTGACGCGAGCGCGAATTTCGGCAGCGTGCACACCGATGCCCCCTGAGAAGACCAGCGTATCCAGCCCTCCAAGCACGGCCGCAAATGAACCGATCGCCTTCTTAATCTGGTAGCAAAACAGGGCCACGGCCTCGCTCGCGCGAGAATCGGATGATTCCGCCCGCAGCAGAGCTTGAATGTCTCCACTCGAATCAGAGACGCCCAACAGGCCAGAGCGCTTGTTGACCATTTCATGAAATTCGACGGGGCGCATGCCGAGAGTCCGGTTGAGATAAGTTAGGACGCCGGGGTCCAGGTCCCCAGATCGCGTACTCATCATCACTCCAGAACTTGGCGTGAAACCCATTGTGGTGTCCAAACATTTGCAATCGCGCACCGCAGCTAGGCTGCATCCGCTGCCAAGGTGACACAAAACGATCCGACCCTCCGATTCTCCTAGTCGGCTCAATTCATCTAATAGGAACGAATATGACAGGCCGTGAAAGCCGAACCTTCGCACGCCCAGCTCCTCATAATGTCGCGGGATCGGCAACTGGGTTGCAACTCTCGGCATCGAAGCGTGGAATTCCGTGTCGAAGCAGAGTATCTGTGGGATGGTTGAGTGGTCGATCTGAATTCGGCGCACCAATCCAAGTTCCAGTGGTGCGTGGTCGGGATCTAACACTTCCAGCTGTTTCAGTTGGGCGAGAATTCCGCGCTTGACGAGCACGGGTTCGCAGAACGAGTTGCCCCCATGAACGGTGCGATGACCGATCGCTGCGACTTCGTTGAGGTCAACGATCCCATTCAACCAGCTCAGGATGAGGCGGATCGACTCCTTCGTGTCGTTTCCAATTAGATTCAAAGACCCGGACCAAACACATTGCGGAGAGTCCGAGAATGTAAAAGTCGCGGCCTTGACCGAAGATGATCCGGCATTGATGGCGAGAATCTGAGATTTCATGGCGAGCGGTGCTTGCTTATCTAAGCGGCGGTAAGGGGACAGAGCCGATATTTCGAATTTGCGAAGCAGCGGCCCTTATGATTGCACGTCGGCCAGCCGGTTGACTGCAAGTAAGGGCTTGCTTACTGCTAAGGTGGAGGTGTGGCGTTCTGGACCTTAACACCCGAGCTTCTTGCCAAACAATTGGAGACGAATCCCGTCACCGGTTTGAGCGCAGCAGCTAGAAAGCTACGCCTTGCGGCCTCTACGACGAACGAGCGACGTCCGCACCCGGCGCTCGCGATCCTCGTGGGTCAATTTCGTAGCCCGATTCTGCTGCTAATGATCGCTGCGGCAGGTCTCTCCTTCTTCTTGCACCAGCCGGTGGATGCCGCGGTCGTGCTCTTGATCATCCTTGGAAGCACGGCAATCGGATTTCAGCACGAATACCGAGCAAGCCAAGCCGTCGCCAAGTTACTTTCGATCGTCGAGACCAAGGTCACGGTGATGCAAGATGGGATCGAGGCCTCAGTCCCGACAAAGGACATCGTCGTTGGCGATATTGTCAAGGTGAGCGCGGGCTCGATCGTGCCCGCAGATGGTCTCCTTGTCACTTCAACCAATCTGGCCGTGGACGAGGCGACGCTCACTGGAGAAACGTTTCCAGTAGACAAGGAGCCCGGCCCCTCAGAAGAGTCGGCGGCCATCCGCGACCGCAAGGGTGTGCTTTTCTCCGGAAGTCATGTCGTGAGCGGTGCGGGAATTTTCATCGTTGCGGCAACAGGGAAGCAGACGGAGCTCGGATCAATTGCAAAAGTCTTGGCAACTCAGCGACCTGAAGCCGAATTTGAGCGTGGACTGCGCCGCTTCGGGATGCTGTTGGTCAATCTCACCTTACTGCTCACTCTTGCGGTTTTTGCGATCAATACCTTCCTCGGCCGACCCGTTCTGGAATCATTCTTGTTTGCGCTGGCACTGGCGGTCGGACTGACACCTCAGCTACTTCCCGCAATCGTGAGCGTGAATTTGTCGCGGGGCGCAGTGGAGATGGCAAAAGCCAAAGTCATCGTGAAGCGACTTCCAGCTATCGAAAATTTGGGGAGCATGAACGTCCTCTGCTCCGATAAGACGGGGACCCTGACCCTTGGCACCGTCCACGTGCACGGCGCGTTCGACGCTGACGGTAAGGCAAGTCCTGAAGTGCTTCGCCTCGCTCAAATCAACGCAAAGCTGCAATCTGGATTTCAAAATCCGATCGATGCGAGCCTCGTTGCCTCGGTGACGGATCAGCAAACTGAATATCCAAAGTTACTAGACGAGCTTCCCTATGACTTCCTGCGCAAGCGCCTCAGCGTCTTGGTGCAAGGCGATACGCAAACACTCATCTCAAAGGGTGCGCTGGAACCGATACTGTCCGTCTGTACGATCTCGACAGACACCAAATCAGTCTCGCAACTAGCAAGCGTGCGAAGTCAATTTGCGGAATTCAGCGGGCAAGGCTTGCGAGTTCTGGGCGTGGCGACCAAAACCCTCCCAACCAGCACGCTCCAAGTTTCGAACGCGGATGAGAACGACCTCACGTTTCGCGGATTCGTGGTCCTCGAAGACCCGCTACGGCCAGAGATCGCTCGAATCGTCGCCAACCTTAAGTCAATGGGGGTACAGCTAAAAGTAATTACCGGCGACAACCGCCTGGTCGCGGCTACGCTCGGACGCTCGCTGAACCTCGACAATCCTGAACCGCTCACCGGCAAAGAACTCCAAAGATTGAGCGATGCCGCATTAGTGCATCAGGTCCGGACACGGCAGGTGTTTGCCGAAATCGAGCCGAACCAAAAGGCACGCATCATTCTCGCACTCAAACACGCGGGATTTGTCGTCGGATACATTGGCGACGGGATCAACGACGCGAGTGGGCTCCATGCGGCCGATGCTGGCATTTCAGTCGCTAATGCTGTTGACATCGCAAAGGAAGCGGCCGATTTTGTAATGCTCGAGCCGGGCCTTGAGGTCATTCTACAGGCGGTTCAAGAAGGGCGTCGGACTTTTGCCAACACGATGAAGTACGTCTTCATGGTCACCGGCGCAAATTTCGGGAATATGTTCAGCCTCGCGGGCGCATCGCTTCTCGTGCCGTTCTTGCCGTTGTTGCCGAAGCAGGTGCTCATGATGAATTTTCTTACAGACATTCCGGAGATGTTTGTTGCCACGGACGCCGTGGACCCCGAGCAACTGCTCGCTCCGCAGCGTTGGAATATCAAATTCCTCGTCAAATTCATGATCGTATTTGGAGCATTGAGTTCGCTTTTCGATTTTGCGACGTTTGGAATTCTGTTATTGATGCGAGTTCCGCAAGCACTATTTCAATCCGCTTGGTTTATTGAATCAGTTGCGTCGGCGGCCTTAGTCGTCCTCGTTGTTCGGTCGAGGTTGCCCTTCTTCAGAACGCGTCCGGGACGTGGGCTTCTTGTAGCGACGATCTGCATCGCCTGCGTTGTTTTCCTAATTCCCTTGACGCCGCTCGGTCCCACCCTCGGTCTAAGAGTCCTACCGTTGCCGATGCTGGGAATAGTGATCGCGATTGTTTCAACTTACGTACTCGCTGCTGAAATAGCGAAGCGAGTGTTCTATCGATTTGTTCACGCTTAGGGCCGTATTTCCAGTTCGAATAGGGTGTCTTTGAGGATTGTTACTTGGAACTGTTGTCGCGGGCGAGCGGAAGAAAAAATCGCACTCCTCGATCATTTCAAGTACGACATCGCGGTTCTTCAGGAGTGCGCTGAGTTGCCGCAAATTGTCGGCAAGCAGTTTTGGCGCGGTGATAGCGCGAGACAAGGGGTTGCCGTCATCGCACGAGGTAACTACTCGATTCGGACCGAACCGGAACTTGATGGTGTGCTGCCTTACTTCATTCCTTTTCGGGTCACCGGTCCAACAGAGTTCCTGATGTTCGCAGTCTGGTCAAAGAACCATCCTCGCGCGCAGTACGTCCGCTCGGTCGTGCGTGCCATCCGGATCTACCAAAGCCTGATCCAGGACAGCGAATGTGTGATTGTTGGCGATCTCAACACGAATGCGTTTTGGAACGCCAGTCATCCGCGTTACGAGAACCACGCCGCTATGGTGGAGTTGCTAGGTGAACTCGGGCTCAAAAGTTGCTATCACGCGTATCGAAATGAGTCACACGGCGAGGAAACAATCCCGAGCTTCTATCTCACTTGGAACGAGGCAAAGCCGTATCACCTCGACTTTTGTTTCGCCCCGGAGTCTTGGCTGTCTGAGATCGACGAAGTACAACTTCCGCTGTTCCATACAAGGTGGTCACGGAGTGACCATCGACCCCTGTTAGTCAGCTTCAGAAACCCGCAAGACAACGACAGTCAGCCGACATGCACAAGCTAGTACTCGGCGAACACTCAAGAGAGGTGGCGATGGATCGGGAAACTTCGACCCGAACGGAGTGAATACGCGCGGCCGACTGAACTTCGTCAACGCAGGACGCAACACCGAGCGTCGAGTCCGACTAGATTACAAGCGGTATATTCCGGGAACTACCATGAAGAGTCAACATATCCTTGTACTGCTTTCACTCTCCGTCACCGGCGCCGCCGGGCTCTACCAGTCTGAGCCGCCCGCGGAAAAGGTGTTCAAGAATATCAAGACTCTCGTGGGGACGCCTTCCAGTGAGGTGATGCCAGCGATGAAGTTTATGTGTGCCTCACTGAAGGTTGACTGCAACCATTGCCACAAGGGTGAAGACTTCGTCAGCGACGAAAAGCATGAAAAGGAAGCGGCGCGACACATGATCGTGATGCAGCGTGAGCTGAATGCCAAGTACTTCAACGGTCGAACACAAGTGACCTGCAACACGTGTCACAACGGCAGTCCGCATCCGCAGCGCGTGCCAGTCATCGCGGGTCTGACCCGGAGAACGATCACGCCAGTATCCAGTTCGATAACCGCGGAGACCATTGTCGCGAAGTACGGCAACGCCGTTGGAGGGAATCCGGAGGTCATCCACATGGAGGGCAGCGCCACTGGGTTTGGTCCGACAGCGGTTTCAATTTCGATGAGCCAAGGAACTGGCGGCAAGTTCTTGACGGAATTTGCGGGACGCAAAATGGGATACGACGGAACTGCGGCATGGTTTGCCGCAGGCGGTCAAACGCAAGTCCTGGCGGGCTCGACCGGCGGGGAACTGATCGAGTTCGGTCGCTTTTACCGCGGCGCACACGCGTTTGACCATCTCGGAACTTTGAAGGCTGTCGGTAAAGACACGATCGGGGGTCAGGAAACCTTCGTTCTGCGCTCAGGTGCTCAAAACGCCAAAATGACCCAGGATTTGTATTTCAGCGCCAAGTCGGGCTTCCTCGTCCGTGTTGCTACGTACGCAACGACGATTCTTGGCAGCATGCCTGAGTTCGCAGATTTCGGGGACTACCGTCGGGTTGGTGGTGCAATGATTCCATTCAAGATCACGAGATCTGGGGCGCAAGAGACTTCAACGGTGCAAATTACCAAAGGCTCAGTGGAGAACAAGATAAAGGAAGGCTTTTTTAGCCCTCCTACGGCCAAGTAATCGCTGAAACTACTGTATGATCAACTTGGTTAACCGATGAATCCACTCGTTCTCGCTCTATGTTTTCTGGCATCTGCGCCCCAAGAATCAGTGCCGCGCACCCAAACCGTGCAGTTCGCCGCGTCGACCCTCGGCCACAACGTGACCGTCTGTATTGACGGTCGTAAGGTTGAGTCGGCGTTTGCGGGAAGGTTGTCGTTTCGCGACGGGTCGCATCAGTGGTTCTCCTATTGCGCGGACGTGCGCAGTCCGGTCGTGAAGGGACAGTTCTTCAACGTGCGTATCCTGTCCACGGACAAGTTGGAGACGAACATTCGGCGCGCGGGGAACATCGTTTCCAAGTACTTTTACCAAGCTAGAACGGCCGACGATTGCGCGGCGATCCAACTCGCGGTTTGGGAAGCCATCGAGGATGGTGGGCCTCATGCCGACTTCCGCAACGGAGCATTTCAAGTTCGGGCGAACGCAAGCGTTATTGCCCTGGCTGAGCAGGTGTACGAAGCGGGCGCTGAGGACGGCAAAGCTGTCTTGCTGCGAAGCGGCGGTTCGGGACAATCTCAAATTACGCTGCTCTAGCGGGTTCGTGCTTCGGCACGTGCCCCGCCTCTCGTCAGAAGTGTTATGCTGAACTGAGCCCTTAATGGCGCAGTGACGATGACACCTTTACGACGATTCCCGACAATTCTTCTCTCGTTCTCCGCGATTGCCGCCGCCGGTGCCCAATCATACGATGCCGCCGTCATTGATCGAATCAAAGACGAGGGCCTAAATCGATCCCAGGTCATGCAAACCCTGAGTTACCTCTCGGATGTGATCGGTGCTCGCTTGACGGGTTCACCTTCTATGAAGCGTGCGAACAACTGGACGAAGGACAAACTGGCGACCTGGGGCTTAAAGAATGAGCACTTGGAATCCTGGGGGCCGTTCGGTCGAGGATGGCAACTGGATCGCTTCTCCGTGCAGGTCGTTGTGCCTCAGAGCATTCCGCTGATCGCCTATCCTAAGGCGTGGTCTCCCGGTTTACGTGGAACCGTGACTGCCGATGCAGTATGGGTCAATCCTAAAACCGAAGCCGAACTGCAAGAGTTCAAAGGCAAACTCAGAGGCAAGTATGTGCTGAGCGGAGCGGAAAGGCCCATCGAGGCGCGCTTCACCCCGCAAGGTTCTCGATACACTGACGCTGAACTGGAAGCGATGGTAGCGCCCCAAGCTCCCCGCGTTCCTCGCGGAGGTGCCGTTGGACGCGCCAATCAGCCCGACTTTCGCGCCCAAGCCGCGCTGGCCGCGGCTCGATTGAAATTTTTCATGGATGAAGGCGTGGTCGCCGTAATCGATGGAGCCAGAGGAGATGACGGCACTGCGTTCGTGCAGTCTGCATCCGTACCGCCACCCGCGGCTCCTGTCATGCCACTTGGAGCAACCACCGCGGTCGCACCGAGACGTGGGCCGTCGGTATACGACATTAGTGCTCCGAAGACCGTGCCGCAAGTCTCCATCTCTGGCGAGCAATTCAACAGATTGGTGCGAATGAGCCAGTTTGGCGAAAAGATCAAACTTTCGGTTGAGATGAAGGTCACCTTCTTTGACAACGATCCGATGTCGTACAACACGGTCGCCGAGATTCCTGGAACCGACCTAAAGGATCAGGTAGTGATACTCGGCGGCCATATGGACTCATGGCATACAGGAACCGGGGCAACGGACAACGGTGCAGGAGTGGCAGTTGCGATGGAAGCCGTTCGCATCCTGAAGGCGCTGGACCTTCACCCACGCCGGACGGTGCGAATTGCGCTGTGGAGCGGGGAAGAGGAGGGCCTTCTTGGTTCTCGAGCCTACGTCGCGGCACACGTTGGAAGCTATCCGCCTCCCGCTGGTGGTCAAGGCGGCGGTGGTGGGGGCGGGGCAGGTGCGCCAGCAAACCGTGGACCGCTTACCAAACAGGCCGAATTCGACAAGATCAGTGCTTACTTTAACTTGGACAACGGCACGGGAAAGATTCGCGGCGTGTACTTACAAGGAAATTCAAAGGTCGGCCCAATCTTTTCTGACTGGCTAACACCATTCAAGAACATGGGTGCCTCAACGGTCACGATGAGGAATACCGGCAGTACCGACCACGTCTCATTCGACGGAGTCGGAGTTCCAGGCTTTCAGTTCATTCAGGACACAATCGAATACGACGCTCGAACGCACCACTCGAATCAGGACGTTTTCGATCGCATCCAAGGGGATGACCTAAAGCAGGCCGCCGTCATAATGGCCGCGTTCGTCTATAACACGGCAATGCGCGACGAACTCTTGCCTCGCAAGTAAGTTAAGGAACGCTCTTAGTCTCGCTCGTAATTGCGGGCGAGCCGACGGGCGTTTCGTTTCGAAGCAGTAGTTCGAACTGAGCGCCGAAGGCGGCAATAGCGGCAACGTCGAGCGATATCACTGGCGCGAGGATGGCACCGCCTAGCCCGCCCGTGACAGGCACTTCGAGCATCATGTGACCAGACATGTTGTTGATTGTGATGTGGTGATACTCAGCCTTCGCAATGATCTCACGAACAGTTTCCAGCAACTTGTCCGAGGATACGATGAGCGTCTTTGTGCCGTCACCGGGAGTTTGATTGGGAGTATTTGCTTCCGTTGTGTTCATGTTTGTCTGCTTCCGTTTTCTAGCGACACTCGCCTGCTTCTCAAATAGGGAGATTCGCGTCGGTACACTATTCAGATGACTTCGCTCGTTCTCGCGTTAGGGCTTTCGGCGGGATTACAAGGACCGTCTGGCACCCAACAATCAGGTCTGACCGCAAAAGAGATATCCGTTCAGCTCGGCCACCTTCGAGCCATGAGGGATGATGATCGCGCCGTAGCGACTAAAGCCTTGGCGAACCAGATTCGTCTCCTGTCGAAGAGCGCGGAAAAGCTTGGCTTGGCGTATGGCCTCGCCAATCTGTCTACCGAGGGTGATTTCGGACGAGATACTTTGCAGGAAGTTACATCCACGCTTGAGCTGGCGGTGAACGAACTCCCGGGTGACTCCAGCGCGAAGTTTGCGTTCGACGAACTCGCGCAACTATCTCGATACGAGGGAATGCGCATCGCGACGAAGAGTCCCGCATTTAACCAGTCACTTTTCGAACTCGAAGCTTTGGATACAAGGCGCGCAGCGGTAGATTTCACGCTCACTGATCTGACGGGCAAAACGTGGACCCGATCGGCGCTCAAAGGAAAGATCGTGCTTGTCAATTTTTGGGCGACATGGTGTCCGCCCTGCCGGAAGGAGATGCCGGACCTTGAGGAGCTCTACAACCGATTCAAACCTAAGGGATTCGTTATCCTAGCCATCTCCGACGAAACAGTCGACAAGGTGCAGCCGTTCATCGATCAAAAGAAGTATTCATTCCCGGTTTTGCTCGATCCAGGTCGGAAGGTCAATCTCGCATATTCAGTAAACGGGATTCCAAAGAGCTTTGTGTACGGGCGAGACGGCAAACTCGCCGCACAGACGATTGACATGCGAACGCAAAAGCAATTCTTGGCACTGCTGGCTCGGGCAGGTCTGAAATAGCTTATCGCGAAACGCGTAGGCAGCGAACTCCAGCCCAGTTGCCGATAAATGGGATCAACGAGCGAACGTAGGACAGGTATATTTTGTCGCCGTCGAGGGTGAGGCCCCACGTGCCTTTTTTATCGGCCGTGTTCCCGTACTGCCCTGATAATCGAGCCTCACTAGAAGTGCTGACGTCAAGCGCAATCAGTTGCACAGCTCCGGCAGCGGCGTAAAGAGTCCCTGAGTTCGCGTCAAAAGCAATCTGGTTTACGTGTCCCACCGAGCTAAACCAAGTTTGCTCGGGCGCATCAGCCTTCCATGGATTCCACCAAGCGATTGATTTTGGCCTGCTGGGGTCCGTGACATTTATGATCTCAATACCAGCGTAATCGACGCCGACATACGCCGTGTGGCGATCTGTGACGACGCTGTTAAACGCCTGTGGCTTGTCGAGCATTGCTTCCTGGACGTAGCGGCCATCCTCAACAGGGTTCTTTGAATTTGGATTCCGGATCACTCGGAGGCCGCCCGCATCGTCAGCCACGTATAGCATTCCGTCTGCATATGTCAAGCCTCTTGCGTGCGGCACGGTAGGCTCGCGGGGGGTGGCATGCGGAAAATTGTTGTTCAGCCGAAAAGTCGTCCGCAACTTCAACTTCGTTGACGACAGATCAAAGACGGCCAGCCCGTCGGACATCAGCCCCATCGCGAGATATCCGCCCGATTCTGCGAGCCCGGAAGCCCCGTGTCCGGCAAACTCCGAGGTCCAGACTTGTCTGACAACGGGCTGAGCGCCGTTCGTAACATCAACTTTTGCGAGTCCGAACTTGCCCCGAGCCGTGAAGAAGTTGCCGAGGGCGACATAGAGAGTGTGCTCTCGTAGCAACACGGTTGTGGCATCAAGTCCGCCGAGTTGGTTTTTCGAGATTCGGAATGCAAGTCGAGGTTCTGCGTTCGACTTCGATGTCCTGATGACGGCAACGCCGCCCTCATTCTGCGCGGCATAGAGGAGTGATTGCGCCGGGTCCTTCACCATGGACAGCACGGAACCGAAATCGGATTTCCACTCCCATTCGACCGAGAATCGGACTGCATGGGGTGGAATGATGCCCAACAAGGCAACTAAGAGCAAAGGTTAGCCGCCCTTGGCCAACCGATTTTTCGTGAGACTTTCGTTTACAAAGGAGGCGACATCGTCGTGGAACTTGTGCCGAGAAAACTTCTCGATGTACATCATGTGGCCAGCAGGGTAGTACTCAAACGAGATTCGCGAGCGCGACTCGGTGTCAAGTCCCATGTGGTTCACGGTGAAGATAGACGCATTGAACGGACATGCAAGATCGTAATAGCCGCAGCAGAACAGTACACGAAAATGCTTGTTCGCCGCCAAAACCGATCGAAGATCCGATGAAGTCTCCGGGTAACTGCCTTCCGGGTTTTGCCACGGGTAGACGTTTCCAAATCGGTTGTACTGCATGTTTGTTTTCACGCCCAGTTCGCCGCTAAGGTAGTCGTTGATCACGCTCGTGAATGGCGGCGTAACCGCGTCATCACTTGGATCGTTTGCCTGTTGCCCGCCGACCTTCAGCTCTTCCTTCGCCATTAGCCGACCGTCGTATCGTCCGATCGAGAAACCTTCTTCGCGCATGAGTTCCTTGAAGAACGCGAACTCTGGTATGCGGAGATTGGAGCCGAGGCAGTATTTCTTGGAAAGGCCGAGATACTTGGATAGCTTGTCGGCAATCTTTTCCTTCTCCCCGTCACTCATGCTATCGCCGCGAATCAGAGCTGGACCGTACTCTTTGTCAGTCCACTCCTTAACTTCGTCAACCAGCTTCTCAACGGTCAGATACTCCTTGCCTAACTTCTTGTGGTACCAGGCGCACGCGGCCATCGACGGTAGAAAGCCGATGTACGTTGAATCGTTGCCTCGCATTCCGTCCAAGGTCATGAAGTTGTTAGACCCGGAAATGCTAATGAATCCGTTCACCGCAACGCCGGACTGAAAGAGGCGATTACTCAGACCAGAGCCCCGGATCCCGCCGTAGCTTTCGCCCGCAATGAATAGCGGCGACTTCCACCGATGGTGCTCGGTGAGCCAACCCTGAACGAAAGCGGCAAACGCGTTGATATCTTGCTGGACGCCAAAGAACTTTTTGCCGAATTCGGGCTTCATTACGCGGCTAAAGCCGGTTGCCGGCGCGTCGATGCAGACGACATCGGTGAAATCGAGCCACGTGTCTGGATTCTCGACAGCCGCGTAAGGTGGTGGCGGCAAACTTCCGTCGTCGGGCATTGGCGCTCGCTTCGGCCCAAGAGCGCCGAGGTGCAACCATAATGTCGCGCTACCCGGACCGCCGTTGAACGCGAAGGTCACGGGTCTATTTGACGCTGCCGCCCCATCCTTTGTGTATGCGACGTAAAACATACGGCATTCCACTTCGCCCTCGGGCGTGCGTAAGGGGATCTGCCCGGCGGTTGCCGTGTAATCGACCTTGCCAGTCGGCAGAGTAATCGAGTGCTTCGTGATGGCAGTCGTGATTTCAAATTCCGAAGGTTTAACTTCCGGAGGCTTCGCACCTTGCGTAGGTGTTCCTTGCATAAATGCAAACGCGCAGAGGATGGCGGTGGTCATTGGCATGATGGTACCGCTTGCATACGCGCCCGGTGGAGGGAAGGGTTCCGAAGCACGGGGCGCGACTAGATGATTAGCGATGCTAACTAGCACTTCCAATGCTATCGTCGCCAACGGTGGTGCGCAAATTGCCTACAGGTTGTCGAGAAACTAAAGCCGAAATGACCTCGCAGCCGTGTGTACCGCTAACTCTTCAGAGCTTCGGCGCCGCCGACAACTTCGAGAATCTCTTTCGTGATTGACGCTTGTCGTTCGCGATTGGCGCGAAGCGTCAGATTCTGGATCATCTTTCCAGCGTTATCTGTCGCCGCAGTCATCGCGGTCATTCTAGAGCCGAACTCTGAAGCCGTTGCCTCAAGCATGGATTGCCACAGCAGAGTCTGGAAGTAGCGAGGCAGCAGGGAACCGAGCAATTCCTCGGGTTCCGGCTCAAATTCGTACGATGAAGACGCCGTTTCACCGGCAGGCGGCTCGATCGGCAATAGTTGCACGATTTGCGGCACCTGTCGGATTGCGGAGAAGAACTTTGCGTAGCTGACGTAGATCGCGTCCACCTCACCAGAGACAAATAGGTCCCGGGCTACGCGCGAAACGATGGCACAATCCTCTAGCCGTGCGCCGCTCGCGGGAACGCTGATCGAGTGCACAAGTGAATAGCCTCGCTTGCCGAAGAACTGCATGCCCTTCTTGCCGACGGTCACAAGCCGAAAACTGATGTCCGAATGTTCTTTGACGAAGTCCACAACTTTCCGGTTTAGGTTGGTGTTGTATCCACCTGCCAGACCGCGATCGGATGTGATTACGATGATGGCCGCTCGCTTCACTGGTCGCTTGTCCATCAAAGGGTGCGGGGGCAATTCGCCCGCCGAAGAGATCGAGCCCATGAGCTGACGCATTTTGTCAGCGTAGGGTCTGGCTTCTAGAACCCGGTCCGTCGCACGCTTGAGGCGTGCGGCGGCCACCAGCTTCATCGCTTTCGTGATTTGCTGGATGTTCTTCGCCGTCTTGATACGGGCTCGAATCTCTTTTAGCGTTGGCATTCTGGTTGTTTATTTGAACGTGGAAGCGAACTCGTTAACGGCCTTCTTGAGGGTTTCTTCGATATCCTTGCCAAGGGCCTTTGTCTGTCGGATGGATTCGACAATGTCCGGATACTTCTCATGGATGTGCTTGAGCAATCCTGCCTCGAATGCCTTAACTTGATTGTTATTCAAGATGTCGAGCACACCAAGGCTTCCAGCGTAGATCGAAATAACCTGATCCGTCACCGTCATCGGACTCGCAATGTCCTGCTTCAACAGTTCAGTTAGCCGTTGACCGCGCGCGAGCTGACGCTGGGTGGCGACGTCAAGGTCTGAAGCGAACTGGCTGAACGCGGCGACGTCGCGGTACTGCGCCATCTCTAGCTTGAGCTTGCCAGCAACCGATTTCATTGCCTTGATCTGGGCGTTTCCTCCGACACGGCTGACGGAAATACCCACGTTGATCGCAGGACGAACGCCAGCGAAGAAGAGGTCCGGCTCAAGGTAGATTTGGCCGTCCGTAATCGAAATCACGTTGGTCGGAATATACGCCGAGACGTCTCCCGACTGCGTTTCAATAATGGGCAGAGCGGTTAGGGAGCCACCACCAAGCTCATCTGAAAGCTTTGCGGCTCGCTCTAGCAAGCGGCTGTGAAGATAGAAAACGTCTCCGGGATAGGCTTCACGACCTGGCGGGCGACGAAGCAAGAGTGAAACGGCTCGGTATGCCTGTGCGTGCTTCGACAAGTCGTCGTAGATCGCGAGGGCGTGCATGCCGTTGTCGCGGAAATATTCTCCAATCGTACAACCCACAAACGGCGCGAGGTATTGCATTGCGTTCGCTTCTGCAGCGCTTGCCACAACGATCGTTGTGAACTCCATGGCGCCGTACTCATTCAGCGTTTGCACGATGCGGGCAACGTTTGACATCTTCTGTCCGCACACCACATAGATGCAGTAGACGGGCTCACCGCCTGGCTCGTGCGTAAACTTCTGATTGATAATAGTGTCAATACAAACTGTGGTTTTGCCAGTTTGGCGATCTCCGATGACCAACTCACGTTGACCTCGACCGATGGGAATCATCGCGTCAATGGCCTTGATGCCGGTCTGGAGTGGCTGGGTAACCGGTTGGCGTTGGACAACGCCGGGAGCGATCACTTCAACCCGTCGGAACTCTTCGCTGTGAATGGGCCCCTTTCCGTCAATTGGTTGTCCGAGAGCGTTTACCACGCGACCCAGCATGCCTTTGCCGACCGGAATCTCGATGATCCTTCCGCTCAGCTTAACGGCGTCGCCTTCCTTGATTAGGGTGTCGTCGCCGAGAAGAACCGCGCCAATGGAGGCTTCTTCGAGGTTCAGGGCCAGCCCCATAACGCCATTCGGGAACTCGAGTAGTTCGCCCATCTGGCAGCCGGGTAGGCCATAGACGCGGGCAATACCATCGCCAACTTGGATGACGGTGCCTACGTGTTCCGTGTCGACCGACTTTTCAAATCGATCGAGCTCACGTCGCAGGATGTCGGTAATTTCTTCTGGTCGGATACTGGCCATGAGACTTCTCTTTGGTTAGGGTTGAATTAGGACGTCGTGGCGTAGCCGCTCACGCATTGAGTTAAGCGTTCCGCGCACTGACCCATCCAGTACGTAGTCGCCGTAGGCAACGCGAACGCCGCCGATGAGGAAAGGGTCGACCCTAAATTCAGTTTCGACTTTTTTGTTCAGCTTCTGAGTCAGCTTGGATTGGATAGCGATTTGCTGGCCCTCGTCCAGTGGTCCCGCGCTGGTGATGACGGCAAGAATAACTCCTTCCATCTCCCTTCGCAAGACGACGAACTCGTCTCGGACAGCAGTGATTTCTGATTCACGACCCTTGTTCAACATCACCCGCAGGATCTGCAGCGTTAGGGCAGTGGCCCGATCGCCGAAGGCGGAGGTCAGAAGCGCATGCTTGGCGTCTCGCGAAGATTGCGGAGCAATCATAAATGTCGCCAATCTTGGATCGGAATTGAGGGCAGCCACAATGGTATTTAAATCGGACTCAACGGCCCCGACCATGTCTCCCGCAGTCGCCGCACTGAACAGCGCACGTGCATATCGTTTGGCAACGCGCGTGTCGTGCATTTAAGCTCGAACCTCGACGGTATCGATAAATTCCTGAACAAGCCGCCGATTGCGGTCATTATCCATGTTCTCGCCAACGACCTTGGTCGCGGCTTGCATCGTCAAATCAACGACGTGAGTTCGAATCTCAGTCAACGCTTTTGCCTTTTCGCTCGCGATTTCATCTTGAGCGCGTTGGACCAGTGAGTCGGCATTCTTGCTCGCTTCCGCCATGATGGAAGTGCGAAGTTCCTGGGCTTTCTTCACTTCAGCCTGAATTTGAGATCTCGCGTCCGCCTCCGTCTGGGCCAGTTTAGCTTCGTAGTCAGAGCGCATCTTTTGCATCTCAGAACGAAGACTTTCGGCCTCGACAAACGTATGCTCTAAGTTCGAATTGCGCTCGTCGATCGCGTTGCCTAGGGGAGTGATGAAATACCCTTGCACGACCTTAAAAACGAACATGAAGAGGCCGATCATGGACACACTCATGCCCAAATCGAGCGGAATACCTTTCTGAGCCAAGGTTTCCGTCAACTCTTTTGTCGCCGTATGAATAAAGAATCCAACACCAATAAGCGCCAGCCCCGCGATAGCGATCGGTGCGGCCATATTGGACTTCTGATTCGTGTTGCTCATGTGTTTAGTGGAGTCTGATGAACTCGGCTCCAACGGTTTGGCTGGAGCCGAGGCGGTGGCGACCTTACTTGATAAGGGCGTTGCCGAGGAAGAAGCTGAGAAGGAAGACGAGTTCAACGAACGCAAGCGCGATGAGCATGTTCATCTGCAGTTTGTTGATCGCTTCTGGCTGTCGGGCCATGCCCTGCATAGCACCGTAGCCGATAAGTCCGAGGCCGATACCTACGCCGAGTGATGTAAGTCCGATGCCAATTCCGAATGCTGAGCCTGTCATGTTGTGTTTAGGTTCTCCTGATTATTTGCTGTGTTATTTGGTGCAAAACGTTTAGTGAGCGTGCGCGAGGTGACCGCCATCGCTGTGATCTTCGTGGTGTGTGACGAGCGAAAGATAAACGCAAGTCAGTGTGCAGAAGATAAGCGCCTGAACTACACAGGCAAGGATCTTGATCGGGAGCAAAAACGCTCCAATCGGAATGAAGTACATCCATCCGAGGTTGTAGATCGCCGTGACCGCTTCGTGGCCGCCGTGAATGTTTGCAAAAAGTCGAAGGCTGAGGGACAGATTCTTCATCACCTCAGAAACGATCTCAATCAGAAACAGCATGCCCGTGATCGGGATCATCGCTAACGGCAGCCTCGGCCCGGCAAAGTGGCTGATGTGGCCGATGAAGCCGTTCGTCTTGATTCCCTCGAACTGTACGTACACGATCGTGAGAACCGCCATACCGAAGTTGAAGCTCAGGTTCGCGGTTGGCGTCTCGGAAAGGAAAAGACCCAAGATGTTCGACAAAAAGATGACTAGCCACAGCGTCATCATCATTGGAACGTATTTTTTGCCGTGCGGACCAATCGTGCCGATGCAAAGGTTTTGGATGAACAGATAGACCTGTTCAAAGAGCCACGAGATTCGATTAGTAAAAACTCGAGAAGTGAATCCTTTTTTCGCCACCGCCATCAGGGCAAACAGGATCACAAAAACCAGCGCGATGTAAATTGCCTGACCTAGAACGCTTGGCTCATGGGACGATTCTGCGGCCGAGTCAGCGACTAAATTTGTGGCGTTCGAAAGGACGACATCCATGGCGTGATTTGGTCGGTGTGAGAACAAATCTGCCCCCGCAACCGGCAAAAATTATACCCAAGCATCGCCCTTCATTAATCTACGCTTCTCGCGTTTTCGCGACCAAGAAGACCACGCCGATAAGCGTTGCGAAGGCAAACCCACCGGCAAAACCGAACTGACCGACCCGCCCAAGTCGTTGTGCAAGCGGCATAAAGATGAACACCATCGGAATCAAAATGAGCATTTGCGCTCCCCGAGCAAGGATATTTGGGGGTAGGCCACTCGCGCTCTGTGCTGAACTTCCAATGAGAGAGATGAGGAACCATAAACCAACGAGATGGCAAACCATTCCCAAGAATCCGAGCATGAAGCAAATTGCGGGTGCCCAGCCCCAAATAGCGGAGATGGCGATTCCCGAAGCGATGGCGAAAACTGACGCACCTCGAATAACTGAAGTCGGGGCCATCAGTCGTTCATGTGGCGGCTCATCATCGGTATTGCCAATCCGAATCCGCCGACGCATCCCGTAACGGTGAGTGCGATCATCAGGAAGCTGGTCCCGAGCAGTTTGTCAAGCAGGTAGCCAATTCCGGCGCCGGCGAGAGGGCAGCCGACGATCATATAGAAAATAACGAGGCCCATGCCTGTCGCGCGAGCGTTCGCAACGCCGCTTTTGATCGTTTTCTCGTCAAGTCCGACATGCTTCGAGCGCGCCTGACGAGTCCTCTTTGCACTATCAGCAAGGTCCGACATCTGGGATTCAAGCTGATCCAGCGAGGCGTCGCGTTTTGCCCCGTGAGAAAGTGCGGAGACACTTTCAACCATTTGGTTTTCGCGCAGATCAAGTTCCAGCTCGTCTCCCGCTGGGGTGTGATTGTTCAATTGATCCCGCACGGTTTGAAATCGGGCCGCAATGTCTTCATCAGACGGTAGGCCGCCTTGTTTCCCGGGTTCATCAACCATCTTTATCAGGATACAAGCAATTTGCGAACCTTTCATTCTTGTAACTCGCCAAGTTGGGTATCCGGTCCGTCTGGAATGACGTAGAATTTAGGATAGAAATGCTTGGCTGGAACGGAGGAAACGCAGGGAAGGGTTGGTCATGGGTTGGAGTTGCGGTCGGAGCAGGACTCCTGGCGTGCGGTTCGTTACAATCCTCAGCGGCATTGCAGGGGAAAAAGAAGACTTCAAAAAAGTCCGTCACTTTCGAAGCGAAGCCTGACTTTGCACGCGATGTGAAGGGCTTCACCGCAAAGTTTTGCGTCAAATGTCACGCGGATTTTCCCAAATCGCTTAGCTCCGCAGAATCCGCCGTTGCCCATGCAGACTTATTGGCAGAAATCCTGCGTAAGGTTTCTACGGCTCAAATGCCTCCCCAAGGTGAGGCAATGCCAACGCAGCAACAGCGCCAACACTTAGCGGATTGGATCAACATCGCGACTGCAGTCAGTTGCAAGCTCGCTGAGCCCGGCCGGGTGACGATGCGGCGCTTAAATCGAGAGGAATACAACAACTCGGTTCGAGATCTATTTGGCGTTGACCTTCGGCCCGCCGATGAGTTTCCGGGAGATGACGTCGGAAACGGCTTCGACAACATGGGGGAAACGCTGTCGATTTCTCCGTTGCTTATGGAGAAGTACATTTCGGCGGCGGAAAAGGTCGCCGAGCGAGTCATCGAGCTCCCGTACCGACTACGAATGCATTTACCAGCCGCATCGTTCGGAGGGAAATTGACCTCGATGCTTGGAACTGACGCGATTGTCTACTCGAACTCAACGGCGGCCTCGCCGGTTCGAATCGTGCGAAGTGGACAGTATCGCTACAAGGTCAGAGTCTACGGTCAGCAGGCTGGGCCAGAAGTCGTTAAGGCTACGATTTCGATGGACGGCCAAGCATTAAAGACATTTGACCTGCCAAATAAGAAGGATCATCCGATGGACCTTGAGTTCATCTTAAACCAGAATTCGGGCGTCCATCAGTTCGAAGTCGCCTTCCTCAATGACTTTTACGAAGCTAGTCTGCCTGAGGACCGACGGGATCGCAATCTCGCCATCGTCGGGGGTGATGTAGAGGGACCGCTTGATTCGCTCCATACTCGCTCCCAAAGCCATCGGAAGGTGATTCCGTACGATCCGACTGAGCAAACCGAAGAATCGGATGCGCGAAAGATGCTTGCTGCGTTTGCGTCGAAGGCGTACCGAAAACCCGCGAGCACTGAAGACGTCGACCGCCTGATGACGGTGTATAACGTCGCAAAGAAAACCGGAGAAGAGTTCGAACGCAGAATCCAACTCGCGGTCACGGCGATTCTGATCAGCCCGCGCTTCCTTTACCGTATTGAGGCTGAGCGACCGGGTGTGCGAGCGTTGACGGGCTATGAACTTGCGTCTCGCCTGAGTTACTTTATATGGTCATCGACGCCCGACGATGAACTGATGAATCTAGCAAAGTCGGACAAGCTACAAGATCAAGCCATCTTAGCTGCGCAGGTCAAGCGAATGGTTGCCGACCCCCGCGGGCATGCTTTGACCGACAATTTCGCGGGTCAATGGCTTAATCTGCGCTTGCTGAATGTCGTGACCCCAGATCCACAGAAGAATGCGGATTGGAACGACAATTTGAAGAATGCGATGGTGACCGAGACAAAGATGTTCTTCGATGGAGTACGAACACAGAATCGAAGCGTGCTTGAATTCATCTCGGGTGGCTATTCATATCTGAACGAAACTCTGGCCAAACATTACAAGATTGCGGGTGTGAGTGGACCTGAATTCCGCAAGGTCGAAATGACATCACCTACACGAGCGGGAGTGTTGACTCAAGGTTCGATCCTGACTTTGACTTCGAATCCCACTCGGACTTCTCCGGTTAAGCGCGGCAAGTGGATTCTTGAGCAGATTCTTGGCACCCCGCCCCCACCACCGCCACCTGGGATCCCCGCGCTACAAGAAACGGCGCCGACCGACATTACGCTTTCCGTTCGCAAACGATTGGAAATGCACCGCAAGAACCCGGCATGCGCGACCTGCCATAGCGTTATGGATCAACTTGGGTTTGGGATGGAGAATTTCGACCCAACAGGCGTGTGGCGCGACTCCGCGGACGGGTCGCCAATTGACGCCAGCGGTGTGTTGCCGACGGGAAGTAAATTTACCGGGCCGGCCGATCTGAGGGGCATTTTGCTAAAGGATAAGGCACTTTTTGTGCGGAATTTGGCAGATCGGATGCTAACCTATTCATTAGGTCGCGGTACGACCAAGAATGACAAGTGTGCGGTCGATGCAATTGTGAAGACGGTTGCATCAGACGGATACAAGTTTTCGACGTTAGTAACGTCCATAGTTCTAAGCGATCCGTTTAGAAAACGTCAAGGAGAAACGACAACCAAACCATGAGCCAACACATCGATCGTCGAACATTTTTGCGTGGGGCAGGGGCAGCGGTCGCTCTCCCGATACTTGAGGCAATGATTCCCTCGAGCGTAATGGCGCAGTCGGTCCCCGCCGCGCTTCGACCCGTTCGCATGGGATTTCTCTTCGTGCCAAACGGAATGAGCATGCCCCACTGGACACCAACTGCAGAGGGATCGACTTTCGAATTGCCTTCGGTTCTGCAGCCCTTAGCTGGCGTTCGAAACTCGATGAACGTTTTGACGGGACTTGCTCAGCACAACGCGTTTGAGTTGGGCGACGGTCCAGGAGACCATGCCCGCTCGGCAGCCGCTTGGCTCACGGGTGTTCACCCAAAGAAGACGGCGGGAGACGACATCCACCTTGGGATTTCGGTCGACCAGTTAGCCGCACAGAGAAACGGAAAACTGACTCGATTCGCTTCCCTTGAAATCGGTTGCGAGCGTGGTGCTCAGGCAGGGAACTGCGACTCAGGATATAGTTGTGCCTATACATCGAGCATCTCCTGGAGGGGTGAGCGCACTCCAGTAGCGAAGGAAGTTAATCCTCGCGCGGTTTTTGAGCGACTATTTGGTGACGGAAAAGACCAAGTTAGCATCAAGCGACGCGACTTTTTCCGACAAAGCATTCTCGACGTCGTCCTTGACGATGCCTCCAAGTTGCGGGGTCAGCTGGGCCACCGAGACCAGAACAAGCTCGACGAATACTTCACTTGCGTGCGGGAAATCGAGCAACGCCTGGCAAGATTTGAATCTGAAAATGCAGCATTTGCAATGGCCGCTGGACATCGTCCGGACGGAATTCCCGCTGACTTCGCCGAACACATTCGACTGATGGGCGACATGATGGTTCTGGCTTTCCAGGCGGATCTCACTCGCGTATGCTCATTCATGTTCGCGAACGACGGCAACAACCGGAACTACAAAGAGATCGGAGTTAGCGACGGCCACCACGAGGTTTCGCATCACGGAACGGACGCATCCAAGCTGGAAGCCAAGAAGAAGATTGACACGTTCCACGTAGAGCAACTCGCGTACATCCTTGGCAAGATGAATTCGATCAAGGAAGTAGATGGCCACACACTCCTCGACAATTCGATGATCGTGTACGGAGCGGGCATCAGTGATGGAGATCGTCACAACCACGACGACCTTCCAGTCTTGTTCGCGGGTAAGGCCGGCGGGGCAGTTGTAACTGGTCGCCACATCCGGTACGCACCGAACACGCCAATGACCAACCTTTACGTCTCGATGCTCGACCGAGTCGGTATTCACGGCGAGAAACTTGGCGATTCGACGGGCAGCCTGCCTGGTCTATTCTAAGGAAGCGCCAAAGCCGGTCGTGCCCGACAAAATCGATCGTGGTTGTATCGTCGGGTACGTCTTCGTTCGTCGAAGTGCGTACAGAGTTTAATCATGAGCGAACATGAAGTCACCACCAATGCAAGTGACCCCGCCTTAGACGCGAGCGGCACAAAGCACGACAGCCTTTTCGTCATGGCGGTCATAATCGTTGTCGGCATCTTTGCGACGACGCTCGGGCAGCCGCAAACCATTGGCAAGTTGCCGCTGCAACATTTGCTCAAGGACGAAATCCACGTCACGAAGACGCAGATGGCGTCGTTCTTCTTCCTGTGTGGCCTGGCCTGGTATTTCAAGCCGCTCGCGGGCATTCTAACCGACGCATTCCCGCTTTTCAAGACGAGGCGACGCCATTATGTGCTGATCAGCTCGCTGTTAGCTGGGTTGAGCTGGATTGGCGTCGGGCTCGTTCCTCACAAGTACGGACCGCTCCTGTACGCCTGCATCATCGTAAATGTCTTTATGGTGATGAGCTCTACGGTCATCGGCGCGTATCTCGTAGAAGCTGGACAGCGCATTCAAGCAACAGGACGCCTAACTGCACTCAGAGTTTTTGTCCAGAACTTCTGCACGCTAGTACAAGGTCCGCTGTCGGGATTTCTTGCCGGCGGCGCGTTCCTCGTTGCGAGCGGAGCAAATGCGGCGATCATCTTGTCGCTCTTTCCCGTCGCATGGATATTCTTGCGAGAACAGGGCGTCAAGCAAACCAATACCGTCGCTCTCACGAATGCGTCGCGACAACTCAAGACGATCGGCACGAGCGGTACGTTATGGATGGCCATTCTCTTCGTCGCGCTGTTCTACTTCTCTCCTGGATTTAGTACCCCGCTCTACTATCGGCAGACAGAAGAGCTCAAAATGAACCAGCAGTTCATTGGGAATCTCGGCGTGTTTAGCGGAGGATGCGGCCTCTTGGCGGCCGTCGTTTATTCGCAGTTGGTGAAACGCGTGCCGCTGAAGAGTTTGCTCGTGATTGGAGTCACGCTGGCCGCAGCGGGAACGCTTTTCTATCTCAAGTACAACAGCAAGTCAACGGCGATGTTTTGCGAGGCGCAAAACGGATTCTTCTTCACTTTGGCCGAACTTGCGATACTCGACTTTGCCGCTCGTGCCACGCCGAAAGGCTGCGAGGGCCTCGGCTACAGTCTAATCTTGTCCATCCGAAACGTAGCTCTGTTCGGTGCCGACATCGTTGGCTCCAAGCTCTCTGATGATTTGAAGTGGCCCTTTTCGAACTTGGTCTTCCTTAATTCGGGCACAACCGCAATCGTGCTGATACTGATTCCGTTCTTGCCGCTAGCTATCATGCGGACGCGCGACCGCTAACTGCTGATTACAAAAGAAGGGCTCCTGACGAGGTCATCGCCGGGAGCCCTTGCCTATTGAAAGACGAACTTATTCGCCTGCAGTCTGACCGACGGCCACGTATTTGAATCCCGTGATCTTCAGCCCGTTATGGTTCTCGGAAAGCCATTGCTCAGTCGACTTAGAAAGGTCGAGATAGAACGGTTGCTCCAACAAAACCACGGACTTGATGAACTCCTTGTTCACCCGGCCCTTCGCCATGTTTTCAGCAACGTTGGCTGGTTTTCCTTCGGCAATCGCACGGTTGTATTGCTCTTGATATTCCTTGTCCAGAACATCCTGGGCAAGTTGGTCCTTCGAGACAACGGACGCGCCGAACGCGGTGTTGTGAATCGCGACCTTTCGCGCTCCTTCTCCTCCTGCATTGGCTCCTTCAGAAACCACGACCGTGCCTTTTGACTGATCGTGGTGTACGTAGTAAGCCATTGGATTTTCAGAAGTCAATTGAACCGCTTGTGCGACAACAATATTCTCCCGGAACAGCGCAACCAACTCAGCGGCAAATTCTTGCATTTTCGCGTCATCGACACCGTTATCGCGTACGTATTCCGCCACTTTCTGGGCGCCCGAGACGAACCCTGCGTTCTTTGAAACGAAGTCCGTCTCCGACTCCACGACAACGACACCGAGAATCTTGGCATCATTGCTAGCTGCGACAGCAACCACGCCAGCGCCCGTTGCACGGCCGGCTTTTTTGCCCGCTTGTGCTTTGCCCTTCTCTTTCAGAATGGTCTTCGCACGCTCGAAATCGCCGTCCGCTTCTTCAAGGGCGGCCTTGCACTCCATCATCGGCGCGTCTGTCGCGTCACGAAGTTTCTTTACATCTGCTGCACTGTACGCCAATTTAGACACTCACCTCTGAATCTGCACCGAACGCCTTTAGTAGTTCGGCATCGATAGGAGCTACGTAGTCCATCTCTTGATCCTCTTCGGACTGCTCAACTCCGTCGGTCGTGCCTTCGGTCAGAGCTTCGCTCAGCGGTCGCGCCTCGAGGATCACGTCGCTGAACTTCTGTGTGACAAGCCGAATCGCTCGAATCGCATCGTCATTGCCCGGAATAATGATGTCTGCCATGTCTGGGTCGCAGTTGGTATCGCAGATCGCGACGATCGGGATATTCAGCTTTCGTGCTTCGGCCACCGCGATCGACTCTTTGTTCAGATCGACGATAAACATGACGCTCGGTGCGGCCGCCATATTGCGGATGCCACCCAAGAAGCGCTGCAGTTCGTCGCGCTCTTCTCGTCGCTTCAAAGCTTCCTTCTTCGGCAATCGGTCGAAATAACCGTCCGACTCCATGCGATCTAGCTCTTTGAGGCGGTTTACGCGAGCCTGAATGGTTCGCCAATTTGTCAGAGTTCCGCCAAGCCAGCGCTCGCTGACGAAGTACTGTCCGGATCGCTCCGCAGCTTCCTTTACTGCAGCCTGGGCCTGTTTCTTCGTGCCGACAAACAGCACCGTGCCGCCGTCCTCGACGATCTTCTTGACGTAGTTGAGGGCATCCTCGAACATCTTGATCGTCTGATGTAGATCAATGATGTAAATGCCGTTGCGAGCGCCATATATATAGCGCTTCATCTTGGGATTCCAGCGACGGGTTTGATGCTCGAAATGCACGCCAGATTCCAGCAACTCTTTCATGCTGAGTTGAGCCATTATTCCTCCAGGTTTGTCCTCCGGGCCGGTTTTGTTTTTGCGCTTGTGAACTCCAAACCTTTGGAGACCTGGTTGCGCAACCTAACCCGTGTGAAATAGAACGTCATATTGTACCTGCCGGTAGCTGATTGTTCTCCTCGTGGGATAATGGAAACGCATGCTGACGCTGGCGGCCGCGATTGCCTTTGCCCACACGACAGGGAATGCTTCGAGCGACGAGTTCTGCTTTGAGGCGAAGGTTGTCGGGCGCGGTCAAGCCGTTCTATTCGTCTCCGACAGCGGCTGCGGTCCTGCCGTTTGGGCGGAAACCGTGTCCTCGCTTCCATCGGACATCTATCAATCGCACTTGCTGACGTTGCCGGGCTTCGCGGGTCGGAGGGGAGTTGGCAAGCCTGTGCTCATAAACATCTGCAAAGACATCGTTCGATACGTCAAGAGCCACCACCTCGATCATCCTGTGTTTGTCGGACATGGAATGGGCGGAGGGATTTCACTGTGGCTCAACTCAACGTGGCCGGATCTCTTCGGAGGTTGCGTGTCGGTGGACGGATTACCCTGGCAACCTGCGCTACTCGACCCAACAACGCTTCCCGCAAAGGTTGCACCCGTCGCCGTGGGTATTCGTGACCTTTATTTACGCATGTCGTCCGACAGTTGGAAACAGACGTCGAAGGGAACCCTGATGTCACAAATGAATAACCAGTCTGCGTGGACGCCAATCTGGCAGGAGTCGCAGCGATCAGACCCAGCAGCGGTGGGGCAATCCATTGCCGAAATGATGCAGATTGACTTGCGCAGCCTGATCGGCAGGATGAAGAGAAACGCCCTTGTATTCGTGCCGGGTGGATACGCGAGTGACGAGGCGTCCTTGGCCACGCTTCGGAAGCAGTACGAGCTACAGTTCGCCGCCGCACATTCAGTACGGTTCGTCGTGATGAAGAACTCGTTGCACTTCGTGATGCAGGACGAGGGCGCGCGATTTTCCGAGGAGCTGCGCCAATACCTCGTTGCACGTAAGTAATCGAATCTGCATCGTCTGTGTTAGCGGGCGCGTCTCTTGGAACGAGATGACTCCAGAATCGCAAAATTCACGTCACGTCCGCTGTCAGGTGCTCGATATTGACGTCCCCTTGAGCGCGGCTATCCCGGCAGATCTTGTGCGCGAGTCAATCCTGCCCCACCTTAAGCGAGACGATCGGGAATGGGATCCTTCAGGTTACGTCTCTCTGGAGGCCGTCAACACCGCTCGGATGCAGCACATCGAAACCGCACTCATGGCAGCAAATGACGACGACGTTGCGAAGCTCAACGAGCAAGTACTGACAAGCGTTGCGGAACGTGAGTTGATGGCGGTGAACACAGCGAGAGAGTTCGAGCGAACGATGACTTTCGGTGAACGGCTCGCCGATAAAATCGCCACTTTCGGTGGAAGCTGGCAGTTCATTCGTCTGTTCGCCTTCGTCCTCGGGACCTGGATGATTGTCAACTCGTTTGCGATCCTGCGGCACCCATTCGACCCTTATCCGTTCATTTTTCTGAATCTCGTCCTGTCATGCCTTGCCGCGATCCAAGCTCCCGTGATCATGATGAGTCAGAACCGCCAGGAACAACGCTCACGATTGAGCGCCGACAACGATTACAAAACCAATCTGAAAGCAGAAGTCGAAGTTCGAGCGTTACACGAAAAGATCGACCTGCTATTGAACGACCAATGGAAACATCTTTTAGAGATTCAAGAGATGCAAGTCGAGATGATTCGAGAATTAACTGAGCGCGGCACTAAGTAGCAATCCCTACGTCTGATAGATGCAATACGGATCCCAGGTCTGGTCACACGCAATTCTTAATGCGCAAAGCTGCCCGATGTGATAGTGATCGTGCGCGATCACATAGGCGTTCAAGTGTTCGAGCATCTCTTCGGTTGGGGCGGCAAGCCTTGAAAGTCCCGAGTGCCTCGCGTTCTCGAATGCAGCGACGACAACAGCCCAATCGTCTGAAGGTGGAGCGTATGCTCCCCAGCTGAATGGAGCGCCGTCGCAGTGCGCTTCGAACGCCATGTAGCATTCGGTCAAGTGCTGGATTTGTTGAGTTGCGCTCATGCCGGACGGGTGAGTTTTGAATCTTGAGCAGTCCGTTGGCCAATCTTTCAACACCTGACCCAGCATGTATCCGGTCTCTTTTGCTTGTGAAGTGGCAAATTCAATCGCAGTCATCGGCACGTTTTACCACGCGGCATAATCTTACAGTTCGGCGCGGACAGGAAACCTGGTGACGCCGCCGGCCTTAGCTCAGCGTGGTGCGTGAATGAAAGGAACAGAACTCACGACGTGGATGTTGCGATACGCATATTCTCAAGGCGCGTTTCCCATGACGACGAACATGCGGACAGACGTGGTCGAATGGTTCCGACCGCACCACCGATGCCTGCTGCCGATCACAGGAATTCATATAAGTAAATCGTTGCGAAAGACGATTCAATCGGGTCAATTCGCGGTGACGTTTGATCAAGCCTTCGAGCGAGTCATGCGAAATTGTCTGCGACCACGAGACAACTGGATAAGCGAGGCGTTCATCCGCGTATACACGCAGGCGCACCTTGAGGGGTGGGCGCATTCCGCGGAAGTCTGGGAGAGCGGCGAACTCGTTGGCGGTGTTTACGGCGTCGCTCTTGGTCAATGCTTTTCTGCCGAATCGATGTTCCACCGCACATCGAATGCATCAAAAGTGGCCCTGGCCGCGATGGTCGAACAATGCCGGTCGCTGGGTTTTACGATCTTTGACGCACAAATACTTAACCCGCACCTTTCTACGTTAGGGGCGTTTGAAGTTGGCGCCGACGAATATCTGCATATGCTGCAAACGGCGCTGCTTGGTTCAACGACTTGGAGTGCTAGCCAGCATGAAGAGGCTTGAGAACGCTGCAAGATACGGCTGGTAACTCCGCGAGGGGCGGCAAATAACCTGTTGGTTTTGCCGACCGAACACTGGTAATTGTTTGAAGATCGACCGCTCCGCAAGGTGGAAATCATCCCGTACGCCTCCCTCGAGGCCTCAGGATTTCAAAGAATGTCTCAAAAGCCTCTCAAGATTGTTCGCCTTCTCGAGCCCGATATGTGCCTTGATTGCCGCTTCTCATCGGTAGCAGAAGTCGAGAAGGAGTCCGGGGTCTCACAACGGATCATTCGTTGTATGAGACTCGATTGCGACAACTGGGACACGTCCGAGGTCGAATCTGCGCTCGGCGTTGACTTGGAATAATGCGCAGGAGATAAGCCACAATAGGTGGTCTTGATTTCTATACTGCACGCCGTCCTTTACGGCATCGTTCAAGGTCTGACGGAATTTTTGCCGGTGAGCAGTAATGCACACCTCCGCCTCGCCCAAATTCTATTAGATCCGAAGGTAGATAATGCGAATTTCACGGCGTTCACCGCCGTCATTCAGCTCGGCACAATTGTAGCCGTACTCATTTTTTTCCGCAAAGAGCTCGGAGATACAGTCCGTGGATGGGCGGTGTCGCTCACTGGAAAGGAGCGGGGCACGGTGGCGGCAAAAACTGGCTGGGCCGTCTTTGTCGGAACTCTGCCGATCATCATCCTCGGATTGGTTCTCAAGCACCGTATTGAGCACACATTTCGCGGACTTTACTTCATCGGCTTCTCGTTGATCTTCATGGGCGTGCTGATGTTTATTGCGGACCGGAAAGGTGACCAAGGGCGTTCCGATGATTCGATCACCGTCCTGGATGGCGTAAAGGTCGGACTATGGCAGTGCTTTGCGCTAATCCCAGGAATGAGTCGCTCCGGCAGTACCATCACGGGCGGATTGTTCAGCGGCTTTAATAGGCTCGCCGCAGCTCGCTTTTCGTTTCTGCTGGGTGTCCCGGGAATCACCCTCGCTGGCCTGAAGGAGCTAATGGATCACCGAAAGACAATCGTTGGCGGCGAACTCATGACCCCGACGATAATTGCGACGGTCGTTTCGTTCTTTGTGGGCTACGCGGCAATCGCGTACCTGATGAAGTTTCTTCAGACGAAAGGTATCACTCCTTTTGTTCTGTACCGTGTTGTCCTAGGGATTGTTATCTTGGGTCTAGTCGCCGGTGGCGTGGTTGGTCAGAACGACGGTGAACCACCAGAGAAGTCAAACACTCCAGCGACAATTTCCAGTCACTGAGCCATGTTCCGTAAGAAAACGCCGACTCCGACGACCGTTGATTGGCTCATTGTCGGCCTCGGCAACCCCGGACCGGAATATCGGGGGACTCGACACAACGTTGGATTTGAAGTTGTCGAGGCTTTTGCGATCAAGCACAAGGTCAAACTCAACATAGCGAAGCACCGCGCGCAATACGGCATCGGTGCGGTGTCCGGGGTAGCTATCGCTCTTGTCAAGCCACTCACATACATGAACCTCAGCGGACAGGCTGTTGCACCGATTGCTAAGCAATATTCGGTGCCGCCTGATCGCGTGTTGGTTATCTCAGACGATCTGGACATGGCCACCGGGCGAGTCAGGCTCAAACCGAAGGGCAGCGCTGGCGGGCACAATGGGCACAAAAGCCTCGTCGGAAGCCTTGGCACACAGGATTATCCGCGCTTAAAAATTGGAATTGGTCGTAGTGGCGACGCTACGATTGATCACGTGCTGAGCACGTTCAAACCGGCAGAACGTGAGCTCATCAACGCGGCGGTGGATCGC
Source organism: Fimbriimonadales bacterium (assembly GCA_038230855.1). Classification (GTDB taxonomy): domain Bacteria; phylum Armatimonadota; class Fimbriimonadia; order Fimbriimonadales; family Fimbriimonadaceae; genus Fimbriimonas. The sequence goes on along the minus strand of JBBRML010000005.1, from coordinate 12,782 downwards.
AGCGTGTATGCACTAGAGGAATTGCTACGCGACGACCTGGCGGCGGCAATGAATGTCGCTAACGTTGGGGAATAACGCTTAGCCGATCGGCGGCAATTGCGAGGCCATCGAGCGTCAACGTTGGATCGTATTCAGTGATCATACAACTCGGGCCAAGCATCAAACTTCCCAGCCCACCCGTCGCGATCACCATCGGTTCGTGCAACTCGGCTTCGCACGATATCTTTCTAATCAATGCATCAATGCCGCCTGCGTATCCATACATGAGGCCGCTTCGAACGGCGTCGCGCGTGTTTTTCCCTAGTACTCGGTCGGGGGTCGAAAGCTCAATCTGCGGAAGTTGTGAGGTGCGATGGGTCAGAGCTTGCGACATGACCTCTAGGCCAGGCATTATTGCTCCTCCGATGAACGTACCGGTTGCATCCACGACTTCCAGCGTCGTCGCCGTACCGCAATCCACGATAATGAAGGGGGAGTCGTATTTGGCAAGGGCACCAAGAACATTGGCAATTCGATCAGACCCGAGTCCTCCCTCGTAATCCGACTTGAGACCGACGGATTCTGCATCGGTCAAGAACTGCAGGCGCACTTGCAACCACTGCTCGCAGAAACGGTCCATCACGCCATTGAGCGCGGGCACAACAGACGAGCATATTGCCCTCGTGACGCGCCACTCCAGACACGACATGTTGAAGAGCGCACGCAACCAAACGGCGATCAAATCTTCGGTGGCATCAGCATGCGTGGGGCGTCGCCAAATCGCGAGCCATTGGTCACCTTCGTTGACCGCAAAAACGGTGTGGGTGTTGCCGATATCAATCGCCAAGAGCATGTGTTAGATCTACGCGACCGTGAACGATTCCGTTCAGGTCCGCCTCCATAGCTTTGACAATTTCTTCAGCGCATCGGTCACGCAAATCGTACGAATCGGCTTCGACCATAACACGAATGACCGGTTGCGTGCCGCTTGGGCGAACAACGAGTCGTCCGTGGCCAGCGAGGTTTTCCTCTGCGTGAGCCAGGGCGCGCGCGATATTTGGCTTGGTTGACCAGTCGGCTGTTGATTCAACCGCCACATTGACCATGAGTTGCGGCCACGGATCGTAGTCTTCAAAGAACGCAGACGATGCCCGCTTGTCCACGACGAGAACCCTCAAGAACTCGAGCATCGTAACCAATCCATCACCCGTTGGTCCACGCAGGGGGAAAATTATGTGTCCACTCTGCTCGCCTCCAACCAAGGCGCCAGTGGCAACAAGCTGTTGGGCAACATACTTATCTCCGACCGGAGTGCGCACGAGGTTGATTCCGCTCTCCGTCATGTACTTCTCGAAGCCTCCGTTGCTCATCACGGTTCCGATCACAATCGGCGGTTCAAGTTCGTTGCGGCGTTGCTTATGGGCGGCCCAAATCCCGATTGTCCGGTCACCATTGATCAGCCGGCCTTTGTCATCGCTAAAGACGACACGGTCCGCGTCGCCGTCAAACGACACGCCTACATGCGAACCGTGGGCGAGCGTATGTTCCTGCACGGTTTCCGGTTTTGTCGCGCCACCATCGGCGTTTATATTTAGGCCATCCGGATGATTGCCGAGTTCAAAAACCGTAGCGCCTAGTCGTCGAAGAATCGCTGGCCCTAACTCAAACGCCGCACCATGAGCACCGTCAACCGAAACGGTTAGACCTTCCAGACGCTCAGGGACAATGCTCTCTAGCATGTCCATGTACTCGGCAATCGGTGTGCGATCCTCAGAGACACAACCGACGGCGGCTCCAGTGGGTCGGTCGAAATCCTGTCCCATCAAACTTTCGATGTGGAGCTCCGTTTCGTCGGTCAGTTTGCGGCCGTCGTGCCCTACAAATTTGATTCCGTTGTCCGGCGCCGGGTTGTGGCTAGCAGAAATAATCACGCCGAGGCCAAAATCGCTCGTTCGAGCAGCAAACGAAACCGCTGGCGTAGGAGCGATTCCCATGGTCACAACGTCAATTCCTGCGGAGCAAAGTCCCGCGGCTACCGCTGAGGCCAGCATTGTGCCGCTCCGTCGAGTATCTGCTCCAATTACCGCACGGTGCGGCACGTTTTGAGTTTTGAGATAGCGCCCGGCAGCTTGGCTAAGGGAAAACGCAAGCTCCGGAGTCAGTTTTGAGTTTGCGACGCCGCGTACGCCGTCCGTTCCAAAGTGCTTTCGGCTCACGACTTTCGAGCCACCATGACTCGAGCCGGTCGAATCACTTTGTCGCCCATCTTGTAACCAGCTTCAGCTTCTGCGATGATGCTGTCCTCATCAACGTCCGGAGAAATTTCGGTGGCAATTGCCTCGTGCAGGCTCGGGTCAAACGCGGTTCCAAGAGCAGGAATTCGAGTCACATTTTGTGTCTCCAGAACGGAGCGCAACTGGCGACTGACCGCCCTCATACCATCGGTAACGGCGTCAACCGTCGCGCCAGATTCCGCGTGCGTCAAGCTTCGGTCAAAGTTGTCCAGCACGGGAAGTAACGCAGTCACCAAGCTTTCTGTCGCAAATTGACGGACAAGGATCGACTCCGCCTGTGTACGTTTGCGAAAATTTTGGAACTCCGCCATCGTTCGAAGCACCTGCTCTTGGAGCTGATTTCGCTCGGCAGTGAGTCGGTCAATATGATCCTGAAGAATCGCCACTTCAGACGCTTCGCCTAGTTCCTCGGTCAGCTCCGCCTGCGGTTCGGTCGTTTCGGGTTCCTGATTATTTGATTCGTTGTTCATAGGCCGGGGAACCTGCATTTTACCGTTTTCAGGCCGGCGCCGATTGCACCAGAAGGCGCTGCCGAGCAATCGACACAGCCCACACTCCAGCGATCACGACGCAGATGCCTAATATTTGGGTCAAGGTAATCGCTTGGCGGACGTACAGCCAAGAAAAGAACGCTGCAACAGGGGGAATGCAGAATTGATACATCGTGGTTGTCGTCGCGTTTGTTTGGCGAAAACCCGTGTAATAGCAGACGAACGCTACGACGCCACTGAGGAGAGTCACGTGAGCAAACAGAATTGAAGTCTCAAGACTGATGTGAGTGACCGGGTGCTTGATAATTGAGTAGAGACCGTAGGGAAGTAGCACGGGCAGGGCGCCGGGTAGCGACATCGTAAAGAGGGGAATCGGATCGTACTTTGCGAGTAGCGGCCGCATGATGACAGTCGCAACCGCCCAGATGGCCGCAGACAAAAGGACGAGCCCGTCTCCAAGCAGGGAAGTGTGTTGTGCGACATGGGGTCCACCTGCGATCACGATCGCGACACCAATGAACGCGACACCGGCAGCGAGAAGGATGAGCGAAGACGACCGTTCCTGACCCGCGACCCACGCGAAGAGAATCGTTAGGATTGGCGCGATTGCAAGAATGATTGCGCAGTTCGTCGGCGACGTGAGTTTCAGGCCCTCAAGAAACGGAATCATGTAAAGCCCCATCGACGTCAAGCCACACAACAGGATGCGAAAGGCGTCTTCCCTGGGTAACTTCAACGACCGCTTCGTCAAAAAGCAGTAGCTTGCCAGAAGTGCCCAAATGACGATATGGCGAACAAAGCAGACCGTAGCGGGCGGAATTTCGATGTAAATCCGCTTCATCGCGGGAAAGTTGAACGCCCAGAATATGACGACAATTGTCAAAGGCACATTCAAGCTAAACCGGCGCGGCACTTGGGGAAATTATGACTTAGCAACGAACCCTAGCCAGCCTGCGAGTCAATTACGCTAATATTGACGTCAGTCAGTAGCGACCGGTACTTTCATGATCAGCGATTACTCACAGGGCAACTTCGGCGCCGCAAAGAAATTTCGACTCGTACTTCGAGAACAGGGCACTATTCGGGAAATGGGAGGCGAGGACCTCTCGATGGCGGTGGGCATCACGGATGCCATCTTCATGCAAGCCCTTGACACCGGCACGAGTGACATTCACTTACAGCCTGAACGAGATCAGCTAAAAATTCGTTACCGACAGGACGGCGTGCTACACGACAACGGAGCACTGCCGAGTGAGCAGGCGCAAAACGTGATTGCTCGATTGAAACTCGCGGCAGGAATGCGAATTGACGAAAATCGAGAGCCTCAAGACGGACGTATTGACATGGAGTATTACGGCCGTCGACTCAGTGCTCGTGCCTCCTGTATTCCGTGTTTGAACGGTGAAAAGCTCGTCATGCGCCTCTTGGACCCGATGGCAATGCGTGTCGACCTGCCCAAACTGGGAATGAATGAAGACGTGCTTAAGAAGTGGCAGCGGGCAGTTCAGATGCCTTACGGCCTGATCCTGGTTACAGGCCCGACGGGTTCCGGTAAGACGTCAACACTGTACGCATCGCTGCACACTCTAGACGCAAAAACGAAGAACATCGTGACCGCGGAGGATCCGATCGAATATGAATTTGATCGAAACATTGCGCAGTGTATGGTCAGCGAAAAAATGACCTTCCCTCGCGTAATGCGAACGTTCTTGCGCCAAGACCCGGACGTTATGATGGTCGGTGAAATGCGCGACCCAGAGTCGCTCGCCATCGGCATCCAGGCCGGTCTTACCGGTCACTTGGTGCTGAGCACGCTGCACACGAACAACGCGATCGAGACTATCGGCCGTATGGTTGACATGGGCGCCGAGCCATATCTCATCGCTGGAGTTCTCAACGCCATTCTCGCACAGCGTCTCGTTCGCCTCAACTGCCCGAAATGCCGAGCTCCGTACAAGCCGTCGGAAGACGAGATCGCCACGCTAGGGATCACGGAAGAAGAAGTGTCGCGCGCCAAGTTTGGCAAAGGCACGGGCTGCAGCGAGTGCCGTGGCTCCGGATACAAAGGCCGCGTTGGTGTTTTCGAATTGATTCTTGGAACTCCAGCAATGCGCGCCGCAGTTGCGCGACGGGCGTCCTTCCCTGAAATGGCGGAAACCGCAAGGGCACAGGGGTACAAAACGATGCTTGAGGACGGACGAGCAAAGGCGATGGCAGGCTGGACTACGCCAGATGAGGTTATCAAGGCCGTCTTCAGCCAGGCGAGGGAGTAGAGCGCTCGGTGCGTGAACTCGTCGCAAACGTCCGCTGGGGCAATGAGTGTGAACGCCAGTCGATGCTCATCGAGAATGGCCGCGTTGTCGCTCGCGGGCCCGGCATCGCGAGTGCTGACGCGAAGGTTACGGACCTCGGCGGTAAGTTTGTGTTGCCTTCCTTTGTTGACGGACACTGCCATATCCTGCCGCTGGGCCTAGATCTTCAGAAACCGAATTTATGCCATTGCGCGAGTCAGGCAGAGGTCCTTGAGGCAGTGCGCGACAGCTGCGCTGGAAATGATGACAGCGTAAGCTGGCTGCTTTGCGTCCACTACGACCAAAATCGGTTCCCAGATGGCAAACATCTGGATCGATTTGCTCTCGACGCGATTTCGCCGAATCGTCCGATTGTCCTGCGACACAGCAATGGACACGCCAGCGTCGTGAATACAGCCGCCTTGCGTGCAGCCGGTATAGACGCTGACACGCCAAATCCGCAAGGGGGCCAATACGATCGCAGCCCCGACGGCGAGTTGACAGGCGTGCTATTCGAAACGGCCCACGAATGGGTGACTTCGAGGGCACCTCGTCCGACCATTGACGAGATGACGACGGCTATTCTCGCCGCCGGTGAGTTGATGGCATCGCGCGGAATTAACTGTGCCCACGATATGATGACCGGGGTCTTCGACCTCGAAAGCGAGCTCAAGGCGTACCGTTTCGCCGCCGAGAGAGGTTGCAAAATCTCGACGAGGCTCTACCTACAGTGGAAATCAGTATTCGGACCAAAGGCGGTTGATTGGCGGCGAACCGAAGAGTTAATTACCGGCATGGACGCGGCGCGATGCAAAGTCGCGGGCATCAAGATATTTGCAGACGGGGCAATCGGCAGCGCTACAGCGGCAATTTACGGTGCGTATTCCGGTGAGCCCCCGTCAGGAAAAGTGTTAAGTGCTAACTCTCGACCAGCAAGCTCGACCGATGCTGGCACTCAAGTCTCTGGCCAGTTGATCTACAACGAGAAGCGGCTGAAAGAGATGGTGCTGATTGCAGACCGAGCGGGACATCAGGTCGCGATCCATTCCATCGGGGATTACTCAACCGATTTAGTGCTTGACGCGTTCTCGGCGACTGAAGATCCTCGCCGCCACCGGATTGAGCACGCTATGCTCCTCAGCGACGCTCAGATTGCAAGAATGGCCGCCTTGGGCGTCTTCTGCACTTTTCAACCGGAATTCTTAGTGGCGTTTGGGGCAACTTATGCGCGGCAACTCGGCCAACCACGGTTCGGTGCGTTGAAGCGCGCTCGGTCGGTTCTGGATGCCGGAATTCGACTTAGCTTCAGCTCAGACGCCCCAATAGTCAGCGGTAATCCTTGGATCGGAATCCGAGCCGCGACGAATCGGCCTGAAGGTTTTGATCCGCGCGAGAACTGCACATTTGAAGAAGCGATTCACGCATACACGCAAGCAGGTGCAGATCTTGGCGGTGATGGCGGCGACTTCGGCTCGCTGAATCCGGGACAACTTGCGCAATTCAATGTCTTTGAGTCGATAACTGAATGAGGCGCAGTCTCCCCTAGGTCTCGGACAATTGGACTCCGATCAAGCATAATAGATTGAAACCTTATGGCGACCTTTCGTGAAGGCCTTAGTTTCGACGACGTTTTACTTGTTCCCAAACACACGCAGGTTCTGCCCTCCGAAGTAGACCTCAGCACCCAATTCCTGCCCGGAATTCGGTTACGTGTGCCAATAGTGTCTGCTCCCATGGACACGGTCACGGACGCTCGTCTCGCGATTGCGATCGCTCGCGAAGGTGGCGTCGGTGTGTTGCACCGAAATATGCCTATCGAGCAGCAAGCGGAAGCGGTCGATCGAGTGAAACGCAGTGAAAGCGGCGTCATCACCAAGCCGTTCAAGCTCGACCCAGATAGCAGCATTCAAGACGCCATGAACCTGATGGAGCGCTTCCATATCAGTGGCGTGCCCATCACGTCGACCGATGGCAAGCTCGTTGGAATACTCACGAACCGGGACATTCGCTTTGAGACAGAATTCTCGCGGCCGATTCGGTCCCGAATGACCTCAAAAAACCTCGTCACGGCGCCGGTAGGAACCACGCTTGAGCAAGCTCAGCAGATATTGGCTGAGCACCGCATCGAGAAGTTGCCACTTGTCGACAAGGATGGAATGCTGATGGGTCTCATTACCATCAAGGACATTCTTAAAGTCCAACGCCACCCCCTCGCGACAAAGGATCCAAAGGGACGCCTGATTATCGGGGCAGCGATTGGTGCGTTGCGACAACCTTACGAGCGGGCAAAGGCGCTGAAAGACGCGGGAGTTGATTTCATCGTTATCGATGCCGCTCACGGGCATTCGATGGGCGTGATGAACTGCTTGAAGATGCTGAAAGAGAAGCTCCCGACGCTTAAAGTCATTGCCGGAAATGTCGCGACGAAGGAGGGTGTGCGCGCCCTTCACGAACTGGGAGCGGATGGGCTCCGCCTAGGCATAGGTGCTGGTTCAATTTGCACAACGAGAATCGTAGCCGGAGTCGGCGTTCCACAGTTTTCAGCGGTACTTGAATGTTGTGAAGAGGCGCTCAGTCTTGGAATTCCGACAATTGCCGATGGCGGGATTCGATCGTCAGGTGACGTAGTAAAGTGCCTCGCTGCCGGAGCGAGTAGCGTGATGATGGGCAATATGTTTGCTGGCGTAGAGGAGAGCCCAGGCGAGACTGAGATTTTCCGCAACCGTGCCTACAAGGTGTACCGCGGCATGGGTTCGGTCGGAGCCATGCGACAGGGCTCCTCGGATCGCTACATGCAGGTCAAAGAAGCTGGAGGAGTGATCGTACCAGAGGGTGTCGAAGGCCGAGTGCCGTTCAAGGGCGCACTCAGCGATACCGTAAACCAAATTGTAGGCGGACTTCGCTCTGGAATGGGATACGTTGGCGCAAGCTCGCTCGAAGACCTTCGCGAGAAAGCGGAATTTATCAAAATCACGAACGCCGGCCTCCGAGAGAGCCACCCGCACGACGTTCAAATTACGAAGGAACCACCAAACTACAGCTCGCCCTGGGCTGGAGTCGAAAGCGAGTAATCGCTACTGTTTCGCGATTTCTGGCTTCGGCTTTACAAGACGTTGGACGTCAATAACGACCGCAGTTATCATTAGCAGGAACACCATCGCAAGACCCGCAAATTGGGCTAGCGTGAATATCCTTGTGCTTAGTCGTTTCTTCCGCACCATCTCGTAGAAAGCGAAGAGCATCTGGCCACCGTCGAGCGGAGGTATAGGCAACAAATTCATCATTCCTAACGAGATCGACAGCACGCCTCCGAGTTCGATGGTCTGGTAAAGACTGTCTGACACTTCAATCGCTGCCTGTGCGATGCCGATGACGCCGCTTACGTTATCTTTCAGCGTTGAGGGGTGGATGATCAAGTTCACCATGCCTTTAAGGGCAATAAATGGCGTCAGTACCGCGCGACCAATCGCCGCGCCTGGTGTCAACTTTGTGCGAGTTTCGTATGCAGATGCCTTGAGTTGATATTGAGCCTTCTTCTCCTCGGTAGGCTTGTCGTCCGGACCAATTACGGTCAGCGGCTCGCTGCTCAGTACGGGAGTGACCTCGAAATTTAGGGTTTGGCCCCGGCGATCCACGATCATCTTGAGCGCATGCCCGTCGCTTGCCCGAATCGACTTCACGATATCGAGGAACGACGCCATCTGCTTGCCGTTGACGCTGACAATACGGTCGGCAGGTCGAATTCCTGCCATGTAGGCCGGTCCGGATTTGATCATCGAGCCGATTATTGGGCTGGAGTCATCTCGAAGGCCCACGCTCAGCCAAACGGAACATAGCATGAGGATTCCGAGGATGAAGCTAAAAAGCGGTCCGGCAAAAAGCACGAGCCAGCGGTTCCAAGCCGGTTTGCTGTAGAACCCTCCAGGGAGCTTTGAGTCACCTTCGGGGTCTTCTTGGACAAGACCTTTGATCCGCACAAAACCGCCAATTGGCAGCGGCCGCAGATTGAATGCAGTCTCCTCGAAACTTTCGTCGCTAGTTTCAGGATTAATGACTCGGTATCGGCGCTTGAACACGGTCCAAGTTCCGGGTCCCATGCCGATCGCAAATTCCTCAACGCCCATTCCGAAGAATCGGGCAGCGACGTAGTGGCCCCACTCGTGAAAGCCTACGATGAGACAGACAAGGAGGAGGAAAGACAGGATTCCCCAGGCAGATGAAATCATTTGTTACGTCCGTGTTCAATCATTCTACGTGCAGATAGCCTCGTCTCTGCGTCGACGACAAGCAAAGAATCCAAACTGACCGGCTGCGGTGCGTGCGTACGCATGCACTCTTCGACGATTTCGGTTATCTGCAAGAACCGTACCTCACCGCGCAAGAAAGCATTTGCGGCCTCTTCATTGGCGGCATTGAGCGCGCAAGGCATCGTCTGACCCGTTCTCAAGCTCGACCTCGCGAGTTCAAGAGCGGGGAAGGCCGCATCGTCGACTGGCTCAAAATCCAGCCGCGGCGTATCGACGGGATTCCAAGGTCGAAACTTATTGGGAGTCCGATCCGGGAAAAGGAGCGCGTATTGAATTGGTAGCCTCATGTTTGGCCAGCCAAGCTGCGCAAGCACACTGCCGTCGCGAAACTTCACGAACGAATGTACAACGCTTTGAGGATGCACGACCGCTCGAATTCGATCTATTGGGATATCAAATAGCCACCTGGCTTCGATTGTTTCGAGCCCCTTATTCATCAGGGTTGCGGAGTCAATAGTGATCTTTCCACCCATATTCCAGGTTGGATGATTCAGAGCGTCACTCACGCTAACCGATACAAGCGACTCGCGTGACCGGCCTCGAAACGGGCCACCGCTTGCTGTGATGATGAGTTCATCAATTTGATCGGCTGAATAGCCTTGCATGCACTGAAATATGGCGCTGTGTTCGCTATCGATCGGAGTCATCTGCACGCCGTATTCTTGAACGAGCGGCATGATGATCTCACCGGCGGCGACGAGCACTTCCTTACTCGCTAGCGCGATGTCCTTTCCAGCTCGGATCGCGGCGATTGTCGGTATGAGGCCAATGACGCCAGCGACGCTCACGACGACGACATCGGCCGATTCCAGAGTCGCGAGGTCGCAAATGGCGTCCATGCCACCAGAAATCGAAGCATCTTTCCGGTTGTCGGCCAGGGCAATTTTGGTTACGCCGAACTCTGAAGCTTGCTGGCGCAGAAGCGTCGCGTTCGAGTGCGCACCTAGCCCTACAATTTCTAGACGGTCCGAGTGCTCGCGAACCACGTCCAAGGTTTGCGTACCGATGCTGCCGGTAGATCCGAGCACCACGACACGTATCCGTGTTCCTGTACTTCGCGGCCTCGGCATCAGCAGGGAAGTTTATCCGTTCTCTATGAGAAAGGTGATGCGCCATACTTAAGACCATGTCAAGCGAGTTCAAAATGGACCTCCCTTTTCGCTTGACGGAAGAAGACGCCGAATCGCTAAGGCGTCAGTTTGGCACCCCGCTCTACGTTCTTTCTGAGGGCCACATGCGTAGTCGTGCAAGGCGCTATCTCAATGCGATGCGACAAACGTGGCCGAACAGCGAGGTGAACTACGCCTCGAAGGCAAATTCTACGCTTGCCGTGCTCGTCATCATGGCGTCGGAAGGACTCGGCATCGACGTCGCCAGTGAAGGTGAACTTCGGGCGGCGATGGCGGCCGGGATTATGCCTAGCCGATGTCATTTTCATGGCAACAATAAATCCCGACACGAACTAGAGTTCGCTATTTCGGTTGGGGTCGGCATGATAATGGTTGACAATTTTGGCGAACTTGAGCAACTGATTGACCTTCGGTGCTCGACAAAGCTGGCCCTCAGGCTATCGCCGGGAGTCGATCCGATTACCCACGAAAAAATCTCAACTGGTCAGTCAGATACCAAGTTTGGATTCAATATCGCGGATGGAAGCGCTGAGTCGGCCGTAAAATTGACGTCAGATCATCACCTCAATCTGGTGGGGATCCATTGCCACGTTGGCTCAAACCTGTTCGACCCGCAAGCGCAACGTGACGGCGGCTCGGAGTTGGCAATTTTCTTAAAGCAAGTTGAGCGGCGGCACGGTCTTCACCTTTCGTACTTGAACGTTGGCGGGGGGCTCGGCGTGAGCTACACCGAAGCTGACAAGCCGATGGACATTGAGGCCTACTGCGCGGCAATCGCGGAGTCGGTTCGATCCGGTCTCAACGGTTTCACACCTGAGCCAACCCTAGCGCAAGAGCCCGGGCGATCGTTGGTGGGAGAGGCGGGCGTAACGCTATATTCGGTGGGAGTGATCAAGGATGTACCGACTGCGAGTGGACGGCGACGGTACGTGGTTGTCGACGGCGGACTGGCGGACAACCCGCGCCCTGCGCTATATGGCGCCAAGTACACAGTTTTGCCAACGCACACTGAGTCTTCAGATGGTGGCGTCGAAATCGTACGCGTTTCTGGGCGACATTGCGAAAGCGACCTGCTGTTCGACGACGTTCCACTCCCAACCGACTTGAAGCGTGGTGACCTGCTGCAAGTGCTTTGCACTGGCGCGTACAACGCTTCCATGGCGAGCAATTACAATCGGTACCCGCGGCCGAGATCCGTGATGCTGATGGCGAATGGCAGGTGGGAACTTGTCCAAGAGGCAGATAGTTTCGAAGACATGGTCGCAAGGGAACGAATTCCGAGCAGCCTCGCAGGAGTCCCTTCGTAATGCAAGAGACGATGGTCGCAAACTTGATCGTGATCTTCTTCGCGATTGGCCTCCACGAATTCGCCCACTGCAAGTTCGCGGATATGGCGGGCGATCCTACTCCCGGCATTCACGGCCGGGTAACGCTAAACCTCTTCAAGCACTTTGACCCACTCGGCGCGATGATGATTCTCATCACGTCGTATACCGGTTTTGGCATCGGATGGGGGAAGCCAGCACCGATGAATCCAGCACGGATGAAAGACCCGAAGTGGGACTTCTTCATCGCAGTCATCGCGGGGCCCATCAGCAATGTCATCCAGGCCGTTCTTTGGGCGCTTATCGGCCTTGCAGGAGCGAAAACCGGTCTGTTGGCTCCGGACAGCGTGATAACGGCGTTCACGCGGCAGGAATCTGATTTTGGCGGCCTGCTGGTCTTGATGGGAGTGATCATCAACTTGTCACTGGCCCTGTTCAATTTGATTCCTCTCGGCCCCCTGGACGGCCACTGGCTAGTTGGCATATTGCTTCCAGATCCGATCGACGTTCGCTGGTACCGGTTCCAGCGCCAATACGGCGGGTTCGCGCTGATCGGGATCATCATAGTTGGACAGCTTATGCGTCGCAACGGGCACCCTGAATTCGACCTAATCGGTAGCTACCTTTTCCCCATTTCTTTTGCCGGGGCTAGATTCTTGCTAGGAATTCATCAATGAGCAAAAATATGCGAATTCTAAGCGGCATGCGTTCATCGAACGGACGATTGCACATTGGGAACTACGAGGGCGCCCTCCGCAATTGGGTCCAGTTGCAGGATGACGGATACCAAATGTTCAGCATGGTTGCCGACTATCACGCTCTGACCACGATGTACGAAACTCCCGGCGAGGTCTCGCGCGCTTCAAGGGAGATCGCAAAAGACTATATCGCCGGCGGGCTTGATCCAGCTAAGGCAACAATTTTCATCCAATCGCACGTCCGCGAGCACGCTGAGTTTCACCTCT
>JBBRML010000004.1:0-116872 GCA_038230855.1 Fimbriimonadales bacterium | reverse complement strand
GGCATTCGGGTCAAGATCAAGGAGATTCGAACGACCGGCCGAGTCGCGCAAGGTGTTAAACTCATCAACCTAGCCGACGGCGATCAAGTTCGCTCCATCGCCAGAATCGTTGCATCCGCGGACGACGGCGAAGCAGACGAAACGGAAGGCGACGACGAGGAATAAGCGCCGCCCAGGCAACGGGAAAAGGAATGACGCGCCTTGAATAGAACTCTGCTTCAACTTGGCGCGACATTCATGTTCTTTGGTGTCGCGTTCGGTGCGTTCGGAGCGCATCTGTTGAAGGAGAGTTTGAGCGCTTCGTCTCTCGCCATTTGGCAAACCGCGGTTCAATACCAGCTGATTCACGGCGTCGCGATACTCGCGCTCGCTGCGTTGCCTGAGCACAAAGTGGTGCGGATCTCAGGAACCCTCTTTTCCGTGGGAATCGGATTGTTTTCTGGATCGCTTTACATTCTCGCGGTAAGTGGCGTGAAGTGGCTCGGCGCGATAACTCCGCTCGGCGGCCTCATGTTTCTTTCTGCTTGGCTACTACTTGCTGTGAAGTCAGGGACGCTGTTTCCCGCAGATCGAAGTGGTTAGGAACGATTCCACGTACGAGTCGGTAGTTCGTTAGCCTAAACGACTCAACAGCGGATCATCCGGAAAGATCTCCAAGCCTTCTCTCGCGATCCGGATTCGATCGAATGGAGTGTCGATCTCGTTCGCAATCAGCGCTAACCAGCGGTATGTTTCTCGTAACGCGTCGCTTTCCGGCTGGCTGAGATGGCTTGTCCGTTGGCCGAGGCCACGAGCGATGTTTAAGTAATCGCGAGCGGCGATGTAATCCTTCTCATTGGCAGCGTAGAGAATGCCGATTGCTGACCATAGCTCGATGCATCGAAGGTTTTGCCGAAGGCCATCTTTCAAATATGCCAGCGCCTTCGCCGTAGAACTCTTTGCGTGGTCACCCGCGAGGATCGATGAGCCCATTGTCCAACCTGCGATGAATTGCGGGTCGGCCATCGTCATCAGCCGAAACAAGGGAAGAGCTTGGGTCGGACGCTGGTGCCCGTGACCCTCCATTGGCTTGTATGTCGAACACGCGCGCTCGATGTCGCCGAACACTCCGCGGTAATCGTTTTCAGCGGAAGGAATGACGGTCACGCTGGACGCATCTGAGGCTTCCAAGTGATCAGAGCTACCAACGGCAACGCGGCCATCCTGGATTTCTTGTTGACTCAGGGTGCGAAGTTCAACTCCGTTGTGTAGATAGAGATCAGCGCGCATATAGAGCCAGGCGGAGAGCGAAGTTCGCATTTGACCCACCAAACTCTGCGACGCGTTGGAGGAGTCAGCATCTAAAGCGGCGACGCGAACCACGGGATGAACGATAGGTTCGGTAGGTCCTGCAACTAGGCCGCAAACTCCGGCTAGTCCGACGGCAGTCGCCGCTACCATCGCCGACTTCACAGCGCCTTCTTCTGCATACGCAGAAATGACATTGTCAACATCGCTCCGCTATACACGATGCAGTACAGCGTGAGGGCTCCGACCACCCAGAGAGGAACCAACTGCCAGCCGACATAGACGGCTCGTCCGCTGATATCAAAGAGTTGCGTTTGAGGAAGTAGCGCGGAAATTGCCTTGGAAGTCCATTGTCCTAGTGGCGAGGCGTGAGCGTAGCCGAGAGACAATCCTCGCGAGACCATCGCCACTCCATAGGTCGAAATAAAGGTCAAAGTCACCGCAGCTGGCGGGGTCAGGAGGGTGCTAAGGCAAATGCCGATGCTGCAAATGAGCGCGAGCCCAAGCAATTTGAGGAAGACATACTGCAGCATGATCCACTCGAAAGGAACGTGAAAACCCGCGAGTGCGATTGAAGTCGTGATCAGCAAAAGAGCGAATCCGATCCACGTTACAAGCACGGCTCCTAGCCATTTTCCGATTATAAAGTCGAGGCGCGAAATTGGCCGAGCGAGCAGAGGATAGAGCGTCCGATTCTTGACTTCGTCTGGAATAACCCGGCACGAAACGACCGTCGCGACCACGGTCGCGAAGAGGCCCAAGACGGTGGCCGACAGGTCCTTGATGAACACCTCAAGCCCTGAACTGCCAAAAAAACCGATTGTGCTAGCGGTGGCAAGGACGACCAAACCGAGAATCGCCACGACCCAGAGGTCTTTCCGCCGAACAGACTCTAGAACTACGCCGCGCGCCAATGTAAAGTAGATTCTGAACTTCAAGCCGCACTTCCTACCGTGGAGATGAAATAGTCCTCAAGTGAGCCTTCCTGCGAGACGACGTCAAGCACCTTCCCGCCAGAGGCCTGAACGCGGGCAAGCGCTTCTATCAGAGCGTGCCTAGATAGCAAAGTTGCCGAATACACGTCGTCGCTCTCCTCTTCCCACGTTTCGGTCAGGCCTATCAAGGATGTCGCCCCGGCATACTTGATCTCAAATCGCCAAAGCCTTTCCCGAAGGTCAGCTACCGCACGCTCTTCGATGAGGCGACCAGATTTGACAAATAGAAGCCGATCACACAGGGAGCCGACTTCGCTCAACTCGTGACTGCTAAAGAATATCGTGCTTCCGTTGGTCTGGCGTTCCCGAAGAATCTCCCGAAGCTCGTGGCGGCCGATTGGGTCGAGGCCACTCGTGACCTCATCCAGCACCAGCAGTTGCGGCTCGCCCAATAGCGCCTGAGCAATTCCAACTCGCTGCAACATCCCCTTGGACAGGTGTCGATTTTGCTTGTGCATCGCCCCTACCAGACCAACAGCGGTCAACAGACGCACCGCTTCTTCCCGAAGCTTTCTGCGAGGAAGTTGCTGGAGGTCTCCGTAGAGCACCAGAGTTTCCATCGGCGTCAGGTACGGGTAGTACATTGCGACCTCGGGCAAATAGCCGATCATTGCCTTCGCCCGGAGTGAACCCGCTGGATGTTCAAAGATCGCACACGAGCCTTTGGCAGGCTGTACAAAGCCCATGATTGCTTTGAGGGTCGATGATTTTCCCGCACCGTTGGGCCCGAGAAATCCGACAACTTCGCCAGGCGCAACGCTGAAACTCAACCCGTTGACCGCGTCGATTCCGGGTTTCCGTCCTTTTCCGTAGTGGACGTGCAAATTGCTGCAGTCGATTGCTAGAGACATGCCTTGGAGCTCCTCGTAAAATTGTCGGCTTCGTACGGCCATTCGTGCAGTGCCAATTCCAAAATTTGAACCTGATCAAATCCTCAAGGCGAGCCGATACATACAGCGAACGAAAACCGTTCGGGCCAGATCATATGTCGGATAAAGAGCAGTCAGAAGGAAAAAAGAAGGGCGGCAAAATGCCTGTAATCATCGCGTTGGCACTTGTGCTCGGCGGCGGTGGCTTCTTCATGACAAAAAAGAAGGCGCCCGATGTGCACGCCGTCGAACAGAGCGAGGAGAGCACCAGCCTCGGCGAAATGACAATCAACCTCAAAGATTCTTCGACTTACGTCAAATTTGAGATGGTCGTGGTCGCCAGAAAAGATTATCCGAAGGAATTAATCGACAAAAACGTCGACACAATTCGTGACTACCTAAACGGAAAAATTCCCGAGTACTCGCTCAAAGATTTCCAGACTGCCGCCGGAAAATCGGGCGTGAAAAAGGTTATCTGCGCGGGGCTAAATGAATTATTGCCACTCGATCCCAAGGCAGCTGAAGCGTCGGCGTTGAGCTCCAAAAAGACGAAGAAGCACAAGCTTGCGGCCGAAGTTTCAGACGAACCCACCGACGAGCAGGGAGGCGAAGCCGCACACTGGAACTCCCAAACCGGTCCAATCCTTCGGGTGATGTTTAGGACGTTTGCTTGGCAGTAGAGACTGCGCGCAATTCCCGTACGAGCTCTTGTTGACTCGCGGTCGTTGTCAGGTCGCTACGCGTCCTCTCGATCACAGCTCGAAGGGCGTCGCAGGTCCGGCGTAGTCCCCCAGTCATCGAATCGGGGAAATCGAACGTGATCAGCTCCTCATAAATGGCCTCCATCTGGATCAAAATTCGTTCGGCCTCGTCAATGTGGCCCCTTCGCATTTTGTCAAGCGCAAACCGACGCACCTCACTTGCTGCTTCGCCCATTCCGTTCAGATAGCTCATCACGTGGCTCCCTAATTCGTCTGGACCGGGAATCGGGGTTCCGTGGACGATGGCCATAACCGCTGCTGCCTCGACCATTTCCTTCTCGGAGTCGTGAAGATACGCGGCGTTTAATTCAGGAAACGGCGCGAGGATCGCCCTAGCGTTTGCCGCGACCGCCTTGGCGTCCTCCAATAGCTTTGCCGCTTCATCGAATTGATGGCGGTGAACGTGCCGGATCGAACGTGCGGACAGCTGTATGAGCTTCCGGCACTCGACGAGCGCGGCCTCACGAGCTTCATGCATCGCTTGAGAGCGGATGCGTAGGTCCCGTGTGATGACCTCCCAAGGGGTCGGTGTGCTTTCGAGTTTAGAGGAGTCCATGAGTTGAAAAGCTGTACGGTCGCCTTTGGCCGATGATGACATGGTCGACGACCGGAATGTCGAGGAGCTTGCCCACTTGAGCAAGTGTTCGCGTTACTTCGAGGTCTTCCGGGCTCGGAGTTGGGTCACCACTGGGGTGATTGTGCGCGACGATGATCGATGCTGCTCCGTCGCGAATTGCCTCCCTAAACACTTCTCGAGGGCCGACCACGCTCATATCCAGGGTCCCAACGTGAATCGGTGCCACGCGCAGAACGTTATTTTTCGTATCGAGCAGTATGGCGACGAAATGCTCCTTCTTCTCGAACCGAAGGTGGTCGAGAAGTTCGAAGACATCGTCTGGCCCGGATATTTCCGTAATCGGTCCTTTCCCCGAACGTCCCATTCTGCGACCCAACTCTATGAGCGCTAAAACTCGGAGAACTTCGAAGCCCTCCAAACCTGATGCTTCGGAAATATCGATGTGCGATGCATCGGCGACCCCATGTAGGCCGCTGTATCGGTTTAGAAACTTCCGCGCGCTTTCCGCGCCGGTATTGGCGTCCTCCTCACGGCGCGAAAGCCCAATTGCGACCAAGTCGATGAGCGCCGCCGACTTCATTCCGAGTGAACGTACGCGGTCAACGGTCCCTTCCCGGTACTCAGACACCGCCAAGTATGGTCATAAACCTCCCGTTTCGTGCTTAAATGCGAAGAACATTCACACACAACGTGGCGTCGTTGAATCTAGGAGCAAATGTTAATTATCCAGTTGAAGCACGTCTTTACTCTCGCTCTCGGCGCTAGCCTGCTAACCATCAGCGTGGCCCAGACGCCGGCTGCCGCCGCGCCCCATGCCAAGGATCCCAAGATTGAGGCCTACGAAGCGGCGGTTAAAGACCTCAAAAAGACGGACGGCCCACTCACGCTCTATTGGTCGAAGCGCCAGGTATTTCTTGAACTGCCCGAGTCAAAGCTAGGCCAGCTCTTCCAGATTCAGGCCAGCTTCGCGACTGCGCTCGATTCAGCATTTTTGCACGCTGGTATGCCTGTGGGAAGCCAAGCCGTGGACACGTTCAAGTTCGAGCGCCACGACGATGCCGTTTGGCTCGTACAGCCAAATATGGCCCATCGATGGGACGCAACGGATCCATTCCTAGTGGGAACGCAGCGCTCATTTCCCGAAGCGATTTTGTCCAGTTTTAGAATCGAGCAACAATATCCGACCAAGAAACTGCTGCTCATAAACGTGACAAATCTGTTTCACGGCGACCTTTTCCGCCTGCCGGAGATGGTCGCGCAAATGCTCGGCGGCGCTTACATGCTTGACCGCGAAAAGACGATCGTCGACCACGCAAAGGGTTTCGCGGAGAATACCGTCCTGACTATGCGAATGCATTTTATGTCGATGCGAGGCGCAGAACCAAACTTACTAGCACAATTGCTCGGGCTGCCGGATTACGGGACGCTTGAAGATTCGCGAAGCGCGCCAGTTAGTATCGACTATAACATTTGGTTTCGAAACGAGTCGGAGTTTCGCCCTCGGCTTGCGGACCCCCGCATCGGCTTTTTTACCGAAGACTTTTTCTCGTTGGATCGGTTTCTGAATCCAGATCGTACGCAGCGGTACATCAACCGGTGGGACGTTGAAAAGAAGGACGCCGCCGCGCTCGTGAGTGAGCCCGTGAAGGCCATTGTATGGACCTTGGATCCGTCAATACCCGCGGCTTACCGGGAATGCATCAAGGAAGGTGTCTTGCGCTGGAACGTGGCTTTTGACCGACTCGGCTTCAAGAATGCGATCCAAGTAGTCGATGCCCCTGCAAACGACCCGGATTACGACCACGCGGACGGACGCCGGAATGTGATCCGCATGATGGTTGGCGCCGCCGCCCCATTTGGAGCGATCTCGCTACTGCGGACCGACCCGATCTCTGGTCGAATCCTGAACGCAAGCATCACAATCGACGCAAATGTGATTCGCGACATGATGCAAGAGCACATGCGCGCCCAAGCATCGTTTGCAGGCTCGCGCGCCGAGAATGCGAAGCTACTGCTTTCTGGTAACGCAGATCGGATGTTCTACACAAAGGAAGAGCAAGCGAACTCCGAATTCGTCTCCCGAATGAAGAAGTTTGGCTGGAGTCTCGAACCCTGCATGAACGCAAACGAGCTTGCCGAGGCATCGACGCTCGCGTGGCAAAGCCTCGCCGCCATTCCAACAATACACCTCAGCAAAGAAGAGTTCACCAAGCGATTTCTGGCGGACATGGTCTGCCACGAATTGGGGCATTGCCTCGGCTTGCGACATAACTTTGCTGGTTCAACCGAACTGTCCACCGCGGAGCTCGCGAACGACACGCTAACGACGAAAAAGGGAATATCCGCGAGCGTGATGGATTACACACCGATCAACTCGGTCGCCGTGCTTAAGGGTGCGGGCAACTTTTATTCGCCGACGATCGGTGCCTACGATACGTGGGCAATCGAGTATGGATACAAGCCGATGACGGCTACGACGACTCTCGGCGAAAAGCCCGAGTTAGCACGGATCGCCGCGCAGTCCGGAATGCCTGGACACGCGTATCTGACTGATGACGACTCTAGCGGAGACTGGAATCCGTACGCTGCTAAATTCGACTGCGCAAGTGACCCCGTTACATTTAGCATGCGCACTCTCGCCATGATCAAGCGCGCGGAGCTCTACGCACTCGTGAACTTGCCCAAAGCTGGCGAAAGCTACTCCAAGCGTACGGCGGCCTTACTGAGCGTGTTCAGTCGCATGAACCGCGAAAACCGGAACATCATTCGCAGTATCGGCGGCGTGGTGAACACTCGCAACTTCAAGGGCGATCTAGGCGAGAAGCCGACCGCGTACCCAGTGCCTGCTCAAATCCAGCGACAAGCGCGAGACGTGATCTTGCAGACGTACTTAAGCCCGACTTCTTTCAACTACTCGCCAGATGTGACAACACATTTTTCGATGGATGAGAACGGTCAGCCATGGAACGCCCCATTGGTCGAAATGATCGGCACATTTCAGCAGCGTGCGCTGATCTCCTTGATGAGCGGCAACCTGGTCGTGCGTATTATCGAGAATCAGGCCAAGTTCCGGCAGGAACCGTACACGCTAAGTGAACACTATCGAGCGATCTCTGACTCCGTGTTCGCTGAGTTTCCGGCTAAAAAACCGATCTCGAAGCTTCGACGCGACGTTCAGAAGAGCTTTGTCGATGCAATCATTTCCCAGGCTTCTGCTTCCCCTAGCCAAATCGACAACGATGTTCGCCTCGTGACGGCGAACGAGGTGTTGCACGCTCTAAATGTAATCAAGTCCCGGCAATCGCGGGGTGGTCTTGACGAAATAACTAAATTGCACTTGCAGGACCTTCAAGACTCGATCGTACGGTTCGAGCGCAGAAATGCGGGGCTGACTCGGTAACATTTGTGCTGAGTTAGTCGATAGATGCCAGACGAAACAAATCCGGAAAAATTGGTGACCGATCTCCGCGCGATCATCGCGCGGGGAGTCGCCGAGCATGGTTCCGACACGCGCGCGCTAAAGCCGGCGCATCGAGTCAAGTTCTTCTGGCCACCCCATCCGATCTCATACGAATTCCACGTGCCAACTACCGAGTGGCGAGGCAGGGCAACGCTCCACGCTCATGGTGAAACGTTTGATGTCGTAACGGCGCGTACACCGTATGGTGTCTTTGGTAGGTGCGAGGCTATCTGGCACGAAGACCGCGGCGAGTCGGAAGAGCAGATGCTCGGTAACTTGAGAACCAGTGCAGAGCCCCTGTTCAAGCGACAACGCCTCATCAATGCGGCGCTAGGCCGTTCGGGGAGATTCATTGGACATGTGCCAGATCTGAGTGACTCCGAGCTCCTTGCGTTGCTGTACTGTCAGGATCGCGACGTTAGTTTCGAGGCAATGTCTCAGATCGAATTACACGCGAGCAATCGGTCGTTTTTTCCAGCGCTCGTGCAGGTGCTTCTGGATCGGGAGCATCCTTACCGTCGAGCTGCTCAATGGTGCGTACTCGACCTGTTCGAAGACTTGCCTGCCTTTGCTCACACGGAGGAAGACGCCCGGAGTGCAGTCAAGGCGATGCGAGATCTGCTCTGGGACGCAGACGACGACTACGCTCGTACCATCTTCAAAGCTGGCGTCGTGCTGGGTGGACACGTACCGACCCCTTATGGCGCTAACGCCCTGCTTGAGTGCCTACACGCACCCAGTCGAATTGGCCGGCGGAGCGCGATACACGGATTGTTCCATGTTGTCGAGTGGGTGCCCGACATTCGCGAGTCAGTTGTCCACGCCTTACAAGTCGTCGCGGATTCGGACGCAGAGCCGTTGCTCCATGAGTTTGCGAGCTACATGGCACGCGATATCGCCAACGAAAACACAGACCACGTGCAAGAACCGATGTTCTCGGACGAGCCTTAATCGGCGTGATCGCCCCTGTCCTCGGACTTTTGATGCGCTCGCAAGCCTCAAATGCCTTGGAACGCGTGCTTGCCGACGTGCGACTGGCGGGAGCTCAAGTTTCGGCTTGTGTAAGTAGCCTCGATGGGAAACTCCTCTTCGAACACAACGATAGCGCGCGGCTAATGCCCGCTAGCAACCAAAAACTGCTTACTGCTTCGTTCGCCATTTATGAACTCGGCCCTCAATACCGACCGACGACTCGCTTCTGGCTTCAAAGTGACATGCTGACCGTTGATGCACCCGGCGACCCGATGCTCACTTACAAAGATCTGGTGTCGGTGCGTGAACAACTGGGCGGCCGGGTGGAGCTGGTGAAAGTTCACCAGGGTTACGCACCGGGTATTCCTGACAGTTGGGAGTTCGACGATTTGCCGAACAAGTACGCGGCTCAAGTGACAGCCCTGACATTCGACCGGGGCGCGTTCGAAGCTCGAGTTCATCGCGGCCAGATTTTGCTCCTCCCTGAACCGTTCGGAGTATCGATCGCTCGTGTGCCGGGGCCGACGACCAGTATCAGATACGAACCCATGCAACGCAAACTTACTCTCTTCGGTCCGATCACGGCGATGGGCCAGATCATTGACACCCTAGCGTTGCCTGATCCCGCACGATGCGCAGCCTTGGTCTTTGGCAGGAGGTACGTGGCCACAGCTACCGTCCCGACAGTCGCGCCGACGCTTTCATTTCAAGGTAAATCCACAGCGGAAGTTGTCGCCGCTTGTTTGCCGCCAAGTGACAATAATTTGGCGGAGCATCTCTTTTTGCAAGCGGCAAATCACCTCGGGCCTGTTGCCGACCGGCCGTATCTTCTTGCCCGCGAGCGAATGACAAAGTTCTTAACGCGAGTCGTTGGGGTCTCGCCTTTGGATCTTAGAGTGTTTGACGGATCGGGGATGAGCCGACACAACTTGGTGACGACAAGGGCTCTGTGCCGACTGCTCTCTTGGCACGCGAACCAGCCAGACTTTCCGGCCTGGAGAAGCTATTTGGCGGTGCCAGGTGTCGGAACACTCCGCAATCGCCTCGCCTCGCGCCGCTTCGCCGGCAAAACGGGGTCCCTCGACATGGTCGCCGCCCTCAGTGGATATATCACGACCCAGGACTCGAAGGACCTCGTAGTCAGCGTGATTCTAAATAATTACGGGTGCTCTGAGTCGGATGCTCGATCAATTATCGATTCTTTCATTGATACTGTTAGCGTTGCTAGGCTATAGGCACGATTCTTGACACTACGGTTTCCACTCATGTTAGCCGTGCCGCTCCGAAGCCTCCTGTTGTTGATGGTTATTGGACTCATCGACCTCGTCTCTACCGCTGTTTTGCATGCTCAGGGTCTCATAGTAGAGATGAATCCTGTGATGCGAGTTTTCATTGACCGCAGCGAGTGGTTGTTTGTTTTGGCGAAAGGCGCGACCTTGTTGATCGCGTTTTACGTCATCTCCCGGTACATCAAGAGTCACCCGAAATTTGTGAGTAAAGCGTGCCTTTGGGGATCAGGAGCGTACGTAGCTCTCTGGTCTACGTGGTTCATCACAGGTCGCTAAAGCAACTCGGGGTCGACTGAGTAAACCGCCATTGGCACGCGGCCGTCTACGAATTCGATCCCCTCATCCTCAAGCGACTTCTGCTGCAGCTGAGCCGCATTAGGATCCCGCTTTCGAATTGGTAAGTCCCCGTCCTTTGCGACGACTCGCCACCAGGGGATTTCTGGAGGGCTCGATGCCATGCACTGGCCGACCGTACGGCCTAGCATCCTTCGGCTGAGGGCATCACCCGCCGCACCATAACCGCATACCCTTCCTTCTGGAATGCGCTTTACGAGTTCAAACAGCTCTTCTCGCGGTGTCATTACTCTCGAAACGGCTTTCCGAAGGCGATGAGGCAGTCTTTCGGAAGATTCGCTCCTACGAATGCGCCATCTTTAACGTCGAGGATTAGCGGCGTAATCGCTCCGCCATTTAGGTCATAAATTTTCACGTTGTATTTCGCGTCCACCAAACCCGATCCTGAGATCGCGACATTTGAAGTGTCGCTCCCGAAGACCCGAATGATCGCCCAATCAGCCGTACCTAAGCCATGAGCCGACGCGGACGGCGACATCCCCGGCACTGAAATGCGATCAATGTGAACCCAATCAGACCCGTGGTTCTGGATTCTGACCCGCACTTGGCCGACAGGAAAGGGGATCAACATCGTCGAGCTGTCCCGCGCTCCCGCCACCCACGTCGCCGTCTTGACTTTCTCATCGTTCACGAAAACCGTCAGAGCTCCTCCACCTGTAGCAACCTGCCCAACCGCAATCTCCACGAACCCAGACTGTTTCGTCACAAAGGTGAGTTCTAGCGGCGCCGCCCAGTCCTTGTGAGCACCGTCCATACTTTGGAAGTACGGTGACCATCTTCCGAGCGCCGCTGGATCGCGAAGGGGTAGGTCAAATTTGAATTGTGTGGACTTGCCCCAACCCATGCCTCCCATAAGCAATAGCGGCCCCTTAGTTGGTGTTGATACGCTCAAAGCTAAGGGCTTAGCCGCGCTGTGCTTGAGTAGTCCAGACTGGGAGATCACTCTTCGGGCGATTCGGTAGTCCGCGAACAGTCCAGAGCGTTTTACGTTCTCCCAATACCAATACATGCCCGCGCCCGCGTGACCCGATAGAATCCCAGAGTAGATGCCGTCGCGAACCGACTGGCGCAAGTCTTTGCTTCCGTTTGGCGGCCCAAATTCGCCGTAGAATGCAGGCTTTGGGCCAAGCTTGAAGGCTGATAGGGCTGAGATGACATTCGCCGGATAGGTGTGTGGCTGGAGGTAGTCCATCGAGGCGTACAACTCTGGATGATCCATAGTTGAGCTGCTGGTTACCGGGTGGTGATACGGGTCGATGGAGCGTATAAACTCCGCCATCTCAGTGTGCCAGGCAACAACGGCGGGGACATTGGTCTTCATCGCATCGACCCATTCGACCTCGTTGAACAGCTCCCAAGCCATCACTCCGGGAGATTGGCTGTACCGCGCCACCGCATTATAAAGCCAGATCTTTGCACGATGTTTGGCCTCGTCTGTAGTAAAAAACTCAACCGGGGACTTCATGAAGCCGCCGTTCTTGACGTTCCACGGATGCTCGCCCCAATTCGAATCGGTGGTAGTGCTGTATGGACCGTGATGGAAAAGCACAAATTGGAAGTGCACATCAGCACGGTTCGCCGCGTCAACAATCGTGTCCCAGAGGCGCAGCGGTTCCTGTTGCAGTTCGCGACCAGCAAGTTTGATTGCCTTGTTGCTAGGAAAGAATGGGTTCTTACCGTCCCAATGACATGCCCAGATGCGCGACCAGTTCGCGCCGTTCTTTCCCATCTCCGTCATGCCTTCGGCGACAGTCTGACCCAGAGAACCATTTGCCCAAGCGTAGTCGTAGCCGATAGGGAAGTACGGCGTGCCGTCGGTCCACGCAAACGAGTGGCCCTTGACGCCGATGAATCCTCGGTCCAGCCGCTGCGTTATCGTGATCGGTGTACCTAGAATCGCGCTTACCCGGCCGTTTCGGAGAAATCGAACGCTAAAGCTCCCCGGCTCTGGTGTTACAACGTTTGCCGCGAACTTTCCGGCCCCAGAGTAGTACGCTGGCCGAAAAAACTGATGACCATTTGGGCCTGTCAGTTCCACCGTGACTACGTTGTCGACCGGATCGTAAGGATTGCCTGAATACGGCACCGACGATTCGACGTGGACAGTCCCGAACCAGTGTCCCACTGTGGCTGGCGAAGTTCGGAACAAGGCTAGTTCGAGACCGATCATGACTCGCAGGCTACCTTAGGACTGCGGCGCAAGTGGCTTAGAGATATGCTCGCTCGGTAGGGTTGAGGCGACGGCAAAGCAAGGCGAATTGGGCGGCATCATTGGCGATCGGAGTGATCCTCGTATTCGGCACGACGATGCTCGCCTCCTTTCTGTGACCGACCTACTACAAGGCCCGCGCTCTTCTCGATCACGGGCGAAACGTCACTGCCACGATTTCCGGAGTTTATGTGCCTATGGATCGGACATCTAGGAGTATTCGGCTTCGTCCGCGTGAAAGGTAAGTCGCGACGCCACGGCAGCTTGTCGGGTTAGCGAGTCTTCACGGCGCCCATTCGCTCGACGAATTCTCCGAAGTAAGGTCGCGAGTCCCAGGGCCCAGGAGCCGCTTCCGGGTGATATTGAATGCTCCACGCATCTGCATCCTTGATCCGAATCCCTTCGACCGTGCCGTCGTTTAGGTTCAGTTGAGTTATCTCGGCCCCGGTCCCGGTGAGGGAATTTGGGTCAATCGCGTACCCATGGTTTTGCGACGTGATCGTTACCTTCCCACTCTGAAGGTCCTTTACGGGATGGTTTGAGCCCCGGTGACCGAACTTCAACTTGTAGGTGTGACCACCGACGGCGTGGCAGAGCAACTGGTTGCCGAGGCAAATGCCAAACATTGGCCGCACACCGATAAGTTTCTTGACCGTATTGATCACGGCGCCGAGGCGTTGCGGATCGCCGGGTCCCGGACTTAGCAGAATTCCGTCCGGCTTGTAATCCATAATCTCGTTTGCGGTTGCGGTTGCGGGGACAACTATGGGACGGCACCCCGCTCCCCAAAATCGTCGCAAAATGTTGTGCTTCAGTCCGCAGTCGAGCACTACGAGCCGTAACCGCCGACCATCATCCTCCACTGGAATCGGTTCTTTGCCCTCGGGCCCCCAAGAGTAAGGCTCGGGTGTAGTCACGCTCAAAACGAAATCGGTGTCGTCGTAACCATGTGCTGCGGCTAACGCCGCATGCCCCGTCACAACGTCGTCGCAAACCACGCCCATGGATACCCCGCCGCTACGAATGTGCTTCGTGATTGCGCGCGTGTCCAAGCCCTGAATCGCAACGATATTGCGCTCAACGAGGAACTGGTGTATCGATTTGGTTGATCGCCAGTTCGATGGCGCTTCGCAGGCTTCCCGTACAATCAGCCCGGTTGGCTGGACGCGGTCCGACTCGAAATCTTCTTCGTTGATCCCGTAGTTGCCGATCAGGGGGTACGTAAGCATTACGATCTGACCAGCGTAGCTAGGATCGGTCAGGATCTCTTGGTAACCGGTCATGCCGGTGTTGAAGACTACTTCTCCAACGGTTGTCCCATTTGCCCCGAGGGATGTTCCCTCGAAGGCACGTCCGTCGCTGAGGAGGAGGTGGCGCTTCAATCTAAGGGGGAAGGATACCTTTTTCGATGACGCTCCACAGGTCTCGTTTCGGAATTCCAGCCTCTTCCAAGACCCGCTCATCGAACGGCCATCGGTTTGCGGTTTTCGTCGTCGTGGAGTATCGAAATGCCAATCCGTTGGTGCAAAACGTTAAGTCGATTTCCGTTGCATTCGCGACGGGACCTAAGAATTCTCGATCGAATTCTCTCACCAACCAGTCCAGTTCGTCGATCTGGTTTTTCTCCCGTAGTTGGATCGCGGCGTCTATTGCGACGATCGCCACCGACTCCTTCATTGCTTCTCGGATGATATACGCGAATTTGGTGTTCGTGCCACTCCCAAAAGCCGACCGCTTCCCATGACGGTATCCAACGAGCCGGACTAGGCCCTCCAGCCGCATCGAGTTGCTCAAAACTTTGGCCGGCGCACCTCGCCTCAGCGCGAGATTTGGCAGCTTATAGCGGATACCGTGCCCCCACGGCCACAGCACGTTCAACGGTGCAACGCCTGTATCGATCCGGATCATGTTAAATTCCTCATCGCGAAGTAGGTTTACGGAATCATCGATGTACCGACGCAGCATCGATTCACCATCACCTTCCGGGCGATCGTTAGAGTAGCTGGCGGGAAGTGAGTGCGTGCCGAGGTCGCCCTCCTTTTCCCAGACGAGGGCGTGGTCGAGGCCGGCGCCCTGTACAAATGTCACAAGCCTCATGTTCAGCTTGGTGGCAATCGCGACAATCCGTTCAAGTTCCTTTGCCGTAGGTGGCGGTGGGGCGGCCGAGATGACATCCCCGGACATTGAACCGATCGAAAGTAGAAAGTGGGTGCTCCGATCGGGAGGGTCTGCACCAAAAGCCGAAACAGCGAGCGGTCCAGGTCGCAGTTGATCAATGCCTGGAGGCATTCCAAGGATGAATGCTTCTGGCATTTCCGCCTCAGGAGGCGTCGTGAGACGCACGACCTCGCTTTGGTCAACGAGCCTCGCAAAATTTGGTGGAACAGTTCGCATGACCGACTCCCCGTCAAGCGCGAGCAATCCAGGCATCACAACGACGATGCGCGACATATTAGTCTTCGATCAGCGCGGGCTGTATCTTTGAAATTGCCGACAATTGACCAACGTCTGGCGGTTCTTCGAAAGCTAGCTTCTGCATGCTCGGCGGAATGGGGATCGGATAGTCGCCGTTGAAACAGGCCAGGCAGAAGTGACCGTTTGGCTTGCCGACCGCTTCGGTCGCCCCGTCAATGCTAAGAAATCCCAATGATGTGGCCCCGAGGTCCGCTTCGAGTTGCTCGATCGTCATCCGCGCCGCGGCCAACTCGCCCTTGCTTGCCATGTCGATTCCGTAAAAGCAGGGGAACCGAATAGGCGGCGCCGTGATTCGAACGTGGACCTCCTTGGCCCCACTCTCAAACATCAACTTGACGATCTGTTTTGTCGTCGTACCGCGAACGATCGAGTCGTCAACTAGCACGATGCGCTGGCCGCGAATGTGATCAACGAGCGGCGTGAGCTTCATTCGCACACCCATTTCTCTCATCGCTTGATCCGGCTCAATGAAAGTTCTGTGGATATAGCGACTCTTAGTCATGCCCTCGCGAAAAGGAATACCGCTCTCGCGACTGTATCCCAACGCCGCGGGAATTCCGCTGTCCGGTACTGGCACTACACAGTCGGCCTCGACAGGATGTTCACGGGAAAGGTTTTTCCCCATGCGCTCTCGCGCAGAGTAAAGCAGCGTGCCGTACATCAACGAATCCGGCCGCGCGAAATAGATGAATTCGAATAGACACATCGACGCGATTTCCTCGCGAAAGCCTTGTTCAAAGCGCATCCCGGCGGCGTCGATGATTACCATTTCTCCAGGCTTGAGTTCGTGTGTTGCGGTTCCGCCGACGGGATTGAATGCACACGTCTCGCTTGCTACCATGTATCCGTTGCCGACAGTGCCTGCGCTCAGCGGTCGGATGCCACTCGGATCTCGAAATCCGATTACCATTTTGGGGGTTAGCACGGTGACGCTATACGCTCCGCGGACCCGCTCGAGAACTCTGCGAACCGCCTCCACCGGACCTTGATCCAAGTTTCGAACGATCATCCGAGCCAGAACTTCGGAGTCGGAGGTGGAATCAAAATGCTCGCCGGTCGCTTCCATCTCCTCGCGAAGTTCAACGGCGTTGATGAGATTTCCGTTGTGAGCGACCGCAATCTCACCAACGAGGCTCTGACAATAGACAGGTTGTGCGTTCCGGAGAACGCTCGCTCCGGTCGTGCTGTAACGTGTGTGACCGACAGCCATTTCGCCAGGCATCGTCTCGAGCACGGCGTCTGTGAACACCTGGTTGACGAGTCCCATGCCCTTGTGCATACGCACGCGCACGCCGTCGCTGACCGCGAGACCGGCAGATTCTTGCCCGCGATGCTGCAACGCAAACATCCCGAAAAAGACCATTCGGGCCGCCTGACGACCTGGCGCGTAGACGCCGATCACTCCGCATTCTTCCTTCAGTCGATCGTCTAGCTCGTCGAGATGGTCTGCGTTGGGCATCTTCAATCAGTATATCGCGCATGCTAGTTGGGGCAGTTGTCGGCGGCTGCTCCCAAGTTGCAATAAAATAGAGTTGATGCGCGGCGAGAGCGATCGAATCCTGTCATTTCTAATGACAGACATACAGGGAAGCACCAAGCTTTGGGAGGCCCATCCCGCCGCTATGCCCGCGGTTATTGCCCAGCACGAAGCTCTCGTCGCGGCCGCGGTTGCGGCCGTTGGGGGGCGATTAGTAAAGAGTCGAGGCGAAGGAGACTCCACCTTTTCCGTTTTCGAGCACAGCACGGCGGCAATTGCTTGTGCACCGGACGTTCTCGATCGCATCGCTGGTGCGGCTTGGCCAGAAGAAATCGTGCCTCGTATGCGGCTTGCAGTACACGCTGGCGAGGCAAGCGCTCGAGAAAGTGACTTTTACGGTTCAACAATTAACCGGTGCGCGCGCCTTCGAGAAGTCGCTAATCCTGGACAAATCCTTGCGTCGCTCGCTGCTTGCGAACTTGCCAACGCCGACGGACACTTTGAGTTTGTTGACCTCGGGGTTCATCGTTTGCGCGATTTACTGCGGCCGGAGCGTATTTACCAAGTTGGCGGTCGCCACGATTCGTTTGAGCCGCTACAGACGCTCTCAGCAATTAGAAGCAATCTTCCGCCGCAGATGACCACGTTCGTCGGAAGGCGAAACGCGTTCAAGGAATTGGATCGCATATTGGCGTCGAATCGGCTCGCCACCATTGTTGGGACTGGCGGATGCGGCAAGACGCGCCTCGCGCTGCAGTTTGCGGCGGATCGGCAAACGGAGTCTCCGGACGGCGTCTGGTTCCTTGACCTTAGGCCCTTAAATGCAGAGTCCGACTTGGCAAGTAGTGTTGCGGCGATTCTGGGCGCGAGTAGCGATTCAGGCAGCACAAGTTGTGACCAGTTGGCGCTTCATCTGAACCGAGCACCTCGGCAGACGTTGATTTTAGACAATGCCGAGCACATCATCGCTTCAGTTCAAGCTCTGACCAAGGAATTGATGTTGCGAACGACGGCGACTCGCTTTTTGGTGACCTCGCGTGAGTCGCTGAGGGTGAGTGGCGAAGTCGTTTATCGGATTCCAACGCTCGAGTTGCCTGAGCCGGGGCAATTGGACCCCAAGGTGCTAGCGGAAGTCGAGTCCGTCAACTTGTTCTTGGATCGCGCGCGTTTGCGGCGTCCCGAGTTCGAGATTACCGAGCGCAACGCGGCGGCCATCGCCCAAATATGCACGCGGCTAGACGGCTTGCCTTTAGCGATCGAACCGGTTGCGGCGCTCACTGACGTCCTCTCACCGAATCAAATTGCTCAACGTCTGGACGATCGATTTCGACTCCTACAGCAGGCCGAGCAGGCGGGAGAAATTCAGATTCGGACGATTCTGGCCGCGATCGAGTGGAGCTACACGATGCTCTCCGCAGAACAACAACTCCTGCTGCACCGGCTGACTGCTTTTCCAGCAACGTTTGCGTCAGATTCCGTTGAAAGCGTGTGCTGCGGTGGAGCCATTGAGCGTGATCAGGTCCTCCGTCTTTTGCGTGACCTCGCCCACAAGTCGATGATTGCGTCGGTTCATACGGAATCGGAGACGCGGTTCCGCCTCCTCGAACTTGTGCATGAGTTCCTAAGCTCGCGGCCGCTGAACGACGACTTTCGACCTGATGAAGGCATGCTGTCGTTTGCTAAGCAGGTCGCAAAGGAGGGCGAGAGTGCGATCGGCCATGAGGCGGGAACCTTTTGGTTGGAGAAACTGGATTGGGAAATGCCAACCATCCGAAACGCCTTAGCACAGAGCTTCGAGAGCGATCCTGTCTCCGGCGCCGAGCTTGCATACGCAATGCGCAGATATTGGTTCCGAAGGGGTCAGCTTAACGAGGGGCGAATCTGGTTGGAGCGATCGGTCTCCCTCACGACAGCATTGGAACCACTTTTGCGAGCAGACTTACTTAACGCTGTTGGCGTCTTCGCCTGGGGAATAGGCGACTTAGCGTCGGCGGTGACGTACCTTGAGTCTTCGGCGGAAGAGTTTGAGCGACTCGGCGAGACGGCGCGCCTACCGGGGGTCAGGATCAACATTGCAATCGTCCTTGACGCTCACGGAAGGTCAGGGGAAGCTACCGAAGCCTATCTCGCCGTAATCGAGACTCTGAGAAGCGGAGACGAGGGTCAGCTACTCTGGAACGCTCTGCTAAATGTTTCCCTAACCCAGCGTAAAACGGGTGCTCTCGATGCCGCGCGCCTGAGCGCGAGCGAAGCGTTGAGCCTGGCAATCAAGCACGCTGACCTTGCTCACAAGGCCATTGCGTTGGCTTCGCTAGCCGGGATTGAGATCGATTCAGGAAACGTGGGGAAAGCATCCCAACACGCGGTCGAAGCCTTAGAAATTTGGCAACCGGACCCTGCCCCAACCCACGTCGCCGACCTGTTTTGCAAGTGTTGTCTCATCGCGGTCCGTCAGCGTGACTCGAAGACTGCGCAATGGTTTCGAGGAGCCGCTGAGCGCATTCTGGAAGAAAACAGAATTACGGAGCCGGACGAGTTGCGCGAGACCTTCCGCCTGATTGACCAGGATCCTGGGTCGAGCAGTTCGCCGGAATTGGCTCTGAGTTTGCGCGACGGCCGTTCCTCAAATATCGAGATGGCTATCCTAGCCGCCCAGCAATTTTGCCGACAGAATATTTCGTTCTTGTGATGAATTGACAATAGTGGTGTTATCATAAGTACCGGGTTCCTTTGCCGGGACCGCGATCATGAAACATTTTGAGCCGACGGAGTGGGCCTTACTTGGCGGAGTAGTAGGTCTGTTGTTCGCGCTCGGCTATGTAGCTGGTCGCCGCCGCCGCCGCGCGCTGAGTGTGACGGGACACGAACCGGTTTTAAGGATGAGCCTCTACGTGGCCGCCTCTGCGTCAGGTGCAACGATCCAGGTCTGGGCCGAGGATTCTGCAATCACTGCAGCTAAATATCCTGAAGGAGTGAAGTTCAATTATTGGATCATCAAACATCAAGATGTGACTCCAGCAACGACGCACCCACCGACGCCGGCGAGCATTCCGTCGCAAAATCTCCCGCCGGGCACCGCGACCAATCCTAGCGCTGTAACGCTGATGACGATTCCAACGGACATGGGCTATAATCCGGCAACAAACCAAACCGTCAGTGTGTTAACAATTCCGCAAGGTTTCGCGGCAGGAAACTACTTGATTTGCGGGTCGGTCGCGAACGGAATCGACAACGTCATGATGGCTCCTTCATTACTAGTCGTCACCTGAAGTTTTCGCGGCACCTGCTTGGCGGCCAACATCTTCGAGCGTCAAGGTTAGCGATAGCGGCTCCTTAGGCACGAGTCGGCCCCAAATGGCGAGCGGTGAAGCGAGGCGTGCCTGTTAACCTAAAAACGGCATCAGACCAGCCCAGCAATATTTCCGGCAGAATATTTCGTTCGTGTGATGAATTAACAATAGTGGTGTTATCATAAGTACCGGGTTCTGTAACACATGCGTCGCTTGAGAATTTCGAATCTGTTCGCTGCCGGTATCGTCGTAGCGTTGGCGCTCCTCGTCGGCTGCTCAGGTGGCAACGACCCAGCTGTCGCATCCACGACTACGACAGGTGGAAAGGGTGGAAACCCGAGCACGCAGAGTGTCACGGGCCACGAGCCTGTCCTAAGCTTGAATTTCACGACGATCAGCCGTGCGGCATTAACCACCACCCTACTTGTACACGCGTGGGCGGTTGATCCCAACGGGACTGCAACCAAATATCCGAAGAATGCAACGTTCACGTATTGGATTGCTCCCGTGCCTATCGCTGCCGTTGCTCTCACCGCGTCGACCACTGGAAGTACTAGCGGACCCACGAATGGCAGCACCACTGGCGCGAACCCAGTCGCAGTTGCGGGCGCTGTCTCCGGTTTCAATCTGCCGTACCCGGGAATTATTGCAAATCCGACGCCGGTGGTTTTAGCCGCGGACGCCGGCATCCTCCCAGATGCGAGCGGGACAAGCTATCCCACCACCACGCAGAACCCGAGCGTTCAGGACTTCAGCTTCAGCGCGTCGCCGCTAATTGCAAAAGGCGCGTATTGTGTGTACGGCACTGTGACAGTAGGCACGACGGTTACGTGGATTGGCCCGGCGCAGTTTGTGGTCACAGACTAGATTCCTTCTGCAGTGAAACGAATGCGACGATCAATTTTTACTCAATGCTTCGCGATCGGAGCTGTCCTAGGCCTCGCGCTCTTGGTCGGCTGCTCGGGCGGAACTGACCCCGGCGAGTCATCGACGGGAACCACTGCCGGCCCGAAGCCGCGGCATGGCGAGAGCGTCACTGGGCACGAGCCGGTGCTGAGCCTGGACTTCACCACTATTAGTCAGGCAAGTTTGCCAACGACTGATATGCATGTTTGGACCGTTGACTCCACGATTAGCAGCGGCGACTATCCAGCCGCAACCAAGTTTACATACTGGGTCGTGCCTTACCCCGAAGTCGGGAGTACAACAACTGCTCAGCACGTCGCCATAATTCCTCCACCTCCGGTCGCGGGAGATATCAGCGCCGTCAAAATGCCAATTCCTGGCATATATGCGAACCCAATACCGAAGATACTCAGCTCAGAAGCCACTTCACTGCCTGATGCAACAGGCACCAATGTTCCAAGTGGAAATCCTTCAGTCTCGACGTTTAAATTTAGCGCGAGCCCGAAGATTGCAAAGGGAACATATATGCTCTGTGGTACGGTCACGGTGGGAACTGTTGTAATACGGCTGTACCCAACTCTGTTCGTCGTTACCGATTAACAGCAGCTGAACAGTATGATACGAGCGCCATTTTCTAATTTGATTTCGGGAAGCGTAGTTGATGCATTCAGAGTCTTCAAACTTAGGCTCGGAATTGGTTGTAAAATCGTGCCGGCCAGCGTCGTTCCGGGTAAGTTCAATCGAAGTTTCGACGCAATCAGTTTGAACCCAGAGAAGTGATCATGGAAAAGCGCAAAAAGGAACGACGTGAAAGTGTGACCGGGCACGAGCCCGTTCTAAGCATGGATTTGACTCTATTTCCCCATGACGTCCAAGCGATTGCCCAGGTTTGGGTGGTTCATCCTGCACCACCAGCGAACGCCTACCCGGCCGGGTCAAAGATCAGTTTCTCTATCGTGAGCTATCCGATGGATGTGGCTACGCCGCCACCTCCTCCTCCTCCAGGTGGCGGTGGTCCCCCCACGCCGACCCCTATTGCGAACCCCGCCATTGACGCGATCACTCTCGCCGTCGCCGCAACGACTCTTGTTGATGCATCCGGTTCAAACGTGCCTTCAACTAATCCAACGGTCCAACATTTCACGATACCGGCAACACAGGCTATCGGCGTCTATCTAATCGTCGGAAAGGTTGTAACGCCGAGTGGCGCGACCACCTATTTTGGTCCCGCTACCTTCACGATTCATTGAGCAATTTAGCAAAAGTTCCAGGCTGCCGCATTGACCAGCCTGACGCAGCGCGACGAGATTGCAGAAGAAAGGTCAGGAACGCCCTGCCTTTAGAGAGACTGGGCGTAGCCTCGTTCGGGTCGAACCGACACAATTTGCTGACTGAGTCAGCGTGAATAAGATCAAAACAATATGAGCGATTCTATCGGCAATAACCCCTTCGGCGTGACCGGACATGAGCCGGTCTTGAGCATGGATGCAACATCCTACGCTTTTGGCACAGCCGCGACCCCAAAAGTTTGGGTCGTCGACTCGGCCGCATCGGCAGCCAAATATCCGGCGCAAACGCAGTTCGCGTTTACCGTCGTCAACAATTCATCCGAACAGGCAAGCACTTCCCAGGTGCAGAATCCGACAGTTCCGTCGCTGGTACTCGCTGCTCCCGCAACATCTTTGCCCAACGGCTCTGGCGGAACGGTACCGTCGAATAATTCGACCCTTCGACAGTTCACTCTTCCCGCTAGTCAGGCGAGAGGAACTTATCAAATTGTCGGGACATATCAGATTCCGAATGGCGCGCCAACAGCGATTACTGCAGTAACTTTCTCAATTAGCTAACATAACTGCTACCTAATAGCATCGGACTTCCAAGCGGCGGCGTACGTTGCCGCCGCAAGAATGCTGGAATTGGGTCTGGCGCTGAGTGGGCCGTATCTGATAGAGTTATCGCAAGATGAAACATACTTCTGCGCGTCGTGTGGCCCTACTACTCTCCGTTTGCTCGATGTCGACGGTTGGCGTGTGCGGTGAAGGCTCAGGTGACCTGCTTTCGATGAAGTCACCGTGGGCCACTTCGGCTGACGACCCCGCGCCGACGAGCAGAAAGGTAGCAAGAATCCAGTTCAAGCTCGGAGCAAATTGCCGCGGCAATCTCGACGTGCCGGCCAAAGCGAAGTTGCATGGCCAATTTGAACTTATCAAAAACAATGTGGTGGTCTACCGGCAGATAGTCGAGACCATTGTCGGGTCCAAAAACCTGCTCGACGTCGAGATCGGCCGGGGTACACCTTTACCACCTGAGTTCGTGGCGATTCCAGCCGACTATCACTTCAAATTTCACGGTTTTGCGCAGCCATATCGAACCGACACTAGCATTGAGATCACTGTTCAAGAGGCGCCGATCGCAAGTACCGTGCTCGACATCTGAGACTCGCTTTTTTCGCATAATGCAGTGGGTGTAGGAATGATGCAAGCTCTCGGCGCGGGATCAAACACATTTTCACCAAGCCTCTTCGCTCGATTCCCAATTGAAGACGACGTGTTTAAAGTTGTGTTCGAAAAATGGCTCGGATTGCCCACCGCAAATAAAATCGGGCTTAGCCACGATCTTATCAACATTGCCCTGTATGTGGCGGGATCCGTCGGCAACAAGGACGCCGCCAAAGACCAGTTGAGCGGCGGTGGCATCTGCCTCGATGCATACGTTTTTAAAGGGGTTCGATTCACGTATGGCATGTACTTAACGTTTAGCGACACATCTAAGCCAAAGCCTCATCCGATTTTCGGTATCGCTCTCGAAATCAAGTGACAAAAAAAGCCGCGGAACTCATTTCGAGTTCCGCGGCGCTTTGATAAACTTAAATGCCGTAAGTCGGACGCTTCAGCCAAGCCTTTGGAATCGGCTTGATTCCGCATGCGACTAAGTTGTACTCTGCGCTCTTCAACACGGACGTCGCAACGAGCAATCGGTAAGTTCCCGTCGCCGTCTTCAGACGGACCCAGTGAAGGTTCGGATCTTGAACCCTATTCTTGTGCGGTGCCTTGTACTTCCAACCCTGTGAGTGCTGGTTTCGAATGTGCTTTGCGTTGTTACCGCGCTTTCCGCTTACTTGACAGATCTTCGCCATGACTATGCCTCACCGCTTCCCAGCGGCAGTGCGTAACTATACCCGACGCCAGATCAGACATGCAACGGCGATCAAGATGCCATAATCTGCCCAGACCCAGACCCAGGCCGCCGGCACTCGGCGCACAAGGAAAGAATCCCTCAATGATGACTTTGCACGGCGTGGATATCTATATCCGCATCCCCCAGATTCCCGACGTACCGAAAGAATTCGGACCCTTTACTCTGACGCAGATTGCCGACCGAGGAACCCGCATCTGGCCGCCACCCGCGCCGGAGATGGAGTTGCTCGACTGGCCGCGATGTCGCTATTTCTGCGAAACAATCGTGACGGATGCTCAGGTCGACGAGTTGGTATGCGAGATGGCGAAACTCGGATTCCAGTGGACCAAGACGCAAAAGCTCTTTCGCATCGACGGCTCTGACGCTTTCAGCCAGGCCTACTAAAAACCTCATGGCACATAAAGTTTGTTTAATTCGTGGTGACGGCGTCGGACCTGAGTTGGTCGCCGCTGTTGAAGTTGTCCTCAAGGCGGCTAAAGTGGACATCGACTGGATTGAAGTCGAAGCTGGTCTGAAGTGCGTGGAGGCCGGCAAGCCAATCGTTCCAGACGAAACGGTTGCGAAGGTAAGGGAAATAGGCGTTGGACTGAAGGCGCCGATGACCACTCCGATCGGCAAAGGATCGGTTAGTCCGAACGTGACGCTGCGGAAGAAGCTTGATCTCTTTGCTTGCGTTCGGCCCGTGCGCAACCTGCCTGGTGTTGAGACTCCGTTCAAGAATCTCGACATCGTCATCTTCCGTGAAAACACTGAGGATCTCTACGCGCAGATCGAGTACATGGCGACCGAGCACGTTGCTCACAGCGTGAAGGTCATCAGCGATTTTGGCAGCGAACGGATATGCCGAGCCGCGTTCGAATACGCAAGGGCAAACGGACGGAAGAAAGTCGTTGGCGTCCACAAAGCCAACATCATGAAGATCGCGGACGGCCTTTTCCTGCGCACGTTCAAGAAGGTTGCTGAGGACTATCCCGACATCGAATCGTGGGACAACATTGTTGACAACCAGTGCATGCAGCTCGTCAACAAGTGGCAGCTGTACGATGTTTTGGTCACGCTCAACCTTTACGGAGACATCATTTCCGACCTCGCGGCGGGCATGATGGGCGGGCTCGGCGTCGCGCCGGGTGCGAACTTTGGCAAGAATTGCGCGCTTTTCGAAGCGGTGCATGGCTCTGCGCCCAAGTACACGGGCATGGACAAGGTCAACCCGACCGCACTCCTGCTTTCGGCAACGTTGATGTTGGACCATCTCGGGGAGCACCAAGCTCGAAAAGATATCGAAGGTGCGCTTGAAGCGACGATGAGAAAAGGTATCAAGACGTACGACTTGGGTGGTACAGCGAAAACCTCAGAAATCGGAGCGGCAATAGCTTCCGAACTTAAAGGCTAATCGCTTTCGGACGTGACCGCTGCGTGCATTGCCGCCGCGTGGACAGCGAGGCGGGGACATTGGTTAGAATTAACCGTGGTCCTCGCCCTCGCGCTTGCTCTTGGCATCCAATCTTCCGCTACCCAACTTCCTGTTGCCCCTCGACCGCCAATGGGTTGGAACAGTTACGACTGCTTCAACTTCGCGGTGAACGAAGCCGAAGTCATCGCCAACGCGGAGATCATGGCGAAAAGGCTCAAGCCGCTTGGGTGGGAGTACGTCGTGATTGACTACCTTTGGGCTTTTCCGCGAGGCAAGGCAGATTACGCCCCGAATCAAAGCGCCAGTTTTGAGCCGCGATTGCGGATGGACGAGTTCGGTCGCCTGCTGCCAGATACGGCCCGTTTTCCATCGTCCCGGGGAGGTGCAGGGTTTGGCCCATTAGCCGCGAGATTGCATCAGATGGGTCTCAAATTTGGCATACACCTCATGCGAGGAATCCCGCGGCAGGCCGTTGCCGCGAACACAGCCGTGCGTGGAACGAACTACACCGCGCTGGATGCCGCGAATCAAAAGAACATTTGCTCG
Source organism: Fimbriimonadales bacterium (assembly GCA_038230855.1). Lineage (GTDB taxonomy): Bacteria > Armatimonadota > Fimbriimonadia > Fimbriimonadales > Fimbriimonadaceae > Fimbriimonas. The sequence continues at coordinate 90,793 of JBBRML010000004.1, read as the reverse complement.
TGGTGTAATCACATGTTCGGCATGAACATGACGACGCCTGCCGGTCAGGCGTATCTCGACTCAATCTTCGGACTCTACGCCAAGTGGGGAGTCGACTTCGTAAAAGTTGACGACCTCAGCATGCCGTACTCGCTGGCCGAGGTTGAGGGCTATCACAAGGCGATTCTGCACAGTGGTCGGCCGATGGTTTTGAGCCTGTCGCCGGGTCCGACGCCGCTCGAACAGGGGAAGCATCTTGTTGCCAACGCAAATATGTGGCGACTTCTGGGAGACCTTTGGGACAACTGGCCGCAATTGAACGCAGCTTTTGAGAAGGTTGCAGAGTGGACTCAGTACCGGCAAGTCAATGCGTGGCCTGACCCAGATATGTTGCCCTTGGGACGCCTACGCAAGTTGGGTCCAGCCACCGGGCCGCCAAACTCTGACTCCCTTCTAACTCCCGACGAGCAGCAGAGCATGATGTCGCTCTGGTCGATAATGCGCTGCCCACTCATGTACGGAGGCCATCTACCGGATACCTCAGAAGCGGCTTTCCGGCTCATCACGAATCCGGAAGTTTTGGAGGTCAACCAACTCAGTCTGAACAACCACGCTTTGCGATTGGGACCAACCCCTATCTTCTCGGCTCGGGCCCCTGTTCTCGGCGTCAAGTATGTGGCGCTGTTTAGCAGAAAGGCGGAAGGTGCAGTCACGATTTCATTGCGCCTTAGCGATCTCGGAATTCGGGAGTGTCGAGTCCGAGACATTTGGGCAAGGACGAACCTCGCGACGGCTACCGATCACCTTACCGTGACGTTGCCCCGTCATGGATCTGCCTTGCTGAGGCTGGAGATGGTCAAGCCTGCGCCGCAAACTGAGCCAATTCCATACCGAATGTCGGTCGTCGGCGATGTTTACGAGGCGGAAGCTTCTGCAAATACGTTGACGGGGAACACGCGCGTTGAGCCGGATCCCGCCCGAAAAGCATCGGGCGGACGGACGGTGAAGTACCTCGGAAACGGTGCGGCCAACACTCTCTGCTTTAACGGAATTACCGCCAAGGCAGACGGCACGTACGTCGTGACCGTAGTCTATTCTTCCGGCGAGGACCGGACCGCAAACGTGATCGTAAACGGCGCCGCGCCAGTAGTCGTTTCTTTTGGTTCAACTGGAGGCTACGACGGTGATCATCTGGATACGGTCGAGTTTAGGGTGAAGTTGGTCGCCGGGCAGAACAAGATCGAATTCGGCAACGACAAGCACTGGTCAGTGGATATTGATCGGATTGCGGTGCGAAAAGAGTGAAAACGATACTGGTCGAGCCCGGCTTGACGGGTTCGGCTTCGCATTCGAGGAACCTCCACGTTGGCATCGCTAGTCACCTGAGCGACCACATCTCGGACTGATCCGGTAAGGTTGTTGCTATGCTTGCGGTGCGCGACTTGTCGAAGAACTTTGAGGGCGTGACCGCCCTGAATGGATTCTCGGCCGAGGTTGCGAGAGGCGAAATCGTCGGCATCATCGGCGAGAATGGAGCGGGGAAGAGCACTCTCATGAAGCTCATCAGCGGCATTCACAGCCCAACCCGCGGAGAAGTCTGCGTCGACGGCGTTTCCAAGCACTTTCGCACTCCGGGCGAAGCCATCCGGGCGGGCATCTCGATGGTTCACCAAGAACTCAACTTGATTCCAACCCTGAGTGCCGCCGAGAACATCTTCCTTGGGCGTGAATTCGGGAGTCTCGGAGCAATCGACCGTCGCCGAATGGCCGCTGAAACGCAGCGGCTACTTGACCGGGTCGGCGCAAAGTTCAGCCCGGACACCCTTTGTGAAGACCTTTCGATAGCCGAGCAGCAACTCGTCGAAATCGCGAAAGCGCTCTCCTATCAGGCTCGGCTTGTGATATTCGACGAACCTACGGCCGTGCTGTCTTCCGTCGAGGCAGACCGACTAGAAGCGCTCATCCGCGAACTCAAGGCGCAAGGCATCTCTGTTCTGTACGTTACGCATCGATTGCACGAGGTGATCCGACTTTGCGATCGAATCATCGTTCTGCGCGATGGTGAACAGGTCTCTGAGTTCGATCCTGCGCTGACCAACGAGTCCGAACTGGCTAATTCGATGGTGGGTCGAGAGTTACAAGAAATCTTTCCTGCAAAGAGGGAACCTAGCTCAAACGCACTGCTGAACGTGCAATTGATAACCAACTCGTCCGGTGCGGGCGGAAAGTCGGAAGGTGAACTTGGCAGTTTCGTGGTTCACGCCGGCGAAATTGTTGGCGTCGCTGGCCTGATCGGGGCTGGAAGGACAGAAATGTGTGAAGGAGTCGTTGGCCTGCGGCGAATGAGCTTCGGAAGTATTTCGGTCGGCAATCAGCTTGTCAGCATTCCCAACTACCGGCGAGCGATCGGGCATCGTCTGGCCTACGTGAGCGAGGACCGAAAGGGCAAGGTGCTGGTGACGACGATGAGTGTTCGGGATAACCTTCTTCTGGCGACGCTCGATCACCCGTCAGACCCGAAGGTCTGGGTCGAAGCGCTCTCGATCAAAGTGAATGATCTTCAGCAACCGATCTCGACCCTTAGCGGAGGGAATCAGCAGAAGGTGAGCATCGCGCGATGGCTAGCCACCAAGCCTGAGGTGCTTTTTCTAGACGAGCCCACACGTGGCGTCGATGTTGGAGCGAAGGCGGGTATCTATCAAATCATCGCAGGATTGGCGCGCGACGGCCTGGGATGCGTCGTCGTCTCCAGTGAAATGCCAGAACTGATTGGCCTTTGCCATCGCATAGTCGTTATGAGAGGTGGTAGGTTAGTCGGCGAGCTTGACGGACCCAACATGACGGAATCCAAAATTATGATGCTTGCCGCCGGAGTGGCTGCTTGAGACGAACAATCGCTAACCGAGGCGCGTTGGTCGCCTTGATCGTCCTTGTGGTTTTCAGTATTTTTCGGTACAAGGACGTCTTTTACGGGCCGGAAAACTTGCGAAACCTGTTCAGCCAAAACGCTGCTGTCGGCATCCTTGCCGTCGGAATGACGCTAGTTATCATTGGCGGCGGCATCGATCTGTCGGTAGGCAGTATGAGCGCGATGATTGCGGCTTTCGCCGTGCTTGCCCTGAACAAAGTCCACACGGAAACTGGGGGGACGCTTACGGCGATCGCTGTTTGCGTATCACTCGGTCTCGTCTTTGGGTTGTTCAATGGTTTGATCATAACCTTGGGCCGGATTCCGCCATTTATTGCGACCCTTGCCGGTCTTGTCGGCTTTCGAAGCGTAGCCCTTGCCCTCAATGACGGCGGAGAAATTCGCTCTTCCAGCGAGACGGTTTACGCCTCGCTGTCGCAGGGCGGCATTCCCGTGCCCGGAGTCTCGGTCGGCAACCACAAAGCTTTGTATATCCAGTGGCCCATCTTGTCCATGTTGCTAATCGCTGCGGTCGCATCTTGGATACTTAATCGAACGAAATTCGGAAAACGGCTGATCGCGGTTGGGGCAAACGAAAAGGCCGCGATTTACTCAGGCATCGCAACGGAGCGAATCAAGTGGGCGGCGTACAGCTTTATGGGGCTGTGCGTCGGGATCGCCGCGTTGTTTGAGTCGTCGCGCATGAATTCGGTTTCGCCAGCTCAGGTAGGACTCTACAAGGAGCTCGACGCGATTGCGGCCGTCGTCATTGGCGGAACCGCCATGAACGGCGGACGTGGTCAAGTCTGGACTTCGATCATCGGCGTGATGATTCTGGGAATGATCAGCAACATGCTCATCCTTGAGGGCGTGTCCGTCTACTGGCAGGGTTGTGTCAAGGGCGGAATAATCCTGCTCGCCGTGTTGCTTCAACGCGGTCGAAAGGAATCTTGATATCAGGGCTCCGACCCGCGTTCGCACTCTGATGTGCGAAATCGTGTTAATATCGTTCGAGCCTTACTTTACGGACTGACAGAAGACAATGAAGAGCCTCACTAAACTTGCACTCACGGCGATGACCGCCCTCACCATTTTCGGTTGTTCCGGTAAAGACGCCGGGACGACCGATCCGAAGACTGGCGATCCGAAGAGCGCCGAAAGCACCGGAAAGAAGTTACTCATCGGTATCTCGATCCCGGCTGCTGACCACGGCTGGACCGCAGGAGTCAAGTATTGGGCTGAGCAGGAGATGAAGAAGCATCCTGAGGCCGACTTCATGCTACAAACGGCAAAAGGGCCTGAGGAGCAAATCGCGAGTATCGACGCGATGCTCGCGAAGAAGATTGACGGCTTAGTTATTCTTGCCACCGAGAGTGCACCTTTGACCCCGAAGGCTTCTGAAGTGCATGAAAAGGGCGTCTTCATCGTAAATGTTGACCGCGGCTTCCTTAAGCCCGTTGCCGACATCTACATCGCGGGCGACAACGAGGAGTTCGGTCGCAAGTCTGCTGAATTCATGGCCGAGCGCATGGGCAAGAAAGGCAACTTGGTAATCCTGGAGGGCATTCCTTGCACCGTTAACACGGAGCGAGTTGATGCCGCCAAGAAGGTATTTGCGAAGTTTCCAGATATCAAGATCCTGGACAGTCAATCCGGGATGTGGAATCAGACCAAGGCTTACGAAGTCATGCAGGGCTTCCTCGTGAAGCACAAGCAGATTGACGCCATCTGGGGCGGCGACGACGACATGGCGTTGGGTGCGGAAAAGGCACTCAAGCAGTCCGGACGTGACAAAAACATCTGGATCCTGGGTGGAGCTGGCATGAAGGACATCGTCAAGCGCGTCATGGACAAAGATCCGATGTATCCGGCAGACATCACCTATCCGCCTGCAATGATTGCGACGGGAATCGACACCGCGGTCAAAGCCCTAAAGGCTCGAAAACCCGGCGACAAGTTTGAGCCGAAGAAGGTCGTCCAAAAACTCGACATGATCCTCCCCGATAACGCGAAAGACTTTTACTTCCCTGATTCGATTTATTGAGTTTCAAACTGCCAAATCGAATCCCTGAGGGTTGCTGAGCTATTGTCTCAGCAACCCTGTTTTTGTTTCGTCAACACCGAAGAGCCAAGACTTTCCCGCAACTCATAATTGGCAATTTCCCGGCGATACCAGCGGGTACTGGAGGCACCCGCACGGTATCCTTTGCCTTGGCCTTCCGGTGCGAAGGCGCTCAAACAGGAAATGGCAAAAAAACTCAAGATCGGCATCATCGGAACTGGCGGCATCGCTCGTGGTTGCCACATGAAAGGCTACGAAAGCATTCCCGATGACTGCGAGATGGTCGCCGTATGCGACGTCCACGAACCGACCGCTAAGCTCGCGGCGGAGCAGTTCAACGTATCAAAGATTTACTCTGACTACAACGACCTACTGGCCGATCCCGAGATCGACGCCGTATCGGTCGCAACGCCGAATAAGTTCCACCTCGGGCCAACGGTCGCGGCTTTGAATGCCGGCAAGCATGTTCTCTGTGAGAAGCCCCTCGGCATGAACGCCGACGAGTGCCGCGAGATGTGTCGTGCAGCGGAAAAGAACGGAAAGATCCTACAGGTTGGCTTGCAGTCCCGCTTCGGTGGAACGGGTCGCTTCATGAAGGATTTCGCCGACAACGGCGGCCTCGGTGACGTGTACTACGCTCGAGCTCAAGCGCTGCGTCGTCGCGGCGTCCCGCATTGGGGTGTTTTCATCAACAAGGAACTTCAGGGTGGAGGTCCGCTAATCGACATCGGAGTGCATATCCTGGACTTCACGCTATTCTTGATGGGCTATCCGAACCCCATAGCCGCTACCGGTAAGACCTGGGACGTGCTTGGTAAGGACCCCAAAATCACGAATAATTTTGGCGAATACGACCGAACAAAGTTCACGGTAGAGGACTTTGCCGTTGGCATGATCCGGTTCGACAATGGAGCTATCGTCACCCTCGAAAGCTCGTTCATGGCGAATCAGGAAGAGGGCGAGAATATGCAGACTCAACTCTTCGGTACAAAGGCTGGTGCCATCGTGAAACCCTGGGGCGGAAACGAGTCGGTAAAGATCTTTGGCGAAGAAAACAAGCAGTTGTTCAACATCTCGCCCGCCAACGTACCGAATGTCGCTAGCCCTCACGTCGCTGAAGTTCAAGCCTTCGTTAAGGCTATCCAGAATGGTGATGCAAGTCCGGTGCCGGGCAAGTGCGGCCTGATTCTAAACGCCGTCTTCGATGCGATCTACAAGAGCTCGGTAACGGGCGTCGAAGAAAAAGTCGACGTAAGTTACTGACGTTGGCTATTCATCTCCGTCCGGATTGACCGGGCGGAGATTCGGAACTACCGGTGATTCCTCATTTCTATTGCCATCCCGGGATTCTAAACTACACGTTCGGACCCAACCATCCGCTCAAGCCTGAGCGGGTCCGCCGAACTTTGGCCCTCCTGACCGAGCTCTACGAAGCCCCAATAATCGTGGACACGATTGGTCAAGTTGAAGACTTACTCCTTGTTCATGCTGCCGCATACGTCGAGACCGTTCAGCTTCTGAGCAATGGGGCACGACCACTGAGTGCCTCGCGGTTCGGCTTTACGAGTGGCGACAATCCGCCGTTTGCTGGGATGTTCGAGGCCGCGCTCGGCTATGTCGGTAGCAGTGCCGCCGCCGCTCGCGCCGTGAGAGATGGAGCCCCGCTCGCTTTCGGAATTGGAGGCGGCCTGCATCACGCACGTAAGGATCTCGCCAGTGGATTCTGTGTTTTCAATGATTGTGCCGTCGCATGCGCGATTCTTCGCCAGCGATTTCAGCGGGTCGCTTACGTCGATATCGACGTCCACCACGGCGACGGCGTCCAATGGATATTCTATGACGACCCATCTGTTCTGACGGCTTCTATTCATCAAGATGGCCGGACGATCTACCCCGGCACGGGCTTCACTGATGAGACTGGAGCAGACTTCAGCGCACTGAATCTTCCTGTCCCGCCTCGAACTACGGGTGATGTCTGGTTGGACGGATTCGAGCAGGGGATTCTCGCTGGCGTGGAGCGGTGGCAACCGGACGCTCTCGTCCTGCAGCTCGGCACAGACACCCATTTTCAAGACCAGCTTGGTCAACTTGCCTCGACGCAGGGTCACTGGCTGGCCGCTGTAAAGCGGCTTCGCGACCTGAATTTGCCAACGGTCGCTCTTGGAGGCGGCGGATACAATCTTAATACTGTTCCGCGAATGTGGGTGTCGGCGATCCTCACGCTGGCGGGTCTGCCGTTCACGGACGATATTCCGGCGAGGTTGGCGGAAGAATGGGAGATGCCGACTTTCTCGGACCCGATCGGTAGTGTAGGAGAGGGCCAAGGTCGAAACCAAGTGGAGCAGCAATTAGCCCTTTTGCGCCGTGGTCACGCCCTATTAGCCAAGAATGCAATTTGACATAGCATTTGGAGGCCGCTTTTTGAACTCAAGCTCGGCTCCCAGTCACTCACTTATTCAGATCAAGTCATTCTCGCGTTATGATTGATCGGGGGCCATTGAGTGGATGACGAAAATCAACGTCTGAGTTCTGACGATGTCACGCGCGTGCGTTTTCGAGTCGACGGTGAAACACGATCCGAGACGCCTCCCGTCACAATCGTCGATCTGGCCGAAGCGCTCGGTGTCGAGCCCGCCGTCGTGCGAGAACATCTCGACCGAGTACGAGCGGAAACCGCTTTCGCAACCCCTGTCAGCAAGTCAAAGTCGCAGCGAGGAATGCTGTTACTGGCGCTGTCGCTCTTAGCAACTGCCGGCGTCGTGTATCGCGTATCTCCGCATCCGTTGACGGAGTCCGACATTGACGAAAAGGTTGCGGAATCAAGAACCAGATGGGCAGATCGAGCGAAGCATTCGGCACGACAGTTGGACAACACTCTCAGCCTCGGAGCGAAAGGGCCACCGGCGGGAATTAACATCGATGTGACAGGACCACGGACCCATACCCGAGTGCTTGGCAGTGCCAATCCCGATTTCCCGACGGCAGAGCAGGCAAGCGAGCGGTTACGTGTCGCGATACTCGAAGTAGTAAAATTTGCACAGCAAGCGGAGAAGGAAGCGCCCACGGTCACTAACTCCGAGCTTAACGATCCTCGGCGAGGGCTCGGACAGTTTGGGCCTAACTCTCTCCGAATTAGTGCAGGAACTTCCTTTCTGAGTTTGGAGACGACGGACGTTACCAATCCGGAGCGAATCAGACAATTTTCGAAGGAAGCGATCGCCGCGGAAGTGGCGCAGCAGGCGCGCCAAAATGATGGCGCTTCGCGGCCACTGACGGCCGTCGATCAGTACGAGTCTCCGCCTAGCGGCTATACGATCGACGTCAAGGGTCGTGGAGCGCAAAGCCAATTGAGTTCGACACTCGTGATCGTGCCCGTGGACGCAGTTAGTTATGCCGCCCGCATTCGACGAATCGTGAAGCGTCTACTGCTGAAGGACATGACGGGCGAACGAACTGGGTTTGCCGTTTACGACGACAAAGACAAGCGCAAGCCAATTCCTGCGTTTACTCACGTCAAGATCACGGGACCGCTTTCTGTCACAGAATTCGACGTTCCGACCAACCACTCAGACCGTTACAAAACGGCTGCCGACGCCGCGCGTGCGGCTACCGGAATCATTGAAGAGAATTTGAAGCGGGTCGATGTCGAACTCCGCGAACTGAATAAAGGTGCTGGACGATGAACATTCATGAGCGACTAACCGAATCTGAAGTTGCGAAAGTACGAGAGCGGATCGGACCGACGGATCGAGCAGTTGAAACTCGACTCCAAGACGTCGCAGAGGTATCTGGGAGATCGGCGGAGGAGGTCAAGGCGCAGTTGGACAGCTTGCGTGCGGAGAAGGCATTTTCCGCCCCGGCGCCAAGAACTTATCCATCCGCCGTTGCGATCGGCGGTGTCGGGCTTTTGCTGATCGGCGCAGCCGTCTACTACGTTCGTGGCCGACCAAAGTTGAGTATCTTTCCGCGGTCGCCCGTCTATCGTTTAGAACCGGCTCTGAAGCCGGTCGAAGTTCCCCCCACCGGTACAGTTGTTCAGCAGAAAGCAGTTGAGTACCTGCGTGACGGTCTGGGAACACCACCGCCAGGATTTCATATCGAGGTGGTCGGTCAACAAGCTATTTGTGCGGGCGATGGTCGCACTGGCGTGACAAAACCGGTCGATTACAGTGCTGATTTGGTTGGCCTTGTTTCCGCCACGGAGCAGATCGTGCGGCAGGTGGCCAAGCGCGATAAAAGATGGACGGGACCGAAAACCAAAGGACCGGTCAGAGGGGAATCGGGAGTAACGGTCAGCCCCCGACCGGGATTTGTCCACTACACGTTTCAGGGTTGGCTTGGCAACGCCGATGGCTGGCTGAAAGTTCCTGTCCAAGCGAGCGAACATGCAGCGCTGATCGCTGCCGCAACGGCGTACTTGGCCCCAGCAAAAGCAGAGCAAGATGCGGCACTAGCGATCGTGACGAACTCGACTTCAGAAGTAATTTCGCCACCTCCGGGATTTACGATTCGATTCTTTGGTCGAAGGGTGGATATTCAGTCTGGTCCCCGACTCTCGTTTAGTTCGGTGAGCGTTTCACAATTTGTGGCGCGGATCAAACTGGCGTTGGCCAACGCTGCGATTCGTGATTTGCACCCACCACTTGGGCCATGGTCAGAGCCTGCAGAAATTGATAGCAAGATCCCGGTGCCGGAAATGGATCGAGTCGAAATAGACGGCGCAGCCGGAACCGTCGCCCTGGACTTGCCACACCGAACCAGCACATATTTGCCAGCTGCCGAAGGAGCTAAGATTGAGAAGTTGGTCTTGGATAGCGTGAAATTGCTACGTGACTCGCCAAAACAGCCGAACGTTGGAAAACCTTAATCAGACTGAAGAGATCCCTGTAGCTCCGCACGAAGTGCGTGAGTTGCTTTTACGTCTGACTGAGCAGAACACAGAGGGCATTCGAGCGGACGAACCCCGAACGCTTAGCGGTCTCGCGCTTGAAACAGGTATCTCGATCGAGCGGCTCCGATTCACTCTCGACGCGATTCAGAACAAGCGTAAAAAAATTCCAATTGCCGTTCGTTATGCTGCAGTGGCGTTGTTGCTGACATACGTCAGTTGGGTAACTTTTCGTCCCGCAAGGCCAGAGTCGTCTTCCGCAATTACCATTCCGTCGCCGGCGTTCGATGATCGTGGCCTTGTCGCGGCGAGTAGCGTAACGTGGGCTGCGACGGACATGACCGCACTTGCCGAGGAAACGTACGATCCCCCTCATCCGATGCTGACCGGGATCAGCGTGTCGCTCGGTGTCGGTAAGGTGCTGTGGGGAGCTGGTGACTACCAAGCAGCCGTCGTTACGAAGCCCTTGACGTCGCAAGAGATCAAGGACTTGAGAGAAGACATCGTAGCCCTGATCGAGCACGCGCGAATTCGGGCGGAAAAGCGGTCGCTGGCGGCCTCATCTTCGCCTTCTGGGTTCGGTGACATGTACTACGACGGCGTCGCGTATACGGGCAATTTGTATTACCGTTCATATCATGGAGGCGGCGGCACGACGGTGCCAATACCAACTGCTGGTAAGGCTAGGGATTACGACTCGAAGCGCCTAGCCGGCAAAGCCGCCGACAAAATCATTGAAGCGTTACAGCAAAACATGAAGTTCGAGGCGTCCAGCGCCCGATCCAACGGACCCTGAACTAACGCAACGAAAGCCCCCTCGTCGAGGACGAGAGGGCTGGCAAGAGCCGACTGACGCTAGCCGGGGACTTTCGCAAGGAACGCTTCCAGCGTCATCGCTCCGAGGTCGCCTTCTTCTCGAGATCGAACGCCGACCGTGCCTTGCTCAATGTCTCGATCTCCGATGATCAGCATGTAAGGCACTTTCTGCATCTGGTTGTCTCGAATCTTCTTCCCGAGCGTCTCACGACGATCGTCAAGATGCGTTCGCACTTTGAACTCATCGCGAAGCCGCTCCGAGATCACCGTCGCCGCTTCGAAGTGACGATCCGCGATTGGAAGAACGGCCACCTGGACAGGCGACATCCAGTAAGGAAACGCGCCTGCGTACTGCTCCGTCAAGAGACCGATCATCCGCTCGAGAGACCCGAACGGCGCACGATGAATCATCACCGGGCGATGCGGCTTACTGTCCTCGCCCGTGTACTCGAGTTCAAATCGCTCCGGCAAGTTGTAGTCCACCTGGACGGTTCCCATCTGCCACTCACGCCCCAACGCGTCTTTGATGATCAGGTCGAGTTTCGGACCATAGAACGCCGCGTCACCTGGCGAGAGCTCGTATTCGAGGCCGATCTGCTTGCATGCGGTCTCGATCGCGTTCGTCGCCGCCACCCAGTTGTCGTCGTGTCCGACGTATTTGTCGCTCGCCGGGTCCTTCGTGCCAACCCGAACACGATACTCGGTTAGGCCCAGCTTGTCCAACGTGGCCTTCATCAGGTCGACAACACCGATAAATTCTGATAGCAATTGATCGGGGCGAACAAAAAGATGTGCGTCGTCCTGCGTGAAGCCCCGGGCACGCAAAATGCCCGTAACCTCGCCGCTCTGCTCGTATCGATGCACCGTTCCGAATTCTGCATAGCGAATGGGTAAGTCACGATACGAACGCATTTGAGATGCGTAAATCTCGATGTGAAACGGACAATTCATCGGCTTGAGAATGTACGTTTCCTTGTCTTCGTCCACCATGAATGGAAACATCTTGTCTCGGTAATTGATGATATGACCGGACTTTTCGTATAGTTTGATGCTGCCGATATGAGGCGTAACCACGGGCAGGTAGCCTCGCCGTAACTGCTCGTCCTTCATGAAATTCACGAGCGTCTCGCGCAGAATCGCGCCCTTTGGTAACCAAAGCGGCAAGCCCGTGCCAACACGCGGACTGAACATAAATAGGCCAAGCTCGCGCCCTAGGATCCGGTGGTCGCGTTTCTTTGCCTCCTCAAGGTTATGCAGGTGCAACTCAAGGTCTTCTTTCGACTCAAATGCCGTTCCGTAGATGCGCGTGAGCTGCTTGTTCTTCACATCGCCGCGCCAATATGCGCCGGCGATGGACATTAGCTTGAAATGCTTGACCTCCTTCGTCGAGTCTACGTGGGGACCACGACACAGGTCGAGAAAGCGATGGTGGTTGCCTTCGCGATCCGTTCGCTTTTGGTCATAAAAGCTGAGCGTTTGGTCGGACGGAATGCCATCAAGTAGCTGAAGCTTGTAGTCCGCGACCGCGGCCCCCATCCCCGGAATCGTCTCATCAAGGATAAGCGACCTTGCTTCTTCGCGGTTGACTTCGATCCGTTCGATGCGTTGATCGAGCTTTGACAGCTCCTTCATCTTCGCTTCAATCTTCGCGAGCTCTTCTTCGCGGAAAGGCTCGGGGAAGTCTATGTCGTAATAGAAGCCGTTCTCAATCGGGGGACCGATACTGAGTTTGACTCGGGGATAGAGCTCTTGGACCGCTTGGGCCATCAAGTGCGCTGCAGAGTGTCGCAGCCGATAAAGATATGAGTTTTCGTAGAGTTCTGCCATACGTATCACCTTCCCAGACAATGGGATTGAGTTGTTCAAGATGAATTATGACAGCGTAACGACGATTTTCCAGCTTTGGTTCAGTACGAGCTAGAGGTTAACCGGTTCGAAACCAGCGAACATGTCGCTCGACTCTGGCAGGTCGGGCAGGCGCTCAAAGGTACATGCGAGATCAAACCGAGCCCACATCTCCAGCACCGTTGGGTTTGTGTGGGCCGCTTGGATAGCTTCCTGAGAAGCCCACTCAAACACTTCCACGTAGGCACCACCTGAGGACTTCATCAGAATCGATGGTCGCTCGGTCACGAGGCCTTGACTCAGGAGAATGGGCATGTGGTCGGCGAGCACTGCTCGAAGGGCAGCATCCTGGTCAGGCTTGGGCTTATAGACGGCAATAGAAATGTGCGGCATGTCAGAATTCCTCGCTGTTTAAGTTCCAGCGTAGTACAGCGGGTTGGTGCGCCAATCTTTATCTTTGTCGTGCGCCATTGCGACAACGCGGGGTCTGCGCATTCGTAGGCGAACCGATTCGATCATGAGGCCGGATCCACTCGAAAGGTGATTCTTGCCAATGCAGGTAAGGCGCAGCGTGTAAGTGCCCGGTTCCGGCCAAAAGTCGAGGAAATGAAACTCCTTTTGTCCAACCTCTGGGGCGTAAAAGTCCATTGTCTCACCCATCCGAACTCCATCAAGCGAGACTTCGTACGTTCCTAGACTCGGCGCAAGGCCCATGTTGATGAGTAACCTCAGCGGCTCCTTCTCTGCGACCGAAAAACTCACTTCGAACGGCACCGTCGTATCTGGCACCACCAAGACATCGTTGGTAAAATGTTCGGGATAGCGCTGAACCTCGATTTCCGTCGCGGCTCGGTGACCTCTTCCGTCATATTCGAGCCGAGGCGGCTCGTCGGTGTCCAAGGTGTTCTTTTGACCGTAGTCGAGTTGAGAAACCAACACGACAGTTCTGTCGATGTTCGGCAGTGCCCGCTCCTTAGCGTGTGGGGCTCTTGCTGCAAATGTCGGCGTGCCGACTTGGTACCAAAAGGCGACACTAGCGAAGTCATCCTCGCGCGGGTTCCAACTCATGGCCCGGTACTCCAGATTCTCATCCGGGCTCATCCAACCAAATGTTTCAAATTGAAATCTAAATGACGTGTTGAACAAGAACGGGTCATTCACGTGCCACCGGTAAGCGCTCGTGTGCCCGCCGATAATCCCCCACTGATCAAAATAAGGCACGCCGAAGAACGGAGTGAGTACACGTTCAAGGCCCCAAGCGCACAGAAAATAGTCTTCCGTGCCGGTGCCCCAAACGGACGGAATTGCCTCGCCGTCGATGCTGATCATTTCATCGCCTTCGCCAAACCAGTAAGGACTCCGCGTCCGGACTGAAAATACAGTGCCGACGTAATGACCTTTTCCGGTAGTTTCCAGAATCGTGTACGGCTTTCCCGTTTCGAGCGGATAAGCCTGATTGTATTGCGCGTAGAAGTACGGCGTATCTTCTGGCAAGCTGTCCTTCAGGATCCAATCGATGTTGTAATACAGGAGGCTGAGCGGCTTCTCGCTCTCGTTCACGATCTCAACCCTCGCGGATTTGTGGAATGGCATATGCCAGAAACAGTTGTAGCTGTCGCCGCCTTCCACAACCACGGGAATGCTGATTACCTCACTCCGCCGCCCAAAACATCCTGCGAAGAAGTCTCCCAACGGCGCTTCAACGCCGGGCCTGTCGTTTCCATCGTAATAAATGCGTAGGAGCAACTCTTGGTGGTTCGCCGAGCCCGTTTTCGCCCAAGGGTGAATCTCCGGGCCCAAGAACGTGATCCACATATGCGTGATGATTCCCGGACCCTCAACGTCCATCAGGACGTGCGTCGCCCCCGGGGCAATCCGAAAGTTATCTCGATTACTCTTCTCTTCGAGGTCGCTTTTGGGCGGTGCCTTCGGGTCGTACAAGCCGTCCGCGCCCTCGCGAAAGGTAGATGTGGCGCGCATGCTCCGGCCGGATTGTGGTGTTGCCAGTGAGCCCATTGGGCCGGGCATGAGAGGATATCCTTGCATCGCCATGACTATATCACGCGTTTGAAGATCAGGTTGACAATGTCAAAGCCCTTTGTCTTGGCCCGAGGGTCGCTGCCTACCAATTTGAACATGATTCGGTTCGGACCGTCCGTCGCCACAACTTCGCCCAAGGGCACGGCTGATACCAAAATAGGCTTTTCGGCATAGAACTCAACCGGTGCCGCCACCGGAGATTCATCCCGGAACAATTGGACTTGCGCCTGCTCTGGCCCCTTTACGACATCGGCAAATACTCGGTAGCGTCCAGCCGCCGGAAGATCACAAACAAAGGAGATGAACGGTGGGCCGAAGAAATCGTCGTATGGCGCGCGGAAGGACAAGCACCTCGTTTGGCCACCTGCGGCCGGGACATCCCGGCGGCTAACCGTAGCCTGACGAAAGCTAAACGAGCTGATCGGCAAAGTCCAGTGGGCCGAAAAGATGATTTGTTGCGGGTCCGAGACCATTCTCGTTTTCGTATCGGGGATGCTCGACGTCGTAGCCGGATTGTGAGAAGCGTACAAGTAAGTCATTGAGCAATAGTCCGCAGGCACATCGCTCCGATCTCCACCGTGTTCGATCACTTGGCGAATGCTGGACACGTAACTATAAGCGTCGCCAATGAAGAACCGGTAAGCACCAGTCCGGCCGAGCGGCTTCTGATAGGTCATGCATCCACTCAGCGCCCTCGCGACCGGTCCGTCCCATCGGTCGGGCACGTCGTACCAACCGCCATTGAAAAAATCTTCCGAACCCGTCCCATGGATCGCCATCTTGCCATCGACGACTGTTTGGTCGTCGCCCTCAAAGAATCCGGTGCTTCCTGCTTCCTTGCCCTGGGCTTGGAGCGCCAAACCAACTATATGGCCCTTGCCGGGCGACTCGAAGAAGGTGAAATCCATTCCTGGCGTCGTCGGGTTTTCGCGATTCCAACGCGCAAAAAACGCGCCCTCCCAAGGCCGCCTCGGGATGTCGCCTACCGTGACTGTGCCCCGGAACTCGACAGGCTCGGCAGTGGACCGCAGGGACACGAGCTCAACCTTTGCGTTCTTAGCAAAGGGCATGGGCAAAAAGCAGTAGTTCGTCCCGTCGCGCGTTCCGACCAGTCGTGAACCTGTCGCCGGTCGCCCCCAACCATATCCAAAGAAGTCACCGACTGGGCACAGTACGGCTGGATGTTTATCACCGTCCCAGGTCATCCTTAGGTACAAATCGCGCGCCTTACCAACGAAAGCGTCGGCGGGCCCAAGCTTGATTCCCAGGATTCGGCCGCCGCGGTTAGATTCGAAGATGGTAGTGGCGGAACCGGGTTGAAGTTGCCCTGCGAAGTTTCGGGTGCTTGTCTTTGAGCCTGCTGGCGTCGTGTACTCCGTGATCGGGGTGCGTGAACCCAGATTGAAGACGTCAGCTGCCCTCCAATAATTCCGACCACTTGCGGCCACCGGATCATAAGTTGTAACGGCGGCACCTGGAGCGTACTGCGCATAGTTCAGGTCGTAAAACTGAAATGACTTCGCGTGGAGAAGCAACTTGCAACTTTTGCGATAGGGCAGGGGAACGTACGAGTAGTATCCGCCGCCTGCATAGTCGACCAAAGGACGTAGAAATGGCGCGAATTTGCCCGAGAAGAAATCTCGCACCGGCATGCTGATCCGCGGCGTCGATTCGCCATCAAAAATGACATCGAGGATGTCATCCGTCGGTGTCGGCGTATGGATTCGGTATATGCAGCCGGGTCCGACGAGATCGGCCAGCACGAGATTCTCGCCTTCCTTCCGGACAAACGAATACTTGCCGGAGAATCCGTCGTCATTACCGCCGCTCCGGTCATAGCTTGTCACGCTGCCGATTCGAATCGCTCGTTTGTATGCTGGCAATAGGTCCAGCCGATGTAATTGCTCGATCCCAATTACCCATGGCGAGGTGGCACCTTGTCCAGACACAGAAACTACGTAGGCCGCCAGAAGGTTCATTGAAGCGAGCATATCTCGCGACGACGCGATAGTCTAGATCCGAAGAGGTTTCGATAGAGGTGAGGGATAAATCTTATGAAACTTTCGGCAAAGCTCTGCGAATTTTGCCCGGCTTGCTTTTCCAGCCGGGCCAGTTTCACTGGCGGCGTTACCTCCGCGCACGATAACAGGTTGAAAGAAGGAGCGGACGATATGGCCTTCTCGAACTCGGATATGGATGATGCCGCTTAGCGCAGGCGTCGGTGAAATCAGGTTTCCCATCGAATACAGAATGGGCACTCCAGAGTACAACTCTGCGCCTTGCAACACGTGCGGATGATGGCCCCAAACTAGATTTGCGCCGCTTGCGGCGAAAGCACGGCCAAGTTCCACCTGATAAGCCGCGGGTACTGGCTTCCGTTCGATCCCCCAATGCAGTCCAATAACCAAAAAGTCGCACACTCGATGGCCGTTGGCGACAATGCGCTTGATTCGAGATTTAGCTGAGTCATCGATTCGAGCATTGAAGTTGAGCACGTTGACGCCTGGGGCGTTTAGCCGCGCTGGGGTGGTCTTTAGGAGTGCTCCCCGACCTAAGAACGCGAGAGCGGAGAAAAGCCCAATTCTCGTTCCGTCCTTGAGAGTGATGACCGAGAAGGCCATCGCCTCTGCCGCGTTGTCTCCTGCACCGGCAAAGTGGATTTTGGCCGCCTCTAGCGCTCGCCGCATTTGGCGATTTCCATTGGGCCCGTAATCCATACCGTGATTATTGGCCAGCGAGACAAGATCGAATCCGGCGGCTGCCATGAAGGCCGCATGCTTGGGATCCGCCTTCAGCACAAACTGCGATCGTGCCTTGAGCTCTGCGGCCGACTTCCTCAGAGTTTTCGCCTTCTCATCGGTCAAAGGAATTTCAAGATTTGCTAGGAATACGTCCGGCCGACGGATGTCGGGAGCGATCCCCGTCCAAGGCTTCTCGGAGGGGGTGATCGCGTTCAGCATGAGGTCACCGCCAAGGCCAAGAGTGAACTCATGGATGGGCCCAAAAGGCGCAAAATTTAGACCAACCACTAATTCTTGGGTCCCATACCGTAACGTTAAGACGGGCTAAAACGTATTTCCGATGCGGATGCGCACGGACCCCGTGTGCTATCTTTGGAATTAAATGAAGATTACTCACGTTTCAGCAATTGCTGTTTTCGCGCTGGCATCCGTGGCTTTTGCCGCTCATGACGGTGTCACGCTTAAGCGAGTCGTTAAGCCAAACACTTCGGAGGTCTACAAGCTCGAGCAGAAGTCAAAGATGAACATCAGCATCGGCGGTATGGACATCGAGCAAGAGTCCTCGGTTGGAGCGAGCGTCACCGTCAAATACCTAGAGGCGAACGACAAGGGTGAGATGAACCTGACTCAGTCGATGAAACTGGTGGAAATGAAGATGACCGGGCCCGGCGCCGACGGGGTTCCGCCTGCAAGCGAGATTCCTGCGTTTACCCAGAAAGGTACGATTTCATCGCTCAATATCGTCACACTTGAGGATGCAAAGATGAAGGGAATGGTTTCAATGGCTCTAGGCTCCGTTAGCCGATTGAACGGCATATTCGTCACCTTCTCCGACAAGGCAGTTAATGCAGGCGACAGTTGGGACATGGTAATTCCGAAGAGCCCCGCTACCTTGAATAAGGAGCAAAAAATGAAGGTCACCTATGTCGGAATGAAGGACGGACAGGTCCAACTCAAAATGACTGGCGTACTCGAATACCTAATCAAGATGACTGCCGACGATATTCCCAACTTGCCTTCCGACCTCGCGATCAAGGGTGCCTCGACGGTGACCGCGGACATCCTTGTCGATCCAGCTACCGGTCAAACGCTCGAAACGACGATGACAATGAAGGACAAGGCCACGATGGACATGTCGGCCATTGGGATGACCGGCGACAGCACCAGCAATTCAACGGTCAAAATTACGCTTCAGAAGCCGAAGGCCTGACCTTCTCATTCACTTGGACATCCGCGAGTTGACCATCGCGGATGCTAAAGATTCGATCCGAAACGCTGAGCATCTTGTGATCATGGGTGGCCGAAATGATGGTCACGTTTCGGTCCTCGTTCAAACTCCGCAAGAGGTCAATGATCTCTTGCCCAGTTTTCAGGTCCAGATTCCCCGTCGGTTCATCCGCAAGGATGATCGTCGGGGACTTTGCTAACGCTCGCGCGACCGCAACACGCTGTTGCTGTCCGCCGCTAAGCTCACTCGGCCGGTGATGCAGACGGTGCCCAAGACCTACAAGGTCAAGTAGCTCACGGCCACGTGAGTTCGCGTCGTCCGGGTTGGTTCCCGCAAATAGCATCGGCAATGTCACATTTTCCAAAGCGGTGCGAACGGCGATCAGATTGAACGTTTGAAAAATGTAGCCAATCGTATGGCACCGCAGGAACGCGAGCTCTCGCGGGGTCAATTGAGCCAGATCTACAGAATTGACGAAGACGCTACCCTCGGTCGGCTTGTCTAGGCCCCCGATCATGTTGAAAAGCGTTGATTTTCCGGAACCAGACGGACCCATGATCGACAGATACTCGCCGGCGTATATCTCGCACGTGACGCTGTTAAGTGCTCGCACCGCCGCTTCGCCTTCGCCATATTGCTTGGCTATGTCCACGGTTCGTACGACGACTTCGCTCAAAGTTCCACCCGGAGGGCGGCGGCGGCAGGCATTCGCGCCGCCTGCATTGCCGGCACCACGGCTGCCGTAATGGTCAGGAGCGCCCCCGCGGCCACGCCGACGCCAATTGTGGTTGCCACTTGCGGCAACGTGACCGTCTCGCCGGCACGCGTCGCGAACACCGCAATTGCTACCGTGCCAAGGGTGGCTCCAACGGACGATCCGATCAACCCCAGTAAGAGCGCCTCAAGCACGAATATCTTCACAACAAACCCGTCTGAAGCCCCCAAGCATTTTATGGTGCCGATTTCACGGAATCGCTCTCCGACGGACATCAGCATTGAGTTCGTTACTCCGACCAAGCACATGAGCAGGGAAGTTGCGATCAACCATGCTTGACGGTCCCGTTCTGAGCCCACGACCGTACTCTCGGCGATTCGGAGCGTTTGCATGCTACAAAAGAAAGCAATTCCGAGCGCAATTCCAAGCGTCGTGATCGCCATGCGCAAAAAACGCACTCGAATGCTCGCGATCGCCTGTGTCCACGCTACCCGCAGCGGTGGATCGACGTTCGTAGTGGATTTCACTTCTTTCCTACAACGAGCATGGTGATGAGTCCGCGTTGACTGAGCGTTTGGAGATACTGCGCCAAAGCAGTTTCTGCCTCCAGCTTGTTCATCTTATACTCCGTGCACAAGCGCTTTGCGATGGTTTTCACCGTTGTTTTTCCGTCGCAAGCTCGCCAGACCGTCGCCCCGATGGATTCAAGCAGGAACTCTCTAGTCTCCCTCGAGCGCGCCAGCCGGTCGAAGATCCGCGTAATTAGGCGCTGATCGTGCTCAACGGAGAAAGTAAGCACGAGATTTCCCTCGGCGTCGGTTGATTCAACCGCCGTTGGATTCCTGAGCGGTTTTGAGGCCGCGTACCGCTCTGGCGCCAGCCGGTTTGGCCCACGAACGAACTGGCTGAGCTGCCTAACGAGTCCCGTCATCCAACCACTCCCATGTAGGTTCCCACTTCGGATCGCGGTAGTCCGCTCGCGCGAAGACGATCTGATTATGGACCGGATCGACCTTAGCGATCACGGTGGAGTTGCCACTCCATGACGAGCAGCGAATACGCATGCGTCCAAGCTTTGGTTCATCGATCTGCCCCCGAACCTTGGATGCGGCGATTAGCCACTCTCCGAAGTCATGCCTTTCAAGCAGCTGCTTGGCGAGCGCCCATCGCTCGATCGTTATCCGGAGACCTCGCCGCGAGAGGTCAAGGCCAATTCTTCCGCTGAGCAAGCGAGTCTTGATGACTCTCAGGGGCCCTGGCAGGCGCGAATGGAGCCCCATGACGGCCCATGTCTGAGGATCGTTTGAAACCTCGAAGCTGGCGCGAATCCGCCTTAGGTCTTTCGCGGCCCCGGTTCGGTGAGTATTCAGCGCCTCGACGAAGAAAACTCGCTGAGTGACGTCGTCAAAAAGGCCGAGTCCTTCCGCTCGAAGCGCAGCCGAATACCGATACTCGATTCCAGACTCGGTTTCGGTGCATTCAATGTTAAAGCTCGGAGACTTTCGATTGTCTCGCTGCAAGCGCTTGAAATAGTCTGAGAGGCTCGTCGTCGTCGGAGGCGTCTTTGCAGGCAGCCAACGAACTTGAAGTACTCGACCTTCGCCGCTTTGAAGTCGCACGTAGCCTTTGGACTGCGTGCCCGTTAGGACCGCCGGTCCAAAATCATCGTCGTGCGCGAAACTGATTCCGTGCCACCCGAATTGCACGGATTTAAGGCTTTGCCGGCATCGACGGCCCAGCCATGGGCACGGTCGGCACCACTACTGGTGTCACTGGCGCGGTCGGCTCTACAGGCGTCGGCGAGACTACTGACGTGACTGGTACCGTCGGCTCGACAGGCGTCGGCGAGACTACGGCGGTGACTGGTACCGTCGGCTCAACAGGCGTCGGCGAGACTAAATCTTTCGGCGGAGCCACATCCATCTGGGTGGCTGCCGCAGTGTTTGGGGCGCCTATCTCTGTGTGCACTTCGGTAGAAGGCTCTTCGACCTTCGGCATGTCGCTCGGGGGAACAAAGGAGCTCGAAGTCGAGGCTTCGTGGTCTATGTGGGTCGCATCATGCAACATGCGTTTCCCGTCCTCGATCCCCTTCTGAAGTTCGCCAACACCACGCCCAAGACCGCGCATCAGTTCGGGAATCTTCTTGGGCCCAAAGACCAGCAACGCGAAGCCGACTACGATGAGCCAACCTTCAATATTCCCAAAATTTGCGAGTGCGGGGGCAGTCCAATTCATGAATTCATATTTGCCAACGCTTACTTCTTGTCGTCTGGCTTCTTGTCGTCCGGTGAGTCCGGTTGCTTGCCCTCTTCGAGCCCTTTCTTCAGCTCACCAGCACCGCGACCAATACCGCGCATCAACTCGGGGATTTTTGCTCCTCCGAAGAGCAACAACAGTAATCCGCCGATGATGACGAGTCCGTAAGGTCCGAGAATGTTTGCGAGCGGCAGTTGCATTGGCATAAACCTACCATTAAGTATACGCATAATGGCCCGGCCGAGTTCGACCGGGCCATTGCTAAGCGGACTCAGTCGGCGTTACTTGAGGTTTACGCTGGTGTTGCTCATTGGCTGATCACCAGTAACGCCATGAAGGTTCTTTTCGCCGCCGACGGTGACGAAGATCCATCCGAAAGGCTTTCCAAATACCTGGCGACCCGTTGCCGGGTCTTGCGGTTTGTAGGGTGCCGCTTGATTTTGCTTTGGCGCCGGAACTTCGTAGAACAGCACATCCTCTTGCTTGATTTCGCCGATCTTTTTCCCGGCAACGGTCGTATTGTAGGCAATGCCGTACTGGACCCCAGCATCGTTGGTGCAGCCCCAAGCGCCGTCAGCTTTCATCAACTTGAATGGTCCAGTGTCCTTGCCATTCATGTTGAGGTTTTTGGCAACTGACGACTTGAGATCGTCCTGCCACGTCGCGGCTGGCGGCAGTTTTCCGTCATGCGAGTCCGAATACTCTCGGAAGGACTTACTGACGGCATCGAGGTTTACAAAGCACGCCCCGAGATCTTTGAACTTATTGAGACCCCACAATGCCGCGCCGCCGCAGACGAGCGCTGGCAGTACGCAGCAGAGTCCGACACCCGCGAGGATCCAAACCCAGAGTTTTGAGCCGCCTGATTTTTTGGCGGGAGCGGAAAATGTAGGAGGTGCTTCCATTATTAATTCACGGTATACGAGTTGCCCATTGTACTTATGTCTCGCGAATATGCGAACTCATCACGAGCGTGCTCAGTATTTCGCACGGCTGAGCGAGGTGAAAGGATTCAAAAACCTACTCTCAAACCGTCTGTCGACGCCAGCCGCCCCGGCGGAACAATTGAACTGCCATCACGCCCTGCATAGCCTGCGTGATTGACATTGACATCCACGCGCCCCCGCTGCCGACGGCAAGGCCTACTGGCAACGGTAGGAATCCGCCAAGTTTGAAGTGGGCGGGCAAAGCGAGGACGATGGCCAGAGGAACTCGAACTCCCCAGAGACAGAGCACGGTGATCACGAGCGGCGCTCGCGTATCTCCTGCGCCTTGCATCGCTCCAATCATCACCATCGCGTAGCTGAAGAACACTTCCGTGAAGCATAGGTAGCGCAAGAGCATCGAGGTCTGGGCGACCATCTCCGACTTTCCGCCGAGAAGCAAATGTGGGATCGCCGTGGACAGGAGGAAAATAGGGATGCAGAGGCAGATCGTTACACCCGCCGCATGATGCGCTGCCGTCCACGCTAGTTTCTCGGCGCGATCAGGCCGCTTCATTCCCAAACTCTGACCTACAAGCGCCCCGGCGGCCATCGAGACGCCAAAGGCTGGCATGAACATAACCGACTCAATCGCGAAACCTGTGCTCATCGCAGCAATCGCAATCGAGCCATTTGGAACAACTTTTAGGACCAGAGTGAACGCGGTCAGCGACAGCACCCTCAAAACGGCCATCGCCGCGGCCGGAATCGCAATTCTTAATATACGAACGATCCATTCTCGCGTCGGTAACGAGAGCGAGAAGACGCGTCCGAGTCGAGTGCGGGACGCGTAAAGCACATACATGATCGAGGCGATCCACGCCGACGAAGAGAGGGCGAGTCCCGCCCCCGCCAAGCCAAGGTTTGCACCGGGAATCGTAAAGCTTCCCACGTGCCGAACGGGAAAGATGAGTAAGAAGTTGAAGCAAATATGCAGCGCGATCTGAATGCCCGAGATCACCATCGGACTCTTTGTGTCCCCCACGCCCCGCATCGATCCAGCCAAAGCCTGCACCACCCAGATGGCGGGAAGCCCGCACGAGTAGGCGAGCACAAATCGGATCATCTCCGTCATCGCGTCATGGTCGTCTGGTGGAATCAAGGCGTGAGCCACTGGCCTGCTTAGCAATGCGGTGATTGCCGCGACAAGAAATCCGCCAATGATGGCGACTCGAAGGGCTTGCTGCGCGGCCATGCGGTATTCCGAGACGTTTCCGGCACCATACGCGCGGCTCACAAGTGCAGTTGCTCCAGTTGCCAGCGACATCGCGAGCGAAAACATGAGGAACATGACGTTCATCGAGCAGCCGTGGGCAGTGAGAGATGCTTGATGCAGGTGACCAATAAAGCCACGATCGAGCAGGTTATTAGCGACCTGCATCGAGTTGAGAGCCACCGCGGGCCAGGCTAGTCGCCATACGACGCGCGCAGCGCTTTCGTGAGGTTGAACCACGGGCACAAGGTCTTCGACGACTTCTGCCAAGCAGACAATATACCCGGCGAATGTCTACCTCCGGGTAGCCTTCGTCGATGGCAAGTCCAGACATCTTCGCGATCGGTGGTGGCGACATGTGCGGGGGCGAGACGATTGAATTGGATCGCGAGTTTGTGGCACGAACCGGCAAGCAATCACCCCGTGTCCTGTTCATTCCAACCGCGAGCGGAGACGATTCAGGTTATGCCGAAGGTTTTGCTTCGATCTATGGAGGTCGACTCGGGTGTCATACCGACGTTCTTTATTTGCTCTCCGACGGATTTGAGCTAGACAAAATTGCACGTGCAGACGCAATTTACGTCGGCGGCGGTAACACAAAGATGATGCTTGAGGTTTGGACAGACACGGGAGCATTGGCGATCTTAGACCGCGTGATTCGTGAAGGAACGCCCGTCGGTGGCCTCAGTGCCGGTGCAATCTGTTGGTTTCGCGTAGGCAACAGCGATTGGCCCCAATACGAGAATATCCCAGACGTCAATACGGCAAGACTTCCCGGAATGAACCTTGTTGATTTGGTCGTGTGCCCGCATACTCGTGACGAGGGGTTCCGCTTGAGTGAATTTCGCGCGATGATGCAGGCAGAGTCTGGAATCGGTGTTGGCCTCGACGATTGCTGTGCCATTCACGTGAACGGGGATCAGTATCGAATTCTTGCCTGCCAAGAAAGCGGCGTTGCTCATCGCATCGAATGGATCGGCGACCAGTTGCTTGAGCGAATCCTGGTGCCGGGGCGAACCTACGCCTCGCTCGCGGAGCTTTAGCGTTGATTTGGCGATTACCTTATGAGCCGGTCGTGCTCGAGGCACTTCCTAAGTGGGACGTTGAGGCGGGCGTCTATTGCGGCGCAGGAAGTGTGCCCGCCCTCATCGAGTGCACCGTTTGGATCAAGCTCTTTGAATCCGCAAGACTTCCTTTCCGCTTGCTCGTCACCTCCGCTCTCGAAGGGGCGGAGCAAGTTTTGGCGCCATCGCTGTGCGCCCGCCTTCAGTCAGTCTCCGAAATGCCGAGCATTCCGTCGACACGAGCGTTTGGATTGCTTATACATGAATCTGGCGGCATGTGCATCGTTGGGCCGCCAACTGAGACTGTGTGGGAGGCCTTTGAGTCAAGGGCCCGGACGTTATTTGGTGAAGCGTGAATCTTGAAGCAATTGAAGCCGCGAACAAACTGGGCTTGACCCCGCGGAGTATCGATCGACTGGCAAAGGAGCACGGACCAGAAGTTGCACGTTGGGCGTTTGCTCAAGCGGAGCTTCGAGAGCGAGCTAAAGCCAAGTTTTCACGGGCCTCCTCAATGCTGTTCGTGCGTGAGGCACTCGAACAAGCGACCCACGAGGCGATCGCCGCGTACCATGCGTCGCTGTTTCCTGTCGGTGAACTCGTGATCGATGCGACGCTTGGCATAGGCTCGGACGCCATGGCGCTCGCCGCTCGTGGTCCTGTTCAGGGATTTGAGCTAGACGAGGAACGCCTCAGGTACGCCGAGCACAACGTCGCTCTCGTAACTGATAACTCAGACCTCCGCCTTGGAGACTCACTTGCTTTCGGCTGGGATGCCCACTACGTCTTCGCCGACCCGTCGCGTCGCATTGATTCCCGGCGTACGCTGGACATCGACGACTTCTCGCCCGCTCCAGCGCGCCTTGCTACGCGAATGCGCTCACTGAAACTCGGAGTGATGAAGTTGTCGCCGATGTTGGGCGATGCTGACCTGATCAACCTCAGCGCCGACATTCAATTTGTAAGCTTTGGGGGTGAATGCCGTGAGGTGCTGGTCAGCTTCGGAGAGCAGGCCACATCCCGGCGACGATCGGTACATGTCGAATCCGGGATCGAGATCGAGGCGACGACCGATCCCACCGTCGCGAGCGATGTCGGGGACTTTGTGTATGACTGTGATCCCGCGGTCGTACGATCACATTCGGTCGGAACCTTGTGTCGTCTCCACGAGCTTTCGGTCCTCGGTGACTCTGGCGGCTACGTTACCGGCGGCTTCGCACGCTCGCCTGTTTTTCGGTCTTACCGCTCAGTAGAGCAAGGGGCGTTTGATCTGAATCGTATTCGTAGATTGCTTCGCGCACTAGGAAGCGCAACCCCGATTTTGAAACAGCGGCAAGCTGGATTGGATCTGGCGAAGACTCAACGGTCCCTGCGACTTGAGGGGTCTTTGGCGACGGTGCTACTGCTTTACAAGGTCGGCAAGAGCATCAGGTTCGTTCTAGCCACTCCCGCCGTATCCGAGCGAGATGTAGGCGCCCAGTAAATTCACCTGCAGAATCCGGATCGGTCGCCGACAATCCTATTGTGCCGTGGAATGCCCCGGACACAAAAACCTAAAGTGGGTTGATAACAATGGCGGTTGAAACGTTTGAATGTCAAATAGCCCGAGGTCAGATCAATCGATTCCTCGCAGGTGAAAATTTTTCTCGAGAAGGAATGCGACAGCTTGAAGAGCATGTCGGTTCGTGCGAGTTCTGTCGAAATGCCCTCGCAGAGCGAAAAGCGGCTCTGCAGAAGATGCTGGGCGTGACTTCGCCTCCAGCGATTGCGGCCATTTCGCCAGAAGCACTTCAAAACGACGTCCTCGCCGAGGCATTCCAAGCGCTGCAAAACCAGGCCCCGGCAGAGCCGGCCGTCAGTGAAGCAACGGCAAAGAAACAAGCTATCTCTCAGATCAAGCAAGCCGTGCGGACGACCAAAGACCGTGCTGCAGAAACAACGCGTGGTTCATTGATAAAGCCGCTTCTGTACACTTTGGCCCTCGCGATTGTCCTAACCGGAATGTCCTATGCCGTGAAGAGTGGCTCGGCCTTCGGACCTCGGGCGACCGACCGCGTCGAGCTGCAGCCCGTCGCGGACTCCACGACTGTTGGTAAGCCAATCACGAACGCCACCACAAGCTTGACGAAGGCGTTGAACGTTGGTAAAGCGCTCGGCAACTATATCGCGCCGACCGAGGCCCTAATCGACGTAGATACGTCGACTCCCGAACCTAAAATCACGACATCAAGTCGCGCAGACGTCGAGAAGGCTATCGCGCCGATTCGGCCGACCCACCGCCGACTGACCGCAAGCCGAAGAACAAAGCGAATTCAAACTCGGCGCCCGAACCACCGGCCGACGGTTCAACTCGCCAAAGACACGGTTCAAATTTATGACGGTCGAGGAAAAGTCGTCACGGAAAATCAAGGCTAATTCCTGATTAGCGAATTGGAGAAATCATGAAGAAAACTATCCTGTCAACTATCGCCGCGATCCTCATTGCTGGTACTTCGACGGCCCAATCGACGGACGCGAAAGTGTCAATCAATGCGCGAGCTACCGACTTGAGAGCTACCCTCGCCAATCTTTTCGATCAAGCAAAGAAGTCTTACATCTTCCAACCAAACATGCATGGCATCGTATATGCCTCGTTTGAGGACGTTGATTTCTCCAAGGCGCTCAAAATTGTTTGCGACAACCAAGGCCTCGTTTACGATATTCGAGATGGCGTGTACTACGTGCGGATGGCCACGACGAGTGCTCCAGTTCCGACCGAGACTTTAATAAAGCCGACTCCTGCCACTCAGACCGCAGTCAAGACTCCGGCGCCTAAACAACCCCGTCCAGAAAAGGCCCTAGGACAGAGTTCAGTCACGACCAAGCCGCAAATTTCGGCCGAGATTACTGCCCCTAAGAAGGTGGCCCTCAGTCTTGAGCCGCTGAAAAAAGATCCGAGTGGGACGCCGAGGGTGTTGCCGATGTCGATTCTGAACAAGAAAGTTACGGCACGAATCCAACACGGCGACATTCGAAAGGTGTTTGGTGATTTCGCACGGCAGGCGAAGATCACGATTGAAATTAGCGACGACGTGCCGAAATACAAGATCGACGCGTACCTCATGAATACTTCTCTCAAGTACGCCCTCGATAAGATTACCGACGCCGCTGGCCTCGAGTATCGATTCACCGAAAACTACTCGATTGCGATCGGCAAGCCCAAGCCGACGAAAGTCGCGCTGAATAATTAACCCCGCTCAAAGCAACCCCGCTCCCCCACCCGTTCTCGGGTGGGGCTTTTTTGTTTTCGCGCACCAATACCACCTGAGCCAGCCACGCTGGCCTCACGCAAAGTAGCGAGTTAGAGAGGCAGATAGCGCCCGAGCGGTGAAGTTCACCAGAGGAATACTCGTGTCGTACTGCATCCGTGTCGGACCGATCAGGGCAATCATTCCCGCCTTGTTGTCGCCGACACAAAAGCTCTCTCGAATAACGGAAAGTTGCCGCATTTGCGAATGCTGGTTTTCCTTTCCAATCGTAACAACCTTCGTTCCGTCAGACTGCGCAACCGATTCGTACAAAAGGTCGGAGTCGCTCAATTCCCGCATCAGTTGAGCCGTGTAACCGGAGTCTCTCTGAAACTCCGGGAGTGCAAAGAGAAACTCCTCGCCTTCGGTGATGAGTTTGCCCCGCGTGAGCGACTGGGCGATCGTGCGTATCGCACCGGCAAGAATCGTTGCCAGCTTTTCGTTGGCGGTCGGGAAATTCAGTCGAAGCTTCGCGAGTTCGCCCAAGGTCTTTCCTGAGAGCTGGGCGGCAAGTAGTTCATTGATTGTGCCGATGTCCTCGAGTGACGTACCTTGCGGCATCTCGATCATCTTGTTTTCGACATGCCCGTTGTTGAGAGCAAGGACCAACAGGGCATTTTGCGGTCCGAGAGCACTCAGGACCGCTGCTCGAACCACGACTGAAAGATCCCGAATCGTGGTTGCAACTCCAAGATAGTTTGTGACCCTACTGAGTGCGCGGACCGTCTCGCGGAGCAATAGCTGAAGCGCATCACCTTGAGTGGACGCACTCTCCACAATTTGCTTCGTCGTCTCGTCGACCGGCCGCTCGACGATGAGTCGGTCAACGTAATAGCGGTAGCCAGAGTCACTTGGGATGCGTCCTGCACTTGTATGAGGTTGCTCAAGGTATCCGAGATCGAGCATCTCCGCCATCTCGTTCCGCACGGTGGCAGACTTCACACCGAGGTGGAATTTCTGAACGAGTGCTTCGCTCCCGACTGGCTCAGCACCATCGACGTACTCGATGATGATGGCTCGCAGGATCGATTGCTTTCTCGCGTCAAGTTCGTTCGTGAACAATTCCATGTCTGTTAAGCGGGCACAATCTGTTCGTCGCGAATGGCGAGTCGAGTCGCATGCTCGACATCTCTGGGCCGAATCACTCCAATCAACTCGGTCGACACAGGAATGACGTTGAGGCGCACGGATTCGTGTCGCACCCACTCTATGATTGGATCGATGGGCGATAAGTTCGGCAAGGTGAGGTTTAAGCTTACTTGTGACTGTCCCCTAGAATGCAAAGGAAAGCCCAGAGCTCTGACGCCAAGGAACCGCTCATCACCTTGTGAGCGTAGCGATCGAATCTCTGACGCGAGCTTTTTGGCGACTGTGGGGTCGTCCGAGCCTAAGTTGATGTTCATTGCAACTAGGAAATTGCGCACGCCCAGCACTGTGACGCCAAGCCTCGGATGCGCGCGGATCGGTCCAAAGTCCGGCCGCAGAATGCGGCCTAGCGCGCCTCCAAAGCCCGCACGGCGTAAAGACGGCAGGTCTGATTCATGCCGACCTCGCTCTGATCTCTCGTAGAGGTAGATCGGTAGGTCAAATCGCCGCGCCATCTCTTCTCCGAGTTCTTCGGCATAGCCAAGATAGGCGCTCAGATCTTCGGCATCGTCCGGAAGAACGATCGGGCACACATCAAGAGCGCCAATACGAGGGTGGACACCAACATGATGGTTCAGATCGATCGTGTCGAACGCCACTTCGCACATCGCGAAGAGTGCATCCGACACATCTTGGCTATCGCCTGAAAAGGCCGTTACCGTTCGGTTATGGTCAAGGTCGCCCTGAAAGTAATGCAAGCTCAACTGTCTGGATTCGAAAATTTCAGCGAATTTACGGCAGAGCGGCTTGTTTCGGCCAAACGACCAGTTCGGAACGGTCAGCACCCGCATTTAAAAGCCCAAGATTGTGAATCCTGAGTCGACAAACATGATTTGACCAGTAACTCCATGACTGAGGTCACTCAGGAGATATGCCGCCGCCCCCGCGACTTCCGTCTGACCGTACGGTCGCTTGAGCGGAGCGCGCTCGTGGACTGCTTTGATCATATCGCTCAGGCCGCTCACCCCACGTCCCGAGATTGTGTTAACCGGGCCTGGTGAAATTGTATTGACGCGAATTCCGCGATGACCGAGATCGAGGGCCAAGTACCGCACGGAGCTTTCGAGAGCGGCTTTGCACACGCCCATCACGTTGTAATTCTGCACCGCGCGCGTGCTCCCAACGTAGCTGAGGGCAATGACGCTCCCGTCGTCGTTGATGAGGGGCTCGAGGGCCCGGCAAAGGCGGGGAAGGGAGTAGGCGCTGATGTCCATGGCTAGCATGAAGTCGTCGCGCGTTGTATCTATGTACCGGCCATTCAGTGCTTCTTTTGGAGCATATCCGACGCTGTGAACCACGAAGTCCACCTTCCCGTAAAGGGCGGCGACTTGCTCAGCCAAGGCTTCAAATTGTGAGTCGTCACCAAAGTCAATAATAAGCGGATCGAAACCGGTTCGATCCGTAATTAACTTCTGCATGCCTTCCGCAAGCCGCTCGTTTTGCGCTCCTAATCCGACGCGCGCGCCCTCGCGGTTTGCCATATCGGCGATCGCCCATCCGATCGAATTCTTATTGGTGACATTGAGGACGACGCCCTTCTTACCTTCAAGCAGCATGCCTAGGTTTTACCTTGTCCCCGCTCCGGTTGACCGCCGAGGTACAATACACGTTCCCTTGAGGTTGAGGCGACACACGCCTGTTTTCAAGTGGACGGAGCGGGCCCTAGAGGCCAGGTACAAAAATGGCAGGAATCAAAGTTAGAATTCGTTTACGCGCCTACGATCACAGAATTATCGATCAGTCAGCCGCCAAGATTTGCGACACCGCAAAGCGAACCGGAGCCCGCGTCAAGGGTCCAATCCCCCTCCCAACAAACATCCGCAAGTTCTGCGTGATTAGAGGGCCGCACATTGACAAGGAGTCGATGGAGCATTTCGAACTTCGAACCCATAACCGTCTCCTCGACATTCTCGAGCCGACCAACAAGACCATCGACGCGTTGATGCGACTCGATTTGCCGAGCGGCGTCGATATCGAAATCAAGAGCGCCTAGCTTCAGGATAATTTGGTAGCCCACTTCGATGATGTCGAAGTGGGCTATTTTTGTGCACAGATGGCCAACGAATGGGCTTTAGGAAGTCGCGGGCCGGTTTTGGAACCATTACCGTGCTCAGGAGTTCTCTTCGCAAAGTCGGTCGGGGAGATGAGTAGGCTCGTTTAGGCTATGCGGAGAAATCGAACTAAGCGAGGTCGTGCAAGCATCCGACTCGCACAACGACATGCGAGCACATTCCTCAACTATAGCGACCAGTGAACGCGTCACCCGACGGTAGTCATCAGACTGCGTTAACGAACACGTACCGCGCTTCTAGGGCTTTCTGAGCGGCTGGCTGATAAGACGCGGGAACGAGCACGTAGTCGGTGTCATACGTTGAAATCACGAACACCGGAATGCCCGCTTCGGCGAGCAGGGAAGTGAAACTCGCGACCACCCCAGTCAAGCAAAACGGGATCTGGCCGGATACTCGGAATGTAACCCAATCCGATTCAATCACAGACTCAGGCGGGGCAAGAGAGGATTCACATACTAGCGAGATTTCGTCCGAAGTTATCGACACGGACCACAGTGAAGTCGGCTGCATTGGCGCGGGCATTGCCGCGCACTTGCATACCGAGTACTTTCCGGCTAGCCACTCAAGTGTCACTTGCGTTCCGGTGCGCTAACGAAAACAAAGTCGCCGACGCCCTTCGCCGCTTGGATCGGCACCGCGCTTTGAGTCATCACGACGGTGATGCCATCGCCCTCGTTCCGAGATTGGATCCGGAAATTGATGCCTTGCCGATACATGACGTGCCCCGAGCCTGCGATGACGACGAATACGGAGTTCTCAGCCACCTGCGAGTGTCGAAACTTAATTGCGGTATCCGCCATGCCTTCGTCCCAAAGCACTTGAGCGGAGTAAATGTTTTCGCCTCGAGAGCCGGTCATAGGGTGCCCGCCCATCAGAGCCGTGAAAACTTGGCGGTGGCTCGCATTGACTAAGGACATATTCGCTGGCAACTGTAGTTTGGCCTTGGTGTCGAGGCCCGCAAAGCCGCTGCGTCCGACGCTTCGCACCCATTCGCGAGGCACATTCAAGGCCACCATCGAAACGTGATTGTCCCGGCAGACGCTAAAGATTGGTTCGTAGTAAGTGAACGGAAACCCCCACTCACCTTTCCAGTCGACTGCTTTGGTGAATTGGAATCGCATCAAATCGCCCCTTGTCCACTGGTCCAAAATGGGCTGCTTTGGGCGAGTAAGCATCTCCAATCCAACGATCACGTTCCGGCCATCTCTTACTAATGCTGAGATCACATCCGCGTGAAGGTTCTGGTGCGCCGAAGTTGCGTGATTTTCACCCAGAAACACCCACTTCTTGCCACGTGCCGCGCGCGCTACATCCGCAGGCGTCGCCGGTGCGCCAGTCTTGGTCGAGCATAGTTGGCCGGGGGTGATCGTTATCTCGCCCGGACCTCCTATCGAGAGCCGCATGGGGTCTGGCTCCTGTCGAGCGAACAACAGGGCTACGGGGGCCAGCGCGAGCATTATCATCGATGCAGTTTACTGGCTGGCTATGATCGTTCGGTATTCTGGCTTCATGACGAGAGTCGTAGTTTCGACGCCGAACGCACCGGGTGCGATTGGCCCGTATAGCCAAGCAATAAAGACTTCCGGCACGTTCCTCTTTTGTAGTGGTCAGATCCCGCTCACGCCAGATGGCAAACTTATGCTCGGAGAGGTGCGTGACCAGGCGACGCAGAGTATGGAGAACGTAAAGAGTCTCTTGGCCGCGGAGGGCCTAACCACTTCCAACATCGTCAAGACGACGATTTTTCTCTCTTCGATGGATCACTTTGGTGTCGTCAACGAAGTTTACGGCGCCTATTTTGAGTCGGAACCACCTGCTCGATCCACCGTGGCCGTTGCCGGCTTACCGAAAGGCGTCGACGTGGAAATCGAAGTCATCGCAGTATATTGAATCCCAATGAAACGAGTCGTCTCGGTCAGTTTGGGAACCAGTAAGCGGGATAAGCGCAGCGAAGTCACGATTCTTGGGCAGGAGTTTTTACTCGAACGGATCGGCACAGACGGTGACCTCGCGAAATTTGGGCAGATGTTTCGTGACCTCGACGGAAAGGTTGACGCGCTCACGGTCGGCGGGGCAGACATTTATGTAGTCATTGACGGTAGACGCTATGCGTTTCGACAAATCCTAAAGCTCGTTTCTGGCGCGACGAAGACGCCCGTAGTCGATGGAAGTGGGATGAAGCACACCTTGGAACGGGAAACGATCCGGTCGTTGCAGAGTGACGGGATCATTGACTTCAAAACGGAAAAAGTTCTTTTGGTTTCGGCCGTCGATCGTTTTGGAATGGCACAAGCGCTTGTTGAATCCGGAGCGCAGGTCGTGTTCGGAGATCTGTTGTTCGGACTCGGCGTAAATGTGCCCTTGACGAAGTACAGCCAAGTCAAGCGATTCGGAGCATTGCTCTTACCGCTTGTTACCAAATTGCCGTTCAAGTGGTTTTATCCGACCGGCGAGAAGCAGGAGATTCGCAGCCCAAAGTTCAAAGCGGTCTTCGATCGCTCGACGTTCATTTGCGGCGACTGGCATTACATCCACAAATACGCGCCCGATGCGATGCCAGGAAAGACCATCCTCACGAACACGCTCCGGTCTGCGGATCTCCAGTGGCTCAAATCTACCGGGGCGAAGCGTGCGATTTCAACGACGCCGGAGATCGGTGGCGAGTCATTCGGCACGAACGTGATGGAAGGCGTGGTGGTCGCCTTGCTATCCAAGGGTCCGGAGGCACTGAGCCCGGACGACTACCTAGCTGTTCTCGCTGAGCTAAAATGGAAGCCGAATATCTTCGAACTGAATCCATGAGCAATGGGCTGACGTTGATAGGATTGGAGGCGCCGTTCGCCATAAGCGAAAAGGCGTACGCAAAAAGGCTAGAGCTTCGGGCTCGAAATCGATAGCATTGACCAAATTCGCCTTTGTAATACATCCGATTGTCCCCAAAGACGTCGCGCGAAAGTATCCGATCGCGAAGTATGTGCCTGACGCGATTATCGAGAAATTCCTGCAGCACAAGCGGCCGGTGATTGGCAGCTATGTCACGGGCATCCACTCGCCCACTGGTGCTGAAACGGAGGGCTGGCTCATTGCGTGCCCCCTCACGCCGAGCCAAATGATGGGCAAGGTCCCTCTAGAGTTGGTTTACGAACGGATTGTTCAATGTACTGACTTGGCCGCGGAACGCGGAGCGCAACTGATCGGGCTTGGTGCATTCACGAGCGTCGTCGGTGACGGCGGCTTGACCGTGGCGAGTCGATCCAAAATTCCCGTAACCACCGGGAATAGCTACACGATTGCCACCGCGTGCGAAGGCGCCCTTGTTGCCGCGGGATACCTTGACATCGACGTCGCAAATGCAACCCTAGCGGTTGTCGGGGCTACCGGGTCAATTGGAAAGACTTGCGCGATCATCCTCGGCAAGAAATTTGGCCGGGTGATCCTGATTGGCCGGGACGAGGAGCGCACCGCGCTCGTCGCCCTGAACGTTCAGAATGGCGAAGCTTCGACCGACATTTCTCGGATTCGCGAGGCCGATGTGATCGTTACCGTTAGCTCGGCGGGGAAGGAGTTAGTCTTGCCCGAACATCTGCGGCCGGGCGCAATCGTCTGTGATGTCGCGCGGCCCCGAGATGTGTCCGCGCGTGTAGCGCGTGAGCGTCCGGACGTACTCGTGATCGAAGGTGGCGTTATCGCCGTGCCTGGGGACGCCAAGTTCAACTTCAATTTTGGCTTTCCAAAGAAGACGGCGTACGCATGTATGAGCGAAACAATCATTCTGGCCCTCGAAAATCGTCCAGAAAGCTTCACTTTAGGCAAAGACGTTAGTGTGGAGAAGGTCGAGGAGATCGCTCGGCTCGCCGTTAAGCACGGGTTCAAGCTGGCGAGTTTCAGAGCATTCGAGCGCGAAGTAGGGCTTGAAGCGATTGATCGAGCGCGAAAGGCTCGCTTCGCGAGCTTCACGGTTCCGCGCGATCGCGCATTAAGCTAAACCCAATTGAGCAATCTTGGCTCGGATTTGGTCAGCCTGCTCAGGCGTGTCAACGCCAATATCTGCTCCTAGACCCTCGGATAGTTTGATCCGCACTCCGTTTTCTAGAAACCTTAGTTGCTCGAGGCTCTCAGCAACTTCCAATGGCGTCTGGGGCCAAGTCGAATACGCGGCTAACACACTTTTTCGGTACGCATAAATCCCAACATGCCGTTTTACTACAGAGATTCGAGGATTGCGAGCAAAAGGAATACAGTATCGGCTGAAGTACAAAGCGAAGCCTTGCGCATCAGTTACGCACTTCACCACTGCAGGATTGTCGTGGTCCTCTTCCGAACACGGAGCCCAAACGCTTCCCATTTGAACGGCCGGATCGGCCAGCAACGGCTCCGCGCAGGCACGAATCGAGGCCTCCGGAATTAGCGGCTCGTCGCCTTGGACGTTTACATAAATGTCCGCGTCGACCGCCCGCGCTACTTCTGCGATCCTATCGGTACCGCTGGGATGCACATTTGAGGTCATCATCGAGTCGATCTTTAGCCGAGCGCACGCCTGTGCGATTTCGATGTCGGGAGTAGCGACAAGGACATGATCTCCTACGTCCGCGCGCCGTGCGGCCTCAACAACCCACTGAAGCATCGGTTTTCCTCCGAGGTCACACAGGGGCTTTCCTGGAAAGCGAGTACTCGCCATACGAGCGGGGATAACTACGCAGCACTTCATCGCGTCAGAAAGATGCCGCCATGTCCACAACGGCTGCGCGAGTTTCTTTCGCGAATGCCGATCCATCCACTTTCTTTTTGAGCTCGGCCTCGTAGAACGCCGGGTCAATCGGCAAACTTACTGTTGCGTCGGTCCACGCAGACAGCAGCATCGCGTTAGCCAACTCGACGGAATTGAGACCCTCGACCGCGGGAGACAGTAATGTTGCCCCATCAAGAATCGAGTTGACAAAGTTCTGTAGGATTTCGGTGTGTTGGCCGCCGTTTCCACGGACTGGCACGTCGCAGGTCCACGTCTCGACAGTTGCGAACGACTCAAGAGACGTATCCTTCACATGCTTCACGCTGACAGGGGTTCGGTAGAAAGTGATTGTTCCGTTCTCAAGAACAACTTTGCCTCGGTCACCAGCGATTTCCAAGCGATTCGTGCCGGGTGCTTCACCCGTTGTTGTGATAAATACTCCCGTCGCTCCATTTGCATACTCGAAGTAGGCCGTGACCTCGTCCTCAACCTCAATCCGGTGGTGCTTTCCGAAGTTGCAGAACGCGCGCATCTTGGTCGGCATTCCCGCGATCCACTGGAGTAAGTCCAAATTGTGAGGACATTGGTTTAACAACACGCCGCCGCCCTCGCCTCGCCATGTCGCCCGCCATCCACCGCTGGCATAGTAAGTCTCTGTCCTGAACCAGTCCGTGATAATCCAATTCACGCGCTGTACTTCGCCTAACTCCCCAGACTGGACGATTTTTCGCATCTGCTGGTAGTGGGGATCGGTCCTCTGGTTAAACATAGCCGCAAAAACCTGCCGTCCATTCCATGCCGCGATCAGCCGCAGAGCATCTGCTTTGTGAACAGAAATCGGCTTCTCAACCAAGACATGAAGGCCGGCTTCCAGGGCTTCAATTCCAATGGTCGTGTGCGCGTAGTGGGGTGTGGCAACTAGAACTGCGTCTACTTTTCCAGATTGGATGAGCTCTGACGCGGATGTAAAATGCTCGTAGTCCGGGTACTTCGCCAGCTTCGATTCGTCAAGGTCGCATACGGCGACGAGCTTCAAACGATTGATTTTCGGCGACCAACCTACATGAGTTGAACCCATATTTCCCAAACCGATGATCCCGAGACGCACGACTTCCATTTGCGGTTAGCCTACCTAAGCAGTTGCGAGCCCGTTACACGCTTCAAACGTCCGAAGGGCAGTAGGCACAATTAACAATTGTCGTGGCCTACCCCACCAGGGTATAGTTTCTTTGTGGACCGCGCTCGGAGGCACTTTGATATCGACAAGATTGGCTCAGTCGCCAGTTTTCTTTGCGTCATCCACTGCGCACTGACCGGCTTCCTGGTCGGCATCTTACCGATCGTCGGAGCCGAGTTTCTCGGTTCAGTCGCCGCTGAACTTTGCTTTTTCGGTGCGGCGGCATCTATCGGAACGTTGGCAATCGTGCGGGGCTTCCGCCAGCATCGTTCCTACGTCCCTGGCATTATGTTCGCGCTTGGCCTGACGACGATTGGCGTAGGGCATGCGTTGTTCAGCGGGACTTCACGGATCGCCGAAGCCGGTTTGTCAATTCTTGGGGGCGCAACCTTAATCGGGTTCCACCTGCTAAATGCCCGACTGCCACGGCGATGTTATTGTGAGTATTGCCTTCCTGCCGACAAGGTCATTGACAGTTCCGACTAGGCCAGCGCCATCGGCATGATGACGCAAAGATAATCTTGGTCGTCATCAGCTGGTCGAATCACCGCTGCTCGAGAACTCTCCGTCATAGTGACTTTGACTCCCGGCCCGATAATCGGCTGAAGCG
This sequence comes from Fimbriimonadales bacterium, assembly GCA_038230855.1. Taxonomy (GTDB): domain Bacteria; phylum Armatimonadota; class Fimbriimonadia; order Fimbriimonadales; family Fimbriimonadaceae; genus Fimbriimonas. The sequence continues at coordinate 53,037 of JBBRML010000004.1, read as the reverse complement.
CTTCGAGCACATATTTGCCGTTAAACGCGATTTCGATATCGCCGTTGTCCGAAACGATCGTAAGCTCTTCCTTGGCCTCGCCCTTCTCCTCGGACTTTGCCGAGAGCAGAACTTGGTCGCCAGAGCCCTTGAACCGAACTCTGAAAGCGGAGTCTCTGGCCAAAATCATCGTTCGTTTGACCTTCTCGCCAAGCTGATCTCGCTCGATCGACCAGCTGCGATTTGGATCGGACGGAATCACTCGCTCCCAATTTGGGAACGTCCCCGCCAGAAGCTGGGAAACCACCTTCATGCCGCCAGCCTCAACACCGAGTCGTACTGAGTCAAAGCGAATTTCCACTTCGGCGTCCTCACTCAGCGGCATCGATTTGATTGCGCGAAGCGCTTTCTCAGGGACTACCGCGGTCATGTTCGATCCGATTCCACTCTGCTCGATCACTCGAACAGCGAGCCGGTGAGTGTCCGTTGCGACGAGGGTCAGTTTTGATCCATCGTAGACGAAAAGCACACCCGTCAAAACTTGCCGATGAAAGTCTGTTGAAACTGCGAACGAAACCGAGTCCACAGCTTCTCGAAGGGTACTCAGAGGCAGTCGGAGTTCACTTTCGCCGCCGTACTCGGGAGGCTCCGGAAAGTCCTCTGCGTCGAGACTTACCATGCGGTACTCAGACGCGCCCTGCGTCAGCAAAACGCCCTGTCCGTCGAGAGTTTTGAGCTCGATCGAGCCCTCACCCATCGACGAGACTAGATCGCACAGTAGCCGAGCTTGCAGACAAATCGCCCCCGGCTCGTGAACCATACAAGCGACCTTTCGCTCAATCCACATTTCGCCATCGCATCCGAGGACGCGTACTTGGCCATCCGAGGCGTCGACCTTCAAACTTTGAAGAATTGGCAGTGCCGTGCGCGCGCTAGCGGCGCTGGTCGCCGCGTTGATCGCGTCGAAGAGTTCTTTTCGGGGGCATTCGAGTCTCATTGTGACTTTCTGGATTCTGGACTTAGCCCTGAATCGGTAAATGGTATTGCAGGTGCGTTGGGGTCGCAGATTTCGGCTCGATGTTCCCTCCGCGTGCATAAATTTTCATGAGGACGCGTTGATACGACTCCTCGGTGAATTCTGGTTTCGGCTGCGACTGCAACAGATCGACCGTTCGTCGTAGCGTGGCCATGTTATGGCTGAGCGCCAAATCGGTGAAAGCGGCTGCTTCCATCTCAGATTCGAGTTCCGTTGGTAATTCGCGTCCTGCGTAGATGTCGACTAATTGATTGTAGATTTCGTGCTTCACGACGTCTTCTCCATTGTGCTTCCTAGCTTGTCTCGTAACGCGCGGCGACCCCGGTAAAGGCGCGACTTTAATGCCGGCACACTCACTTTTAGGATCTCCGCTGCATCCTTCGCGGCCATGTCCTCAAGATCGCACAGGACGATCGGCTCGCGATATTCGACGGGAAGGTCGGCAAGGGCTTGCTGGATCGTAATCCGCAAGGTCGCTCGGTCTTCCGACCCGCCATACTGGGCGTCTGGCGGCAACTCCAAGAGTTTGTGCTGCCGCAATCTGTCAATACATAGGTTCCGTGCGATGCGAAACAGCCATGTCCGAAAGGCACCATCGGCCCGCAATTCAGCGGAACGTCGAAGGACCCGTAGAAAGGTTTCTGCGGTAGCGTCCTCCGCTTCCGTGCGATTGCCGAGCATGCGAAATGTGTAGCGAAAAATCCTTTCGCCATACATTTCATATAGGCTTCCCAAGGCTTTAGGATCGCCCTGCGCGAGGGATTCGAGCCACTTTGTCTCAGCCAGGGAGTCAGTCGATGCTTCATTCGGCATGGGAAAGGACGCAGGCATCAACCGATTCGATGCGCTGGATTTTAGTTTATCACCCTCACCACCCTCATTACGAAGATCGCGACCCCTATTCTGGACATTCGTTTTGGACGAGCGTGAACTAATCGCGCTGGTACACTCGGTGCGGGTCTGCAGTCAAACGCAGGCCTTCGTTTTGGGAAAGTGAAAACGAGTGTGGGCAGAGTATGGAGCTAGTCAGAAAGCAGTTTAAGCGAGCTCTAATCAAGCTCAGCGGCGAGGCGTTGGCCGGAGATCAGGGCTTTGGCCTAGACCCGAAGGTACTCAGCTATATCGCCGGGGAGATCGCGTCAGTGCACGCAGTTGGCTGCGAGATCGCCATCGTCGTCGGAGGCGGAAACTACGTCCGCGGTGCGTCATTTTCTGCCGAAGGCGGAATAGATCGATCCGTGGCAGACCAGATGGGAATGCTCGGCACATTGATGAACTCGCTCGCGATTCAGTCAGCGGTCGAGAGGCAAGGGCTGCAAGTTCGAGTTCAAAGCGCGATTTCCGTCAGCCAAGTCGCCGAGCCTTTCATTCGTCGCCGAGCAATTCGCCACATGGAAAAACGAAGAGTTGTGGTTTTTGCGGCTGGAACAGGAAATCCCTTTTTTACGACGGATACGGCTGCGGTATTGCGCGCTCTCGAGATCGAGGCTGATGTTCTGATCAAGGCAACCAAAGTGGACGGAGTCTACGAAAGTGACCCCCGGAAGAATCCCACCGCAAAGCGCTACGACACTCTTTCATACACGACCGCCATCGAAGGGCGCCTCGGCGTAATGGACCTGACCGCATTCACGATGTGCCAGGAGCATTCACTGCCCCTCATCGTGTTGGATTTTCATAAGCCCGGAAGCTTGCTCGACGCCATCAGCGGCGGATCGAGCGGTACCCTTGTTGGAGGAGAATAGAAATGACCGTTTCAGAAATCTTGCAGGAAGCAGAGAACCGTATGAAGGCGGCCCTTGATGCCATGACTCACGACTTCGGAACTTACCGAACGGGTCGGGCTTCTCCCTCTGTGCTCGAGCGCGTTCACGTCGACTACTACGGAACCGAGACTCCCGTCAACCAAGTTGCAAACATAAGCATTCCTGAGCCTCGACAGCTTCTGATATCGCCGTACGAGAAGTCCCTCATCCCTGCGATTGAGCGTGCAATTCTCAAGAGCGATCTCGGTATCAGCCCCGTAAATGACGGATCGGGCATTCGCTTGACGTTTCCAGCGATGACAGAGGAACGTCGAAAGGAAATGGTCAAGCAAGTTCACGCCCGCACTGAGCAGGCGAGAATCACGATTCGAAACCTTCGTCGAGACGCCATTGAGAACCTCAAGGCGCTTGAGAAGAAAAAAGAGATCACCGAGGATGACGTAAAGGGCAACGAAGCGAAGGTGCAAAAATTGACTGACTCAGCGGTGCACCTCGCAGATGAACTAGGCAAGAAGAAAGAAGCCGAGTTGATGGTCGTTTGATCATCGACTTGAAGCTACACTCACCACGGCCAAAAATCGGAGTCTAAAGATCGCGATCCGAAGACAAAAAGCACGACCCTCGGATGCGCCGAACGATATCGTCGATCGCGCCATTCGCGCCGGAATCGATATCGAACGCCTCCCAACCCACATTGCCATCATCATGGATGGCAATGGTCGGTGGGCAAAGGGTCGCGGGCTTCCGCGCTTGATGGGTCATCGGGAGGGTTACGGCGCTCTCAAGCGTACTGTGCTCGCTGCGAACGATCTTGGCATCAAATACCTCACCGTTTATGCATTCTCAGCGGAGAACTGGCGGCGACCGAAGGACGAAATCTCCGGCCTCATGAAGTTGATCGAAATGGCGATTCGCGCTGAGCTGAAGGAGATTCACGCGAAGAATGCCCGGATCAATGTCTCGGGCCGAATGAATGAAATTCCACGCGGGCTCTACGATGCGATCATGGACTCCGTCGAACTGACGAAAAACAATACGGCGATTACGTTCACCCTTGCCATCAATTACGGCGGTCGCGCGGAGATTGTCGATGCCGTAAAGCAGATATTGGCGTCCGGCGTCCCGGCGACCGAAGTCAACGAAGAGCTTATCACGAAGAGTCTTTACAACCCCCATCACCCGGACCCCGATCTCATGGTCCGAACCGCGGGCGAAATGCGATGGAGCAATTTTCTGATTTGGCAGGCCGCGTACGCCGAACTAGTCGTCACGCCTGTAACGTGGCCAGAATTTGATGAAAACCAACTGTTCGGGTCGATCTTGGAATACCAGAAGCGGACCCGTAAGTTTGGTGCCGTAGTCTAAAGACTCGCGCTCGGTTGTACGTCTTTGGTGAGTTCGTGCGATTCGCCGCGCGCAAAACGGACGGACGCAGCTAGGCCAATCATGCCCGCATTGTCCGTGCACAGCGACAGAGGCGGGATGAAACACGGGATGCCAACTTTAGGCAATTCACCCTCAAACCGAGTTCTCAGCGCTGAATTAGCTGAAACACCCCCGGTGACCGCGATGGCTCGAGCGTCCACTCGCTCCGCTGCTCGAATCGTTCGCTCCACCAGTACCGACACGATCGCTTCTTGCAGGCTTGCGGCTGCATCAGCAACGTTGAGCTTCGCCCCTTCGCGCTCCGTCAACCGGAGCACCGCTGTTTTCAGCCCACTGAATGAAAAGTCTATAACGTCACCGGTGAGACCGCGTGGAAGAAGATAACGCTTCGTGTTAAGTGAGGCCGCAGCCTGAATTGCTGGCCCCCCTGGGTAACCAAGGCCAAGAAGACGGGCTGCCTTGTCGAACGCTTCGCCAGCGGCGTCGTCGATGGTTTGACCAATGATCTCGTACTCACCAAACTGCCGCACATGCACGATCTCTGTGTGCCCGCCTGAGGCGATGAGCGCTATGTTTGGGTAAGGAATGACGTCTGCGAGGCCAAATACGCTGCAGATATGGCCCTCTAAGTGATGGATTCCAAGGTAGGGTTTGTTGGCGCTAAACGCCAAAGACTTGGCGGCGGCAACGCCCACCGCGAGTGCTCCGACGAGTCCCGGTCGATCGGTTGCCGCAAACGCCCCGACCTCAGCTAACGAAATATTTCCGACTGCCAGCGCCTCGTCCACAACGCTGAGAATCGACTCAACATGGAGGCGCGCTGCCACTTCTGGGACAACTCCTCCCCATTTGCGATGGGTTTCGATTTGTGAACTAACGACGTTTGCGATTACCGCTCGGCCAACCACGATTGCTGCTGAAGTCTCGTCACAGCTCGATTCGATTGCTAATATCGGGCGGTCGAAAAACGTCAAGCCTTTCTCGGTTCCCAGTTTCCAAGGTCGTGCAGCCACATCACCGCGGCATCTTCGTCATTGTCCGGATAGTAACGGCGACGCACGGATGTTCGCTCAAATCCGATCTTTTCGTACAGCGCGATCGCCGCTTCGTTGCTAGCGCGTACTTCGAGGGAGCTGCAAACCATTCCGGCTTCTTTGGCTTGCCGAAGAAGTTCGGTCACCAATTTCTGACCTATTCCGAGTCGCCGGTGTTCTTCCGCGATTGTCACTGTTGTGACATGAGCCTCATCAATCACAAGCCAAACCCCACCATATCCCGCGACTTTTCCAAAGAGCATCGCGACGAGATAGATTCCAAACTCGTGGTTGATCTCATTTCGGAAGCTCCGCTCCGACCAGGGAGCACCGTGCGAAGCAGCCTCGATCGGAAGGATGGATTCGATGTGTCGTTCCGTGATCGGCTCGAAGCGCAGGGTAGCAAGTTCGTTCACTGGTTAACCGCCTAGATACGCTTCTTTTACTTTTGGATTTGTCAGGAGGGCTCTGCCGGTGTCCTCAAGAACAATGTTCCCGGTTTCCAGGACGTAACCGCGGTCTGCGATTTCAAGCGCGCGGTTTGCATTCTGCTCAACTATCAAGATGGTTGTGCCTTCGCGGTGCAACTCCAGCGCGATATTGAAAATCTCCGTCACCAAAAACGGTGCGAGTCCAAGGCTGGGCTCGTCCATAAGAAGGATTTGAGGACGGGACATCAGGGCGCGCCCTATCGCGAGCATCTGTTGTTCGCCACCGCTCATCGTGCCGGAGCTCTGTTTGAAGCGCTCTCGGAGTCGTGGGAATCGATCTTGAACAGCCTCCATATCCTTGGCGATCGCCGCTTTGTCCGATCGCAGATATGCGCCTAGCTGCAAATTCTCTTGCACGGACATGTTCGTAAAGATGCGCCGCCCTTCAGGAGAGTGCGAGATTCCCATTTTTACGATCTCGTGAGCGGGCATAGAGCTTATTTCTTTGCCCTCAAAATGAATCGTGCCCGACCTTGGTCGCAAAATTCCGCTGATTGTTCGCAAGAGGGTGCTCTTTCCGGCGCCGTTTGAGCCAATAATTGCTACGATCTCTCCCGGCTGGACGTTAATGGAGACGTTGTTCAGGGCCTGGATCGCGCCGTAAAAGACATTTATGTTTTGGATATCAAGCATGCCGCTGGTAGGTGATACCCGACACGCCTGCCAAGCTCATAGCTCAAAGCCAACGGTTGCCCCGGTGTTACATGAAAATTCCGAAATACGTTCGATCGTTTGAAGTCATTCTCGATTTGCCCGAGACCTTGTTGCCCCTGCTTGAGCTTGCGAGGAACTACTATTGGACATGGAACCACTCGATTCGTGACCTGTTCCGAGACATAGATCGAAACGCTTGGATGGTCACAGAGCGGAATCCGCTCGCCTTGCTCCATTCTCTGGATCGAGAGCGGATTGACGAGCTGGCCAGCGACCGATCGTTTCTTGAGCATCTGAACGAAGCCGTCGTAAGCCTGCGCGCATACATGAACTCTCCGACTTGGTTCGACGCGACCTACCCCGGCGAACGCGATACAACGCAAATCGCCTACTTCTGTGCCGAATTCGGGATTACGGAAAGCCTTCCGATTTACTCTGGTGGACTCGGAATCCTTGCTGGCGATCACCTAAAGGCCGCGAGTGATCTCGGGTTGCCACTGGTCGGAGTTGGCTTGCTCTACAACCGAGGCTACTTCCGTCAACGATTGAATTTCGACGGTTGGCAGCAGGAGGTTTATCCTCAAAACGACGCCTTCCAGCTACCTATCACTATGTTGCGCGATTCGGAAGGTCGTCCGGTACGAGTCGAAATCGAGTTCCCGGACCGAACGGTCCACTGCCAACTTTGGAAAGCAACTGTCGGCCGAGTTGACCTTTACCTCCTCGACAGCAACGTCATGGAAAACCAGCCCGCTGACCAGGGAATTACAGACAATTTGTATGGGGGCGACGAGGACATGCGGATTCGCCAAGAGATGATTCTTGGCATCGGAGGGATGAAAGCCCTCGCTACTCTTGGCATCAAGCCGACGGTATGTCACATGAACGAGGGCCACGCCGGATTCCTCTCGCTCGAGCGCATCCGGCAGTACATGGACGAACATGGCTGCGACTTCCACACCGCACGGCAAGTCATTATGGTTGGCAACGTTTTCACGACTCATACCGTGGTCGCCGCCGCTTTTGACCTCTTCGAACCACCACTTTTACAGAAGTACCTCGGAAAGACGATTGCCTCAACCGGCCTCTCGATGGCAGAGTTCATTAGACTCGGCAGAACTGACCCCAATAACGAAGGTGAGGCGTTTAACATGGCGTATTTCGCGATGAGCATGGCGGGCCGCGTGAATGGCGTCGCCAAATTGCATGCCGAAGTGACGCGCGAAATGTTCAGCGATCGATGGCCAAATTATCCGGCAGCAGATGTTCCAGTGACCGCTGTGACCAATGGCATCCATACCCAGACTTGGGTCGGACGCCGGATGGCGGCGTTGTTCGATCGTTATCTGGGTGAAGAGTGGCGCGAGCATCCAGAGAACCCCGACCTCTGGGAGAAGGTAGACGAAATACCGGACGATGACCTGTGGTCGACGATCGAGAACAAACGCGGCGATTTAGTGAGATTTGCCCGTCGACGCTATCAGCGTGATATCGAGCGAAGAACGCAGAATCAACCGGATTTTGCGACATTGAACTCGATCCTTGATCCCAGAATCCTAACCATCGGGTTTGCTCGCCGGTTCGCCACCTACAAACGTGCGACTCTGATGATCGCCGACCGCAACCGACTCAAGCAGTTGCTCTTTCACCCCGACCGACCCATTCAGATTCTGATAGCGGGGAAGTCGCATCCTCGTGACGACGCGGGCAAGAAATTAATTCAAGAGCTCGTCCAATACATTGAGCAGGAAGGCGTGCAATCGCGCATGCTATTCCTCGAAGACTACGACATGTTTGTAGCGCGCCAACTTGTCCAAGGCGTCGACGTGTGGCTGAACAATCCCCGCCGGCCATTTGAGGCCTCTGGCACGAGCGGCATGAAAGTCGTGCCCAATGGTGGCTTGAACTGCTCGATTCTTGACGGCTGGTGGGATGAAGGCTACGATCCTGAGGTTGGTTGGGCGATTGGAGGGCGGGAGAAGGATGCCGACCCAGGCCGGCAGGACTGGATCCAAAGCCGAGAATTGTATGAGTTGATCGAGCGCAAAATTGCGCCGACATTTTACGAGCGGTCACAAGCAGGAGTCCCCGAAGCATGGGTGGGCATGGTCCGCAATTCGATCAAAAGCCTCGGTCCACGGTTCTCCACGGGCCGCATGGTGGCCGAATACGCTCGCGAGGCGTACATCCCGAGTTCGCGAGACTTTGTCGGTATGAGTTCTGACGGCAATACCACAAGCTCTGACGCCCTCGCGTGGACGCGTTCGATACGAGAGACCTGGTCTGGCGTGCGGGTTATGTCTGTTTCTGATAACGCACGATTGACGAACTCCGCGGACACGCCCGTCGAAATTTGTGCGCGGGTGTTCCCAGGCGCGGTATCGGTAGACGACCTGAAGGTTGAGTTAGTAGTCGGTCGTCCTGGTCAATACCGCGAGTTGCACGATCGGACCGCTATTCCGATGCAGTTGGACGGCAAAGATGGCGACCAGCTGCTATATCGCGCTTCGCTTCGCGGGTTAAGGTCTGGGCAAGTCGGATACACGGTTCGCGTGCGTCCTCAGCACGCTCATGTCCCGGTTGACGCCGATATCCGGCTGATGACGTGGCTCCAAGAGTGAGGCAAACCGTATGCGGGCATCACGTCGTTAGCGTAATCGTGATGCCCTTCGAATGAATGAGTGTGCTGAGCTGAGCCCAGTCGTCAAAACGCGATTCGGCCCCCGCATCGCATCGGAAGCTGACCACTTGGCAACCCGCGGCGCGAGCCGCCTTCACGCCGGCCGCCGTGTCTTCAAATGCGAGGCACTGGCTTGGCTGGAGGCCAAGTCGCGCTGCCCCCAATAAGAACGGATCAGGGAAGGGCTTGCCACGTGTCACCTGATCGCCAGTCACCGTTCGTGCGTCGATTGGCAACCCGCTCGCGTGCGCCCGCGCCGTAGCGACATCCCGCGTCCCAGAGGTCACGATGAGGCGTTTGCTGCCGGGTATCGAGAAGAAGAAATCGGAAGCACCGGGGAACGTGCGCACCAATGCGCTATCTTCGACCTCGTAAGCTCGGAGAATTACGTTTTGCTCGTCAGCATCTAGATTGGGTAGCCATCTACGGATCGAATCTGTCGCTTTCTTACCGTGAATATCGGGAATTACGACCTCAGGGTCGAGGTCATGCAACTGACAGAATCGAGTCCATGAATAATCGACCGCCGCGAGCGAATCGACGAGCGTTCCGTCCAGATCGAACAGAACGCCCTCGCAGTCAAACGTCATACACTCGTCGAGAGGCCCTGCGCCATCACGATCTCTCGTGCGTGGTTCACTGTGAAGGCGACTCTGTGGGTTACCGACTCTAGGATTCCTTCGGCACCTGGATGGCCGTTTCCGCTTGCTTTCACTCCTCCGAAGGGCAAGTGAACTTCCGCCCCGATGCTCGGTAGGTTGACGTATCCAAGGCCGTACTCGGCGTGATCGCGCACCCAGCGCCACTTTCGGTAGTCCTCCGTTATGACCGCCATCGCGAGGCCATAGTCGGTGTCGTTGTAGACGTCTACCGCCTCTTCGACACCGTCAACTCCGATAATCGCAACATGCGGGCTGAACGCTTCTTCCCGAAGGCAGAAAGTTTCTCGCTTGTAGCTCTCAAATCGATACACGAACGGTGAAACAAAGTGACCATGGGCAAGCGCCCCGTCCGTGAGACGACCGCCATCGATCAGGACTTCGGCGCCCTCTTCCTTTGCCTTGGCATTGTGTTGCTGCCACTTCTCGATGCTGCCCGCCTCGATGAGGGGTCCCATGAAAGTGTCCTCTGCAATGCCATTGCCAATGCGCATGCGTTTGACTCTCTCCACGTAACGCTTCGTGAACTCCGGCTCAATCTTTTTGTCGATGATGATTCGGCTCGTGCTGACGCACCGTTGTCCGGTGGTCTTGAATGCTCCAAGAACGCAAGCTGAGACCGCGAGTTCGAGATCAGCGTCGTCGAGCACGATTGTCGCGTTCTTCCCGCCCATCTCGGTTGCCGCAAATTTGAACGCGTCGTTCGCCGCGACTTGCTGAATGTATTTTCCGACGGCCCGTGAGCCCGTGAACAGAATTGTGGATACGTCTTTGTGCTTGACGAGCGGGTCACCGCAGGTCTCTCCGAAGCCGTGCACCAAGTTGATCACACCTGCGGGGAATCCGGCCTCATGCAAAAGTTCCATGAGCTTGTGACCGCAGATCGGAGTCTGCTCGGCTGGCTTGAAAACCACGGTATTGCCCGCGAGGACCGCTGGCAGGATTACCCAGAGGGGAATCGCCGACGGAAAATTCCACGGCGTGATGCACGCGACGACGCCCTTCGGACGTCGAAGAATGTACGCGTCCTTGGCCGATATCTCGGAGCTGATTGCATAGCCAATAGGCAGCCGGCCGAGACCAGCGACGTATTGGGCCATGTGAAGAGCTTCCACGGCATCAGCGCGGCCTTCATTGATTGCTTTGCCACACTCTCGAGTTACGAGCTCACTAATCTCCGTGAGGTCGCGCTTGAGCAGTTGAGCAAACGCGTCCACGTATTCCGCTCGCTTAACCCAACTCAGGTCTCGCCACGTCTCGAAGGCGTGCTTGGCGGCCGCCACCGCGTCGGTGACTTCTTTGGCTCCGCTGGACGGGGCCGAACCGATCACCACGCGCTCGTCGGCCGGGTTCAAACTTTCGAAGCGGTCCGAACTGTCGACCCACTCACCATTGATGTAATTTCGGGCGTAAACAGGTTGCATATTTTGTAGAAAGTGTACCAGTCGGCCTCGGGGTAACCTGTTTACTCGCGATGCGAAGCCTTGCCCTGATCGTCCTCGCCTTTCTCTCGTGTTTAGCCTTCGGTCGCGGTGCTTCTGTGCGCACGGATGGCGGGGTTTTAGTCGTAAACGGCTTACCCGTGGTGCGATTTCGTCCAAGTGTAGACGTACCCCTCCCCGAAGAGCGCGCGAAGACCGCTGCGGCTATTCTGGTTTCTGCGAGCTCGCCCGACTCGATTTCGGTGAGGTCGGATGCCCGTGGGACAGCGATCGTACTGGGTGCCGAGACCCTAATCACCGTCTATTCTAAGGATGGGGCAAATGGTTTGGCGATCGCGAACGACTGGGCGTCTCGAATCAAACATGCATTGGCCCTGCCCGCTCTGAAAATCGGCGACGATCTCGTCAAAGTTGCCGTCGCTGGCGGGGTCGATGTGAGCGTAATTGGCCACCTTTGCGAGTACGTAACCGCAAATTCGATGAATCGAGCGGTTGCTAGCGTTGAAAAGACCCCTTATGGCTTGCGGATCAAGGGTGAGAGTCCTGGCCGTACGGCAATTACTGTCGGCGTTGGCAACGAAGAGGACCAATCAATAACCGTCGTTGTGCAACCGCTTGCCGCAATATTTCCACAAATTGTGACCGCAACCGTTTGCGGGCAACCTGCGACGGCCGGCACCGTCGAGGGCGCCATCACGGGCGCGATTCGCACACAGCTCAAGTCTGAGGACGGAAGTGTGATTGACTTCCGGTTGAGGCCGGTGAACGCTATCGGAGCGGGCCAATCTCGAACGATTACTGTCGAAGTACATGCGTCCGCGTTTCAATCCATCGAATCAACGGGGGAAGTGCGTGTTCGGGTCACGAACGTGATGCCGCCGATCGCCACCGATGAAGTTCTGTGGTATTCGAATGATCCGGAGAGCGTGCGGAATCCAGGCCCACTCTTCATGTCTACGCTGGAACCTAGTCGGTCTGCTCGCCTTCTCTACCACCACCTAAACGCATCGACCATACCAATGCTCATGCGCGTGCAGGCAATCAACAACTCAGATGCAGCAATAGAGTTGATGATCATTTCTGGGGACAGTAAGCCGGATAAGAACCCAGTCCGAGCTGGCATGCGTGCGGCGATTGAGTATCTGCCCGCGAACTACTGGGGAAGCGGGGAAGTCATTACGATTCCACCGCGGAGTACCCTTCCGTTGTCCCTGCGCCGATTTTCGCCCGGCGAAACAGTAAGCGGACTCTGCAGTGTTCGCGTGATATCCGGAACAGGTCTGACCGTCCGTACGGACGTGTGGCCGCCGCTAGCGCTGGAGCAAAAGTGGCGGAACGCGATTCTGACCTCCACGCCTTGGCGTGAAGTCGGTGCGCATCCAATAAATGAGTTCGACCGCGCCCCCTGTGAGCAGTCGGTACATGTTTATCCCAATCCATACAAAGATTTGGAATGTCGATACTCAGTTGGTGGCCGATTCGGGACGATTCGACTTGGAGAGGCTCCGATTGCTACGGCCGATTCGCACAATAACCTTGATGGCAACTATGGCGTCATGTACTCCATCCGGGCGACGATTTCGAATCCGACGAATCACCCAGCAGAAGTCGAATTGATTCTGGAGAGTTCGTCTGGGTACACGACCGGGCTGTTTATTGTTGACGGCAAGACATACTGCGCGCCGTACCTGGGGCCAAAGGACACGTCGCGGATCGTAAGGTTCTCGATCCCCGCCGGTGCGACGGTGAAATCTTCGATTCTGACCGTGCCGATCTCTGGCGGAAGTTATCCTGTCACAATGACACTACGCCCAATCTCAAAGAATCGCTAAGCGATCGTGGCGTTAGCCTTATGTCGGACCCCACATTTAGAACCATCGCAAATTTATTCGCCGTGCCGCTTTCGCCTGACACGGATGAGGAATCGCCAGCTCGGCCCCGAGTCGGTCGCACCGCCGCAGAAAGTGATGCGCTCGGTACCGCAAGCCTAAACGACGGCAACTTTGAGTCGGCCATCCGATACTTTCGAAAAGCGGTCGAGCAACGCGATTCCAGCGACGTCTCTTCTCGGCTGAATCTTGCTGGCGCTCTCGCTTTCGCGGGTCAGGTTCCACAGGCTTACCGTCAATACCAACTTGCGCTTGAGCAGAACTCAGCTTCCGCGGAGGCACGGTTCGGCATCTCGGATGCCCTCCGTCAATACGGACGCTTCAGTGATGCGATCCAAGTCATCGCGAAAGCCGTGGAAATGGACCCAACAAGTCCGCACGGCCACCTGAAGCTGGCGGAAGCGCTTAGGGATGCTGGCTTCCCCAAGCGCGCGCTTGAGTCCGCTCAGCGCGCGGTCATCGCCAAACCTGACGACGCTTACTATCACTACTTTGTCGGCGACATTCTCGTCGAGCTCAGGCGGTTTGACGAGGCCCTCGACTCCTTCCAGGCGGCAATCGAACTTTCACCGGGTGACGACTACCTCTATGAACGCGCGGCTGTCGCTTTTTGGCAGTGCAATCGTCGCACGGAGGCGATCAAAGCGATTCGTCTCGCGAGCGACTTGGACCCCGACAAAGCGCTCTACCACGGAATCCTCTACGAGTTCCTGTTCGAGGCTGGTCTCAAAGAAGAATCTGAGCTCGAACGTGCAAGTGCAGATCGCATGGATGAGTACGACAAGGAGCGGCTGATGCGCGTCCTCATTGACTGCGGCATCGAAGAAGCCTAACCAATGACGGTGCAGTCAAGGACGACGTCTTTGATGCCTTGCTTTTGTCGCAGCAAACGCGCGATATGCTCCATTTCGGTTCGAAGATCGGCGATGTGCGCACCTGCTGCGCGCGTGACCGTTCCGCGAACGTAGACGATTCCATGCATCGTACGGACGTCAGCACGCTGGAGCTCAATGCCGCGCTTTGTAAATTCGGTCCGTGCGGTCTTTTGACCTCGCTTGTCGGCTTCCTTGTCTACGGCCATATGCAAACCTTACCCTTCCTGAGCGCACCATGAACGAAAATGTTTTTGCGTGTACGGGCCCGTTACCCCGAAATCCGGCTCGGCTCCACCTTTGACAGGGTCTCCGCGCAATTACTGATCGTTTTCTTTCGCCTACTACGGTCACCGCCTCGCGCTACTCGTCGCCAATCCTCAGCGCTCGACTGGACCAATAGAAAGCCCCCACGCTCAGTTGAGCATGGGGGCGAATAGCAGCGCCTAATTGAAACTTAGGCTTCTGGGTCTGTTGGCTCTTGCGTAAGCGACTCAACCGTGAGAGTCTGCTTTGGCACGGGCGCTTCGGTCAGGACCGGTTCGTGTCCTGTAGCGCTGTAGGAAGTCGCGGCGGCAGCGGCCATTGCTGCCGCGCCTCCGTCTCCCGTCGCTTTCTGCATTTCCGAGGAGAGGGAACCCTTCTTGGACATGTAGATCGAGCCGATGAGTGCAGCAACACAAACGACAGTGATTGTGATGAGCACGTTGTCCGGGTAAGGCTGAATCACCTTGACCGCGAGCAACAGAGCGACAAGGTTCATGACCTTGATTAGCGGGTTCAGAGCCGGACCAGCGGTGTCCTTGAATGGGTCACCGACCGTATCGCACACGATGCCAGCCTTGTGAGCTTCTGTGCCCTTACCGCCGTGCAAGCCGTCTTCAATGAGCTTCTTCGCGTTGTCCCACATACCGCCTGAATTGGCGAGTAGAACGGCGAGCAACTGACCTGAAGCGATTGCTCCTGCCAGGAATCCACCAAGCGCTTGAGCGCCGACTAAGTTGTAGCTATGGCCGCCAATAACCGTCTGTGGCTTGCCGATCGAGAAGCCAAAGGCAACCGCCATTGGCAGTGCAATCGCGAGAATTGCCGGCCCGAGGAGTTCCTTCTGGGCGGCCTTGGTGACGATTGCCACGCACCGGCCGTAATCGGGCAGGCTGGTGCCCTTCATGATTCCCGGGTCCGTTCGGAACTGCCGACGGACTTCATTAATGAGCTCGAAAGCCGCTCGACCAACCGCGTTGATCGCGAATGCCGAGAAGAGATATGGTGCGGCAGCTCCGATGAGCAATCCAAGGAAGATTTCCGGAATATCCAGCCGGAGTCCGATGGCCTCAAGTTTGGCGCTTTCTAGGTACGAGTGGAACAGGGCAACGGCCGCGACAACCGCAGTGGCGATTGCAAAGCCCTTTGTGAGAGCCTTGGTCGTATTGCCAGCGGCATCAAGCCGCTGGACGGCCTTGGAGCCGTACTCGTTGCCATGACCGTCACCGCTCATCTCGAACACGCCTTGAGCATTGTCCGAGATCGGGCCAAACGTATCCATTGCGAGCACGTAACCCGTCGTCGTCAGCAAGCCCAGACCGACGAGCGCGATGCCGTAGAAGCTCAAGATCAGACCGTAGGTGGTCGGATTGAACAAGAATAGCGGAACGCAGAGTGCAAAGACGATCGCGAAGACCATGAATACGCTCGACTCGCAAGCGTAGGCAAAGCCTTGAATGATCATCGGCGCCGGTCCTGCGGACGCCACACCGGCAACTTCCTGTGTCGGCTTCTTGTGGGTCGACACGTAGTAGTCGGTCAGGTATTCGATGACGAAGGCGAGGAAGATTCCGAAGACGATTGCAATCGCGAACGAATACCATGGAACGGCATTTGCGTTCGTCTCTCCAACCAGTACCGGCACGGGCTTAATGCCCGGCTTCCCGTCTGCTGGCGGCGATTTGATCAACTTGGTTACGGTTGCAACATCTTCTTTTGCGACTGGGAGCTGTATTCGCTGAAGTTCAGCGATGTTCCCGGTAAAGCCTTTCACGCCAATCGCGATCTTGTCAGCTGACTTCTCGTATAAGGTGACTAACAATCCATCTGGGGTCAGCAGTTTGGCGTTGCTGCCGACTCCGAAGCCATTCTTTGAAATGAACTCTTGAATGCTTTCCAGAGTTGTTGGCCCAAGCCAAGGCTTCTGCGTGACAGGAGGCGGTGCCTTCGGGTCGGCCGCCTTAGCTGGGGTTACTTCAACTTGGAACAGTCGAAGTCGACCCGGCTGGAAGGCCTCTTTGAGAGACATCAATTCAGGGTCCGCCGGCTTCGCCGGGTCGCGGTACAGCTTGCCGGAAGTCGTCGTGTACTTGAGCACTTCGTCGTTGCTGTTGATGTCAACCGGCTTGTACTCTTTGCTTATCGTGGCGGCGCGGAGATCTTCTTCGTCCGAGGCCATGAAAGTGTCTACTGCCTGCTTGGCAGTGGAGTCGCTGAGTGAATTCTCAGTCGCGTACTTCGACTTTTGAAACTCAGTTGTGATTTCATCGTCAGTGATCGACGGTCGGTCAACCTTGATCTTTGACTTGAATGCCTGTGCTTCCTTTCGCTGCTCTTCGGTTATGGTCTGCAGCGCCTTGAACTGGGAAGTGACAATCGGACTCTTTCCGTTGCCTCCCATGAAGACGAACGCAAGGACTGCGGTCGCGACTGCCGCAATGACTGCGGAAAGGTAGAAACCTTTGCGGATGTTCTTGAGCGGATCAACGTTAACGTCATCGTCACCTCGAACAGACTCAATGCCGATCACGGAAGCAATAATTCCGATACCGCGAGCGGCAAGCGCGAAGACGACTAGTCGCGTCCACGTCTGCTGATCGAAGATGGACGCGGTTGCCGCACCCAAGACGATTGCGGCGACGAGAGTTACTTCGTAGCTCTCAAAAACGTCCGCGGCCATACCAGCGCAGTCTCCAACGTTGTCGCCAACGTTGTCGGCGATCGTCGCCGGGTTGCGGGGGTCGTCCTCAGGAATTCCGGCCTCAACCTTACCTACGAGGTCAGCGCCTACATCAGCTGCTTTGGTGAAAATGCCACCGCCGACACGCATGAAGAGTGCGGCGAGCGAACCACCGAAACCGAAACCGATTAGCAGTGTCGTTGCGTTTTCACCGGCAACGAGCAGGATTACGGAGGCCCCGATCAGACCAAGTCCGACCGTGACCATGCCTGCGACGGCACCGCTTTTGAAAGCAATCTCCAGCGTTTTCTTGTAGCTGGTTAGGGCGGCATTTGCCGTGCGCATATTGCCGTCGACGGCGGTGAGCATTCCAGCGTAGCCAGCCAAGTAAGACGAGGCGACGCCCAGAATGAAGCAAACTGCGATCGAAACGCTGTTGTAGAGCAGAAATAGACCTACAGACAGCACGACCACGAAAATGAGCATCATGCGAACTTGCTGCTGCAAGTAGGCAAGCGCGCCATCCTTGATGGCTTTTCCAACGCGCTGCATGTTTTCGCTGCCGGGCGAATGCTTAAGCAGCTTCGCACGCAGAGTGAACGCGTAGATCACGGCAAGGATGCCGAGGACCAACGAGGCAATGAGGACATATTTGTCCGACTGTGAGAACTTTAGATGGACGTTATCGCCTTCCGCGGCCATGGCCAAGGTTGGAAATAACGCACACAAGGCAAGAAATAATGTTGCCCCAATTGCACGAAAAGATGGGCGTCGAGTGACGAGCCGCATCGCTTGCTGAAGAAAATTCATCGCGAGTGGTAAAACCTCTTAAGAATCTTTTCACGCTTCCGTGCAAATAATGCACTTGGCCGCTACGGTGACACGCAATTATATCCCTCTCGACGGTCCGTTTGTTCCACCGCAGCCTCTGAAACCTAGTTCAGTGCTCGATATTCTGCTTCTGCGTCGTGAACGGAGAGTTGAGCGTGCAACATTTCTGCCTTGCGGCGGTTAATTCCCGTAAGGAGTGGTACGGGCAAATCCTCAAGCATTTGCTTGACCTGAGTGCGGTTGAGCGCGAGCATATGCTGCAAGGCTTCCATGAGTTCCTCGACTTTGTGCGGGCTGTACCCGGACAGGATCAATTCGTAAGTCTTCTCGTCATCCACGACGGCGAAGCGAGAGTGCCTCTGCGGCCGCATGTCGTCTGCTTGGGCGATCGGAACTTCACGATTGCATTCTTCGCAGAGGAGCACTTCCGTCTTCTCACTGTAATAGTTGAGCGCATTGCAAAAACCGCAACGCACTTGGTGAACGGGAACGATTGCTCCGTCAACCAGCGGGATCAGGCGGTTGCACCCCGTGCACGCGAAATCGTCAACCGGCGCAGACACGAGGGCATTTGAGAAAGCACAGTACGGGCAGATCACGTGTACTTCCGGAACCTTCTTCACCCGAGTCATTTGGTAGCCGGAGTAAAAGATGCCGCAACCTCCGGCGGCGATGGCGACAATCGAGAATCCGATAAGCACGCCGTCCCCTCGGTAGTACATCAGAATTCCACCGCCGACTATTGCGAGAAGGCCGATGATCCCGTAGACGAAAGCGTACTCACCGTGAACTTCTTTTACGTCAGAGCTTCGCTTGATGCGTGCCATAGAGTTGCCCACAAGTATATGTTGAGAACGGGTTTCCTCGCTACTCATCGCGCAAAAAGGCAGGAATCGGCCGACTTACCCGCCAATTCGGCGCTGGTCCAAATTTTTGCTGGCGGTTCCGCTCGACCCCTTTTGCGTCGTTCCTGGGAGCACGATGATCTGCCCGTTGTGCTGATCAATTGCCGTGAATCCGTACATCAACCCCATGGTTTCAAGCGCCTGCATCGCCGTAACATCCGAAAACTTCGCGGAGACAATCTTTGAGTCGAGGTCCCTAGACGAGATTATCTCGACCTTTGCCAGCGACTCGAGCGTGCGAAATATCGACGCAAGCGGCTGTCCATTGCTTCGAATTGAAAGAATGACCGTGGACGCCGATTCGTTTTCAACGGGCAGAGAATTTTCAACGGTACCGGAAGACTTATCCGGAGTCAAATCAGGCTTTGGCTGCTCTGGAGTTTGGCCCTTGCGCGTCGCGTGCACATTCGGAGGCTTTTTGCTCGGCGCAAGCTCCGCACTAGGGGCAAAGTTATATGTCAAGACAAATGCGGCGATGGCTAGGATCATAAGCCCCACGCCAATACCGATTCCGACGAGCATGCGCGATGGATCTGAAGGTACCGTCTTCAACGGCTCGAACCGTGGGGCTTGCACCCGAGTCGTAGCCGGCACTTTAGCCGCTTTAAGTCCGCCCACCGTCTCGATGCGCTTCAGAAGTTGGGCTCGGTAAAGCGGGTTACGGCTGATGAACTCGTCGATCGCCGCCTGATTCTTAGTTTCCGCAAGCGTCCACATGAGCGAATCGATTTCAACGGGGATGCGCTGCTTCATGCCTCTTCTCCCGTGTCCTCAAAGATGACCCGAAATCGTTCGCGAGACCGATAAAGTCGAGTCTTGGCTGCGTTCACGCCGCACCCAATGCTCTGGGCAATGTCCTGCAAGCTGAGATCTTCCCAGTAAAACAGAATCAGGAGCGCTCGATCGTTCGGCGAGAGCTTTGCCAACGCAATTTGTACGCGCGGATCGTGCGACTCAGGCGGATCCTCCGCTAAATTTGCTACCGCTTCGTTCAGTTCGACCGTTTTCGCTCGGTGGCGGAACTTGCGCGCCTCCTGGATGCTTCGATTGACGGCAACTCTGAAGAGCCACGTGCTGAATCGAGATCGCTTATCAAATCTTCCCAGGTGCCGGTATACGAGCGTGAAGACTTCTTGCACAGCGTCGTGCGCCTCATCGGTGTCCAGAAGAATGCCGCGGGCGATTGCAAAGACCTTCTCGTGATACTTTGCGTACAGCGCCTCGAACGCACTCGCGTCACCGCCCAAAAAGCGCTCAACAAGAACGATGTCCTCGTCAAATGTTCCCGGTTTGGCTTTCTCAACGATCACTGACACCACGATTTCCAAATGTGACGCTTCGGTTGCTCAACGTGTTACGCTTGCGAACGGTTCGCTTCAGCGCACCAGATCCGTGCGTTGCCGGAACGCATCAGAAAGTGAAGTCCCGGCGTAGATTGTCACCGACCCAAAAATGAGGACAGTGATCGCGGCTGCGACCTTGAACCTGCCTTTGGTAAGGTGAAGCAGTCCTGCGGAAAAGGCAACGGCAATTGGTCCGATCGCAGGGTACAGATACCTAGCCTGGGCCTGAAAATAATGCATATTGAACTTGAGGAACAGCGCGAGGATCACGAAGCCGAACGTCAGATTTACCCACTGCACGACATCTGACTTGATCTTTGATTGTGGCGCTAGGAAGTAGCCGAGAATGGCGACAATTGTTCCGACGAGCAATAGTCGGTAAAGGGTGTTCGGGCAGTTCGCTCCGGGGAGCCCTTTCTCGTTCATCGCGATGTCCATGTACCCAAATATTCCGAAGAATGACCTCGCGGTCCACCACCCGACCCAGTTCACGAGGTAGCCGAACAGGCCGTAGCCCTGAACAAAGGACGCGGCTTGCGCAGTGCCGACAAATGCGTCGTCGAAGGCTTTCAACGCAAGCGGATCGCCGTAGAGATTCTGATTACGCAGCCACCACGGCAGAATCATCACCAGGCCAGACAACGTCGCGATGAGCAAGTATTTCGCGTCTGATTTCTTTCGAGCCGCGGCGATAGCGACAACCATGGCTGGCAGTAGGGCAACCGACGTCGTCTTCGTCCACAGGGCGAGCCCGAGCACCAGCGCCATCGCCACCGTAGTGTGCAGTGTGCATCCGTGCCTCAATCCGTACGCGACTAATGCCAATTCGATAGTACAGAGTAGAAACAGTAACGGATCGTTGGAGACGGCGCCCGACAGGGCGCAAAACATCGGCAAAACCGCGACCCAACAACTTGCGAGCAGGCCCGTCCGCTCGTCAAAGCTGAATTTGCCGAGAAAGAACACCGCGATAACCGTGCACCCGCCGAAAAGTATATTCAGGTACCGAACGGATCGCCCGAAAGTGTCTTCGGCCGGTGCATCTAAGATAGACGCCCAAACCGCACCAATGGAATAAAAGACCGGCGGTTGGTGGCTTTGATAGTTTTCGTAGAGATTGGGGTCCTTCGGATTGAAAACGGGCAGGCCCTGGTGATTCGCGAGTCGCCGAATGTAGTTGACGTGCTGTCGTTCGTCAGGTGCGCCAACGTCGCCGATTTTCGGATGCAACCCGGTTTCCGGGTCTCTTGCCTGAGACAGCAGAATTCCTGCTTGCCGAAATGGTGTCTGGCTCGCAAAAAGATACGCCAACGTCAGGTGCATTAGCACGATCGCTGCTAGCAGTAGCCGAATTTTCTTAGAATCCATAGGGAAAGGCCCGTACGCGATGCTAATTCCGCATCCCTACGCTATAGTAACAACAGTCGAACGATGTTCGCAGGAGCCATATTTTGAAGCGAATACATATTATCGCAACACTCACAGCTGTGATGGCTGTTTCGTACGCCCAAACGGGCGCGACCAATTCCGCGGGGAAGGCGATCATCACGTCTCTCGGCGCAAGCTTGACCAGCGCGAAGACGATGGCGGGTAGCTATATCGTTCAGGACATCGGCGGAGCGCAGCGCACCTACAGCATCGCTCTCCAAAAGCCAAATCTGGCTCGGGTTGAGACTCCTGACATGCTGTACGTGGCGGACGGTAAGAATCTCACGATCTACGACAAGGGCGACCAGTCATTTGTCAAGATGCCACAAAATATCGGGGACTTGCGAGGCATCTTCGCCTATGAGGACTTGAACGTCTGGGCCGGATTCTTCACGGAGAATGCTTACCGACCGGTCGCCACTGCCTCAAAGGGAACAAAGACCATCAGCGGCAAACAGGCAAAAGCCGTAGAAGCGATCTATGATGCGAACGAGCAACGCGTCGTCACGTACTACGTCGACACGACAGACGGCATCGCGCACAAAGCGCTTGTTCAGTACAAGCGAAAGGAAAGCGACGCAAAGTCAGTCCTGATTGACGCTCCCGATGTGGCTCTGAACAAGGCATTGAAGGCCGATACATTTGAGTTCAAGGCGCCAAGCGACGCTCGTGAGCTTTCGGTCGACGAATACAACGGCGGTCGATGGTACACCGACATGGAACAAGCAAAGTCGATCGCTCAGAAATCTGGCAAGCGAATCTTCGTTGACTTCATGGCCTCTTGGTGCGGTCCCTGCAAGCGACTAGAAGCCGAAGTTTTTGGCACGTCCAAGTTCAAGGCTTTAAGCAAGAAATTTGTGTTCGCGCGAATCGACGTGGACGAGCAGAAAGGTGTCGCCGCTCACTACAAGATTGAGGCGATGCCCACTCAACTAATCCTGAATGCGGACGGCTCAGTTGCCGCAACTCGCGTGGGATACTCGACGCCGGCCGATTTCTTCGAATTCATTCTCGGCGCGTAAGCACGCAATGCTTCAAAAGAGGCTCGATCGGCATACCCGATCGAGCCTCTTTTGCCGAGAATTACCCTTGAGGTTGGGTAATCTCTTAGCCTCACCTGTAGTGGAGACCACGCTATTGAGTTCCAAAACCGGCACTAAGCCAAATCAGCTCAGCCAAGGAATGGCCAGTTCAGCATCCGATCTATTGACGAAAGAAGATTGCTTGGAGATGTTCAAGCAACTCTACTTGGCTCGATATTTCGACGTCCGGCTGATCAAAGAGAAGAAGAAGGGCCGCCTAACGGGCACCCTCTACTCTAGCCACAACCAAGAGGCGATCATCGTCGGGTCACTGTTCGGACTCCGCTCGACCGATTGGGTTTCTCCGATCCACCGAGACATGCCCGCTTTTTTCTTGAAGGACGCGAAGTTCAATTGGACGAAGTCCGATCGGATGGGCATGAGCATCGAGGAAGTGTGCTGTCAAGTGTGGGGAAGATTGGGTTCTCCTGGACGCGCTCGCGATAACTGGAGCCATATCGGAAGCCGCGAAAAGCATATTATTCATAGCACTTCCATGTTAGCGGGCACGATTCCAACTGCCGCCGGTGTCGTCTACGCCGACCGCTTACGTGGCGGCGACGCGGTCGCTGTTACCTATAACGGTGAAGGTTCAACGGCTCAGGGGATTTTTCACGAAGCGATCAACTACGCGGCGGTGCACAAGTTGCCGGTCGTCACGATCATCGAAAACAACCAATGGGCGTACGGTACTCCGACAGAGTTTGAATACAGTCTCGAAGACTTCGCCCGGCGAGCGGACGGCTACGGGATCCCGGGCCTCGTTGCGGATGGACAGGATGTTTTCGATGTCTACGACAAGGTTTTGCAAGCCGTGGAGCACGCTCGAAATGGCAACGGCCCCAGCATTGTTGAGTGCAAGACTTTTCGCGCCTACGGCCATGGCGACCACGACAACGACCGTGCGGTCAGGTACCGTCCCGCCGCGGATGTTGAGCGAGGACGCGCGCGAGATCCGATTGCGATGTGTCGTAAGCGCCTCGTCGAACTCGGATATTTGAGCTCAACCGAGGCTGGCCAGTACATCGCGGAAGGGAAGGATGCGATGCAAGCCGCGAACGAAGATTTTCCGCCTGAGGTCGTCGCGTACATGACCAGAGGCGTCGAATTCGCCCTGGCCTCTTCGATGCCCTCGCCTGAAGAAGGCGGCATGTGGGTCTTTAGGGAGAACTCATGAGCGCCGTTGCTGCCCCCGCAAAGAAGAACTTCCTAACTGCCTTGAAGGAAGGGATGTTCGAGGAAATGGCGATGAACGCCAACATGATCTGTCAAGGTGAGGACATTGGCAAGCTCGGCGGAGCCTTCGGTGTTACGGAGGGCCTCCAGGCGAAGTTCGGTCAGGAGCGAGTTATCGACATGCCGATTTCCGAGGCGTGCATCATTGGTTCGGCGGTCGGCCTAGCGCTAAACGGCATGACTGTAATGGCCGAGATGCAGTTCATCGACTTCATCTCGTGCGGTTTCGACCAGATTGTAAACATGATGGCCACTTACCATTATCGAACGGCTGGCGAAGTGAATATGCCGGTTGTCGTGCGTGGACCGGCGGGCGCGTACGGCGGCGGCGCCCTGTATCACAGCCAGATGCCGGAGGCATGGTTCTGCAACGCGCCGGGCCTGAAAGTAGTATGCCCGTCGACGCCATCCGATGCGAAGGGCCTCCTGAAAAGTAGTTTGCGAGACGGCAATCCAGTGATATTCCTAGAGATAAAGGAACTGTACCGACGCAAAGATATTGAGGAAATGATTCCTGAAGGGGACTACCTCGTACCGCTCGGCAAGGCCGCCGTGCGACGCACCGGCACCGATATCACCTTTGTGAGTTATGGACAGAACGTCTATCACTGCTTGCTTGCCGCCGATGAACTCGCCAAGCAAGGCATCGAGGCCGAAGTGATCGACATACGGACCCTCGTGCCTCTGGATGAAGAGACAATTTACGCGTCGCTCGCCAAAACTAACCGGGTGATTGTCGTGAACGAGGCACCGATGACGTGCGGATTCGCGGGAGAGATTATCGCCCGCATCTCCCAGAATGCTTTTAGCCTCTTGGATGCCCCACCCGTACGAATTACTCGCTTGGACACGCCAGTTCCGTGGGTGAAGCCGTTAGAGCTATTCGTGCTTCCCTCAGTCGAGAAGCTCGTCCAGGCCGCACTTCAGACTGTTCGGTACTAAGTGTTCGAGCTCGCTCCTCAGGCGATAATATTTGCCGGAATAGCGGCATTCATCGTCGGATTTTCGAAGG
Organism: Fimbriimonadales bacterium; assembly: GCA_038230855.1. GTDB lineage: Bacteria > Armatimonadota > Fimbriimonadia > Fimbriimonadales > Fimbriimonadaceae > Fimbriimonas. The sequence continues at coordinate 28,368 of JBBRML010000004.1, read as the reverse complement.
CTGGACTCCCGGGGGCGGGAATACTGGTCGTGCCTCTTATGGCCCACTCGTTCGGATCGCGTCTTTCCATCGGGGCTACATTACCGATGCTTATCACTGGTGACATCTGCGCAGTGTGGATCCACCACAGCGAAATCCAATGGTCTCATCTTAGGCGACTTGCTCCGACCGTGGTCGTTGGCTTGATTGCCGGGACTTGGTTCTTGCTCAACTTTGGGAAGCCTCACGTACTCAATGTCACAATCGGTTCCATCGTTCTGGGAATGCTGGCCATCACCTTAATGCGCAAGAAATTTGGTGACAAGCTTGTCCCGACTTCGACAGTTGGAGTTCAGGTGACAGGCGGCCTCGCCGGGTTCACCACGATGACGGCGAACGCGGCCGGCCCCATTATGTCAATTTACATGACGGCGGCAAAGTTGACCAAGCAACAGTTGATTAGCACGAGCGCCGTTTACTTTATGATCTTCAATCTTGTCAAAGTGCCGCTCATCATCTTCGTCACGAAAATGCAGCCGTCGACGCCTCTTCTGAGTTCAAATACGTTGGCATTCGACGCCGCAGCAATTGTATTGATCGTCGCGGGCGCTCTGACCGGAAAGCGTCTTTTTAAGGTTATTCCTCAAGACGTATTTAGCTGGATCATCATGGCGCTTGCCGCCGTCGCCTCAATTCTGCTTATTTTGAGCTAGAAGTGAGCGCCAAGCCAGACAAACTCGTTGCCTGCTGTTTCGCCGTCGCAATCGCCGTCTCCATGTGCGCAAATTTGAGTCGCAGGTCAACTCTTTCGTCGTCTAACCGACTTTGCTCGCTCGCCATTTCCTTGTCGAACTGCGTGATCTGATCCTGAATCTGAGAATTGAGCACGGAGAGCAAGCCGCTTTTGGAGTTCGTAAAATTGTCGAGTACGCCAAACGATTGCATGCCGATCCCCTTGCTGAACTGCATTGTCCCGATACTCCCGGTCGTCGAGCCGGTGTACTGAATCTGTAAACCTTCCGTCTTCGCGTTGTCTGTATTTCCCGTGAGGAACTGGCCGTTTCCGGTCGCGGCCTCGCCGTTGATCGTGCCTGCAATGTCTACACCAGCGACGCCGACGCCCTCGCCTCCTGGCCCGACACCACTGTTCGCAGACGACGAACTATGGTCGCTCACAACTGTAAAGTTGCCGAGGGCGCCGAAACGTTTGCTCGCGAACGAGAGTTTGCCGCCGCTGTCCAGCGATGCAAATATGAGGTTTTTGAGGGTTGAATCGCTATTGATTTTCGCGACCGTAGTGGCCCCTGTCGATCCAATGTCGAGGTCGAGGGTGTAGCCCTTGTTGCCAAACAACGAGCCGCCGAAGGTTAACTTCTCTGCAACCGTGGACGCCGTTGTTTGCGCTGTGCCTGCCGTGTACACACCCTTCGTTGCAATTTGCGTGACATTGACCGCGTACCCACTACTTGCGGAGGCCTTGGAAGCGTTTGTGCTCGAAATGTATGACAGCGCCGTGTTGTCTGTCGTACCTGTGGCCTGAAAGAGGGCGGCGACCGCGTCGGGGTGGCTGGAAATCGCGTCCGTCAGAATCGAATTGTCAACGGTCATGTTTCCGTCCTTATCCAGGCCGAAACCGATCGAAGCGAGATTTTGATAAGTTCCCGTAAGTCCGGGTACAGATGTAAATAGCATCGAAGTCATGGATGATTCAATCTGCTGGGCCGTCGAATCGCCGAACAGCTGACCAGACTGGAATGATTTCGCGTCGAAGGTTGAGTTGCTGGAAATAAACTGATTGAGCGCGTTGTAGGAGTCGACGAAGCTCTGAACCTTGCTTTTGACCGCACTTGTGTCTTGAATCATGCTCAGGTTTGCCGTCTTTGGCGTAGTCGAGTCTGCCGCCAGCAGGGTCATTGACACGCCCGGCACGGCGTCTGTGATTGTGTTTGAGGTGTTCGTCAGGGCTACTCCATCTAGAGTGTAATGTGCGTCCTGCGCGGCGACAAGCTCACTTCCGTAGCCAGCCTGTAAGACGCCGATCCCGTTGAGAAATCCATCCGTATCGCTCAACGTCGGAGTTGTGCTGCTTCCGGAAATCTGCAACTGATAGGAGGTGACTCCGGCGCTAGTCTTGCTTGCCACTGTAGCAGAGACACCGGTGATGCCGGCGCCATTGATCTTATCTGCCACACCTTGTAACGAATCCGTCGTGACGTCCACGGCGACTGTCGTTCCGTTGATCGAAAAGGACTTCGCTGCGATTCCATTGGTGCCGAGGAGCTTGTCCAGTGTTGTCCCGTTTGACGACAAAGCCATACTTTGAGCACCATTCGTGATTGGACTGCGGACAGTACTTGCTCCCGAGATCAGTCCGAGCGTAGAAGCCACGCTTCCGGTCAGGTCGCCAATTTGGACTTTGTTGCTCTCTCCCGAATTTGTCGCAGTAAGCGTCAGATATGCTTTTCCCGCCCCACCATTGATAAGGCTCGCTACAACCCCTGGCTGAACGCCGTTGATTTTCTTCGCGATCGACGTAAGGGAATCAGTCGCGTCTACAGCGATCGCGTGCCCGTTTACCGTAAACGTTCCGCTCGGTAAGGCGAGAGCGGTAGTCGTATCGGATTGAGCCGTGCTGGAAACTTTGTGTGACTGCGCAAGTTTGGACACGGTCAGGGCATAAACGCCGGCCGCTGCTCCCGCACCTGCAGAGATCGTCGCCACCGCAGTGTCGGATGATGCTGCTTTGATCGAGTTGAATGCGCCAGGGATATTCAACGAGGACGCAGTCGTTGAAAATGACTGAAGTTGGCTCGATAGCTGACTGTAGACAGTTTGCTTTTGCAGTAGCGCGCCCTGGTTCGTGGCCATTCGCGTCAGCGCAGAGGAATCAGCATTCACGATGCTGTTGATGATGCTCGTCGTGTCTAGGCCGCTGGACAGCCCACCAAAAGTTACGCCTGTGCTTGCCAATTCAAATTCTCCATGTTAATCATCGGTACAGGTGAGCTGATCTACACGCTCGGACGCAGCTATTGAGCCGTTAGGCTGCGATTCCGAAGAGTCGCGACATTTCTTCAACTCGTCGCGAGACCTCTTCCTGCATCTCGGCAAACGAAGCGGGGTCGACACCAAGCCATTCTTGTGCGATCGGGTCAAGTTTTACGACGCTTTCACCGGTGTACGGAAAGTACAGTGCCTTGTTGAATGCATCCGCGATGTGAATGACAAGGATATCGACGGGCGTGTTCGCGGTGAACGGGCCTTCGTGCTCGCCGATCATTTGCTGGAGGTTCTCCGGCAGCTTCCAGTGCTGCGCGATAAGCAATCCGACTTCAGCGTGAGTCGTGCCTAGCAATGATTTCTCAGCCTCTTCCGCGCTAGTTCCTTCGCGGGCGGCTCGGTCAAGTACCTGATCGTATGCGGACGTATAGTTCACGAACAGGAAGAGGCGACCCACGTCGTGGATGAGCCCACCGACAAACAAGGGAGCCGCGACCTTCTCTGGTAGTCGCTTGAGCTCCTTGAAAAAATGTGTGGCCGCTGCCGTCGCAAACGCGTGGGCCCAGAAGCATTTCACCGTGTCACGTTGGCGGGCAGATGTCGGGTGAAACGTGCTCAGTGCAGAAAGGCTCATCGCGAGATTTCTCACTTGCTGGAAGCCCAAAATCATAATCGCCTGGCTGACGCTGCTGACCTCGCCGCTCATACCGTAATACGCAGAGTTGACGACACGAAGTAGTTGCGCCGTCAGCGCTTGGTCTGTCAGAACGATTTTCTCGAGTCGAGAGACTGAAGAGTCTGGTAGCTCAGCTTCTCGCATGATCCTCAGAACCGCGGTGGGCAAGGGCGGCAGATCGGCGGTAGCACGAAGAATGCGTGCCCGTATCATTGACGCAGGATCGTAGGCTGGTGTCATGTGCACTCTTGCCCCGTGCCTCTCACAGAGCAGCACGCATTGCGAAGTTCAAATACTCCCGACCAACCATCCTGGTTTGTCGTCGCGACAGATACAATTAGCCTTTCCATGACGTTGCATGTAAATCGTTGGCGAATAGGGAACGGAACCTTAGCCCGAATCGGTCGGGGATGTGAGGAATGACGACAAAGCTACTGGCAATTGACGTCGACCACACGCTATTGGGCAAAGATCGCACAATTTTGCCAGAAAACGCACGTGCCGTTCAGGACGCGCTGAACCTAGGAATTACGGTCGTACTCGCCAGCGGTCGCTTCTTACCCACGATGCGCGGGTTCGTCCACGAACTTGGTTTGAGCGGGCCAATCATCGCGGCCAACGGCTCTGTTGTGTACGACCGTGACGAAAACATTTGGACCGCGAACTACGTCGATCCAAGGGTATTTGACCGCGTTTTCGAATTTGCCAGGGCCAAAGACGCGCACTTGAACGTTTACACCCTCGCAGAGCTTCTGTTCGTCAACTCTGGGGCTTGGGGCGAGAAGTACTTGCAGCGAGTGCACTCAATTTTGCCAACGTACTGTGGCGCCGCAGAGGCCAGGAGCCAACCGATCCTTAAGTTGCTGCTTGCGGATGACGAAGCCCGTGTCACGTTGTACCACGAAGAAATAGCGCCCTTGCTGGCAGATCTGCCCGTCGCCATTACCGAGTCAGAAGCGGAATACCTAGAGTTTCTCTCGCCCGTTGTTTCTAAAGGCTCTGCACTAGCGTATGTAGCTGAGCGTCTCGGGATAGATCAAAGTCAGACCGCAGCGATTGGCGATTACTTGAACGATGTCGAAATGGTCGCATGGGCGTCATTTGGCGGTGCCGTTGCCAATGCCCGTCCAGAGGTAAAAGCCGTTGCGCAGGTAGTTGTCGCCTCGAATGAAAATGCGGGCGTCGCTGAGTTCATCAGGATGTTGCCGTAAAAAAGGGTAGTTGTCAGCTTTCCGGCTGGCAACTACCCCTAGGCAATATCGATACGCTTTACTTGGCGTTCGGGTCCTTTTTAGCACCACTCATGTCTGGGCCCTTTTCTGAGCCAGCACTGGAGTTCTTGAGAGGCACTCCATGATCGTCAACGCCCTTAGTGGCGTTGTCCTTGCGTTGCTTTTCCATCATGTCCGCCGTGTTCATGCCCGCTGCCTGAGGAGGTGGCCCGGACTTCCCAGGATTTTTGACCTTATCGGCGTCTTCCTTGGTCATGTCTGAGCCCGACGACGAACATCCGATGATCGCGGCGCCAAGAAAGGCGACGGCGATCATATTAAGAGCGAATTTCATAATAACGTTTATCCCCCTAGAGATTGGTTTTTCTGACTATACCGCGTGCAGAAAAACGGCAAGTTAGTTCGGTGCGGTGTCCTTTTTCACGCCGCTGACGTCAGGCGCCTTTTCGTTCGACGTTGACTTTGCGATTGGAATACCGTGGTCGTCCACGCCCTTTTCTGCGTTGAGTTTCCGCTGCGCCGCCATCGACTCACCCATGTGAGCCATTCCTTCGGCCGCTTCCTTCGGAATCGAGCGGCTAGGATGCTTCAGTGCGTCAACGTCTTTCTGCGACATCTCAGAACTTGAGCTCGCGCAACCGGCGAATGCCAGACTGACAAAACAGATGCCTACGATGCATATCTTGGTTTTCAAAATATTAGTCCCATGTAAACATAGAATGGCCCGGGCAAAAGCCCGGGCCAGATTCATTACGGGCGTGAAGAATCCCAGAGATTCTGAGAGTTCTGGGTCGGATCGCCAACCGTTGCGAGAGGTGTGAAGCTCTTCGCGTGGCCGTCTGCCCATACCATGTTGGTTTTGCCCGTTAGGGTGTCGCCATTGGCACCGACGGAATTGATGCCGCCGTTCTTGTTGTTCGCGGTCATGGCAGGATTCACTCCGTCATGAGAGATGATGTACGGGGTTCCGTCGCGTCGAGGATCGGGGATCAAACCACCGAATCCTACGAAGTCCCACCAGTTGATGCTGGTAAAGAAGTCGCTCGGGCCGAAGACGGGGTACGCCTTGTAAGCCTCGACAAGCATGATGGTCTCAGCCGGCTTCGAAACAGCCGTGCCGTTCGTGTCGCCCTTGTCCATCCAAGCGCCGCAGACTGCGCCGCCATCAGCCGGCGATCGAACTTGGACGTGCGCCTGGTCCATGCCCATGATTCCGTACATGCCCCAACCGGTACCGTCCCACTTCATAAAGCCGTTTGCGGCGAATGAAATGTTAACAGCTTCCGGAACTCCGACCATCCAGTTCGGCCAGGTGGACTTGCTCTTCGGGTCGTTTGGCGACACGAAGATCGGCGTGTTCTTTACGTATGGCTGAATGAGATAAACCCAACCGCCGTCGATCGGTGACCACCAGCAGGAGCCGGTACCCTTCGGATAGACGTCGTCGACGTCGCCCGAGTACATCATGACGCCAAGTCCAAGTTGCTTTGCATTCGACAAAGCAGCCGTCTTCTTAGCGGCAGCCTTTGCTTAGGCAAAAACCGGGAACAGGATGGCGGCAAGAATCGCGATGATCGCGATAACGACGAGAAGTTCAATGAGCGTAAATGCTCGTTTCATGTAGTGATTCCTCCACTGTGAGTGCGGTCCGCCACATCGACAGACCAATGATTACGATATGAATATTGCTTCCTTGGAAATGGAAGCTTGCCGTTGAAAGATGTTGGTTCGTGGAGCCCAGCGTTCCACTTTTCTTGCGGTGCCCCGCAAAGACCTCGGATCACCATGCTGCTGTTCGCAATTTGAATTCTCGGTGATCGCATCGGGTCTTCTATTCGTTCGACTATGAGTTCGACCGCTCGGTTCATCATGTCATCCCAATCGCGTGCTACGGCGGACGTTCCACATGACTCGACGGTGACGTCCACGTCATCCCCGATCGACATGACCTTGATGTCCTGTGGAACTCGAAGCCCTACTCGGAGAGCAGTCTCAATTGTGACCGCCAAAAAATCATCTGTTAGTACGAGCAGGCCGTCGGGTCGATCTTCGGCCGTCAACCTAGTACGTAGAGGAATTGGATCGGCTTCCTCCATTCCGCTCGTGTGAATAAATGCGTAATCACGAGCTTGTGGTTTGAGACCAGCGTCAAATTGAGCTGCCATATAGCCACAAAAAATCTGGTGCGTGGTGTCCAGCATGTCCATCATGCCCGTTATCGCAACACGTTGACAACCCATCTCGATCAAGTGTCTGGTGGCGCGTCGCCCGTTCTCAAAATGATCGAATGTCACGAGGTCGTGATTGCTGTCGCGTAATCGGTGGTCCAAGACAACGACCGGCATGCTCTGGCAAACGCGACGGATGATTTCCTGGTTCGGAAACCCTTGATAGGGCCATAGAATGATCCCCGCGAAGTCTTGATCGAGCGCGCGCAGCATCTCTTGCTCCATCGGCATTTGCTCAACTCCAACAAATTGTTCGAGTTCGTAACCGAGCGTACGCAAGCGGTCCTGCATTCGTGTGAATAGCACCCGTGTGACGAAATTGTCTTGGTCGATGATCGCGATTCGATTCGACTTCAGCGGCCGCAAGCCAGAGCCCGCGATTACCCCTTTGTTTGGAACGTTGTGGGCCCAGCCATCATCAATCAGTCGTGACAGCGCCCGGCGAATCGTACTGCGACTGACGTTGTACTGCAGCTGCAAATCGCGCTCGGTTGGCAGATATCGTCCGAGTTCGATTGAACAATCTGCAATCTGCTTTTGCAGATCGCTCGCCACGTCCCTAAATATATTGCGCGTCGATGCGCTACGTTCCCTTTTGGAGGGCATTACACAACATCATACAACGTGTATCGCATAAACGCAAATGGCGTTATTGGGCGTAAGTGATCTGAGGTTGGTTGCGGCACGAATTCCCGATCTCTCGACGCGTACAGGGCCTTGATCCAGAACGTGATTTCACGATAAATCATGCCTGTAAATCACGTTCATCGTTAGATTAAACTGTTAATTCAATTTCTCGTTTTTCTCCGAACGAAGCGTAGCCACAGGGCCTAGCGTCACTTTCGGAGCTGACCCTAGCAAATGCTTCTAGCTTCAACGTATTATTCGACCTCGTGCGCGCAATCATTCCTGCAGGTGGGTCCGGCATTCGTATGTATTCCGTGACGGGTGGCCGTCCAAAGGAGCTTCTCGATCTCGGGGGCCGGACCGTTCTCGCAAGAATCGTGCATGAGGCGCGATGTGCCGGGGCAACTGAAGTCCTCGTTGTCAGTTCCCCAGCAAAGGCGGAACTCTCCCACCACGCCAAAGATCTCGGGTGCGTGGTTGTAGACCAACTCGAACCAAACGGCCTTGGACCCGCTGTTGCACTGGCACTCCCTGCCACTGATTCGATGCTGTTGCTGGGTGACACCGTGTATCGAGGTGTCTCCCCTCTGGAAGCACTTGGACGGCAATTTGCGTTGGGTTACGATGGAGTGTTGGCCGTTGAGCCCGTCGACGATTCGCAACTCTCGGCATACGGTATTGTCGAGTGCGCCTTCGATCGTCAGGTGACGCGCATTCTTGAGAAGCCAAACGTGAGCGATACGTCCAGTAGGGAAGCGATTGCGGCGCGCTACATTTTCTCGGCACGCTTTTTTCATCTAGTTATTCAGCGCATGGGTCAATTTCTGAGAGAGAGCGGTCGCCCGGAAGTTTCCCTCACCCCAGCTATGCAAGCCGCGATCGATGCCGGAATGGACTTCCGCTCGGTCCCTCTCGCTCAGGGCGCGCAGCGTGTGGACTGCGGGAGTGTCGAAGACTACTTGCGAGCCAAAGAATTGACATGGTAACTATTCAGGCATCCGCCCCAGGCCGATGTGGCATTGTTGGAAACCCGAGCGACATCTATGGCGGCGCAGTCCTGAGTTGCTCGATTCCCTGTCGGAATTCGTGTCGAATCGAAATTGGAGCAACTCCAATTGAGCTCCCGGATTCGAGGCTTTGGGATGCCGCACATAAACGGCTACCAATTGGACCTTGTCGGGTTACTCTCGAAACTGACGTGCCGCGGTCCAGCGGCCTATCGGGTTCTACGGCAATGATCGCCGCGATGACCGCCGGTCTCCTTGCGATTCGAGGCGAATTGCCTGACCTCACTTCGGGTGTGGGTCGTACCGCGTTTGCGGAACTCGTCAGAGACATCGAGCGAAATGATGCATCGATCGTCTGTGGATTTCAAGACGCGTACATGATAAGCCACGGAGGACTCCAATTGATGGAGTTTCCGGGAAAGCATCCTATCAATCCCGCACCGAGCGGAACCCTGACCGAAATCGATGCCGAGACGCCATTTCTGTTGATCACCACTGGTGTGGAACGTTTGAGTGGCGCCGTCCATGGCCAGATGATCGACAGGTGGCTCTCAGGCGATACCGCGGTGATCGAGACAATGAACTGCTTGCCGCCTCTCGCACGCCAAGGTGCAGTCGCGATGATTGGCGGCGATTGGGACTTGCTCGCCGAACTGATGCGTGAAAATCAGGAGCGAGTGGCTGCAATTGGCGGCTCAGGTGAACCTATCGATCGACTCATTAAGCATTGCCTGGACAACGGAGCGCGCAGCGCAAAATTGGCGGGCGCGGGCCTCGGGGGCACTGTGATCGCCCTCTGTGATGATCGCCTCGATCTCGAAAGACGGCTCCGCGCCGTTGGTTACGTCAGATTTGTAGTTCCGGAAAAGACAATCGGTGCGAAAGTTGAAGAACTGGCTGGCCGGAAATCGCTAGACTAGCGTCGTGAATGCAAACGTCCGCCGCTACCGGCGCTGCCCGCTCTACCTAAAGATTATCTGCGGCCTTGTTTTGGGCATCATCCTTGGGCTGGTGCTCGGTAAGGATGCTGCGAGCCTAAAGCCGATTTCGGATGTCGTGCTTGGCTTTCTGAAGCTACTGGCGACTCCTCTCATTTTCTTGGCGGTTGTGCGATCGCTTGTCTTCACCGATGCTGGTGCACGTCGCGCCGGAAGGCTGATGTACTTGCTGATGTCGAATACCGTCATCGCGATCATCGTTGGACTGCTCGTCGCAAATGTAGTGCGACCCGGAGCATGGGTCAAACTCGAAGTTCCGACAAAGTCCATAGACAAGAAACCGTACAGCTTAATTGCAGACCTGCTGGAACGTATTCCAAAAGATTGGATCACGCCTTTTGCGAAGAACGAGATACTCGGCGTCATCGTGCTGTCGATCGCTCTCGGGATTGGCCTACGAGTGGTGCGCAGTGCCCAAAAGCAAGCGGGCCGAGATGACACTCAGGGCCTCATGGCTACCATCGAGACGCTGTACGAGGTAGTTACCGTCGTTTTGCACTGGGTGTTCGAACTCGTACCGTTCGCCGTCCTCGCCGTCGTTGCAAATACGGTAGGCACGCAAGGATTCGCACCGTTTCGCTCCCTGTTAATTTTTGCCTTGAGCGTCATTTTGGCCTTGTCGCTTATGGTCGCGTTCTATCTCATTCGGCTCAGGCTAAGCTCCCGCGTGCGGCCGATGCAGTTTTTGCGCGGCGGCGTTGACGCATTTTCGTTGGCATTTTCCACCGCTTCATCGGCGGCAACGCTGCCCGTAACCTACGAGTGTGCGACCCAAAAGCTACACGTGCGGCCAGAGAATGCTTCACTAGGCGTCATGGTCGGCGGTGCCTTTAATCACGACGGCACCGCGCTGTACGAGGCGATGGCCGCTCTCTTTGTTTCGCAGTTGATCGGGCAGCATTTAGGGCTGGAGCAACAGCTGATCGTCGTCCTAATGTCCATTGTTGCCTCGGTTGGCGCAGCCGGGATCCCGGAGGCGGGCTTGGTGACGATGCTCGCCGTCTTCACGGCGGTTCATCTGCCAACTGAATACGTAGCGTTCCTGCTGCCGCTGGACTGGCTGCTTGACCGGTGTCGCACGACGGTTAACGTCATGGGCGACCTCACTTCAACGTGCATACTCGATGGTCGACTACCGAACGAGGCAGCGGCCGAAATTTCGCATGGTTAGGTAAGGCTAGGTAGGTCGCAGCTCCGACGGGATAAGGCCAAGATGCTGCTTGATTGACTCCCGCAAACCTTGAGTCGTGCCGAAACCGGTCGCAGCAGAAATCGAGTCCACCGACTTTTGACCCTTCATCAAAAGATCAACCGCGGCCGAGGTTCGGCAACGATCGACATACTCGTGAAAGCCGTAACCCACTAGCTGCTTGAAGAGTCGAGAGAAATGAAAAGGTGAATACCCTGCCTGATCTGCAGCATCTTTGAGTGGCCATGGCGACTCCGGCCGGCGCAATACTCGCCTCGTCAGAGCTGCGATTGTCTCTGGCAGTTCCGACGGAACTCGCATCAGGTTCACTTTCTGGCTGCGTCTGTCCATCAACGGAATGACATCGAGTAGGAGTCCAAAGATACGCGGTTCAGCAGTCGCTGGATCGCTCAGCACCTTCGAAAGCCGATCTAGAGTTTCGGTTTTATCCCAATCAAATGGAGTCAGTAGCATGCCACTCTGTCCATCTCCGATCGCGCCATCAATCCAACGCTGCAAAGGCATGCAACTGTCAGACTGCCAAAGAATAGCGAGGGCATCGTGAAATCCGCGGCCAAGTGCGACGTCGAGGATCGTATCACGCACAAAGAGGAGCGTGTTAGACGTGACCAGGCGCCATTCCTCGCTGGATCCAGCTTGGACAAGAGCAGATCCGGCGTAATTTGCGAGGAGCAAGTTCCATCCCGGACCTAACGTCCACTGTGCCCGCACAAGGCGACCGGAACCCGCGTTCAGTCGAGACACGTGGCAAATAGCAAACCCTTCCACACAGTCGAACGAAAACCCATCTCCGATGGCCTCCTGATCAAAAATACATTGTGGGGAATCGTTGTGCATGGTTATCCCAAGCCTCGGCTCAATATATCATGCAATCTGATCGCAGCGTGCGGGTCGATTCGATATCGCCGATCTGGCCGTCGACCTTCGCTCCATTAAGTTCAAATGCGGTTTAATTTAGGTGTGGCATCGAACCAAACCGTCGCTATTGTTGGAGCGACCGGCGCCGTCGGCTCCGAATTCCTCCGATTGTTTGCCGACCGAAAGTTTCCGGTTGGAGAATTGAGACTACTCGCTTCTTCGCGCTCAGTCGGTCGCGCGTTAGACTTTGAAGGAAGCTCGATCCCCGTGATGGAGACTACGAAGAATGCGTTTGACGGTGTGGATATAGCGTTCTTCAGCGCGGGCGCGTCTCGATCTCGGGAATTTGTTCCTGTTGCTCTTGCCGCTGGAGCGACGGTCATTGACAATTCCAGCGCATTTCGAATGGATTCGACCGTCCCGCTTGTCGTCCCAGAAATCAACGCGGCTGCGATCGGAAATTCAAAACTAGTCGCCGTTCCAAATTGCTCCGCGATCATTCTATTGATGGCGGTGAATCCGCTCCGAGAGTTGGGAACGCTTGAGCGCCTAATCGTTTCGACGTATCAAAGCGCCTCAGGGGGCGGAGCGTCCATGATGCAGCAGCTTTTGGACGAAACCGCACTCGCGTTGCGAAACGCTCCAATACCGGAAAGTTCATTGGGGACGCCCTACGCCTTCAACCTCTTCTCCCATAACACGCCTATCGGCAACGACGGTTACAACGAGGAGGAAGCAAAGGTCATTTCGGAGAGTCGAAAAATTCTAGGCATGCCTGAGCTCAAACTCAATGTGACTTGCATTCGAGTGCCGGTAGTGCGCGCTCATTCAGAATCGGTCACGGTCGAGTTCAGCGCAACCGCGCCGTCTCTCGATGCGGTCCGAGCCGTACTTGCCGCCGCGTCCGGTGTTAGGGTCATTGACGACCGTGAAAACAATCGCTTTCCAACCCCGCGCGACGCTAGTGGTCAGGGGGACGTGCTCGTGGGCCGGATTCGTCAGGACGTGTCAAATCCAAACGCAATTTCGATGTTCGTCTGCGGGGATCAGCTACTCAAGGGTGCCGCGCTTAACGCGGTTCAGATCGCTGAGTTCATGATGGCGCACGAGGCGGTTCGCGCTCCATAGCCAAACGGGATGTAATTGTGCGAGACGTGTGCGTCTGCGGCGTCGTGGATCATAACGCGTTCGGAGTGGACACCAAGCCATGGCCCCCGCAACCAATCGCCAAATACTGCGCAGCCCGTCACGAAAGAGGTTCCTAAATACTGAACCGTCCAAACGATGTGCGTGTGTCCCTGAACCACCGCTCGCCCTATTTGCCTCTGATCAGGTCAACAATTCTTTGCCGTTGGATAGCACCATCTTGCTCGGTGGACGTGCCGTGGTCGACTCCCAGGACTTGGTGATACGCGGTGAAGACCGGCATATGCGAAGTCAATACGGTCGGCTTCTAACGATTCGAGCTTCGCGTCGTCAATTCCAGACTGCCATATCCGCCTACGAAACTGAATGCTGTCCAATTCGACGAAGTGCCCAAGTCGCGTAGCTCGGTTCTTTGAACCGAAGCGTAGCGTTCAAATCGCTGATTTCCACGCAAATCGGCGATTTGCTATGACGAACGAAGCTGGATGCGGAGTTCGTCAACAGCTTCCTCGGTCGTCGAATGAATCGAACGCTGGGTCCCGTTTTGAGTTGCTCGATAAACATGTGCTTACCGGAGTCGGGATCATTCTCGGACAATTGGCTGGTCGGTGCCCAACCGTACAAGTCGTGATTGTCCGCTCAAGATTAAGTCGGCATTTCAAGAGGCTTGAGCGCATTAACGAGCAACTTGAGTTGGGGAGTCGCTCCTCGAAGAAGTGCATTTGGAAACGTCGATGAAGTGACCGCCTCCGATAATCACGAAGCCGTGACGAATCCTGAGATTCAGAATTCTTCGAACCGCCATGGCAACACCGCACGCACCTCCACGTTCATGCTGGATGTACAGGTCCGTCTGATGGATAAATCGAAACTGACTGGCCAGTTTCAGCGCCGATTCGGCAAGATTTGCGGTCCGAGTGCAATTTTCGCTGGCGCGGACTTTGGAATGTTGCGGCGAGAAACGCATCCAAACGCAAGTCCAGCCCCGATGCGTTGTAGCAGGCGGGTATCTTTCTGTGGGCCGGGCCTGTAGCTCAGTGGTCAGAGCAGGCGACTCATAATCGCTTGGTCGTGGGTTCAATCCCCACCGGGCCCACCAAATTAGATGCTGGTAATCTGCGAGCCGTTCAGCGCGGCTTGCTCATGTGCTTGAGCGGGAACCAGATATATTCTGCACGCCCGACAATCCACTGTCGCGGAACTAGGCCCCAACCCCTACCGTCGAATGAGTTATTGCGGTTGTCGCCCATAAACAGGTAGTAACCCGGCGGGACCTTCTCTGCCGGTGCCTTCATGGCCGCCGTCATCTGTTTCGTGTCTTCTATGTAAAAGCCTTTGGCGACGTTGTACGGAAAGCTCAATTCTCCGATAGCGGACGCAGGCGCTTCCTGATTCGCGTCATGCTCGGTGTAATTCAGAGGAATAAGCTTGCCCTTGAATGTAATGAGCTTGAAACTCGCCTTCGTCAAGTTCGCGGTTTCGGCCTCGGTCAAGTCTCTGAACTCAAGGCAATTGTCGCCATCGCGCTCCGCGCACGTTGACAGGTGCTTGACCTCGGGTCGGAACACTTCGCCGTTGCGATAAAGCACACCGTCCTTTACTTCAATCAAGTCGCCTGGCGTGCCAATGCAGCGCTTGATGAAGTCAACTTTGACTTCACCGTCGGCGTCTACTTGCTCTGGGTGACCCTCTGTCGCGGCGACGGGCGGACGGAATACGACGATGTCACCCGCTTTAGGATTCGTGTATCGGTAAATCGCTTTATTCGCGACGATGTAATCATTCACGTGCAACGTGGGCCACATCGATCCCGTCGGGATGACGAAGGCCTGAACCCCGAACGGGCGAATCATTAGGAAAACGAACAATCCGGCGTAGATGATCGCGTCGAAAATGTCTCCCAGCATTCGTGTGAGCTTGTATCCAGCAAATTGCTTATGTGGAGGAGTGTTGCGAAAGGTTGCCCAAACCGCGAACCGCACCACGGATAAAATCGCCGCCCAAATGACGATTTGACTGATCGGCGTTCGGGCGAGCGTGTCAATCGTCTCGCGCATATTTGCCTGCTTCGAGGCGGTTTGAGCCGTCTGCGCGAGAAGATTTGAAATCTGGAAATCAAACACGAGTGGTTAGCGTCGCTCTTTGATTCGTGCGTCCTTACCGACCTTATCTCGCAGGTAGTAAAGCTTGGCTCGCCGAACTCGGCCGCGCCGAATGACCTCGAACTTGGCCACGTTAGGCGAGTGTAGAGGGAACGTTCGCTCCACGCCAACACCGCTGGAGATTTTGCGCAACGTGATCGTCTCGGCGATGCTGCCGTGCTTGACCGCTATGCACAGGCCTTCAAAAACCTGAATTCTTTCTTTGCCCGCTTCGCGGACCTTTACGTGAGCCCGTACTGAGTCGCCTGGCCAAATCTTGGGCAGGTCCGTTTTCTTGTATGGCTGCACGATGCTTTCTAAAATCGCTGACTTCGACATTTGTATCCTAATCCGTGATGCGGACGCCACTGGAGTCCCGTTGCAATATTCAGAGGCGTGACGGAAGGCACGCTTAAATGCGAATCCTCATTATGGCACATCAGTTTCGCCCATAAGCTCTGGCCTGAACCGTCTTGTCAGTTCATTTTCCTGATTTGCGATCCAGGCGGCAATCGCCTGGTGATCTCCGCTTCGCAAGACTTCCGGTACCAGGTGGCCCCTCCAATCCGCAGGATGTGTGTAGTTTGGTGCTGACAGTTTTCTCGCTGAAAAGGAATCGGCAATAAGAGAGTCAGCGTTTCCGAGAACGCCCGGTATATGTCGAATCACCGCATCAGCCATGCATAGCGCCGGTAATTCGCCGTTTGTAAGAATGTAGTCACCGATGCTGAATGCGTGTGTCGTGACATTTTCGCGTACACGATTGTCGATACCCTCGTAGTGCCCGCACAGGAAGGTGAGGCTTTGCTTCTTAGAGAACGCAACCGCGTCTGACTGTGTGAACAGCGGCGCCGCGGGATCGGTGATGATGACTGCGTCTTGCTGCCCCAACGATTCGAGGGCAAGCGTCACGGGCTCGGCCTTCATCAGCATGCCGGGCGCACCGCCGAAGGGTCGATCGTCGACTTTGCTGTTTCGGTCATACGTGAAGTCGCGCGGGTTCGCGACGTCGACGCGCACCAATCCGCTTTGGATTGCACGCCCGAGGATGCTGGAAGATAGAAACGGTTGGAGCACGCTCGGAAAGAGGGTGACGAAGCCAATGCGCACGGGGGAAAGGTACCCCCAATGGGAGACTCGAACGGTAACCTATTGGAATGCCGCATCGCACCGAGTCCGATACGATGGGTGAAGTCCAGGTCGAGACTTCACGCTATTGGGGGGCACAAACTCAGCGCTCGATCGAAAATTTTCCCATTGGTGTCGACAGATTCAAAATGGCGCCTGCCATCGTCAGGGCGTTTGGGATTTTGAAGAAAGGCGCGGCGCAAGCGAATCGCGATTTAGGGGAACTCACTCCCGAAATTGCCGACCTCATAGTCTCGGCTGCCGAAGAGGTAATCGATGGTACGTTGCTCGCCCATTTTCCGTTGGTCGTTTTCCAAACGGGGTCGGGAACTCAATCAAACATGAACGCCAACGAGGTCATTTCGAATCGAGCGATCGAGATGGCGAGCGGATCGATGGGTTCTAAAAAACCCGTGCATCCAAATGACCATGTGAATCGAGGCCAGAGCTCTAATGACACGTTTCCGACGGCGATGCACATCGCCGTTGTTGAGGAACTGCATCGTCATCTTTATCCCAATGTCAAATTGTTGCGAGAGACTCTGCACGCGAAATCCGCAGAGTTTTCTGAAATCGTCAAGGTCGGCCGTACCCACCTTCAAGATGCCACTCCAATCACCCTTGGCCAAGAGTTTGGGGCGTGGGTGGCTCAGCTTGATTATTGTCTCGGCGAAGTCCGTAGCGCCGAAATGGGACTTTACGAACTTGCGATCGGAGGTACCGCTGTTGGAACAGGTCTCAACGCTCATCCGAAGTTTGGCGACCTAGCCGCGTCGTACTTTGCGGCAGAGACGGGGTTTCCCTTCGTTTCGGCTGCGAACAAATTCGCTGCCCTTGCCGCCCACGACGCGCTCGTCACAACGAGCGCTTCGCTGCGAACTCTTGCGGGCGCGCTCATGAAGATGGCTAACGACGTACGCTGGCTGGCATCCGGCCCTCGAAACGGCATAGGAGAGATAATCATTCCCGAGAACGAACCGGGCTCGTCAATCATGCCGGGCAAGGTAAATCCAACCCAGTGCGAGGCGATGACGATGGTCGTAGTGCAAGTCTTTGGATTTGATGCGACGGTTGCATTTGGAGGGAGTCAGGGCAATTTTCAACTCAATGTCTTCAAGCCCGTCATGGTGCATAACGTACTATCTGCGATTCAACTGCTTGGCGACTCTTGTCGGGCATTCAACGACAACTGCGCCGTCGGGATCAAACCAAACTACGAGAAGATTCAAGAGAACCTCGACTGCAATTTGATGCAAGTAACCGCTCTCAATCGGCATATTGGGTACGACAAAGCCGCCGCAATTGCCAAAAAGGCGCATAAGGACGGCTCCACGCTCAAAGAATCCGCCGTCGCCCTAGGATTTGTTACCACCGAGCAGTTCGACGCGTGGGTCATTCCACTTCATATGACTTATCCAACATGAGGACGATCTGTTGAGCCAGGCGACGTACGATCTCGGCATCCTGGGCGGCGGCCAACTCGCCCGAATGTCTATCCAGGCAGCACAGCGCCTAGGCCTGCGGTGCATCAGCCTCGACAATTCGGTGGTCACTGCCGCTTCAATTCTCGCGCCGTCAATAGTCGGGCGCCTCGATGATGCGCACTCGATTCGTCGCCTCCTCGACTGCTGCGAGCATGTAACTCTCGAAAATGAATTTATCCCGGCGGAGTCGCTTCGGGAGGCGTTCGCACTTGGTGGATTTGATGAGGAACAATTGGTTCCCGGCGTAGAGACCTTGGGGCTCATTCAGGATAAGCTCTCTCAGCGTCGGGCCTACACCGCTGCCGGAGTCGCGTCCCCGCGTGCGGTGGCGATTGATGGCGAAGGCGAGACGGCCATACAGGAAATTGGATTTCCAATGGTGCTGAAGGCACGATTCGGAGGCTACGATGGCAAAGGAACGAGGTATGCAAAAACCCTTCCGGAGTTCCGGTCTTATCAGGAACTGTGGGGCGGCGGCGGCTGGCTTGCAGAGCAGTTTGTTCCGTTCGTCCGTGAACTGGCGGTGATAGTATTCGCCGATCGGCAATCCTTCGGAGCCTTCCCGACGGTCGAGACCGTACAGTCAAAGCATGTTTGCGACTTGGTGTTTCCGGCCGCCAATGATGCCTCTGCACTCGCAATCGCTGCTGTAAATGCGGTGCGCGGTCGCGGGCTCTTTGGAGTTGAGTTGTTCGAGCTCGCGGATGGCGAGCTAATGGTCAACGAGATTGCACCCCGGCCTCACAATTCGGGCCATTACACGTTGGATTGGGGAGCGACATCACAATTTGAGCAGCACGTACGTGTTGCCTGCGAGCTTGAGATGGACCCGGCACCGAGGGGCCTTCCTACGTGCATGGCAAATATTCTCGGAATCGAGGGCGCCGGCGATTTTCGTGCGGGACTGCGCAGAATGCAGCGCGCGATGCCTGATGCGCATCTGCATTGGTACGAGAAGGGAGAGGCACGTCCGGGCCGCAAGATGGGTCACATAAACGTTGTTGGCGCCGAATGTGTTGCCCGGGCTCAGGCCGCTCGAAGTGCGTTTCTCGACGGCTGGATTGCTTGAATTGAGTACCTCGGACCCGCCTCTTAACTCATTGTTTGATTTTCTCCCGGAGCTCGGGAACCAACTCTCGAGCAGGCTCGTTGAGTTCGGAGGTTGACCTAGCAATAGGTATAATCGCGTGTCAGCTTTATAAGGGAGAGGTGTAGCCGTTGGCCGCCGCCATTGAAACAACAAAACTAACGAAGACGTACAAATCGCGAAGCCTTGGGCGCATCAATGTCGTCGATAACTTGGATTTACATGTCGAAGAGGGTGAAATCTTCGGCTTCCTTGGCCCGAACGGTGCAGGGAAGACGACGACGATTAAGATGCTGCTAGGCATCATTAATCCCACCGCAGGCGAAGGATACGTTCTCGGCAAAGAGATCGGCGACATCGAGATTCACCGCCAGATCAGCTACCTACCGGAGCGACCGTACTACTACGAGCACATGACCGGTTTGGAGTTGCTCAAGTTTTACGGCAGCCTGTTCGGAATCACCGACCAAAACTTGTTTAAGTCGCTCATGGAGAAGGTCAACCTTCACCGAGACGCGTCCAAAACGATCGCCCAATATTCTAAGGGTATGCAGCAGCGAGTTGGCCTCGCGCAAAGCCTGCTAAACAACCCGAAACTGCTCTTTTTGGACGAGCCAACTGGCGGTCTTGACCCGATCGCGCACCGCGAGATTCGCGACTTGATTCTCGGCTTCCGTGATGAAGGTCGAACGGTCTTCATTTCATCGCACGAGCTCAGCGAAGTCGAACTGATCTGCGACCGTGTTGCCATCATCAACCGGGGTGTGATCGAACGCCAAGGAAAGCTGACCGAACTTTTGCGCGGCGGCCGAATCGAATTCGTCATCGACGGAGTTGACGAGGCATTCCTGAAAGCTTTCAATATCGCAGACTCAAACGTGCGCTCTTTGCCGCTCGGCCTGCTGTTTGACGTACCGGAAGAATCCGACACCAATGCGATTATCGACGCCGTCAGAGCGAAGTCAGCTCGTGTTATCAGCGTCGTACCTCGGAAGAAGCGCCTCGAAGACCTCTTTGTGGAGACAGTGACGAACAAGTCCTAACGCCATGAGACCCATTATTGCAATTGCATCCACGACCATCGGCGAGGCCATTCGTCGCAAGGTCCTTTTAATTATCCTGCTCATCGGGGTCCTGTTCATGGTCATCGCACCTGGACTCGGCATCCTTTCGGCACGATCTGAGACAACCGTTCTCAAGGGCATGATGTTAGGCATCATCCAGCTGACGAGTGCCCTCATCGCGATCGTTCTCACTGTTTACATGATCCCGAATGAGATCGAGCGTAGAACGATTTATACGATCTTGTCTAAGCCCGTGCAGCGATGGCAATTCTTGATCGGCAAGTACCTCGGCGCGGTTGGCGCACTTGGGCTAATGATGGGAATCATGACGGCAATTCTGCTCGTCGTGTTCTTCCTTCAGCAGGCGTCAAAGGACTTCAGCGCCCTCGCTGAACTCGCGAAAGGTCCCGCGATGTATTTCGTGCAGATGAGCCTGCTCGCCGCTGTCGCAGTGTTCTTCTCGACTTTCGTGGCACCACTCGTCAATTTCTTCCTGTCCGGAGGAATGTATTTGCTCGGATCGCTGTTCAATCCGTTTTTCCAGACCCTGAACGATAATGCCAAGACGCCGATGATTGCCAAAATTCCGGCCTTTATTATCAACACGGTGTTGCCGAATTTTGCGAATTACAATATCCAAAACCCCTTGATCAACCCCACGCAGACGGTGCGAAACGAAAGCATCTACTATGTGAACATCACCGCGTACGGAATAATGTACATCGCGATCTTAATGGTGCTCGGCATCCTCATCTTTGACAAGCGAGAGGTCTGATCCAATGTTATCGAAGAAAACCAAATCTGGCCTGATCGCACTCGCCGTAGTTGCGGCGATCGGCCAGGGCACGCTTCAGCGGACTGTAATCTTTCCGAAGTGGTCGAAAGATTTCAGCATCGGAAAATTTGAGAGTGGCGGCATTAGTCCGGACCAACTGCTATTCGCCATGGCCGGCTTCCGTGAAATGATTGCGGGCATCCTTTGGGTCCGTGCAGATGCTTTCTTCGACCAGGGGAACTACGACGCTATTCTCCCCATCATTCGCTTGGTAACTGCTTTGGATCCGGGCGAGATTGATGTCTACGCGACCGGCATGTGGCACATTGGCTACAACTTCACAGATGAAGAGCAACGCTCTGACCGTCGGTACATTCCGTCAGCCATTGCCCTTGGCAAAGACGGCTATCGAAAGAACCCCGATACCTACGAATTGTATTTTGAGACGGGCTGGCTCTGGTACCACAAGATCGACGACTACTACGACAACGCAGTTCGGTTGTTTACCGAAGCTCAAACGAAGCCAGACATTCAGCCTGCGCGCCGGAACCTGCTCGCAATGGCATTGCAGCGAAATGGGGAGCCAGAAAAGGCGCTTGACAAGTACCTGGAACTCTACGAGCGAGCAAAGAAAAACTACGAAGCCGATAGCTCGTTCGGCAATCGTCAGAACATGGAGACGATCGAAGGTAACGTCGACACAACGTTCGTACGCCTTGTCCAACGCGGGTGGGTCGCAAAGGAGCAGGGCAGATCGACTGATGGCTACGACAACTCACCGCCACACGACGTTGGGTTTAGCGCGAAGGTGACCGTTCCAGAAGCCAACATTCTGAGAATCGAAGGTAGTTGGAACGTCAAGCCAGTCGGTACTCGAGTTCGAGTCGTTCTGCGCGACGAAAATATGGAGCACGCTACGACCGGCGGATTTGATTGGGACTACTCGAAGGACGTCTACCTCGACCCTCCAAAACTCGCCACGATGATGCAGGACCAGTTGTTCGTCAAGAACCGCCGGTTCAATCGCAAGGTCGACATGAGTAAAGACCCCACGATGTATCCGTTCATCCAGGATAACTACGTGATCGAGTTCTACTACAATCCGCGAAGTGCGCCACCACATATCCAGGACAAGTTCTCATGGGATGGATCGGGCATGACGGACAAAAATTATCTCAACACGGAGATTCGACCCGGACAGCGAGTGGTCTTTGCTTCGCTCAAAATTTCGCGGGACATGATTCGGCGGATGGGTGAGTGGCGCGACAAGGTGCCGGTCTGCAAAACCCCCAATTATCTCGAATCGAACCGAGTTACCGGTCTGAACGGCGAAGACGTTGTCCTTGACATTCCGTCTCTGCGCTCCTCCATCGGCTCGAAGTAGTTTTATCAGTGCTCATTTCCCTGAGGTGAGCACTTCAGGATGGCCTCACCCATCATAATGTGAGTGCCGGGAACTGCGCGGCGGTCGACCGATGAACTCCGTCAGGATCGGAAGGTAGCAGCGGTAAGTCGAATCACTGTGCGACGCATCATTCCCGGCATTGACTGAGTTTTGGCCGTGCCGTACGTTTCTCTTTATCGCAAATACCGTAGCCAAAGCTTCGCCGATCTGCTTGGACAGGACCATGTCGTCCGAACTTTGCAGAACGCGATCTCTTCTGGTCGAATTGCCCACAGCTACTTGTTTACAGGTCCGCGCGGTACTGGGAAAACCTCCACTGCTCGTTTACTAGCAAAGGCATTGTGTTGCGAGAATGGACCTTCGCCTGAGCCGGACGAGTCGAGTCCCATCTGCCTCTCGATCGCGGCGGGAACCTGCATTGACGTGGTAGAAATGGACGCCGCGAGCGAATCTGGCGTAGACGCGATTCGCGAAAAGATCATAGAAGCTGCCGAGTATCAGCCGATGCTCTGTCGCTACAAAGTCTTTATCATCGACGAGGACCATGACCTCTCAGGAAAAGCGTTCGATGCTTTGCTCAAAACCGTCGAGGAACCGCCAGACCACATCATCTTTATCCTGGCGACGACGGAATACCATAAGGTTCCTCCAACCATTCGGTCGCGCTGTCAGCGATTTGAATTTCACCGCGCGTCCATGGCCGACTTGGTCGCGAGAATTGAATACGTACTCAAATCAGAAGGGTTCGAGGCCGAGCCTGCCGCCGTGACCGCCGTCGCCCGTATGGCCGATGGCGGGTTCCGCGATGCGTTGACCCTCGTTGAGCAGGTGATGCTAACTGCCGACGGAAAACTGACCTTAGCCCACGTCTATGACCAGCTTGGCTTGGTGTCAGACGAAGCGATTGACGCTTTGCTACTCGCGATGAAGCAAAAGGAAGTCGCCAAAATCATGGAGCACCTGGACGCGATTGCGCACCTGGGACGTGACCCTCGCGCAATTGTCGAATCGATGCTGCTCCGACTAGCTGATGTCACGCGAGCTGCGTACGAAGTCGGTCAATCTCGCGATGCGACACGGGACGCGTCGTTGCATGAGGCCGCAACACAACTCGGTGCGGATTTCGCTCTGGAGCTCCGCGCAATGCTATCGGAAGCTCACAAGGTCATCCGCGATATTACGCTTCCCAGGCTCTGGCTCGAGTCTGAACTGATACGAATTGCGATCGGGACGCACAAGAAGCCATCAGTTGCGGCGACAGCGCCGTTGGCTCCACGATCGGGGCGGCCTACACCGCAACCAGAAGCCGCGCCGCCGCTAAAGCGTGAACCCGCGGTGGAAATCCAGGAAACGGCAAAGCCGGCTGCTCCCGCTTCTGTCGTTGCCGACCCGTGGACCAACATTCTCGACGAGTTACGGCTACGCTCCAAGACTCTCTGGGGAAAGATTTGCGAGTCATCCTCTGAATCGAAAGAATTCAAAGTCCGAATTGGCATTCGGACGCAAAGTGAGTTTGAATGGATCTCCGAGCGACCGAAGGCGCTTGATGCCATTCGCGAGGCCGTGCGAAGCGTCAACGGACCCGAGTGGGACGTTGAATTGTTTCTGGCAAAGGCGAACGGTCCTCGAGGCGACAGTGCGGCGGTAGAATTGCCAGTAGAAGGGAATCGGCTCGAACAATTGGTCAAGGAAGTCTTCGGTGCAGAGCCGAACGCAAGCCCTGACGACGCTGCAGCGGGCGCGCCGAAGTCTCAGAATGTGGATCTAGTTTGATATGAAACTTCCTAAGAATTTTGGTGGATCTGGTCTCGGCGGAATGATGCAGAAAATGCAAAGCGCGATGACGCGCGCTCAGGAGCTCGAAACGGAATTGGCGAACGAGCGCCTCACCGTTGACAAAGGGCCGGTCAAGGCGATTTTTGACGGCAAGGGCGAGATGCTGAAGCTGACGATTGATAAGTCAGTCGTGGATCAGGATGATATCGAGACGCTAGAAGACCTGATTGTTTCCATCGTTCGTGACGGCTTTACTCAAGCGACGGAGTTGCGAAACTCTCGCGTTCAGGATTTGATGCCGGATCTGCCTCAAATCCCTGGACTCAGCTAGCCGCCGCCTCATGCAGTTTGCCAGACCGCTTGCCGAACTCGTTGCGGAACTAGAGAAACTACCGGGCGTCGGGCCCCGTTCGGCACAGCGTCTTGCTTTCCACCTGCTCGGCGTGCCCGAGCATGAGGCGTTGCGTCTCGCTGATGCGATTTGCAACGCGAAGCGACTGCTCACGGTATGCGAGGCTTGCCAAAACGTATCCGAGCACGCACAGTGCGAGATATGTCGCGATCCACGACGTGACACGTCGACCATTTGTGTTGTCGCCGAACCTCGCGACATATCTGCGATTGAGCGCATTCACGAATACCGCGGCCTCTATCACGTCTTGCACGGCCTCATGAGCCCGATGAGCGGAATGGGACCGGAACAGCTGCGAATCAAGGAATTGCTTCTGCGACTAAGCGGCCCACAAGTTGACGAGATCATCGTTGCCACAAATCCAACGATTGAGGGAGACGCAACCGCGCTCTACTTGGCAAAATTGCTGAAGCCGCTAGGGATTCGGATCACGCGGCTCGCCCACGGAATGCCAGTTGGCGCGGAATTGGACTATGCCGATTCCGCAACCTTGCTGAGTGCGCTGGAATATCGACGCGAGATGTGAGCACGCTACCTTGCCAGGTTGGAGCGCAAATCGCGCTTTTGGCGTGAAAATTGAGGATTCAGCTGTCGAAATCCCCCATCCGGGACTCACAGCCATGAAAACCTATTTGAAATCAAGCCTTGCCATTGTCGGCGCCTTCGCGTGTTTGACAACGGCCACGACGGCACGCGCGCAATTGCACAACCCGATGGGGGGAAGTCCGCTCTCGGCGCCGTTCACCAAACCTAAGCCACTGGGTCTCAAGGGAGTGATGTCGACTCCGCCGTCAAAATACAATCGAGCCGCTACGGCAAAGGCGCTTGCGACTCACAAGAAGCGAACCGGCCCAGGTTCCTCGAACGTGCTCGTACTATACGACTCGGCAGGAGCCTATGGCTGGCTTGGAGATTTGTATAGTCAGCAGATGCAGAACCTGCTGACGCACTTCGGTGCGAATATAACCCGACTTCCTGTGGAGAAGTACACAGCTGGTTTGATGAACTCAATGTCTGCAACTTTCTACATGGGTGTGCTGTACGACAATCCTTTGCCGGCTTCATTTACGTCCGACGCGCTTTCCACCACAAAACCGCTGTGCTGGATGGGTTACAACCTTTGGAAGATTGCCTGGAACGCGGATTATTCTTGGAACAACAAGTTCATAAATCGATTCGGCTTTACGTTTTACTACATGGACAGCCTCGGATACCCTACCGTACAGTACAAGGGGCAGACCCTCTCGAAAGCGCAGTGGGAGCCAGTTCAAGGGCGTGTAGAAATTACAAACTCGGCGCTTGCAACGCGAGTCGCCACCTCGAGCCGCACCGACGGCCTCGCCATTGGATACATCACCCGTGGCGCGAACTTGACGTACGTAGCGGACAACCCCTTTAGTTATGTTTCCTATCTGGATCAAAACGATCGAATTCTAGCGTTCGAAGATACGATCCACGACGTTCTCAACTCGGGGGCCCTGGAGAATCACCGCTCTGTACTTCGCATTGAGGATGTAAGCCCGATCGTACCGGCAGCAACGCTAATGGCCATTGCGGACACTTGTTCTTCAGAGAATATTCCGTTCATTGTGTGCGTCATCCCTCGTTTCGCGGATCCGCTCGGCGTCGTGAGCGGTCGACCGCGGTACCGGGACATGACCAACCACCCCTTGTTTATCAATGCTCTTAAGTATATGGAGAGCAAAGGGGGCAAGGTAGTAATGCACGGCTACACTCATCAGTACAGCAACGTGAAGAACCCCGAAGACGGAGAGAGTGCGGACGATTTTGAGTTCTTCCGCGTCGCCTACGATTCGAACGGCAATCAGGCTTACCAAGGGCCGGTAAGCGAGGACTCTTCGTCATGGGTGCTGAACCGAATCACAACCGGCCAATCGCTGCTGTTCGATTCTGGGTTCACAAACGTAACAGGATTTGTCACACCGCACTACATGGCGTCGCCTGTGGACTACGTAGAGTTGCAGAAGAAGTTCCAGTACATGGCCTGCCGCGGCCTAACATTTTCGCAAGGGTCTGACGGCGTTCTCCGGTACATACAGCAGCACTGCCCTTGGGTCTACACCGACACTTTCGGAATCAAACGAATTCCGGAAACCATCGGCTACGTTGACATGAACTCGTATCCTACACTTCAGGCTCGTACGCCGGCAACATTGATCAGCTATGCGAAAGCCAACCTCTGCGTCCGGGACGGTTTTGCGGGAATGTACTTCCACTGGTTCTACGACCCTGCGCTCCTCAAGCAACTTATACAGGGCGTCAAGGGATTGGGATACCAGTTCGTGATGCCTGACGCTTCGCTCAACTAATACAGCTCTGCTGGGGCCCGTCGAGTTTCTCTCGGCGGGCATTGTTTGTTTTAGAGCGTTGCTAGTAAATTCTCTAGCCATTACTTGTTACGGCTTTCCAAATTCCAATGCTTTTTTGCGTGCTTGGCTCCATTCTTGATTGCTCTGGTCTGTGAAATTCCCAATTCGGAATGCAACAGCCATGATCAAAATTCAAAAAACCCTCGCAACAACGCTCTTCGCGACGTTGGGTCTCGCGATCTCTGCGGTTGGAAGCGCGCAGCGGAATAGCCAGTTCAGTACCGGCGGCACTCTTCAAATGCGGGGCGGCAAGCCCGACCCTCTCGGCGTTAGAAACCTTGGTGCAACCCCGCCGAGTAAATACAACCGCGCCGCAACGAAGAAGGTCCTTGACGACCTAAAGAAGCGTAAAAACCGTGCGGGTGGCCCATCAGTATTAGTCCTATACGATTCGACAGGCACGTACGGCTGGTTGGGTGATCTTTACAGCCAGCAGGTGCAGAACCTCCTAGGTCACTTCAACGTCACCGTGAATCGAATGCCGGTTGAAAACTACACAGCAGGGCTGATGAATTCTTCAGTCGCAACGTTTTACCTTGGATTGTTGTACGACAATCCGCTTCCGACGGCATTCAAGACTGACGCGATGACCACGTCAAAGCCCCTTTGCTGGATGGGTTACAACCTCTGGAAAATCGCTTGGAATGCGGATAATTCTTGGAACACGAATTTTATCAATCGATTCGGGTTTACCTTCTACTACATGGACACGCTCGGGTACCCAACCGTTCAGTACAAGAATCAGAATCTAACCAAACTCCAAACCGACCCGATGCAGGGCCGTGTTGAAATCACCAATACTGCAATCGCTTCGCGAGTCGCGACGTCAACCCGACCGGACGGATTATCAATCGGATATATCACGAAGGGTGCGAATTTAACCTACGTGTCGGACAATCCCTTCTCGTACACGACCTACCTAACGCATAACGACCGAATCTTAGCCTTCGAAGACACAATGCATGATGTGCTCGGTTCGACGGCAAGTGTGGACCACCGTGCGGACATTCGAATCGAGGATGTGAGCCCGATGGTTCCTCCCGCGAACCTCCGTGCGATCGCCGACGTGTTGGCGGGCCAGAATGTCCCGTTCGTAGTCTCTGTCATTCCCCGCTATGCCGACCCGCTCAACTCCGAAGGCAATGGCGCCACAGCTTATGACATGACGACCAAGAAGCGATTCATAAACGCGCTGAAATACATGCAGTCGAAAGGCGGCCAGATTCTCATGCATGGCTATACCCACCAGTACGCGGCGCTCGCTAATCCTTACAGCGGCGAATCTGCAGACGACGTCGAATTCTTCCGGGTTACTCAGACTGCAACCGGCGCTCAGACCTACCAGGGACCCGTCGCGGAGGATAGTGCAGCTTGGGCTGCTAACCGCATCAAGACCGGAATGAAACTTCTGAGCGACAGCGGATTTCCAGTTGACGGTTGGGTGACGCCACATTACCTGGCCTCACCGGTTGATTACGTTGAATTCCAGAAGGCATTCAAATACAGCGTTTGCCGCGGCCTCACGTTCTCACAGGACGCCTCAGGCAACCTTCGCTACCTCCAACAGCACAGTCCGTGGGTGTACACCGATGTCTTCGGCATGAAACGCATACCCGAGACAATCGGGTACGTCGACACAGACGTCTATCAGGGCATCCCCCCCAACGGCCCGGCCGACCTCACGAACTTCGCTCAGGCGAACTCGGTCGTTCGAGACGGCTGGGCAGGAATGTACTTCCACTGGT
>JBBRML010000003.1:0-119308 GCA_038230855.1 Fimbriimonadales bacterium | reverse complement strand
GACAATCTCTCGCTACGAAGGCGCGCTCACCAAGTGCATGAACAACGCTCTCGCCACGTTTCAACTGTTGCAAAAGCAACCGATCCGCCAGCAATCGCTTCGTTGGCTCGCCGAACAAGAAGCAGACGCCCGTGAAGCTGAAATCGCAAATAGTCAAAACAAACCCTTTCTTGAAGGAGAGGATCGGCGAAGTCCCGACGCCGGGGTGAGGGTAGACGAATGCCCTTCAGCCGCCACGAGTCTAGTGCTCGAAGAGGCACAAAACGAACTCCTTCCCGAGAGAGACGGTCGGCGGGCTTCCGATGCCGTGGTGAGGCTGGACGCGAGCCCGTCAGCCGCGACGAGTCTTGTGCTCGAAGTTGCACAAAACGAACTCTTGGCCGAGGGAGAGGGTCGACGGGGCTCCGATGCCGAGCTGAGGCTGGACGCGAGCCCTTCACGCGCCACGAGCTTTGGTATCAACTCCTCGCAAAACGAACTAGCATTTGAATCTAAACAAACTAAAAACGAACTTGCTCGGCCTCCCACTTATGCAGAACGCGTTGCCGCCGCATACCGAGGAGAGTTACTCTGACGAGGTCACTCTCAGACACCACAAAAAGAGCGCCTCAATCGAACTTGCCGGATGAATCAAATCCCGAAAGGTGTCTTACAATGAATGCGTGCGATCGCACTGAAACCGCTGGGTGGACCGAGTCAATGCCAGTCACGAACTACTACACTGTAAATGGCGAGATCAACAGCGAGTCAACAGATGGCGTCTACCTGGCCTACCTCACCGACGCCCTTGGTTCGGTTACCGTTAATCAATCTGCACTCATAGCCCAGGAGGTGCGGCACAGTCGGTTTGGCGCTCTGCTCTCCGGAACGCAGTTCAAGATGTGCTGGGCCGGCGGCTTCGGCTACCGAACGACCTCAACGATCAAGCGCTGGAACACCCATCTTCGGCAGAGGCAGTACGACACGAAGCTCGGGCAGTGCTCGACCCGCGATCAACTATCGCTGGCTGAGTTGGCCAGAGCCGCAGAACACTCTGGTCAGAAGATCGAGCGTTCAGATAAATCAGTTCTCCCAGAGGACACATGCTTGGGATCGTGCGCGCATGCAATGTATGGAGAGTATTTTGTTCCGTAGATTTAGCCTTCTTTGCCTTGTTGCCCTACAATTAGCTTGCGGCAATGCTGACCGCGAGCGTCAGCGACGCGAACTCCTGATTCTGCAACTGTGCCAGAGCAAGTACGATGAAAGGAACGTGCGGGCCGTTCTGGGAAAACCGGATGGTGATTGGCCGCCGCCTGGAGTTGAATGGAAGTCAGACCGAACCTTGTTCTACTGGATAGTTGATACACATCAAGAAGGAGCATATTTTTGGATTTTCGAAGGAAGGCAAGTTCGTGGAGTACTTCTTTGCGCCGTAGTGTGAAGACGTTAAGCTCTCACGCAGCTTGCCACCTCGTAAGACAATTGAGAGTTCGCCGGAATTCCCAAATGGTGCGAGTGATACGACCCTTGTTTGGGATGGCGAAGAATATCTCGGAACGGCGTAGGCACTGACTGAATCGGGTTGCGCGCTCGATGGCGACTTCGTGGGAAAGTCGACGGGCAGTGTCCGATTGACTGGTTCCGTAAATTCTGACCAGCCTTGAGCTTCAAGGTCCGGCTGTCCACCAGCAGTAACGATTGGATCTGCTCAATGCGTACTGCAATCGCCGCGTGTTCCGCGGCATCAATTACTCTAGCGACACTCGGAGGTTGATTTTGTAATGGCGACCGCTTGCTTTCGGCAGCATCTACGATCTGGTGTGATCAACGCGGTCAGGCCAAAATCTGAGAAAATAGCCCTATGCACCCAATGATTCGCCGCTCCCTCGCCCTTGCGCTTGTCCTTGCGCCCGGATTCGCCGCCGCGCAAGAAGTTCCGCCGAGTGTGACGGCGGCGATTGCCCACGCCGAAGCCGCGATCGCAAAGATCGTCGCCGTCCCCGCGTCGGAGCGCACGTTTGAGAACACGCTCGGCGCGCTGGACGACATGTCGGCACGGCTGGACGACGAGACGAGCCTGATGACGTTCCTGAATAACGTGAGCCCCGACGCGAAAGTGCGAGCATCTTCACGTGCAGCGGAAGAGGTGATCGGCAACTTTGGAATTGCCCTCGGCAAACGCGAGGACCTGTACAACGCAATCAAGGCGTACGCCGCGACCAAGCCCGCCCTGCAAGGCGAAGAGAAGCGCATGCTGGAATTCACGATGCGTGACTATCGCCGAGCGGGAATGGACGTCACGAGCGAGAAGCGAGCGCGACTCAAGGAGATCGAGGAGAAACTCAACAAGCTGGGCATCGAGTTTGGACAGAACATCGCGGACGACGAATCGAGCGTCAGCTTCACAAAAGCGGAGCTGAAGGGGGTGGACGCGGACACGCTCAACCGCATGACGCAGAGTGTTGGGCTCTTCATGGCGAAGATGGACGGTCCGACGGCAGACGAAATGCTCGAGCGGTGCGAGAATCCGCTTTCTCGTCAGAAGTTTTGGCTCGCGTTTAAGCGACGCGGCGGCCAGAAGAACGTTGACGTGCTGGAACAGATGATCGCTCTGCGGGCGGAACAGGCGCGAATCCTCGGCTACAAATCGTTTGCCGATTATGTGCTGGAGCCACGCATGGCCAAGAACGCGGCAACGGTCGACCGTTTCTACACGGAGCTGCGGCCAATCGTCCGAAAGAAATCGCTTGCGGACTGGAACGAGCTCCTCGCCCTGAAGCGGAAGGACACGCACGACCCGAAGGCGGACTTCAAGCCGTGGGATTACTCGTTCTACAAGTCGAGGTTGATGCGCGACAAGTACGCGGTTGACGGTCGGAAAGTGCAGGAGTACTTCCCGATGGAGCGCGTGGTGGACGGTCTTTTCAAGATAACGCAGTCGCTTTACGGCCTCGAGTACAAGGACGTGACCGCGCAGGCAGACCGAATCGGCAAGACGATCTGGCACCCCTCGGTAAAGCTATTTGAAGTCGACGATGCAAAGACGCACAAGCTGATCGGCCACTTCTACCTCGACATGTACCCGCGCGCGGGCAAGTACACCCATGCTGCGTGCTGGGGACTGATCTCCCACAAGGTGTTCATGGATGGCACGGTGCGAACTCCGACGGCGGCGATGGTATGCAACTTCAACCCGTCGACGATCTCCAAGCCTTCCCTTCTGGACCACGGCGCAGTGGAGACGTTCTTTCACGAGTTTGGACACGTCTTGCACAACCTCCTCAGCACCGTTAGGTTAGCTAACTTTTCTGGCACAGCGGTGGCGAGAGACTTCGTCGAAGCGCCTTCGCAAATGATGGAGAACTGGGTGTGGGAGCCGTCGGTTTTGAAGCTGTTTGCGCGGCATTACAAGACGGGAGCGCCCTTGCCAGATTCTCTTTTGAAATCGATGCGCGCGGCGAGAAATGTCGGAAGTGGCATTGATACGGAGCACCAGTTCTTCTACGGAATGATGGACCTCGCCTATCATCGGGTGGCCAGCGGAAAGGTCGACACGACGGCGATCAGCCAAGATCTGTACCCGAAGGTCGAGCTTTACAAGCCGGTGCCGGGCAACCTCGTGCAGGCTTCGTTTGGTCACCTCGTGGGCTATGAGTCTGGCTATTACGGATATGCGTGGTCGTTGGTGTACGCGTCTGATATGTTCTCGCGGTTCGCGCAGCTTGGGTTGCTCAGCCCGGCAACGGGGGCGTACTACCGCTCGAAGATTCTGGCGAAGGGCGGCACAGAAGACGAGATGGCGATGCTGCGCGACTATCTGGGACGGGAACCGAACCTTGCGGCATTCCTTAAGCACCTCGGCATGGGCAAATAGGGCGGGATAGATTTATCCGCCGTCCTTTGAATAAACGGCGGATAATCACGGTCTATTGAATTCGGAGGTGAAGAAGATAGGTCGCGCGATGTCGGGTTTTTTTGCAGGAGCGGTTCGTGTTGAAGACGTTGATACGATTCTTCGGCGCTTCCGCGTGCGAATTTATCGACTTGCGCTTGCCATTAGCGGGGCTTCGGATCGGGCGGAGGACATCACGCAAGAGGTTTCGTGCCGGATATCGGCAGCGATCGTAAACAAGCGGGACGTACGCAATCAGTGGGCGTGGATTCGGCAAATCACCGTTCACTGCGCGGTAGACGCCTTGAAACGTCGCGAGACGACCGAACTGACGCCGGACCTCGCGGCCCCCGACCCCAACATCCAACGTGCGCTATTGGTCGCAACGACGTTGGGACGCCTCAGCGTGGAGCATCGGACGATTCTTGCGCTTTCATTTTTCGAAGACCTCAGCTATCAGGAAATCGCGGACACGCTCGCGATTCCGATTGGGAGCGTGTCTTCTCGTTTGCACCACGCCAAGATTCGGTTCCGTGAGGAATGGGAGAAAGAAGATTGAAACAGAACGTTGATGATGCGCTCCGGGAGTTCTACGCCGAATGTGGCCGGGCGACCCCGATCCGCAAGCTGAGTTGGCGACCGTTCTTGGTGATGGCGATTGGGCCAGCGGCGGTGCTACTCATGGTCTTGGTGTTTTCGTCGGTGGCGCCATCGCCGCCGCAGGCAAGCGTTGGTCAGTGGTTGCTGGAACATCAGGAACGATCGACCAGCACGGCCCAGGCGACCACTCCGCCGGACAAGCATTCGTCCAGAAGCTCCGGCGAGCCCAACCGCGGCGAGCCCAGCGGCGGGAAGCCCGGCGGCGGCAAGCGCGACGATCGGAGAAACGCATGCTGCGACGCCTGAACCCCATCTATTTGTCGGCGGTTGCCGCCGTACTCATGCTGCTGGCGCTGCCGCAGACGCGGTGGCTGGTGCTTGGTCATGTGCAGCAAATTGCCGGTCGCACAACGACCGTACCTTGGCTAAGCGAGGAGAGCTGGTACGGCGTCGCGATTCCAAAAGCAGTCAACGAGCCCGAGCACTGGAAGTCTTCAACTTCTCGGCAAGAGTTGGGCGCGGCCATCGCGCAAACCGCGAACTATCACGCGCCGGCGGCTATCGATGCGTTTAAGAAATATGCGCCGTTGCGTGACTTTGTTGCCAGTCATCCGGACGACACCGTGGCCCGTGCGACATACGCTTGCTACGCTACTTTGGGACTTGGCGTGCAAGGGACCCTAAAGACGGGCGACGATCGCGCGCTGAGTGCCTTGAAAAGCAACCGGGCGTATGCGACCGAAGTGCTGACGGCGGTCCGCGACGGCGCAAAATATGAGCCCGATAATGCGCTGTATCCCGTGCTGAGTGCAGCGGCAAACCTCGTCTTAGGGGACGAAAAGCTGGCGTTTGCTGATTATGTTAGAGCGTCAAACTGCCGGGACTACAACGTCCATGCGCAGGCGGCGTGTGAAGCGGAATGGGAAGGGCTGGAGGCCTCGTCCGGATATCAGGGGCAAGTTGTGCGGGTGCTCTTTTATGCGGGATATCTTCTTCCACAAGACTCTCAATTGAAGTCACTCGCAACGTACATGATCCGGGAGCGCGGTACCGAAGGCAGAGTTGCGGCGGCCAAGTTCGCCCGTACGATGGCGACGAAATCGAACGTGTTGATCGATCTGCTGGTGGCCCGATCGATCGCATTCTCGGCGATCGGTGATGTGCCGCATGAAACGGCACGCGAACCTAAGTTGACGTTTGAATCGTTGGTGGGCAAGGCGGCCACCCTGGACAAATCGGGCAGTGCGCATGGGTTCAGCTTTAGTGCGTACGTGGAAGAGATGAAGCCTTACCTGCGCAAACCGGACAAACCCAAGCCGAAAGTTGAGGTGGAGCAATCGTTGCGGGTGCAGGCGATGCACAGTGCGGCGGCAGCGGGCATCCTGCTGTTCGGTTTCCTCGCGTTGCCGCTGTTGTGGCTCGTGGAGCGGGTATCGGTCGCAAAAGTCAAGTACGACCGATTTGCCTTCTGCGCTCCCTTCGGAATCTGGCTCCTAAGCATCCCTTGGCTATCCGCTCACACGGAGGCCATCATTGCGCTCGCCGCCGGAGTTTTGGCGTTGACCGCGGCGATCTTTGTTCCTGCCGGGAAGCGGGGGATTGTGTCAGCAGCCGGCTTCTGCCTTGCCGTCGTGGTGATGGCCAGCGGGTTCGCATTCGGAATTGGGATCGGCGTCACGTTTATCGTTTGTGAGCTTCTTTCGCGGGTCACCCTGAAGCGGACATGGCAAGGGCTACTTTTAGGGACTTTGCTCTTGATCGCCGTGTTGGCCGGGTGCTATGTCGGGATTCAGCGCGTCGGTCTGGTGGGCCCAATCTTGGCCCTAAGCCTCTTCATTGTGGCGGGCACACCCCGGGGCGTCGTCTGGCCTTCGCGCCTTCGATTCGTAACGGTCTCAGCGGCAAGCTTTGCCTACATTCTTCTGTGCGGAGTGCTTTTGTTGGACGACGGAATCACTCGGTCGATGCTAAAGGATTGGGGCCACGAAACGGAGAATTATCGCAGCGCGCTGATGGAAAATCGATCTCCGTAGCTTCTTATTTGATGCGGCGGACAGTCCAAGCCTCGTCGACCTTCGGATCGAACTTGCCTGATCCGGTGTAGGACACGAGAGCGTATTGCGCCCAACCCTGCCAGAAGCCTTTGAAGGGCTCAATGTCGGTGTTTTCATGGAAGGCGATGAATTTCCCGTCGGCTTTTCCGAAGACTCGGTCGGGGGTCTTGGCGAAGTGAACGACGGCGCTTGCCACGTCGACGGGCACCCAGCCCAAGCCATCGTCCCAGAACTCGGAGACGACATGCGTCTGACCGTAATCTTCGGTGGCGTCGAGCGCCCACCGACCGAAGAACGGGCGGCTCGGAATGCCGCTGAGGCGCATGGCGGCGCAAAATGCGAGCGACATACCGCCGCAGTCACCTTTCAGACCAACGCAAAACTCGGACGGGCGGCGCGACTCATAGCTTCCGCCGGTTGTGTACGTGCTGCGTTGCACCAAATACAGGAAGACCCGGTGTGCGTACTCGACAACGGATTCGGTGCCTAAGCGATGCAGATTGTTGTTGCGCATCCAGTCTTGGAAGGTCGGGTTTTCGTAGTCGATCTCTCGGGTCGAATCGAGATAGCTCGCCGAGATTTGGGCTTTGCCATGTGCTGCGACGCCTGCCTCCAACTTTGATTCGTACATATCAAGATCGATGTCGACCTTCACCCTTAAGCCCGACGCGGGCAGACGGCCACGGACCGGGAAAGTTAGCTCCAGAAGCTTTCGGTGAAGGGGGCTAACGTCGACCGTGGCGATCGCGTTGAGTTCGGGAATTTGCAGACAACGCATGGTGATGCCCTTCAGTTTTTGCTGATCGGTGTCGGGCGGGACGGGCATAAAGATGGACATCTTGCCATCTAGCGCTTCATCATATCTCGTTGTGATCTCGTACGTTGCGTGAACTTTCTGCTTGAACACTCGGGTTATGTGGTCTGCCCGTTCTGAGCCAGAGAGGATTCCTAAGATGGCGATCAAGAACATGCTTCTAGCCCGAATGATATCTCACGGCGGCGACCCGTCCGCGGCCATCGCTGCCGACCTCATGGGTCAGCGGCTTGAGAAGCAGCAAGGATTTCGTTGAATCGACGAAAAAGATGAAAAAGTTTCGAACGTTTCCGCTTGCATTTCGAAAATCCTTTGATATAGTGAATGGGCGTTCAGACCGGGGGAGTTGGGCTGAGCGTTTAAAATATGGCTGTAGAACTGCGGGATGCAAGCTACAGTTGGGTTGAGGGGGAGCAAGTTGGGGATGCTCCATGTACGCACATTGACGTGTGTCCCACTATCCAACATCAAGCATGGCGTAAACATGGCAGGGTGGCAAAGCCGCTCTTGCATCACATTGATGACGAGGAAGAACACGCTGAATCGGAGGATTCGGAAGAGCATCACGCTCACGAGGAAGTCGATTCTCACTACATAGATGATTCCGTTCGATCGTGGCTAAAGCGAATCGGTCGAATACCACTTTTAGACGCTGAGATGGAGTCGGCTTTGGCTCGGCACAGTCGTGAAGGTTGCATCGCGTGTAAGCGCACGCTGATCGAGGCAAATTTGCGCTTGGTGGTCAGCATCGCCAAGAAGTACGTCGGTCGCGGGCTATGCATGCAGGACCTCATCCAAGAGGGCAACATGGGGCTGATTCGCGCGGTCGAGAAATTCGACGCTAACCGCGGATATCGATTTAGCACCTATGCCACGTGGTGGGTGCGGCAGGCGATTTCGCGGGCGATCAGCGATCACGGCCGGACAATCCGGGTTCCGGTTCACACCCTTGAGGCGGTCAACCGCATGATGAAGGCGACTTCACAGCTCAATCAGTGCCTGGGCCGAGAAGCTTCAAAGGCGGAAATTGGGCGTACGCTCAACCTATCTGCGGATCGAGTGGAAGATTTCCACCGCTGTATTTGTGAGCCGCTTTCGCTAGATTCGCCGGTTGGAGACTCAGATGAGGCGTCACTTGGCGAATTCATCATGGATCGTACGACCGAGAATGCCTCGGACGCGGCGGCGAGAGCGCTGCTTCGCAAGTCGATCGACGAGGTCTTGGACACCCTGCTCGACCGCGAGAAAGAAGTGATCGCCATGCGGTTTGGCCTGGTGGACGGGCAGCCGCACACCCTTGAAGAGGTCGCCAGATTTTATAAGGTGACGCGAGAGAGGATTCGGCAGATCGAGCAGAAGGCGCTCAAAAAGCTGAAGCATCCGTCACGCTCAACCACGCTACGCGAATTGATCGCGTAGGGGACGCGGCAACGTTCGTTCGCCCGACACATTCCGTGTCGGGCTTTTTTTGCGTTCGCAATAACTACGTGCCCGCGGCGATTTCGATCCGATCGAGAGTGATTGTCCCGGTCACGGGAGATCCGCCCGCCATCGGCAAGTTGGTCCACTTGCTGACGCGCTTGACTTCGGACCAGTCTTCCATGTCGTACCAAACGGTCGACTCTACAGAGGCGGGATCGATGCCCTCGGTTTCCGTGATCGTCTGCTTCATCTTGAGGCACTTTCGCTTACCAATCATTTCTTCTGTGCCGATTGTGTACAGGCCGCGAATGCTGACGCTTTCGAGGGTCTTGTCGCCTTTCTGTTCCCACACCCAGCTCTCGCCGGTCTTGACGGCCTTGGTAGGCAACTTAAATACGGTCAGGTTCGCGACACGCACGTCGTGCTTTCCTTGCTCATTGACGAAGTCGAGAACTTCCCCGGTCGGTTTGAACCGGGTGGTTGCAGGAGGAGTTTTCGGAGCGTCAATCTCTTGATCTTTAAACGTGATCTTGCCGCTCAACTGGGATTCCTCAACGGTGTAGGTGCCATCCGTTTCGACCTTGATTATTTTCTCAACGACGACTCCGGCCAGCTTTACGGGCGAACTATCAATTCGCAAATCCGCCTTCATTTGAAATTTTGCGGAGTCGCCAGCCTTCGGCTTCTTGAAGATCGTGTAGTCGCCAGCCTGCGCAACCGCCAAAAGGATTGAAAGGCCGAGCAGAATTCCGGACGCACGTAATTTGACCATTGATTTAATGGAAGTTTACTGTGCGCAATCGGTTCGCGAATATTCAGACGCGGATGAACTCACGAACCGAGTCGGTTGGGCTGACTTCGTCCGCACCTTGCGGGCCGGGACGCTCAGGCTTGTCGCGTTCGCAGCTCACGACACAGAGAAATCCGAGCGGCTGATCTCGATTGGCGCGAAATTGGTGCCAAGTCATGGGAGGCACGTGCACGACGTCCAGGTGGTTCACGTCGTACACCTGATCGCCGACGAGGACCTGACCGCAACCCCGGGCGATTGTCACGAGATGCTGGTGCTCATGCCGCTCTAGCGTCGAGTGTCCGCCGGGTGCGACCTCGAAGTAGCGCAATTCAACGGCCAAATTGCCGTCGCCCTCGAAGAGCGTTTGCCGAGTAATGCTTTTGAAATGAGTGCCGCCGTCCTCTTTGTAGGGATGCACGGCTACTCCGTCCCAATTAAATTTTCCGTCGTGATGTCGCACCATTCGCACACAAATGATACATGACGACGATTCAATCAACGGTCTATCTGGCGTTCACCCGCCGTTCAGTTTTTGGGCGGACAATACGAATATTGGATCCGAAGTTACATCCCGCGAAAGGTCTCCATGGCGACACACCAAGCCTCTTGCCTCAGCGAATGCAATTCAAGATTGCGAAAACTAGGATTCAGACCCCAAATGGGCCCATCCCCCGGGCCCATACCAAATAGAATGATTTCGATGATTGGCCGCCAGACGAATGAGCTGATTATTCGTGACATCCTCGACCGCGATGCCCATGCCTTGCTAACGTCCACTATGAACGGCGTGAACATCGGCATCATGCTCACGTCGCTCGACCATGTTACGCTTGCGGTCAACGAGCGATTTGGCGAAATCTGGGGAGTCGATCCGCACCGAGTTGTTCAAGGGGAAGTCGCCGAAATCCGAGACATGGTGGCCGTTCGCATTCCGGACGTAAAGGCCTGGGAGGATCAGCTAGAGCATGTGTATTCGGATATCTCGCGTTCCCAAACCGACGAGCTCGTCCTGACAAATCCCGGCCTGGTCATCTTGCGGTTCACCGGTCCGGTCCGTGACGAGACAGGCAAGATCGTTGGCAGACTTTGGACCTTTGAGGACATCACGGACCTCGCAAAAGCTCGACGGATCAGCGAGGTTATCGGAGAACTTAGCTTGCTTGTCGACCCAGAGCCGAGCGTTGTTTACGAGTGCCTGACTCAACGCATTGCCGAATTCTACGGTTCGCTCGCCGTCCTGAGCATCTGCCAGGGCGACTACATGTCCTTTCTCACGGTGCGCGGATTCGCCGAAGATCAGGCGAGAGCCGCCGGTGGGAACGCGCTGCAAGACTCTTACTGCCAGTTCTGCCTCTCGGCGGATGCCCCAATCGTTATTCAGGACAGCCGGAAAGACGTGCGGTACGCATCCGTGTTGCCGGCAACGCTTGGGCTGACGAGATACGCCGGCGTACCCGTCCGCAATCCGATTGGGGAAACGATCGGAACATTCTGCATTCTTGACTGGAAGTCCGATGAAATATTGGACGTTGCTGACCTGCAGTTGCTGAGCCTGATATCGATGCGCATTGCAAGTGAGCTTGAGCGTGAGCGTCAACTGCAGCTCCTGCGGTCTGATCTCCAGCACAAAACTGAGGAGCTCGCGATTGCGCAGTCGGCGATGATTCAACGGGAGAAACTTGCAGTGACGGGCGCGCTTTCGGCGAGCATTGCCCACGACATTCGCAACATCCTCTCCGCACTCTCTTTAGAAATCACGATGGGAGCGGACGATCCAACCCGCACCCTCAATACGGTGCAGGACCACCTCGATCGATTTAACGTTTTGAGCCACCGCCTGCTGTCTTATGCAAAGCCGAAGCAGGTCGTCCGCGAGCCAGTTTCGCTCGGCGAGTGCCTTGACCGCGTGGTCAGCCTGTTGCAGCGCAATCTCGACGTGGCGAAAATCCACTTGACGGTGAATTGTGCGAGCGATGTGCCGTCGATTTGGGCCGACCAAGGGCGTATCGACCACGTCTTTATCAACCTCGTGCTGAACTCGTTGCAGGCGATGAAGGCAGGCGGAGACATTCGCATAACGGTGCATTACGATGCGGTCCACGTCATTGCGGAGGTCGAGGACACGGGGCTGGGAATGTCGGCAGACCAACTTGAAAGCCTGTTCAAGCCGTTCCAATCTAAGCGAGCGTCGGGATTTGGGCTTGGCCTGTTCAGCGTAAAGCAAATCGTCGACGAGTGTGCGGCAAAGATCATTTACGGCCGCGCTCCAAGCGGTGGGAGTGTCTTTACGATCCATTGGCCGAGACGGAGTGACGATGATTCTTCTCTGTGACGACGATCAATTTTTGGCGGACTCCCTCGGGCGTCTTTTGATGGCGCAGGGATACGAAGTCCAGACGGTTCACTCCGGTCAGGACTGCATCGCGGCCTGCGCGGCAAACAAGCCAGAATTGCTCGTGCTCGACTTGGGTCTGCCCGACATCGACGGTCTCACGGTCTGCAAGCAGGTTCGAGTGAAGCATCGATTTCCGATTCTCATGCTGACCTCGAGGTCTGAGTCTATTGATAAAGTGATGGGCCTCGATGTTGGCGCGGACGACTACCTAACCAAACCGTTTGATGCCCACGAGCTACTTGCGCGCGTAAAGGCACTGTTGCGGCGAAGCAAGGAGTACGCGGAGGGCGGCGAGAGCGCAAAGATCATACAGCTGCCGCGACTGCTTCTTGACCGCTCATCTCGCACGTTAAGCACCGATACGCAGCGCGTTGAGCTGACGGAGACTGAATTTCGGATTGTCGAGTATTTGGCGATCAACCGGGGCCGTGCGATATCGCGCGAGCAACTCTTCGAGCACATTTGGGGATTTGACATCGAGTATTCGAGCAACAGTTTAGAGGTCCTCGTGTACCGGATTCGCATGAAGGTCAGCAAGGCGGGCGGCGGCGAATTGATTCACACGATGCGCGGTTACGGGTATCGGATCGACTGAGTTCGAGACTCGCTTTGGTGCTGAAGGATTCCTAGGAAAATCGCCCCATAAAGCAGAGGCTTTTGCCCCTAGCCCATCGTCCTGTTTTGGTACAGCTTTCCGCTGTCTGCATTCACCTCTCAGGACATAGCATGCGACCAGACAACCTCTTCGAGAATCAAGCAAACATTAAGGTCATCGGCATCGGTGGAGCCGGATCTAACGCCATCAACCGAATGATTTTGGAAGGAGTGGCTGGCGTTCACTTCATCGCGATGAACACGGACGCGCAGGCGCTCGGGGTGAGCCTTGCTCCGACGCAAATTCAGCTTGGCGAAGCACTCACGCGCGGTCTCGGGGCGGGCGGCAACCCGGAGGTCGGCGAAAAAGCGGCACGGGAATCGGAGAGCGCCATTGCCGAGGTGCTGGAAGGTGCGGATATGGTCTTTATCACCGCCGGAATGGGCGGTGGGACTGGCACCGGTGCGGCACCGATAGTCGCTGAAATGGCGAAGGCGCGCGGGATATTGACGGTCGGCGTCGTGACGAAGCCATTCCTGTTTGAAGGCCCGCGGCGAATTCGGTCCGCGGCGGAGGGCGCGCTTCGCCTTAAGGCGCAAGTGGATACGCTGATTACCGTTCCCAACGATCGCCTTCTTGACGTGGTTGAGCGGAAAACGACGATGCAGCAGGCCTTCGCGGCGGCAGATGATGTTTTGCGCCAGGGCGTGCAGGGAATTTCGGACATTATTCTCCTACCGGGTGTTATCAACGTCGACTTTGCGGACGTTCGATCCGTTATGAGCAACGCGGGCGTCGCCCTCATGGGCCTTGGGCGGGGTCGCGGCGAGCAGAGGGCGCGCATGGCGGCCCAGGCGGCGGCAAACTCGCCGTTGCTAGAGACGAACATTCAGGGCGCGAAGCGGTTACTCGTCAATATCACAGCAGGCTCGGATTTCAGCATCGGCGAGTCGCACGAAGCGATGGAGTATATCCAGCAGTTTGCCGACTTGGAGAACGCGGACATCATCATGGGGCATGTGATGAAGGAATCGGCAGACGGCGAGGTCTTGATCACGCTTCTGGCGGCGGGAATGGACCCGACGAGTTCGCCTCGGGCAACGCAAGATCGAGAAGTCTTTGTCGTGCCGGCACCGCAAACGACGCCAGCTACTCAGCCAATGGCGACAGCGCCGGTTGCGGGCTCGCCGATTCGACCCGATGAGATTGACCTAGACATTCCCGCCTTCCTGCGCCGCCAACGCGGCGCGTAACTAGGCTTGGGCCGTTGGCTCTGGTGCTGCTTCTGTGGCCGTTGCTGGGGCGTCTGGTGTTGCTGGGTCGGGCGTTGTCGGGTTTGGGCTAGGGACCGGCTGGATCGTGGGAACAATGATCCAGCCGGAGTAAACGGCCTGCGCGGTACCGGTCAGCGTGAGCGGCGCCGTGTAATTCTCGGCTTGCACGGTCACAGTGCCTCCGCGGTTGTCGACTCGCACTAAACCTCCGACACCCTTGCGTCGCATGTAGTCGGCGGCGGCTGCGGACGATCCCGTGCCGCATCCCAGAGTCTCCCCCACACCCCGCTCCCATATGCGGATTTGTAGATGCATGGGGGCAACGACCTTACACCAAATGACGCTGGTTCGTTGCGGCCAGCGTGGATCGTTTTCGATCAGTGGCGACACCCGATTGAACGAGTCGTCGTCGGGCAGGGAGTCGGTCGTGATGATGGTATGCGTGCTTCCGGTAGTGAGCGAGCTTCCAAAAAGGCTCATCGCAAATCCGTCGACCATCCCACTCCAAATCGTGCAATTGAATAAGTCGCGGTAAACGGTATGGGGAACGTCTTTCGGTTCGTAGGACGCCGAGCCCAAAATCGAGTGAATTTCCGTGCCCACCACGACGGTCGGCACCTTCTTGCCGAGATGCAAAACATTGAATGACGAACCAACCCATCCGGCATCGAAGACGTGACGCGCGGCGCACCGAATTCCGTTGCCGCAGAAGTCTTCGGTCCCATCTGGGTTGAACATACGCAATCGCAAGTCCGCGCCTTCCATCTCAACGCCGAGCAACCCGTCACCGCCGACGCCGCGGCGTCGGTCGCAGATTCGAACCGAAAGCGCGACGAGGTCTTGTCCGACGGCATCGGCCAAGTGGATGAGCGGGAAATCATTGCCGATCGATTGGAGCTTCCAGAACGGTAACTTCACTCCAGGGGCTCCAAATAATACTCTGCCGACTCAATGGTCTCGCGGTACCACAGGCCGTCGGGACTGACCAGCGGGAACCACCACGCGCTGGGACGGTAAGACGCACG
This sequence comes from Fimbriimonadales bacterium, assembly GCA_038230855.1. GTDB lineage: Bacteria > Armatimonadota > Fimbriimonadia > Fimbriimonadales > Fimbriimonadaceae > Fimbriimonas. The sequence goes on along the minus strand of JBBRML010000003.1, from coordinate 104,462 downwards.
TTCGAGGCCCTTTGACGAAATGATCGCGTGCCGAATTAGCCTCAGGCGCTTCAGTTCGGCCTCCAACTCGATCGCTCGGCGGCGGAGATGAACTCTATGCACCGCCTCATCATTTACGATTACTTCTTGAGTTCGGCGGAGTTCAGCGAGGCGAGAGTGCCAATCACGACGCGCAGCGCGCAAGGAATCAAGTTCGAGTAGAAAACTATCGCGCCGCTGCTGGGCCTCGGGCCTCACCGAAACTTGCCCGAAAACCTCTGCGCGAAACTGATCGCCGCTCCTTCGCTGTAAGACTTGCGACCGTTGGCGCAGGGCGCGGCGCTCTGCGTACAGTCCGGCCCGCGACGATCGTACTTCGTTCACTCGGGCGCGAAGCGCGGAGAGTTCTTGCTGGAGCTTGCCGTACTCAGTGGCCAAGCTCTTCCAGTTGCCGCCCAATCGATCGTCGAGAAAAGCGATCAAGTCAACCGGTCGACGCAGCTCGTGCAAGTGGGCGAGCAATCTTCCCTGCTCGGCTGCCACCTCGCGCCACCGATGCGCGAAACTTGGCGCGCATAGCTCCTCCGTGCCAAACGACGCACGGAATGGCTCGGGCAACTGGAACCAGCTACAAGCGACGCCGAGGGCGTCCCACAGGTCGTATTTCACGCGAAGGATTGGATTGAAATGACCGGAGTAGCCGCATCGCTCCTTCAGAAGTTGGTGCAGAACTCGACTGTGCTTTACGTACGCACTCGCGCCCTCGTGAAAAATGAAGACGTGTTCCGGCGCAAGCATGCCGATCAGGGCGACGGCCTTGCCGACGACGGTGCACCCAGGTCCGAATCGAGCTTCGACCAGTTCGGCAAGATCGCAAACCGATTTGAGCGGACGTTTGAACGTGAAGAACACGGGATCCGGACACATGATAACGGCGGCCTTCGAACCGAGCCGGATCGTTCCTCTACCGATGCCTGGAATGACGAGGTCGAAAGGGATCGCGCCGGAACCGAATCGGGACAGCTCGTACAGTCCACTTGAGCCTCGAATCGCATCGTCATACGAGCTTCGGGCCGCCGTCCGAGTTGCCGGATCGATGAACAAATCAAGGGTAGCAAACCGCGTTGAACGACAAGTATCGCTGTTGAACCTCAACAAATCGGTCGTGGCGACGACCTGGTCTGCCACTTGGCGGCCGACCGCGAATTGCGTAAATATCGGGAGGAGTCGCTTGAAATAGTCGGAGAGGTGGGTGGACTCGCGCTTTGCGATGCAGCGTTGAATTTCCAATTCCGCGAATCGCTTCTCCGCGTCCTTTCGACTTTCCGGCCCAAGCGAATCGAGACTGCAGTCAACCGCCCAGCGGAATGTTGCGTCCAGCGACTCGTTGAGATCGGCGACACGCACTTCTCCGGCAATTGGAGCGCGCTCGTCCAGCGAAACTACACCTCGCCAGCCCCACGCCTCGGTGGCCTCGTCCAAGAAGCCGGGCCGCGCATGTTCGACGGCGGCGATTCGCAGCCCGCCGGCCGCCAAAGCGTCGCGTGAAATGACGGTCTCCGATCCGAACAGCGCAGAGAACTCTGCGGCGGCGCTCCAGAGGCCTTTGGTGGTCGTGTCGTTGTGCGGAAACGTCTTGAACTGACCCTGTCGCTTTTGTCCACCGGGTAGCTTGGCGAAGTAATCGGTGTCGTGGACACCGGCAATGAATCGACGGTGATAGCCGAGTTTTGAGGCGAGATGGGCGACGCCAGCCTTCATCGGCTCATCCCAAAAGACGGTCTGACCGAGCGCCAAAAATGGGGCATCGCCAGCACACTGGGCCAATTCCTCGAGGACTTCCTTCAGGTTCGAACGCCGCGACTCCATAGATGCAACAAGCTATGATACGCCGTGCGGAGGTCGGATTTCTCTGCGACCGCTCAAAAGTCGGAATGACGCGAACGTCTATACTACTCCTATGGTAAGAGCGGACGTTCTGCCGGGCTCTTCTGGATTTCAGCGTCTAGAATCCGAGTGGCGCGAACTCGTAAGAGATTCCGACACGGCAACGCCCTTTCAAACTTTCGCCTGGAATGAAACCTATTTCAAGCATTACGCGGCAAAAAAGCGCGTTGAAATCGTAACGGTCAGAGACGGCAACGACCTCGTTGGAGTCGCCCCGATTGTGCACTGCAGCGGTGCCTGGCAGACGATCCGTCCGCTCGGCGTCGGCCCCAGCGATTACCTTCATCCCCTCGCTCGAACAGGCTACGAGCAAGATGTCGCGCTCGTGTTGCGCCACTTCATTCAAGATTTGCCACACGTTGACCTGATCGATTGGCACCAAGTACGCGAGACGCGTGACCTTGCCCGCGGTCAATCTGTCGTTCCGCAGACGTCGTGTCTGGTCGTCGACCTTCCGACGACGTACGAAGCATTTATCGCGGCCCAAGGCAAGAACTTGCGGTACGACCTTAGAAAGGCGTTCAAGCCCCCATTCACGACGGGTGAAGCATCAATCGTGGAAGTTGGTCCGGAGGGCTTTGAGCTCTTTGTGGACATGCACAAGCAGCGGTGGCGCAAGCGTGGTCTCCCCGGCGCCTTCGTCGGTCGCGCGCTGAGGTTCCATCGCGAATGGGTGCACCGTTGCGCGGAAGAAGGCATGCTCCGATTCTCAAGCCTTTTGCTGGGCGGCGAGACGGTTGCATCGCTCTACGCGATGAAGCTTGGAAAGGCCACGTACTACTACCAGGCGGGCGTCCTCGTGCAACCGGGCTCGCTCTCACCCGGGCTCATGTTGCTCGGGCATACGGCTCGACGAGCGATCGACGAGGGCTGCCAAGTCTTTGATTTTATGCGTGGTGACGAAAAATACAAGCAGCGATGGAAACCACATCGGGTGTATGAGAACGTACGTATTATTCAGCCGCTAACGGCGGCAGGCCGAGCAGGAGCACGCTTTAACACGTGGGGTGGCAAGGTCGAAGGGCGCGTGCGCGCTCGATTAGAAGGAAAAGGATTGCTTTAGGCAACATGGCCGAGTCGCTAAAGAAGAAAGTAGCGGTCATCATTCCGGCGTTCAATGAAGGCCGGCGGATCAGCAAGGTGCTGCTCGCGGCGCTTGAAAGCAAACTCGCGAGTGAAATTATCGTCGTCAGCGACGGCTCAACCGACAATACGGCCGAAGTGGCACGGCGCTTTAAAGTACAAGTGTGCGACCTAAGTTCCAACCTTGGCAAGGGCGGGGCGATGGCCCTGGGAGTAGCTTCCACCGATGCAGATGTCATCGCGTTTGTTGATGCTGACCTCGTCGGTTTACGTGGCGAACACATCGACGCGATCATCCGGCCGATTTTGGGCAATCAATGCGACATGTGCGTCGGAATTTTTCGTGGCGGCAAGATGTGGTCCGACGCCGCGCAGTTCATCACGCCGTTCCTTTCGGGTCAGCGCGCAATGCGACGTGAGCTTTTTGAGTCGGTGCCAAACATCGCCGAGATGCGATTTGGCGTCGAAACGGCGATCACCGAGACCGCGAAGCGTCGCCGGTCCATAGTGAAGCGGATTGCCCTCCGGGGCGTGAGTAACTCGTACAAGGAGCAGAAGTTGGGTCTGATGAAGGGCCTAGCAGCACGCACCAAGATGTACAAAGAGATCTCGCAGGTGATGATTACGAACCATAAGAAGCGGCCGCCGCGCAAACCGCGCCGCATTCGCAAGACTTGGCTTTAGACAAAAAAAGACGAGGCCGAGTGCGGCCTCGTCTTTTAGGGGACTGTCCTAGAACTGCCAGCCGATACCGATCTCAGGCGTGAACAGTTGAATGTTGCTGTTGATCGTAAGGGTCACGCCACCTCGAAAGGCGATCGATGAACCCGGTCGGCTTACATAAAACACGCCCGGTCCCAGGTACGTGTTGCCAGCCACGGAGCCGATTCGCAAACTGTACGCAAGACCCGAGTAGCTCGAGTTCTTGTACATCATCGCCTCGACGGCAACGCCGAACTTGACACTGTGGCCGCCGCCGCCGCCTTGGCCACCGCCACCGTTTTTGGTGGACACTGCTGCAAAACCCGCGGAGACCGTAAGCGGTTGGGATTGACCCTCCAACTTCATTTCAACCATCAGGGATCCGCCAACCCATACCGTGTACTTCTTTTCTTCGGCGATGGCGCTGGTCGTTGCTCCAAGCATCGTTGCTAAGACGAGAGGAATGTAAATCTTTTTCATAAGTAAACCGTTGCCCTTTCTGCGACCCGGCAAAATTACCGACTCCTTTCGAGGCAATAACATGATTGCATTGTTATGCTACGTTCTGCATCGCCGCCCAAGCATCTGGGTAAGCATTAGCAACGAGGGCGATTGGTCGTGCGTTGAACGGCGCGGGATGAATGTGAGCTTCCGCGTTCGACGATCTCTCGAATGCCGTCATTACGTCTAAGACGTGGAGCGCGAGTTGACCAGACGCCAAGAACGAAGTGCCGTTGCGGATGGCGTACGCCATGTCGAGTACGCCTAAACCACGCGCGTTTTGGCTAAAGTTGTGGGTCAAGGCAACGGGCTCTGGCTCTCCGCCGCGCCGCCGCAACGTCGGCGTACCCCCGAATCCGTTGGGATCGGGGACGACAAGAGTGCCTTCCGTTCCATAGATCACGATGTGATCCATTCTGTTGGAATAGACATCGAACGATGTAGTCAGTTGACCAACTGCACCATTCTCAAAGTCGAGGATTCCAACCATGTGAGTGGGGGTGTTGACTTCGATGACTTTGCCATGCTTCGGCTGACTTGTGATAGTCCGTGTCGGGAATGTGATTCGAGTTGATCCGGTAACCCGTTGAACGGGCCCAATGAGGTTCACAAGGGCGGTGACGTAGTACGGGCCCATATCGAGCATTGGGCCTCCACCGGATTCGTAAAAGAACTCGGGCGAGGGGTGCCAAGTTTCATGACCACGGCAAAGCATGAAAGCGTTGGCCGCGATCGGCTCCCCGATTGCACCGTCGTCAATGAGTTTGCGGCACGTTTGGATACCGCTACCCATGAAAGTGTCGGGGGCGCAGCCGATAAGCAGTCCACGCATCTCAGCGTTGGCGATGACGCTCTGCGCCTCGGGCAACTGAATTCCTAGCGGCTTCTCGCAGTAAACGTGCTTGCCGGCGGCAAGCGCTTGCTGCGCGACGGCCGTGTGGGCTTTGGGGATCGTGAGATTCAGGACCAGTTCAACGTCCGGATCGTTGAGGAGTTGCTCCGGCGAAAGCGCCTTCGGGACTCCATGCTGGTCGGCGACAGTTTGTGCACGCGCCTGGTCGAGGTCGGCCACGGCCAAAACCGTCGTCTCTGGAAAGGCGGCGAGGTTCTTTAGATAGATTCCGCTAATATTTCCGACGCCGACAATGCCAACACGCAATGGTTCCATGCGGCTGGGAGTTTACCGGGCAGCGAGAAGCTGACCGGTGCGGTGATACCTCGAACTATCGTGCGAGCTTGCGCTAAACCGTGACTTCGCTTCGGCGCTCTGAGACGCGCCGTTCGCTGTGGTCCAAGATCTTCTTTCGGAAGCGCAATTGCTTGGGGGTGCATTCCAGCAACTCGTCATCGCGCAACCATGACAGCGCTTGTTCCAGCGAGAACTCCTTGTGAGAGTCTAGGACCGCGGTTTGCTCGGCGTTGGCAGACCGAATGTTATTTGCCGCCTTTTCCTTAGTGGCGTTGACGATCATGTCCTCGTCGCGAGAGCATGCGCCGATGATCATGCCACCGTACAACTTGGTGCCGACGGGATAGAACAGCGTGCCGCGCACCTGGACGTCCTCGTACGCGTATCGCGTAAGAGTTCCGTCGTCCTTGTTGATGAGCGAGCCTTGAGTTCGTGACTCGATCTCACCCTTGTAGGGTCGATATCCGTCGTAAAGCGACGAGATGAGGCCAAGGCCTCGGGTCATCGTGAGGAAATTGGAACGGAAACCTATGAGGCCTCGGGTCGGAATTGAGTAGTCGAGCGAGGTCGTGTTGTTGTCGTTCTTTCGCATGTCGACCAGTTCGCCTTTACGGCGCGACATGTCCTCCATCACCATTCCTACGGCTTCCTCGGGACACTCCAACGTGGCCACCTCGAATGGCTCTTCAACGACGCCTTCTTCCGATCGCTTGAGGATGACCTGCGGACGCGAGATCTGCATCTCGTAGCCCTCACGGCGCATAGTTTCGATCAGAATGGCGAGCTGCAGTTCGCCGCGGGCCTGAGTCTTGACCGTATCGGCCGAAGTATTGGGGTCGATCTTGACGCTGACGCTAACCGCCTCTTCCTTCTCGATTCGCTCACGGATCTTGTGAATCGTAAGGAATTTCCCTCCGTCTTTGCTGGCAAGCGGGGAGTTATTCGCGTAAAAGTTCATCGACAGGGTGGATGGCTCAACCTTGATTGCGGGGAGCGGGGCGCTCGTGTCGATGTGGGAAATCGTGTCCGAGATCAAAACATTATCGAGGCCAGCGAGCATGGCGATTTCGCCTGCTTCCACGAATTCCGCTTCTTTTAGCTGGATACCTTCGTACGTCCAAAGCTTGGTCACGTTGAACCCATACTTCTTCGTTACGCCCTCTCGGGACATCTCGACCCGGTCGCCGACTTTGATCGCACCGCGCAGCACCTTGCCGCCGAACATACGGCCCAAGTAGTCGCTGTAATCTAGGTTGTTGATCTGCAGGAGGAACGGACCTTCGCGCTCCACACGGGGCGGTGGCACGGCGTTTACGATCATCTCGAACAGCTCGCGCATATCCATTTCCGCTCCGTCAGGAGAGACTCGGGCGTAACCGCCGGAACCGCTACCGTAAAGGTGGGGGAAGAAGATATCGTCTTCGTTGGCGCCGAGGTCGATAAAGAGGTCGATAGTTTTGTCGTAGACGTGGAGAGGGCGCGCGTTTTCTCGGTCGATTTTGTTAATGAAAACGATTGGCTTGAGGCCGTTCAAGAACGCCTTTTTGAGCACAAATCGGGTCTGTGGCATCGGACCCTCATTGGCGTCGACGACGAGCAAGACGCCGTCCACCATGCTCAGCACTCGCTCGACTTCGCCCCCAAAGTCGGCGTGTCCTGGCGTGTCCACGATGTTGATCTTGTAGTCTTTGTACTTGACGGATGCAACCTTGCTGAGAATGGTAATTCCCTTCTCTCGCTCAAGGTCGTTGCTATCCATAACCCGCACTCCCATGTGCTGATTTTCGCGAAATGTGCCCGACTGTTTGAAAATGGCATCGACGAGCGTCGTCTTGCCGTGATCGACGTGCGCGATAATGCCAATGTTGCGTACTTGGGAGGGCATACCCATAGGGTACCCGGAAGGGCCTCCTTCGAACCTGTACGGGCAGATCTAGTGGGTAAGATGCGGGGTTTAGTTCACGGTCAAAATAGCGGACTTGGTGCCCGCCTTGATTGTCGCTTTGGTCGGCCTAGGTGTTGACTTGTGAGAAACCGTGAACCATGCGACGGTAGCGCCGGCGGGGACGGTCACCGTTTTCGGGACCGTTGCCACGGTGGCATTTGACTCCAACTTGACGACTAACCCTCCATCGGGGGCCCGGCCATTCAGGCGCAGGCTGGCCGTAACGGTGGTTGCAGATCCCCCCACGACGGTCTGAGGCGTCAGGATAACTTCGAGGACGGACGGCGCCACAATTTGGAGCACCGTCGTAACCCCAATCGGCCCGGTAAGGGCTTTCACGGACACCGACGTTGATGCGGCAACCGGGGTAGCGGTGAACACAAACGTGGCGGTGAGTGCCCGATTTGGCACGGTGACAGCGGCTGGTAGCGGGCAAGCAACGGAGTCCGAGCTGACTAGCGTGACCAACTGACCGCCTTCGGTGGCGGGGGCGGCGAGGGTGACCGTTCCCGTTACCTGAGTTCCTCCAACGGTTGGACTGGACGAGAAAGTAAGCGACTTGACCGAGGAGGCGACGAGGTTTACGGTGGCTGAGCTCGGCACCCCGCTTAGAGTTGCAGTAATCGAAACCGCGGTGTTGACCTTTACGGGCTTGAACGGCAGGTCAAAGGTCACGGAAGTTCCCTTCGCGGCTATCTTGACCGTCTTCGGCGGCTGAACCGCCGAAGGAACTGTACTGGAGAGCTGAATTGTGAGGCCGTCCTTGGGAGCGGGGCTGGTCAGATTGATAGCACCGGTCAACTTCCCGCCTGAGCCCATGAAGACGATCGATGGCGTGATGGTGAGCGACCGGATTGCTGGAGCGCGAACCAGGAGCTGGGCTACATAAATTTGCTGTTCATGTTTCGCCGTCAAGCTAGGAATAGCGTCAGTTGGGATGGCAATCGTAGTCACGGTGAAGGAGACTGACTTGCTCCGCTTAGGAATTGTAACGGTGGTTGGCACTCCCAAAATCTTCGCGACGTCGCCTTTCAGCGCAATCACAAAATTACTCTGGGCGTTGTCGTTCAGGGAAACGTTAGCGTGAGTGGAAGCGCCTCCGAGCACTTGCGAAGGATCAAAAGTGAGACCGACGATTTGAAGTGCGGAGACGATCAGTATTGCGCTCTTTGAGTAGTTCTTCCAGGTCGCAGTTATCTGAGCTTGCTCAATGCTCGGTGGCGCAGAATACGCGACTTTGACGACAGCCGTGGTTGAGCCTTCGGGAACGAAGACTGAACTTGGCAAGACCGCGTACGCCGACGAACTCTTCAAATTCATGTTGATTCCGCCGACCGCGGCCGGCGAGCCAAGTTGAATCGTCGCGATGGCATCCACGCCGCTTCCCGCCACGACACTCACGGGGGCGATCGTCAGCGACTTGATCGACTGACCAAGGACGTTTACAGAGGTCGTGGCCGTGGATTCGCCCGCGGTTGCCGTAACGGTGACGGACTGATTCGTCGGCGCATTTATCGTCGTACCACTGAACGTCGCAGTCTGTTGCCCTGGGGCCAGCGTTATGACGCTTGGTATTTTAAGCAGATCCGCGTTCGAACTCTTGAGGTGCAGCTGAATTCCCGTGCCTGGAGCAGGAACGCTCACCGAGACGGAGCCAGTAAAGCTAAATCCGCCCACGACAGGATTGGGATCTACCTTGACGGAGCTGACGATCAGCGGCATGATCGTCACTTCCGACCCGAACGGTTTGAGCGAGTCGCTTGAGGCGGTGACGGTCACTTCGCGCCGGTCGGCAATTGTGAGTGTGTTAATCGCAAACGTCGCGGTTTTGAGCCCAATCGGAATCTTTACGGTTGCGGGCACGATGACGGACGGATCGCTGCTTACGAGCGAGATCGTTGCGCCAACCAGGGAGCTACTGGCAAGCGTTATTTGTCCATTCGTGGCGTCCCCACCAACGACCGTTTTCGGGGAGATGGTGAAGGAGGCGATCGAGTTTCGTTGCCCGCCGGTCCAAAGAAAAGTCAGCGGCACTCCACTCTTGATAAACCTTTCAGGTTCAGAACCATCGAGGGCGATCGAGTAGAGCTCTCCGTTGCGCGTGTACGCGATCCGCTGGTCGTCCGGGCTGAATCCGCAAAGGGTCCACCGATCGGCTAAGCTACCCGCCAGCACAGTCGTCAGGTTCCCGCCTTTCCCGCTCATCGTCCTGATTTCTAACGCCTTCGCGCCGTCGCCCGCCATGAAGGCGATGGTGTCTCCAGCGTGATTCCAGACCGGGCTGACGTTCATCTTCGGCGATCCGATTGATGCGCCGGTGAGAAACGTTTTGTCTTTGCCGTCTGTGCTGATCTTGAAGATATCCGAGCGGTCGTTGAGGTACGGACCCCATCCAACACTGACAACTAATACCTTTCCGTCGGGCGTGATGCTGGGCTGAGAGTATGGCGTCGAAGATGAATCGAGTTGCGTCGGGTTGTTGCCGCCGCCGATTGGGACTTTAAGGAGCAGGAAGTTGCGGAACAAGTCCTGAGGCGTGAAGAAAACGAAGTCTCCCGCGGGGGCGACGCGCACCGTTGGGCCGGCAAAAACATAGGCGGGCGCGACGAGGGTCGTCTTTGCCATTGCCCGAAAATCTGCAACCATCAGGGGAATGTGATCGCCTGAATAAATTCCCCAGTACGAGCCGCCAGGGTAGTCAGTGAAAGAGAATATCCACTGATTTGCCACTTTCAAATTGACGTCGTATGCGCCGTAGCCAACCGAGTACTCACCGCCCGCGTAGTCGTACGGCGCGTAAGCGTAAAAGGTGTCACCGGTTCCGTCGGGGTAAATCCGCCAGATTTCGCGTGCATCCGGACGACTGTAAAAAATCGTGTCTTTGAAGTCGCTGAACCATGATCCGCCGGGCTGATGACTTCGTAGCGAGCTCGTTAAGCGCGGCATTGGTCGGGACTTGTTCGGCCCCGTTGCCGAGCAGTGATTCGCGCCACAAATCGCCAAGGCAACGACCGTCGAAAGCCGTCCGAGAAGTTGCTTCAGGTTCAAATTCGGCGATGGCACGGCGCGCATTGTTCTCTTCCACTATAACACAGGAACTTCCAGAAAACGATGCCGAATTCGGGTCTAACCAGGTCGCTCTGCGGGCTAAAATCGGATATGGATTCAACTCGACCCGAAGCGTGCACGACGGAGGCACCGATGACTGGTGCGGTCTCGCTAGACGAAGTCGCGGCGTTTCGGAAGTCGTTCGACGCATCTCTGAGTAACGTTCTCGCCATGAACGCGGTCTGCACCACCCCGGTCAACAAAGTCGCGGTCAAGCGACGGAAGCTGACGCAGAACGACATGACGTTTAGCGTGCATCTGCCAGAGAACAAGATCACCTCGCAGCATGGCAGCGGCCGCTGCTGGATGTTTGCGGCACTGAACACGTTGCGGGTCAATGCGATCAAGAACATGAATCTCGGCGACGACTTCGAGTTGTCGCAGAACTACACGATGTTCTGGGATAAATTCGAGAAAGCCAACTACTTCCTAGAAGCGGTTCTGTCGACTTTGGATGAGCCTACGTATGGACGCCTGATTGCGCATTTGTTCGCATCTCCGATACAGGATGGCGGGCAGTGGCACATGTTTATCAACCTCGTGAAGAAGTACGGGCTCGTTCCTAAGTCCATCATGCCGGAGACGGAGAGCAGCAGCAGCACGGGCCAGATGAACTGGCACATAACATTGCGACTGAAGGAATTCGGATGCTGGTTGCGGCAGCTGCATACCGAAGGCAACGCGATAGACGACCTGCGAGCGATGAAGGCGGGCATGCTCGAGACCATTTTTCGGATGCTCTGCATCCATCTGGGTGAGCCTCCAACCGAATTTAAGTGGCACTGGCGAGATAAAGACAAGGTCTATCATCGCGACGGAGCCACGACACCAAAGGACTTCTACCGCAAACACATCGACGTTGACCTCGATGAGATGGTCTGTCTCATCCACTGTCCGCAATCAACAAAGCGATTTGATGAGCTGTACACAGTCAAATTTTTGGGAAATGTTGTCGGCGGTGAGCCCATAAAGTACGCCAACGTCCACCTCGATGTGATGAAGGCAGCAGCGGTGAAGCAGCTTCAATCCGGTGAATCGGTTTGGTTCGGCTGCGACGTCGGCAAGTACCTCGATAGGGAGTCCGGATGGATGGACAACGAACTGTTCGAATACGAACTGGTGTACGGCTCAGCCTCCAAAATGTCGAAGGCGGATCGCCTCGATTACGGCGAGTCGCTGATGACGCACGCGATGGTATTCACCGGGGTCGATCTTGATGTTGACGGCAAGGCGACGAAGTGGCGGGTCGAGAACTCGTGGGGCGAGAAAGGCGGAGACAAAGGTTTCTATGCAATGACAGACACGTGGTTCGATGAATTCAACTATGAGGTCGTCGTGCATCGGCAATTCGTTTCTGCGGAAGTATTAGAACTGCTGAGTCGTACTCCTATCGAACTCGAACCTTGGGATCCGATGGGCTCTCTGGCCTAGGTCGGTCGTGCGCGATGTCGCTACCCGGGCATAGCCAAAATCGGTTATGCTCTCGGCATGTTGTCACTGGGATTCCTCGGCGTCGTGCAAAGCCACAACGTATGGCTTGACTCACTTGACCTATCCGCAATGGATCAGGATTATTCGTCGCCGCACAAAAATCGAAGCGTGGACGATCACGAACTGCGGATAGGTGGGGTGACGTTTGCACACGGTGTTGGGACGCATTCTAACGGCCTTGTCACCTTCAAAACCGATGGGAAAGCGCTTCGTTTCCGTGCGTTTGTCGGTGTCGACCGAGAGACGGATACTCGAGGTTCGGTCAGGTTTATGGTCACGGGCGACGGCAAACAGCTATTTCGTTCGCGTCGGATGCGCGGCAACGGAGAAGGCCAGCAAGTCGACGTTGACCTGACGGGCGTTCGATACGTTCGACTGCAGGTGGATGACGCGGGTGACGGAAACGACTACGACCACGCAGACTGGGCGGACGCTTACTTTACGATGAAGGACGGTAGCAAACCGGTTGGCGTGACCTTTGCCAAGGAACCGACGATGGCGATCTACCACGGGTTTCCCGACCGACCGGAAATCAACGGCCCGCGTACGGTGGGAGCGACCCCTGGACGGCCATTTGTATTTCGCATTCCGGTGACGGGCAAAGGTGGGGTTGCGGTCAATGTGCGCAACGTTCCAGCGGGCTTGACCTTTGATCGGGAAAGAAGGATTCTTTCGGGAGTCACCCCGAAGTCCGGCTTCTACTACATGCAAGTTGAGGCGAAGAGCGCGCTGGGCCGAGACAGTCGGACGATCACTTTGGTATCAGGTGAGCACAAGCTGGCGCAGACACCAGCCCTGGGCTGGAACAGTTGGAACGTGTGGGGACTGGATGTGGACGCCGATAAGGTGCGCGCGGCGGCAGATGTGTTCATCAAGTCTGGCCTTGCCGATGCGGGCTTCGCGTTCGTGAACATCGACGACGGCTGGGAGGGCGGCCGCTCCGCTACGGGCGAGATCGAGACAAACAAGAAGTTTGGTGATATGAAGAGCTTAGGCTCTTATGTACACTCTCTTGGCCTTAAACTTGGAATTTACAGTTCGCCTGGGCCAACCACTTGCGGCGGATACACGGCGAGCTACGAGCACGAATATCTCGATGCCGCGACTTACGCGGACTGGGGAGTCGACTACCTGAAGTACGACTGGTGCTCGTACGGTGGCGTCGAGAAGGCACACGGGCCGAGCGCGGCGGACAAATTGGAATACGCGCAGCGACCGTACATCCTGATGCGCAAAGCGTTGGACAAGTGCTCGCGTGACATCGTTTACAGCATGTGTCAATACGGAATGGAGGATGTTTACAAGTGGGGCAAAGACATCGGCGGAAACTCTTGGCGCACCACGGGCGACATCAACGACTCTTGGAACAGCATGGCGGGCATCGGCTTCGACCATGATCGTCGATCGCCGTACGCGTCTCCCGGCGGCTGGAACGACCCCGACATGTTGGTCGTGGGCAAGCTCGGCTGGAGTCGAAATATCCGCAACACGAAGTTGACCGGAAACGAGCAAATCACCCATATCTCGCTGTGGTGCCTGCTGAGCTCGCCGCTGATGATCGGCTGCGACCTTACAAAGCTCGACGCCTTCACGAAGGACGTCTTGATGAATCACGAAGTCCTCGCCGTGAATCAGGATCCGCTCGGCAAGGCGGCGCGGCGCATCAAGGTTGACGGAGACGCTGAAGTCTGGGCGCGACCGCTTTTCGACGGTTCGTGGGCGGTTGGCCTGTTCAATCGCGGTTACGTGCACCGTCCGATCACGATATCGCTGAAGGAGATCGGCCTAAACGTGAAATTAGCGAACATGCACAACATGTGGACCCGGCAGGACATGCCCCGCGGCGGTCAAGTTACGTTGGATGTCCCGGCGCATGGCGCGCAACTGGTTCGCGTTTCCGCGAGATAGTGAGCAATGCGGCCAAGCTAGACGATTTTCTGGCTTGGCTGTAGTACAGGTCTTGGTAAGGCTTGAGGTTTCGATTGATGCGTTATTCTGTTGAGATGCCCTGCGCTGTTCTTGCTTTACTCTGCCTCGCCTCGTGCAAGAGGGCACCCGTCGACACCGTCGTACTCACGGTTGACACGAGTACGCCGACCCATGCGATTTCCCCCTTCATCTATGGGGCAAACCAAACGAATTGGCAGACCGATCACCGCTACCTGTCTCTCGGGCGCATTGGTGGAAACCGAATGACCGCCTACAACTGGGAGAATAACGCAAGTAACGCTGGGGGAGACTGGCACCACCAGAACGATTCGTTTCTTGGCGGCGGTGAAGTTCCAGGTGAAGTCATGCGCAAGGCGGTAGCCGACGCATTAGCTGCCGGAAAGGGAATTGTCGTTACGGTGCCGGCGGCGGGTTACGTTGCCGCGGACAAAAAGGGTGACGGCGACGTCAACCAGACTCCGAACTATTTATCGTCGCGATTTGTGAAATCGGAACCGAAGAAGCCGTCGGGCTTCTCGTATCCGCCGTCCCTAACAGACGGCAAGGTCTATCAAGACGAATTCGTTTGGTGGCTGGAGCGGACATTCAAGAATCGAGGGCCGAATACACCGATCTTCTACGCGATCGATAACGAACCCGACCTGTGGAACGGCACTCACGTCCGCATCTGGCCGCATAAGCCTTCGTACGATCAGTTCGTCAAGCTGACCTGCTCGTACGCATCCGCGATCAAGGGGGTCGCCCCAACGGCCAAGGTTTTTGGGCCAATTAGCTATGGCTGGTATGGGATGCTCACGTTCCAAGATGCGCCGGACGCGAAGCAGAAAGGCGACTTTTTGGACTACTACCTAGACCAAATGAAGGCAGCGGAGCGCACCTACGGCAAGCGGCTGCTTGATGTATTCGATCTCCATTGGTACACGGAGGCTCAATCCGCCGGTAAGCGCATAACGAGCGACGACGTCAACGCGGAGGCACAAACGGTCCGCGTTCAGTCGACCCGGGGCCTGTGGGACCCGACCTATAAGGAGCCCAGTTGGATTCAGCAATCGATGGGCGACCAGCCAGTCCGGTTCATCCCTCGCATGCTTGAGAAAATCGAGAAGCATTATCCGGGCACTAAGCTAGCCATTACGGAATACAACTATGGCGGCGCGCACGACATTTCCGGGACATTGGCGCAGGCGGACGCTCTTGGAATTTTTGGTGCGTACAATGTGTTTGCCGCGAATGTGTGGGGCGGTACGGACAAAGGTTCATTCATCAATACGGGCTTCGATCTGTATTGCAATTACGATGGGAAGGGCGGTCACTTCGGCGAACAGTCGCTGAAGACGTCAACATCGGATGTCGCGGCCGTGGCGATTTACGCTTCTAAGTCTGCCTCGACGGGGAAAGTGACGTTGGTGGTGATTAATCGCTCCGCGTCCGCTTCGGCATGCGGGATCAAGGTCGAGACGCGGGCCCGTCAGGCGCGCGTTTTCCGGGCAATGGGTTCGTCGGCGGCGGTTAAGGAACTTTCGCCGGAACCGATCAGTGGCGGCGCGCTTCATGTTTCGTTGCCGGCGATGAGTGCGACGGTCTTTGAACTGGGTCCTTGACGCTGAGTCGTGGACCCAAGGAAGCCGACCTGGCGTATCCACCGCTTAGACTTTGAACTGAATCGCAAGGTCGCATTCACACTACGCGCTAGAGGGACGAACGCATCGAACGAAGCAACGGTGTGGTGAGACCATCTCTCGAGCCAGCCGCTTCGGTTTTCTCAGAGTTTCCTCGCACCCGACTTTTGGCCATTTACTTTGACGCGTTCCAGTCCACGCGTGCGCGACCGAATCGCAACATCGTACTGGCCCTGTCGCTCCCTCGCGTAAGCTAAATTACAACATTGAAATGCATGCAAATGGCCCTAGGAAGCTGTTGACGAGCTCCGCATCCAGCTTCGTTCGTCTTGGTAAATCGCCAATTTGCGTGGAAATCAGCGATTTGAACGCTACGCTGCGGTTCAAAGAACCGAGCTACGCGACTTGGGCATCCATGCCCAAGCGGAGGCTGTTGAGTTGATCAACAGCCTCTTCGGACGCTGTTGTCGAACTCCGCATCCAGCTTCGTTCGTCTTGGCAAATCGCCGATTTGCGTGGAAATCAGCGATTTGAACGCTACGCTTCGGGTCAAAGAACCGATCTACGCGACTTGGGCATCCTTGCCCAAGCGGAGGCTGTCGAGTTGATCAACAGCCTCCTAGGCCAAACAAGACAGCCACAAGTCTCAGCCACGGGCAATATGGCCACTTGAATTCCAGGCTGGGGCTGATAATCGTGCAGAGGATATTTTCGGACTCAATACCAAACGCGAAGCCAAAGATGAATCCGGTTGCTTCAAAGAAGGTCGCAGAAACACCTTTGAAGAAGTTAAAAACGGAGCGATGTATTACCATTTGGACTCAGTTTCAGCACGGACAAGCCCTTCGATTCAGATTTATGCGGCGCGACGCGCCTCATGCGCGCGGACAATGAACATGACCGCACCCGACACGCTCGCTGCGATCAGGAGGGCAGGCAAGGGGGGGATGGAGGCGAGAAACGAGCCAAGCCCAGGTTGGGCCGACGGACGCACTGTCACGGCCACGAGAGCAATTGCCGCGAATCCGGGAACCGTCACACAGAAGACGAGGAGGCAAAGCACAAATCCAAGCGCCATCGAGAGGAGCGAAATCGTGAGGCCGGTCAAGGCGCCCAACAGTTTTGTTGAATACGGGAAGGATCTCGAAAGCGCGAACGCCCCACAAGCGGCGATGAGAATGAGGCCGGGACGGAAGTTACAAAGCTGAGCCAACACGGCCGCACCAGCAATTGAGCAGCAGATTAGGGCGTGTACTCGCTTTTGCGTCGCGGTCATTTTCTTATCCGAACGGCCCTGTAGGAAAGGGCAGGGCAGGCATCGTAAAGGTAACCGAATGTCATGTTCAAGCACTTCGAGTGCACTTCTCACTTTACACGAGCTGCGGAATCCGATCACACAGCCGTTTGAGTTCTGAGGCGCGCTTGTCCAGCCATGGCACGGTCATTTCGGCCTGCAAGTCAAGGTCACACTCGTCGATTATGTTGGCCGTTGTGAAAACGCACCTGATCGCGGCAAGGATTGGAATCGCAGCTAACTCGGAATCGGCGAGTTTTCTGACCGACTCGTACCCCTTGCAAAGGGCATTCCAATTTCTGTCGATTTCGCCCGCGCCTCTTCTGAACGTTCCAAGATCCCAACACCAGGGGCCTATGCCGGTCCACATGAAGTCGAAAAAGGCGATGCGTCCATCGGGGCTCATGTGGGCATTGCCACCCGCCGTGTCCCCGTGCACCAGGCCAATAGGTAGGTATGGCATCACTGGTTCAATCAGACGCGCGAGACCCTCAACCAAGGAGGCCACTTCGAAGTCGGTCTGTCCGACGGCGTGTAACTTGGTTCGCCACTGCTTGGACGGGTTCAGCAAGAGCTGGGCGATCGCGAGCGTAGGAAGCCCTTCGCCTGCCACTTTTGAGATATGTATTTGAGCGAGCGCCGAGCCGAACTCTTCCCAACCCGTGAAATCCTCACGGCTCAAGCTGCGCCCGGATGCCTCATCAAAGAGCGCAACGGCTCGCACTCCCTCCGGGGCGTCGACGAACTTGTTTAGCTGCCCATCGAGGCACGGGACAGGGGCCGAGACCGGAGCATCGAGGACGCGCAACTCGGTCAGGACGGCTAAACTCTCGACGCTGCGGAAAAGCGATGGCGATACACACGCAGATACCTTCTGCGGGCGCCGTCTTCGACGCGGTAGAGGTCGTTCTCGCCACAGTGAACAAAGACGCAGCGGACGGAATCGGTGACAGACCAGGTCGATGTGACAAATGCGGCGAGTGCGATTGGATCCAACCGTGAGTAGACAGGCCCGAACACGATTTAGAGTCTGGCACACCGCATCTGCGCCACGGCCATTGGGAGTTGGTGGTCACCTGACCAAAGCACTCGGTTTACGGCGGGCGATTTAGGGCGGTGTTGACGAACTCCGCATCCAGCTTCGTGCGTCATGACAAATCGCCAATTTGGGTGGAAATCAGCGATTTGAACGCTACGCTTCGGTTCAAAGAACCGAGCTGCGCGACTTGGGCATCCATGCCCAAGCGGAGGCTGTTGTCGAACTCCGCATCCAGCTTCGTTCGTCATAGCAAATCGCCGATTTGCGTGGAAATCAGCGATTTGAACGCTACGCTGCGGTTCAAAGAACCGCGCTACGCGACTTGGGCATCCTTGCCCAAGCGGAGGCTGTTGAGTTGATCAACAGCCTCCTAGACAAGCATCCGTGGCTTTACAATCGCCTAAGGGCTTGCGGAAGTATGCAAGGGTTCGCTCCGAAATAGGTCCACTGCTAGCCTGTACGCGTCACTCAGGTGTAACACCTCGAGAACTCCAAGTTCGTCTCGAAATAGAGACTCACACGAGCTTGTGGTACAGAACATGCCTCACATTGAAGGGGTTATGTGCTGCTAATTCGGCCCTTGGGTCGCGCCGAAAGGCGAGACCAACTGGGCGTTGCCTAGCCAAAGCCAAGTGGCCAGATGGACTTGTGCAACAAGCTGTTGCACTGTTTCTACTTGCGATTCGGATTTACTAGACTTCAACCTCCATGGGACGGTCTCTTTCCAACCAAACATAGAGAACTGGAAGGACGAGTAGCGTTAACGCGGTCGCTGAGATAATTCCGCCGATGACGACGGTCGCAAGGGGCCGCTGCACTTCAGCGCCAATCCCAGTATTGAGGGCCATGGGGATAAAGCCGAGTGCCGCCACCAGCGCCGTCATCAAGACAGGTCGCAATCGCTGAGTCGCTCCTTCC
Source organism: Fimbriimonadales bacterium (assembly GCA_038230855.1). GTDB lineage: Bacteria > Armatimonadota > Fimbriimonadia > Fimbriimonadales > Fimbriimonadaceae > Fimbriimonas. The sequence goes on along the minus strand of JBBRML010000003.1, from coordinate 85,697 downwards.
CGCACCGCGTCAAGCACCTTTAGGCCGCCCTCACGCAAACGATTGATCGCGGAGACCATGACCACCCCGTTGAGCACGGCGACGCCTGATAGCGCGATGAAGCCGACGCCGGCCGTAATGCTGAAAGGCATTCCGCGCAGAGTCAGAGCAACGATTCCGCCGGTGATTGCGAGGGGTACGCCGGTGAAGATGAGGAGCGCTTGCCTTATCGAGCCGAAGGTCGTGAAGAGCAAGATGAAGATGAGGGCAAGGGCAATGGGCACAACGATGGCCAGTCTCGAACTGGCTTTCTGGAGGTTCTCGAACTGGCCGCCCCATGTGATGTAGTAGCCTTCGGGCAGATCGACCTTCTGCTTGATGGCATTCTGCGCGGCTGTAACGAACGACCCCAGATCTCGGCCTCGAACGTTTAGTTGCACGACGACCCGGCGCTTCCCGCTCTCCCGGCTAATTTGCGCTGGCGCGGGCACGTTACGGATGCTCGCGAGATTTGATAGCGGAACGCTGCCACCTTGCGGCGTTTCGACAGCCAAGGAGCGAATGGCCTCAGCATCGCCTGTCGTTTCCTCTGGCAGTCGAACGGTGAGCGCGAAGCGCTTGTCTCCCTCGATGATTTGGCCAACCGGCTCGCCTCCAAGAGCGATCTTCACAAGTTGTTGAATGGTGCTGACATTGATTCCAAGCCTTGCGATGGCATCCCGGTCGATGTCGATTTGGAGCACCGGCACGTCATCGACCTGCTCTACCTCAACGTCCTGAGCACCGGGAAGGGACCGCACTGCGTCTGCGATTTGGTCAGCCTTCGCCTTGAGCACCTTTAAGTCTTCGCCAAACAATTTGATTCCCACGTCGGCCTTGACTCCGGCGGCGAGCTCGGAGAACCTCATTTGGATCGGCTGGGTGAACCCATACCTTTGGCCGGGAACCTCGCTTGCTTTGGCGTCGATTTCCTCAATCAATTTCGCCTTGGTCATGCCGCTTCGCCACTCAGCTTTTGGCTTTAGCATGATGAAGGTGTCGGTGAGGCTGAGCGGCATGGCGTCCATCGCAATTTCCGGAGTGCCGCTCTTGGAGAACACGAGAGCGACCTCAGGTACTTCGCGAACTTTCCTCTCGGCGGCCGAGACGAGTCGCACGGTTTCCGCTGCATCCACTGTCCGGAGGCGAACCGGCTGCATCAGTATCGAGCCCTCATCGAGTTGGGGAATGAACTCAGAACCAAGCCTTGCAAAGAGCACCCCTGCCAGCGCCAGAAGTGCAAGTGAGCCGCCGACGATGAGTGCCTTTCGCCGCAGCGCGAAGGCAAGTGAGGGCTGATAGAGCTTCGAGATAAGCCTCATGAGTGGATTCCGACCTTCACGCGTATCCCCGGAAAGAAGGAGGCTTGCCAGCGTGGGAATCAGAGTAAGCGTCAGGATGAGAGCGCCGATGAGGGCGAACACGACAGTGAACGCCATTGGCTTGAACATTTTCCCTTCGGTGCCTTCGAGAGCAAGGATGGGGAGGTAAACGACCGTGATGATGCTCACTGCGAAGGCTGTCGGTTTTGCCACTTCGCGCGAGGATTCCATGACTGCGTGCCTGACCTCGTGGCGGGTGAGCGTTCGGCCCGCGCGCTCACGCGCCTCTGCGACGCGCCGAACCGCGTTCTCGATCATCACGACCGCCCCGTCCACGATGAGCCCAAAGTCGATAGCCCCAAGGCTCATCAGGTTGCCCGAAATGCCAAATCGGTTCATGCCGATGATGGCAAACAGCATGGAAAGGGGGATCGCAAGGGCGACGATGAGGGCGCCCCTGAGATTGCCAAGTAAGAGGAGAAGGATGGCAATGACGAGCGCACCGCCTTCGAGAAGGCTCTTTTCGACGGTATGAACGGAAGCGTTAACCAGGTCTGAACGGTTGTAAGTCGTGGTGAGCTTTACGTCCTTCGGAAGCTGCCCTTTTATCTCCTGAATCTTTGCGTCAACAGCGTCGGCGACGGTCCGACCGTTCGCCCCTTTTAGCATCATGACGACTGCAATCATCGTCTCTTTGCCGTTCATCGTGCTCACGCCGGTCAGAACCGGAATCCCGAGTTTCACCTCGGCAACGTCTCGGACGAGCACGGGCACGCCTGCCTCGGACTTCACAACGATACGCTCGATGTCGCTGATCGTGGTGGCCAATCCGACGCTTCGCACGATGACACGCTCGCCGTTTTTGTCGATCACGCCACCACCCGCGTTCTCATTGTTCTTTTGGAGCGCGGAGACCACCTCGTCAACGGCGAGGCCGCGAGAGAGAAGCGCCTGCGGGTTGACGACAACCTGATATTGCTTTTGGCTACCGTCCGCAGCGCTGACTTCGGCTACTCCGCGAACCGTCCTGAGCTGCGGAGTGACAAACCAGTCCTGCAATGTGCGAAGCTCCATCGGACTGCGCTTATCGCTTTCGATGGCGTACATGTAGATGTCGCCAAGCCCGGTCGCGACCGGGCCCATTTGGGGCGCTTCTACTCCGGCCGGCAGTTGAGCCTTGACACTTCCGAGTCTTTCGTTTACAAGTTGCCGGGCGAAGAAGATGTCAATGTCCTCACGAAACGTCACCGTCACCTGGGAAAGCCCGTACTGGCTCATGCTTCGGACTTCTTCGACGCCGGGGATACCACCCATCGAGGTCTCGACCGGGAAACTGACCAGCTTTTCGACCTCTTCCGGGCTCATGCCGCCTGTTTCCGTGTTCACCTGGACTTGGTTGGGCGTGATGTCCGGGACCGCGTCGAGGGTCAAACTCTGCCAAGAAACGATTCCGAGACTCACGACGACGAGGCTTGCCACGATGACGAGAAACCGCTGGGTGAGGCTGACATGCAAGAGCCTATCGAGCATTTATCCCTCACCCTTGAGTTCGTCTCTTTTGGACTCGCTTGTGAGCACGAACGCGCCTTTGACGGCGACTTGCTCACCGGCTCTGAGTCCGCGGCGAATCTCGAGATTGGCCCCGTTTGATCGTCCGGTCTCGACGCCACGTTTCTCGAACTTCTCGCCGGTCTTTACAAACACGAAGGCGTCCGCGCCGTCAATGACGACTGCGGTTTTTGGCACGGTAACGGCTGACGAACTTGGTCCGACCTGAAGAAGCACGCTTGCAAACATCTGCGGCTTGAGTGCGCCATTAACTCCGCTCATGAGGCATTGAACTGGGAGCGTGCGCGTCTTGGCGTCGAGGTCGCTGCCGATGACTTGGACCGTCCCTCGAAACTCGCAGCCTGGGCGAGAGGGTGTCGTGGCTATGCACGAGTCGCCAACTCTTAACTTCGAAATATCCTTTTCGGCCACGCTCGTCGTGACCCATACGGCCGAGAGATCTTCAATCTCCATGACTGCCTGCGTTCGGTCTACCGCCTGACCACGGTTGACACTGACAGCCGTCAGGGTGCCCGAGATCGGCGCTACGAGGTTCGCCCTACCAGCCGAAGCAGATCCTCCTCCGCTAAACGTCCTGTACGTTGTCTGGGCATTGGAAATGGCCTGCTCTGCGCTGGCCAAAGCCGCCCGCGCGGAACGAATCCGGATCCCCCCGCGCTTCATTTCGAGCTCAGCCGAACGGACTTCGGCGCTTGCAGCTTGTATTTCCCTTGCGTTCAGCAAGCCTTGCGAGTAGATGCTCTTTTCTCGCGCAAATGCGGCTTTCGCGATTTCCACTTTAGCCGTCATCTTGTCGACGGCGATATCTGCGTGCTGTAAGTCGAGACGCGCAGTTTCAAGGTCGACCCTTGATACAAGGCCATCCTTGAATAGGTTCTCCATTCGCTTGAGCTGCTCGCTCTTAAACGAAGCGTCCCTTTGAGCGCTCAGGAATCCGCTTTGAGCATCGGTAAGCTCGCTTTGGGCTTGTTGGAGCGGTGCCTGACTGAAAGCTCCTGCCCTCGCGAGGTCGCCCTGCCGCTTGAGGCTGACGCTCGCGGCGGACAGTTTGGAAGCTGCAAGCTCGGACTCGGATCTCGCCTGTTCAAGGTCAGAAGCGGCTGCGTCCCGAGAGCGCCGGGCTTCGGCAATGGACGCCCAAGCGGTCGCGAGTTCTGACGACTCGATGACGGCCAGACTTTGACCCTTTTGGACCGCCTCTCCCAGTTGCGCCTGAATCGCGACGATTCGGCCGCCGACTGGCGGCGTCACTAAAGCGCGGCCCTTTCCCGTGCTGCCAACGACGCCGGTTACCTTGATTGTCTCCTGCATCATCTGCGTGCTCGCAGGCAGGGTCTCGATGCCACCGTTGCGCTGGGCGTCTGCGGTGAGTTCAATCGGCTTTGCGGAATCAGCGGTCTTCGGAGTCTCTTTTGCCTTAGAAGCGGCGTCTGGCGCCTTTCCTCCGTTGCACCCCGCCAGACAAATCGCGAATGCGGAAATTACCAATAAACGCCTCATCGAAGCACCTCCATGAGAAGCCCTGCTGCCCTGTATTGAGAGACCGCTGCGAGGTTGAACCTGAGCTTTGCCTCAGCGAGCTCCTGCTCAATTTCACGAAGGGCGCGGGTCGCTTCGAGAACGTCCGTCAGCGTGCCGAGCCCTTCCGAAAATCCCTTTTGAGACTTGACAACAAGCGTCTGCGCCGACTCCACGATGGCCTGGTAGTTCGCGACGAGTTCCTTCGACGCATCGAGCTCGACCTTGATGGCGGCAAGTTCGGAAAGCGCTCGCTTCTGAGCATCGTCGTAACGTGCTCGTGCCGATTGGGACCGTGCCTTTGCGGCTTGCGTTTCGAAACGGGACCGACCGTGATCGTAGAGAGGCAAAGTCAACTGGATGCGTGCCCCATAGAGCGCATTGGAGTCGTTCCATGGGGAGCGACGGGCCTGGACTTCCAACTCCGGCCTATTATCGAGTCGTGCGAGACCTGCGTCCGCTTCCGCCGTCTGCACCTCGGCATTGAGGAGGAGCAGGTCGGGCCTTTGGGTCAGGTCGATCGTGGGCGGCGTGACCACAACCGCGTTCAAGTCCAGAGGAAGGTCGAGCGAAGGAAGCCCCAGCGCACCTGCAAGCCTTGCGACGGCTGCTTGCCGTTGGGACCTCCTCAGAAGGGCTGACTGCTTTGCTCGGGCAAGCTCTATGGAAGCTCGGGTCACTTGGACTTCGGCAATCTTGCCCTCGTCGAAGCGCTTCTGAGCGGCGTCCTTTAAGCCTTGCGCGACTTTCACTATCTCCTCAGAAGTTTCAGCGAGCTGGCTCGTCGACACGGCCGAAAAATACGCTTCAAGAACGTCACTTTGGAGACCTAACATCGTGCCCCGGTATCCGGCCTCCGCCATTAGAATGGTGGCGCTACCGGCGCGGCGCCCTGCTGACGTGCGCCCAAAAAAGTCGAGGGGTTGGCTTAGAAACAGGTCGCTGTCGGAGCCTCCTACTTCTAACCGCGACGAGTATCCCGCACCGAGCGTGGTTGGCGGATAGCTGCCTAGAGACCTGGCTTTGAGCCTTGCCTCGTCGATGCCGAGCTTTGCGGCGCCTGCTGCTGAACGGTTTTGCCTGACAAGCTTCAGAGCGCCTTCTATCGACAAAGGCTGTTGAGCCAAGGCTAGTGTCGTGGCCAACGCGAGGAATATGAGGATGTGGACTTTCAATGGATGCTCCAGTGCCGGGAAGGTCGGGCTGGAGGGCACAATTTGAGAAAGTGCTCGCTGCCAGCGAAACGACTAAGCCAACATGGAGCGCGGTGGAGCGCGTGAACTTCTTTGGGATGGCGGACCGGTGGGCGGGTTTCCGATTATCCGCGCGATGACCACTGCGCCGCGGGGCATCGCCCTCAGGCAGAAGAGTTGGACATCGTCCGTCAAGGCGATGTCCATGGATGGCCCCGCGGTCATGGCGGTCGCTTCATGGCGATCACTTGAACCGCGAGTAGTGAGTTTGCAGCACTCGCGACAGTCGCGGTGCATCACTGCGAATTGATGACCCGTTTCGCAAATTGTAGCGACCTCAGGATTGCATGACTTATTCGAGCAGGTCGGGCACTCCTTGCCATTGGGCATCACGTAAACGGAGCTGCAGACGCCTATCTGCCCCGTTAGGATGACCAATATGAGGAGCATCGAACGAAGAATGGCCACTTGATGCTCCTGATTATAACTGATGGATGCCCGAAGGTTTGAACTCCGACTATGCGGATCGAGTCAAAGAGCGGAGGAGCTTAACTTGGGTTATGTGCCGCTAATTCGACATCATCGAGGAGCGAAAGAAAAGTGCGATGTTGGACTCGACCGCTACTAAGCGGGAGCGGAGGATTTATGGCTCGGGCGCTGACGATTCTTCCTGATCGGTTTGCCGGGACTGCCCTCTTTGCGGAAAATCTTCGTTGTTGAGTCGGGGATGCCCGGATTGTCTACGATCCTTTGAATGCGCCCTGCAAGGATCTCGTCTAGCTCTGCGACCGACTTGCCAACCAACTCGGGGTCTTCTTGCACATCCAATTCGGCGTCTTCGACGCGGTAGAGGTCGTTCTCGCCACAGTGAACAAAGACGCAGCGGACGGAATCGGTGACAGGCCAGGTCGATGTGACAAATGCGGCGAGTGCGATTGGATCCAACCGTGAGTAGACGGGCCGAACACGATTTAGAGTCTGGCACACCGCATCTTCGTCGCGGCCATTGCGAGTTGGTGGTCGCCTGACCAAAGCACTCGGTTTACGGCGGGCGATTTAGGGCGGTGTTGACGAACTCCGCGTCCAGCTTCGTTCGACATGACAAATCGCCGAATTGCGTGGAAATCAGCGATTTGAACACTTCGCTTCGGTTCAAAAAGTCGCGCTACGCGACTTGGGCAGCAACGGGCGCAACTAGCGCCACACAAAAAGGGGCTATGTGCCGCTAATTTTGACCGGAGAAGTAGACGGCAGTGGTCGACCCGATCAGTGCTCTCGCGGCGCTAACCTGCCCCTATCCATGTGGCATCTGATTTGACCCAGTTTCCGCGGTTGCTATACCGGTAAGCAGGTTTGGCCGGTCGAAGCTGTCCGTCGCCGTCGCGATATTGGGCCTCGGCGGGCTCTTTGTGCAGAGTAAAGGTTAGCCCCCCTCCAGATAGCGAATTCGATGCGCGGCTCTCGCCATAAATCGAATCAATTAAGCCAAATCCATTTCTTGAGTAGCCTCTGCTGAGCCAATTGGTGCTGCCCGTGATGCTGTAGGGTGAGGACGCTTGAACCAGGGTCGGCTCGGACGCTTCGGTGTTCACGATCACGTTGTTCAATAGTCCGGCGCGCGGTAAGGCAGCAGATAGTTCGAGAACAGGCGAGGAGAAGTGCGTGACGATCGTGTTGTTGACCAAGTAAACCGTTCCGTCGCGCTTGCCATGTTCCTTGCCGAAGTGGATCGTAATGTGGTTGCCAGCGGAATTCTTGCCCTTCTCTATAACGTTCCCCAGCAAGAGCGCATTCGAATTCGGGCGCTCGGTGTCCCACGCCTCTACGAAGTCCAACTCCCGATTCGCAGAATCATGGATATAGCAATACTGGACTATGTTGAAATGCGCCCGGCTCTTAAGGTTGTGCCCGGTCACAGGACTGAAGATGTCGCAGAACTGGACGGTCACGCTCGAGCCGCCGAGGTAAAGGTTATGGTTCTGGCCGGGGTCTTTCGGATTCCCGTTCTCGTGGATCCGACAGTGATCGATGAGCTGCTCCGCGCCGGCGGTCTTGTCGCCTTGGATGCCGTTGGACATGATGCCCATGTCACATCCGTGGATGTCGCAACCTCGAATAGTGACGCGGTTCGCAGCGTTGATGCGAACACCAGCCCCGTTGAACGAACCGTTGTGCGCACCGATCAGCTCGAAGTTTTCAATAACGGCGCCTGAGGCGGCAGGCTCGATCTGGAAGATAGCGCGCGGGATTCGGCCCTCCCCGCTATAGGCGTAGGAACTTCCGTCTAGGCGAACGGGGCTCGCCCCTATTCCTTTGATCGTCACCCTTGCGAATTGGAGCCGAACAGCAGTCCTGGCATAACCGGAGGAACTGGGATACACCTCGACTACCGCGCCTTCATGGGCGGCGGCGACCGCGTCTTCGATGCGACTGAACCTCATGCCGTCGCCGACGGTCAACGTCGAGTTCGACAAGACAATCGAACAGGGGAGAAACGCTAGCACCCCACATTATAGAGGGAAGTTCGCGCATGAACTCGCACGGTGACACCGTGAGGTCTGCCCCCATTCATGAAGACAACTCAAGCTGAAACCTTGCTTTACAACGAGAGTGGGGGTTTCAAATGCAGATGGGCGTGGCCCGAGCGGAATCTGAAAATCCGGCGGCGGTCGGGAGGGTGATGCCTCCGAGCAACCTGGCCTGAAACATTTGGGGGCGGTGGAGTGGAGACGATGTCCGTTCCGGAGCAGCTCAGCGGGTACTTTCTTGGGGGCGAAACCAATCGATGCCAACAAACCCTAACTCAACTCCCGATGTCGTCGTGATCGGCGGTGGACCGGCTGGATCCACGTGTTCGACCCTGCTCGCTCAGCATGGCTGCCGCGTCCAACTCTTTGAGCGGGAAGTTTTCCCGCGGTTTCACATCGGCGAATCGCTGATTCCGGAGACCTATTGGGTGCTTGAGCGGCTCAACATGCTGCCGAAGATGCGCAAGAGCGGGTTCGTCGAAAAGCGGTCGGTGATGTTCGTCAATCAGTACGCCAAGCTGTCCGCGCCATTCCATTTCACCGACCATAACCCGCACGAGTGCTCGCAGACGTGGCAGGTGCTGCGAAGCGAGTTTGACCAGATGATGCTGGAGAACGCTCGCGAGCACGGCGTCGAAGTCTTTGAGGGAACTCGCGTCCGGCATGTAATTTTTGAAGGCGACCGTGCGGTCGGAGTCCGGATCCAACGTCCCGACGGCACTGAGGAGGACGTCCACGCGAAGGTTGTTGTCGATGCGAGCGGGCAGAGCGCGATGCTCGGCAGCAAGTTTGGAACGATCGTGAAAGATCCAAAGCTGATGAAGGGCGCAGTTTGGACTTACTACAAGGGAGCATTTCGCGATTCTGGAAAGGCCGAGGGCGCGACGATCGTGCTCCAGACGAAGGGAAAGACTGGCTGGTTTTGGTACATTCCGCTGCACAACGACGTGACGAGCGTGGGCATCGTGCGGGGGTTCGATGAGTTATTCGCGGGCAATCGAGACCACGAAGTGATCTACAACGAGGAGCTTCAGAACTGTCCGGAAGCGCTTCGACGCGTAAGCATGGGTGAACGGTGCGACCGCTTTTATGCGACCAAGGATTACAGTTATCGGGCGACGGAATGCGCGGGCGATGGCTGGGTTTTGGTCGGGGACGCGCACGGATTTCTTGATCCACTGTACTCGTCTGGCGTTTTGCTTGCGTTGAAGAGCGGGCAGATGGCGGCAGATGCGATCGCGGAGGGTCTGGCGTGTGGTGACACTTCCGGCGCGCAGCTTGGCCAGTGGAGTCCGGAGTTCAACGAAGGCATGGATCGCATGCGGCGGTTGGTGTGCGAGTATTACGAAGGGTTCAGTTTCGGGGCGTTTGTCAAGCGGCATCCGCACCTTCAGGGGCATTTGACCGATCTGTTGATCGGGAATTTGTTCAATGATCACGTCGCGGAAGTGTTTCCGTTGATGGACGAAATGCGGGCGGAAATGGCGCGCGCGGACGCGTGAGTATTTGGTTTGTTGTGCGGGTTTTCGGATTGTCGTTCGGCATGGGTGGATACGATGTTCATGGCGGAGTTTGATCTGTGTACTTTAGAGTGTTGTGCGGCTCATCCACCTACGATTCTCGTGTCGTAACCCCCATCCCAGCCTTCCCCCTGAACAGATCATTGGGAAGGAGCTTGGGGTGCGTTTCTGTTGGAGGTTGGCGTTGTAACCCCCATCCCAGCCTTCCCCCTGAACAGATCATGGGGAAGGAGCTTGAGGTGCATCCGCTTGCAATTTTTCTGTCTCGCTAGTCGTCGCGGAGGGCGGAGAGGAGCGGGCCGCGTGTAGCCAGCGTGGTTGCGAGCCAGGTCCACACCAACCCACTCACAAACACCCAAGCCAGAGTTGCGGCGAGTGAACCGAGGGGAGCCGCGCCGGACGCTGAGCGAAGCGCGGGCAATATCGCGGGGATCGCCGCAACCACTCCCACCAGTAATCCGAGCGAGAGAAGAAGCATATGCTCGACAAAAACGAGAGTCTGTAGCTGCCTACTTCGGAATCCAACGGCGCGCAGGAGGGCAAGCTCGGGGCGACGCTCCAGTACGTTTCGAAGCACGACCAGTCCCAGCCCCACGCTACCCAGGACGAGACCAAGGCCGCCAAGGATTGCGAAGATCGAGAGGTACGCGTTCTCGACGGAGTTGAACGCCGCGAGGCGGCCGACGGTCGTGGAAACGGTAACCCCGACGGGTTCAAGCGCCTTGCCGAGCGCTTTACTAACGGTGTCACCGCGGCCCGGCGGTACATCGATGAGGAAGACGCGGTGCCCCGATTGAGATGGAAAGTGGCGGACGAAGTTCTTATCAGAAAGAATGAGTCGACCTTGCAACACGGCATTTGCAAGGATTCCGACGACTTTAAGCGAGATTCGGTTGCCGTGATCATCGACGTAAGGGATGTTGTCTCCCAGCGATTTCCCAAGTGACCAAACGATCGTATTCGTGTCGCCGACCACGGGAGTCGAATTGTCGTCCGTAGGCGAATCGAGCATCGTCCAGGGATCGGTCGCGTGAACTGGATACAGAATTCGCTCGAAGGTGAACGCCTTGCGTCGCAAGAAAGCCTCCGGCGACACGGCGAGCAGGCTGGGGACTTGGGCACGATTAAGATTCAGACAACTCGCCTCATCGCCATCACGCAGGCGCATCGGAACAATCTGCACACCTGCCATGTCGGGAGCCTCCAAACCCATTGCCTCCTGCCCTTTAGCGGTGGTCATGTCCTCGTAGACGGGCAACGTTGAATCGGCATAGAGCGTGAAGCCACCCGTGCCGGAAGCAGGCAGATTGGAGCCTTCCGTCTCATCCTTTCTGCTCGCACCAATCGCGACGACGAGAAAAGAACCGCAAGCAAGCAGACTGATGGCGCTCATGCTGCGGCCAAGACGGCGTGAGCTATTGCGAAGCGCGATGTCCGAGATGCGTGGTACGGATTTGCGACTTTTGCCAACGCGGACGAGCACTTGCCTAGAGAAAATCAAGCCCGCGATGAGCAGTAGTGCTCCGGCGGAAAAGAACAATTCGGCCCCGCTCTCGCCCTTGGCGGCGAACCCTGAGATCACGAGGAGCGCGGTTAACACCAGTGAGACGACTAAGGCGACGGTCGTGAGATAGGTTCGCCAGACTGGTCGCTCGGTGACGGGCTCGTGTGCCGAAACGGAGTCGATCTCCGGTGTCGTCTCGCCCGAGAGCAGCGCACGAATCGGATTTCGAGCCTGCTTTCGGACGACGAGCCCAATCGCGAGCAAGTCGACTACTATGCCAATCAGCCCACCGATCACGAGGGTTACGGGCGCGGCGTGATAACGAATCTCGGAGTGAGCAATTGCATCGCTCCAGATCGTGGTCAGACCATGGATCGTTGCTTTTGTGTAGAGTGCGCCGAGGATGGGTCCGAGAACGCTCGCGAGCACGGCGATTGATGCGCCTTCGGCGAGCAGGTATCGCTGAACCTGGCGACGAGTCCATCCGGTGGCGAGCAAGGTTCCGATCTCTTCCGACCGCCTTTCAACGTTGAGGGCGAACATCAGACCAGTCAGGATGAGGGCGGCAGCGATCAGAAACATGCTGAAGCCAAGGAATAGCTGTCCGAAATCGAGCGACTGCGAGCCCGCGGTAAGGGCACGCTCGCGGACAGAGTCAAAAAACAGGCCGAGGGATGCGGGGTTGATCGCCTGCTTGATGTGGGCGGCCACCTGCTCGGATGACTCCGTACCACTTGGGAACCGCACCGAAGTGAGGTTACCGAACCGGTTGTTCCAAATCTCCTGGCCCGCCTTGAGCTTGATGAATGCCTTTGGCGTTCCGCGGTAGAGGTCCCAGTAGCGCTGGTCGCGGTCGCGAATCTTCTTCAGGTCGATCGGTACGCCCGGCTCCCAGTCCCGACAGTTTTTCTTGTCGGTCAGCCCCGGAATGGCGGGCATGAGGTCGGGGTCATTTGCGGGGCCCGTCATGGGGAGCACGGCACGCACGCGAAAGGTCGATTCGTGCTCGACAAGCTCGCGCATTGAGCCAACGGTCCAGTACTTGAGCGTGATGGCGTTCCCAACTTTGGCCCCGAGATCGTCGGCCAACCATTGGTTGATCAATATTTCGTCTCCGCGCATCCCTGAAGGAATTACTGACGTTTCGAGGGCGGAGACGGTTGAGTAGGGCGTTGACTTCGTTCCGAGTCGCAGCTCGTTTACGAAGTAGGTCAGGACGCCTTGAGCGTGCGGACTCGCTTTTGACGCGGCAAAGCCGACGGGAGGATCGAGAAACACGGCGTCGGTTCGAAGTTCGATTGACCGTTGCGCGGGCACCTCACGAACTTGCAGTCCCGCGTCCTCAAGCTCCCATCGCTTCCAAAGTGCGGTCGTCGCGTCGGCGGCTTTGATTGCGTGGTCGCTCGCCTTCCCCACCAGCAGCAGGTTCGCGCGACGCTCCAGGCCAACGGTTTTTTGCAACAGTCGAATCGGCACAAACGCAGTAAGCGGCGGGATTTGATTGGCGTCCAGCCCAAACCGACCAAAGTCTTGATCGTTGACAATTCCTGAGACGGTGATGCGCAGGGCGACCGCCGCATCGGACACGGTCGACAGGGGTGCATCACGAGAGAGCAGACTCGGCTTATCGATGCGGAGGAGGACCTCGTCGCCTTCTTTGACGTGCAAGCTCGTGGCGAGGCGGTCATTGAGGACCACAGAATCTGGACCAGGATTCGGCCCAGTTCCCGACGGCGAGAGCGTGCCGAACCGCTCATCGACGCCGATGATTTGCACTCGGCCAGCTCGGCGGTCGTCGATGGCCGCGGTGCCGCGAAGAAGCGCTACCGGGGCGACGGGCGCGTGCAGTTCCGTCGCTATTTCGGCGGCCAGTTCCTCGCGAAAGAATCTACTCTGGCTGTTGAGCGCGAACTCTACCTTTCCAAGCCTCGAAACCGCCATTTCGAGCAGACTTGCCCGCACGGAATCACCAACGGCAAGCGCACCGACGAGGATTGCCGTCGCGACGGTGGCTCCCGCGAGCACTCCCAAATGACTCCGCCAATGAAAGCGCAAGCTTTTCGCCACGAGGCCCGAAAAGGTCATGCCAAGCTGCCCGCCGGAAACAATGCGCCATCGCGAAGCTCGAGCACGCGCGACATGCGTTTGGCGAGGTCGAGGGCATGGGTGCTGACGACCATGGCGACGCCTTCCTCACGATTCAACTCGACCAAAAGGTCAGCGAGTTTTTCGCCGGAGACCCGGTCCAAGGCGCCGGTCGGTTCGTCGGCGAGGAGGAGTTTCGGCTCATTGATGAGGGCGCGCACGACAGCTACGCGTTGGCGTTCTCCGCCCGAAAGTTGACCCGGCCTGCGCTCCAACCGCTCGGTCAGTCCGACGCGTTGAAGTAGGCGGCGCGCACGCGATTCGACGGGTTCCGTACGCCCGACACTGCCCTTTGCAAGGGAGGGGATGAGCACATTTTCGAGGACCGTGCATTGGGGAAGCAAGTGATGGAGTTGAAAAACGAGCCCGATCGCTTCGCTTCTTAGTTCGGCCAATTGCCTTTCCGTCAGGTCTGCGACGTCGCGGCCGGATAAAAGCACCCTGCCCTCGGTCGGTCGATCCAGGGTGCCGATTAGGTTCAGCATCGTGCTCTTGCCACAACCAGACGGGCCCACTATGGCCGCGGTCTCGCCGACGTCTAACTGGAAATTGACCTTGCGTAGGACGGTTGTGGCTCCGTAAGCCTTGGATACATTATCGAGTTCGAGCAGCATCAATGCACCTCCGCGCGGACCCACCGCTTTGACTTAGCTTCAAATCGCGGGAGCGGCGCCTCGGCGATGACAACGGCAACACGCAAGTTGAAGGCGGTGCGAAGGGCGGCCTCGATGCTTCGCGACAACTCGGGGTGCGAGAGGCATGTAGCAACCGGCTCGACTTCCAGCGTGACCTCGGTCATGGCGTTGATGGTTGAGACGAGCACCCGATACTCAGCGACTTGGTCAAAGCTGCGGACGATTTGTTCGACTGCGGATGGATGGAGATTTACGCCGCGTACAACGACCATGTCGTCCGTGCGACCGATGATTCCGCCTTCGAGAGCGAGTTCGCCTGTGCCGCACGCACACCGGTCGGCGACGGCGCGCTTCACGAGGTCACCGGTGCGGTAACGAATGAGTGGTGAGCCGATGCGCCCGAGATTCGTCAGCACGAGCTCGCCCGATTCACCCGGACCGACGGCAATGCCGGACTCTGGGTTGATGACTTCAGGAATGTAGGCGTCCTCCATAACGTGTAGCACGCAAGGGCGTGAGGGGCACTCAAAAGTGACGGGGCCAGTTTCCGTCATACCGTGATGATCCCACAATCGTGCGCCCGGCCAAAGGTGTTCAATTCTGGCGCGGGTTGCGGGAATCCCTGCTCCCGGTTCTCCGGCGACGATGACAGTCTTGACATTCGAAAGGGCGAGGTCAATGCCCTCTTCAGCGGCAACTTCACCCAGTCTGACGGCGTAGGTGGGCGTGCAACACAGCACGGTAACGCCGTTGTCGAGGATTGCCCGCAGGCGGGCAGAGCTACTCATTCCGCCACCGGGGAGGCACAGACACCCCAACTTAGCTCCGGCCTCATAGGCCGTCCAAAAGCCGAGGAACGGCCCAAACGAGAAGGCGAAAAAGATGCGATCGTGGGCGTTTACGTTCGACGCCTGAAAGACTCGGGCCCAATTCACGACCATCCATTGCCAGCTCTCCGGAGTGTCTAGCCAGCGAATCGAAGACCCGGAGGTTCCACTTGTCTGGCTGAAGCGCGTGTACTCCTCGATCGGGAAGGTCAGATTTGTGCCGAACGGAGGCAGGGTTCGTTGGTCGTCAACGACGTCTTGTTTCGTCGTAAACGGCATTAGCGCAAAGAAGTCGCTTAGGCTATCAGGGCCGCCTTCCAGCCCGGCTGCGCGAATCCGTGAGGCGTAAAACGGGTTTCCCGCGGTCAGCATCGGGAACATCAGACCTAGGGCGGCGATCTGTCGAGATTCAATCGTCGCCCGGTCCGGTTGTTCCGATTCGCTCACGAACTAGGTGCCCCGGACGACACCGAGGCGGGAGGCGTGACGGGCTTCGGGGCATCGACGGGACGATACTTTGTTACGAGGTAGCCACCGGCCGCGGCCATCAACAGGCCCAAAACGAACTGCCACTTCACGGTTGAGATTCCTCCGACTGGTGGGTGCATCGCGGTGGCGACGATCGCATTGACGATCGGTGCGCCCGCGAAGACGATGGCCATGACGACGGCAGGCGATCCTTTCGCGCCGAAGGCGAGAAGGACGCAGAATGCACCGATGGCACCCATGATTCCGGCGATGAGCGACCACCCGATGCCGCCCACGGGAAACTTGAGCGAGGCACCGTTGATCATGAGGATCGCGAGCGGAGCCAACACGGCGGTGAGGAAATACGCGATGCCGACCCAAAGAAACGCCTTGTACCGACCATTGGCAGGGTCACCCATTGCAAGTTGGCCATTGTGAAGCAAGACGCCGTAGACGCCCCACGCGACGACGGTCATCAGCGAAAAGATCAGCCACGATCCGCTAGATTGTTGAGCTTGTTCTGCACTCATAGATTCTCCAATCACCTAAGCCTAATCGGCAGGCGCAACCGTAATTTTGGCGACGAACTCCTCCGGAATCGGGCAGGCCTTCATCTTACCGGTTAGGGTATCTCGGGTCACGTACACCACGGTCAGAGTTCCCTCTGCGGCCTTTTCTCCGTCTGCCTTTCGAAACGTGAATTCATACGCGATCGAGCGCGTTTTCATCTCCCGCACGCGCAAGTGAATCTCGACTTCTTCTTCGAAACGGAGTGGACTGCGATAGTCGCAGACGGCGCGAACGCGCGGCCAGCCGGTAGAGACGTCCGTTTCGGGCGGATGGACGGAGAGTCCGAGCGAGCGCAAAAACTCGTGCTCGGTAACCTCCATGAGGCGAAAGAAGTTGGCGAAGTGGACGATGCCCGCCATGTCCGTCTCCGCAAACTCGACGCGGTGGATCCGTTTAAACTCGTGCGCCATTTATCACTTCCTCAAAGACCGCTAACACAGACTTCGCCATGCTTTTCGCGCTGAATCTCTCCTGCACTGCTCGCTGTCCTGACTCCGCTAGAGTACTTGCCCGGACCGGGTCGAGAAGCAACGATTCGATTTCAATCGCCAGCGATTCTGGATCATTTGGTTTGCACACTACACCGCCATTCGTTTGGCTCAGCAATTCTGGGAAGGCGGCATGGTCCGGCTGGACGAACGGGACGCCGGCGGCGAGTCCCTCGATGACATACAGCCCGAAGGATTCGCCGTAGGTAGCGGGCACGGAAAGGACGGATAGGCCTTGCAAAAAGCGGACCTTGGCCTCGCGGCTGATGTTTGGTAGGAATTCGGCGTCGGCGTCCAATCCCGCCGATTTGAGTCGGGCTTGCTGCTCCGCGACGAAGGACTGGTCCGAATCCGTCATCGCCCCCGCCACCTGCAATCTCGCGCCTGGTACGTTGTCACGCTTCCGAAGGATGATGAACGCGTCGATGAGCGTGTGGAGTCCTTTGGTTGGGCACAGTCGGGCGAGATAACCGATGGTTGGTGGGCCGGATTTTGGTGCTCGGTCGCCATATCCGTCAAGGTTGATCCCGTTGTAAACCACGTGTACGCGATCAGTCTGGAGATGCGCGCGGTCGATCATGAGTTTGGCGTGGTAGTGGCTGACCGCGATGAACGCATCGACGTCTTTTGCTCGCTCCTGGACGGTTTCCCAAGCGAGTGATCGGTCCGGTTCTGGCAAGCTGTCCAGAAAGGAATCTTCGCCCTGAAGAGTGCAAACGACCCGCGCCCCAGTTTCGGCTTTGATGCGCCGGGCAAGCCCGATTAGAAGAGCGTTGGACAGGCATACGACGTCTGGCTTCCCCTCCGTCGCGAGCCATGCCACGAGGCGATCCAGTTCCTTTGCCTGCCGACCGTCTTCGCCTCGAAGCATCGAAACCGTCAATGCGCCGAGTTCACTCGCCTTCGTTGCGCCAGCTCGTTTCCCCGCAGAGCGCAAGAGGGCGGGAGCGTCTAGAATACGGTCCAGCCACCGAGGCGTGCTTCGAAACAGACCGGAGACTTGCTGAAGGTATACGTTGATTCCTCCGTAAAACAGAGGCGATTCGCCCGCTCCCGACGTTTCGTCGAGGGTGGGCTCGAGGTACATCGGGACCATGACGGCATCGTGCCCAAGTTTGCGCAGGGCAACGACGAGGGTGTTGTCGCGCATACACGTCCCACAGTAAAAACTGCCCGTGCCTGGCGTCAACTGAATTATTCGCATCGGGCGCGCCTATTCACTTTCGGGAGCCAAGATTTCGATGATGTCCGCGAGGACTTCGCCTTGCGATGTGAGCAAAAAATTTCGACGTCCGAATAGCGTGTGGTCGCCTTCAAAGGCGAGCGATTCTGCGATCATTGCGTCGGACTCAACGCTGATGAATGCCTGGGGGCGGCTTTCGTGCACGATTGCGAAGTCGGCGAGAATGGTCCCGACGGGGATTCTGCCTTCGAGGACGAGTGCCCGCGCCTCCGCGGGAAAGTGGTTTAGGTGGATGACGATTGCGCCGATTTCGACCGGTCGGTGGCGGTTTTCTAGGTTGAGCACGACGAGCCTTATGAGGGTATCGCCGAAGATTTCGCGCTCCAAAACGCGGATGTAGATGCGCTCGCCGTGAAACGCCTCAAGGGTCGGCGTCATGTCATGGTTGCCGACGAGCAGCTTGTGGAATGGCTCGGGAACCTCAGCGCCGGGGACTTCGCGAACGCGTGGAAGGGCGCGGCCGACACGTTCGTAGAACCAATCTAACGGATACAGCAGGTCCAAGTTGCGTTCAGTTAGCGGCATATTTGGTTGGAGGTCAGGCGTACCGGGCATCCCGATGTTGCGGCAAGAAAAACTCATGTACGAGGCGATCGGCACGGAGCAAACCGCGTCGATTGAGCTGCAGCTCCTCACCGGAGCTCGCGAGGTATCCGAGGTCTTGCATCTTTTGCCAAGCGGAGGCAAACCGATCCGCGATATTCACACCAAATTTTTCTGCGAAGTAGCTCTGATTCACATGACCCAGCTTCCACTGCAGGATCAGTTCACGGATCATGCGCTCCTCATCGGTTGGGGTGAGTGCGCGGTAAATCGGGAGCTCGCCCGCATTGAGCCGAGCGACGTAGGGATCGAAGTTATGCTCGTTTTGGAAGTGCGTGCCTCCGACGTGCGAGAACGAAGCCACCCCTAAACCAACGAGGTCGGAACCGCTCCATAGTTGATCGCGGTAGATGAATTTGGACTTTTCTGGGTCCTTCACGGCGGTGTAAGCACTCGTGACGGTGTATCCGTTGGCCTCAAGCTCGGTAAACGCCATGTCCACCCAATCGCGCTTCGTTGCCCAGTCCGCGACGGGAGCGACCTCATTCCCTTGCTCTTGCATCTCTTTGAAGATGGTCGTGTTGTACGGGATCTCCATCTGGTAGATGGTGACGCTGTCGGGGCTGAGCGCGAGCGTCTTCTGGATGGCGACTTTCCAGTCCGCAGTTGTGTCTCCCATCATCCCTGAGATGAGGTCGATATTTATCTGCGGGAAACCAACGGACCGGGCGGCGGCGTAGGCTTTGTCAATTTCCGCCGCTCCGTGAGCTCGGCCGTTGAGCTTGAGAATGTGCTCCTCAAAGTGCTCGACGCCAAGGCTGAGGCGGGTGACGCCCATGTCCTTGATGTACTGCAGCTTGATTTCGTTGAGGGTTCCGGGCTCGCACTCGAACGTGATTTCCGTCGCTTCATCCCACGGTAGGATCTCCTTCATCGCGTCGGTCAGATAGGTCAGCTGTTTAACGGCCAGGTAGGAGGGTGTTCCGCCGCCGAAGTAGATGAACTTTGGTTTTCGACCGTTTATGAATGGCTTCTTAGCGTAGAGCGCGAGTTCGGTGATCGCCGCGTCCATGTACTTTTTGATCTCTTCTGCGTTCTTGTTTGTGTACACCCGAAAATAGCAGAAATGACATCGTTTGCGGCAGAACGGGATGTGCAGGTACAAGCCCAATTCAGTGCCCGGCGCAGCGGGACGATCGAGGGCCGCGTAAGCGTCACCAACGTGGTCTGGGGTCCAGAACGAATACGGGGGATAGTTCGAGACAAAGTAGTTACCGACCTTTGTCTCTAAATCTTCAATTGTCGCCATCTTTTACGTCACTGAATCCACCTACGGTCGACCTTGACCGGTGAACACTCTATTATAGAGATAACTTACGCCGTGGCGCGCCGGAGAAGTGTCCGACAGGTGTAATTCAGCCTCGACCTGCTTGTGAATTTGATGCAAAACCCACCCGAAACTTCGGCCGCACGCCCCCGCCTGTACTACGGATGGGTCGCTATGTTGCTCGCCGCGTTTGCGATGGTCGGCACGCTTCCCGGGCGGACGCAAGGATTGGGATTGGTTACGGAACCGCTGATGCGGGACCTCCACCTCAGCCGAGTTGAGTACGCCCAAGTTAATCTGTGGGCGACGCTGATAGGCGCACTATTTTGCATTTCGGTTGGCAGACTGCAGGATCGGATCGGAAGTCGCATCGTCCTGACGACGATCGCCCTCGCGCTGGGAGCGACGGTTGTGGGAATGAGCCGGGTGACCGCGTTTTGGCCGCTTTTCGTGTTCGTGACTTTTACTCGAGGACTCGGGCAGAGCGCGCTCTCCGTCGTGAGTCTAACGATGGTCGGTCAATGGTTTAGGACGAAGCTAGACCTTGCGATGGCGATTTTCACGGTCGTGATGAGCATCGGATTTATGATCGCCTTTCCGATCGTTGGGGCCATTGTGACAAGCGGCGGGTGGCGCGCGGCTTGGGGTGGGATCGGCTGGGTGTTGCTTCTAGGTCTCGCCCCGGCGGCGTTGCTACTTGCGAAGAACCCTCCTCCCGCCTTGGAGGGAGAAGATGCTCGTACACCGATGACCGGCTATTCGTTGATCGCGGCGTTGCGGACGCCGGCGTTTTGGATCATGTCCACGGCGAGCGCTTCATACGGGCTCATTGCGTCTGGAATCGGGTTATTCAATGAATCCGTGTTGAAGGAACGGGGCTTGCCCGCTTCCGTTTATCACAACTCATTGGTGGTGACGGCGCTGACCGCGCTCATCGGGAATTTCTTGGGTGGCTATCTCACCGCGAAGGGCAGCATGGGCCGCTTAATGGGAATTGCGATGGTGCTGCTCATGGTCGGCTTGGTGGCACTGGCAAACGTGTCGACGGTCGCTCACGTGATGATCGTAGCCGTCGTCATGGGGATCGCAGGTGGCTTCGTTATGGTGCTTTTCTTCTCGTACTGGGGTCGAGTCTATGGCCGCGCGCATTTGGGGCAAATTCAAGGGGCAGCGCAGATGATGACAGTTCTTGCATCCGCGATTGGGCCACTGTTGCTCGCAAAGTGCGTGGAGCAAACTGGCTCCTACAGTTCCGTGTTTTACGGTTTGGCGGTGCTTTTGGCGGTGCTTGCCGCGCTTGCATGGACGATGCGGCAGCCTGCTCCGCTAGTCGCGGAATCAGCCGCGTGAGCTAGACGTTCAGATGTTAATTTGTCTTTACAATTGTCTAACGACTGAGTTTCCAATTGCCAACAATTAGCGAATGTATGCATTCGTGGCTGCGTTCAAGGCAGTCATGTTTTTTACCGCGTTCCTCACACTTCGACGTGTTGGGCTTGCGGTACCCACGGCTGCGTACCGCACAGCGTGGGGGGCGACGTCCTATCTTTGCCTGCTGTGCGCGCTAGCGAGTCTCGTGCCGAGCCAACTTGCAGTGGAAATTGGGGAAGCGGCAACGGTGGTAGTCATTGCCCTCATTGCATCACAACGGCTACTGAAGGCAAATCAGACAAACGCGGACCTGAGGAGCCAAGTCCAAGGCGTCGAAGCGTTCAACCGACTGGTGATGGACACGGCAGGCGCGCTCGTCACCCTGACCGATCGAGAAGGCAAATTCGTCACCGTCAACCGTGAATATCAATCCATTATCGGGCTTCAAGAATCCGAATTTGTTGGTCGATATTGGTGGGAAGTTGTTTGGCCGGCAGAGATGCACGCTCAAGCCGTGGAAATGTCCGCGGAGACAAGCCAAGAGAATTTTCCTTACGCATTTGACGTGGATGTCTGGGACACGCACGGAAATCGGCACGTCGTTACTTGGAAAGCTGATGCGGCGTACGATCAGCATGGCCAATGGGTCGGAGTATTGTCGGTCGGACTGGAAGTCACTCAGCAGCATCTCAGTCGCGAGCAGCTCGAACTCGGCGAAGAGCTATGTCGAAGCGGAAGCTGGACTTATGCAGTTGAGACGGACACCGTCACCTGGACTTTGGGCGTCTACCGCCTGCTGCAGCGTGACCCGTTACTTCCGCCCCTGACAAGTGTCGAGTTCTTCTCGCGGGTCCATGAAGACGATATCGCAATGGTTCGGGCGGCATTCTCAAGTGCTCACGATGAACAGGTTGGGAATCTGACGATCTTTCGAATTCAATCTGACACTGGCCGACGCTTATGGGTGCGCTGCAAAACAAAAGTTGACGTCGGCATTCACGGTCAAATCACGATTCGAGGCATGCTGCAGGACGTGACAGAGCGGTAAGAAGCGAAGCTCGTGGCCCAGCAAGTTACGGACGATGCGGTGCGCCAAGCAGTGGAGTTGGAGCGCATCAATCGCTTACTCTCGCATCAGACGGTTACGGACTCTCTGACCGCGCTCGGGAATCGCTCGGCTTTTGTCGACCGTCTTGCCACCGAATTTGCGAATTTGCAACAATCAGACGCGTTGCTGTCCCTAGTCGTGATGGACATAGATCGATTCAAAACCTTTAACGACGATTTTGGGCATCACGCTGGAGACGAAGTCCTCGTGCTTGTTGGCGACGTGCTTCACAAGTCACTACGGTCCGGCGACTTTTGCGCCCGCTATGGCGGGGAAGAATTCGTCGCAATTCTCTCTCACACCGATGAGGCGGCGGCACTAGCGATTGTGACTCGGATGCTAAGGCAAGTTGAAGCAACCGAAAATCCCTACCGAACGGTCACTCTCAGCGCGGGTATCGCTACGTCAGCTTTGCGGAACACAACGGAGAAAGAGCTATTTGAAATGGCAGACCGAGCGATGTACGCGGCGAAAAAAGCGGGACGAAATCGAGTCGTCTTGCACTCAGATTTGGACCAAGAGCAAGCCGAAGCGGCGTAGCGCCTACCATTCGGCTCATCGTTCCGAACTCGTGAATTCCCCTCAGACATGCGGTCCGCTCAAGGACTAAATACCCATTTTGAGTGCTTTCTCATCACTTGATTCCATCAAGTGCTAAGCGTGCCAGTCAGAAACCTGTCGACTCCTGAAAAAAGTCGTATAGTGATTGAACACACGATTGGAATTGCCTCCTATGAAATTGCTTCATTACACGCTTGCTAGCCTGGTTTTTGCCGGTGCCTCGACCATAACGAGAAATACCTCGGACGTGCAGGCGATGCTGCAGAAAGTGCGGACGCCGATCCCCCTTCGGATGAACGAAATTGTGCCTGGCCAAATCATGGTTAAGTTCACACAGGACCGTGCGGCAAAAATTGAGCAAGACGCCGCACAGGGCCGCCTGCGGCCGAGTGCCGTGCAGGAGACGTTTGTAAACCGCATCGGTGAGACGGGTTGGACTCTGTGGAGCATTCCGCTTTATCTCGATCCAGTAGCCGTCGCGCAGGGCCTGATGGGGCGTGCGGATGTCATCACGGCGGAACCCGTGAATAAAGTTTATGCCTTGACGCTCGGCGATCCGAACGATCCCGACTACAACTTCGTCGAGACGGATCCAAACCTGATCCTCGACCTAAATGACACGAGTCCGTCGTTTCGTCGCATGTGGAATATGGACGACATCAACGCGACAGCTGGCTGGAATCTGTACCCAGGTTACTACCCGACAAACGCACACAAACCTGCCAATCGGCCTTTGGTCGCGATCATCGACACCGGTGCCGACATGAATCACCCCGAGTTCATCATGCCGGGCGGTAAGACGACGGACGTGGCAACGGGCGGTCAGTTGCAGAAAAGCCTTGCGGCGTACTTCAACCTTGGCGTGGCGGTAAAAGGCCACTCGACGGAAGACCTCAACGGGCACGGTACCCATGTAGCCGGCATCTGCATTGCTGCGGCGAATAACGGCGCCTTCAGCAGCACCGTCCATAACGGGATTCCTGGCGTTGGAATGAACGCTCGCGGCATGATTATCCGCGTCTTTGACGACCAAGGCAACGCCTCCGATGCGGACGCCGCGGCGGCCATTTTCTACGCGGCGGACAAGGGCGCAGACATTATCAATCTGAGCTTGGGCACCACGAATTTCTCACAATTGTTCCAAGACGCGGTCACGTACGCTTTTCAAAAAGGTACAGCGGTGTTCGCGGCCGGCAACGAAAGCGGTGCGGGCGGCGGGGCAATGGGTCCGATCTATCCGGCGGCGTGTAGCGGTGCTTGCGCAGTCGCAGCCGCAGGTCCTGGCGGAACCCCGGCGAGTGCCTATGCGGGCAGCGGTGGATATTTGGACGTTGCCGGTCCCGGCGGCAACATTTCGTTTGCCGCTGACTTGAGTTCTTACTCGATTCAGTACGTGTGGTCAACCGCGATGCGAACGCCCGGCACGCTGTATCAAATGTCGCAGTCTGGGGCGCTCTTTCCTCCTTACGACCTGAACTATGCATATCTCGCCGGGACTTCGATGGCCTGTCCCCACGTCGCGGGCGCAGCAGCCCTCTATTACGGCAAGAACGCCTTGACCCAAGCCGGTGGCTGGAGTAATGTCAAGGCCTATCGAGCCTTGGAATTCACCGCTCAAGGTTATGGCGGTTCGGGAGGCCCCGGAGGAGCTTGGGAGACGAACTTTGGCTACGGAGAAATCGATCTTCAGGCCCTGCTGAGCAACACTGAGTCGCGAGGCTCTAAAGTCGGAAGCATTCAGGGCATGGTCTATTACAACGGGACGGCGCTCTCGAACGTCGGAGTAAAGGCCAAGATTGGGGCAACGACATTCCTGACGACAACGTTTTCGGACGGGTCTTACCGGTTCGACTCCCTACCACCCGGCATCGCGACGATGACGGCGGCACCATTTGGTGCTTTCAAGACCAAGACCTCCGTCGTTAAGGCGGGGTCAGATACCCCCGGCACGGACTTTTGGTGCGGAAACTACACCGGTGACACGACTCCGGCCACGATTAAGCTGTTAACGGTGACCACCACGGGTACGCACTTGGCGACGGCGATGACCGTGAACTATTGCGGCTACGATACGGAAACGGGCATCGACAAGGTCACGATCCAAATCGGCAAGTCATCTGGCGGCAGCGACGTTCTCGCGGCAAAGGAAGTTCCTCAGTTCGACTGCACCGCTAAGTTGACGGCGACTGTGCCACTGAAGAAGACGTACTACGTCACGGCTAAATATACGAACGGCGCTGGAAAGGTGACCACCAAAACAATCTCCGTCGCTTGGTAAGCCCGCGCGGACTCGCCGATTCGAACGCCGCAATTCAGCGCATTGCTGAATTGCGGCGTGGTGTTTTAACAAAGGTGCCACGCTACGGGCTCATCACGTCGACCAGACCGAGCACTGTGCAATCAAACCCGGGTAGCGGAAGGCCCAAAAAATTGAAATTGAACCGGCGCGGCAACAAATGACTCTCCGTTAATGAATCCTACGGAGATTTCAATATGCCAATAGTTACTCGAACAGAATACGAGGGTGAACCTGGGACACGTTCCTACCTCGCAGTTATCGTCACTTTGCTCGCGATCGGGGCGGTATTCCTCGTTGCGTACTTTGTTTGGTGGTCACCGAGCCAGTCAAGCGCACCCGTTATCGTAGACCACCAGACCGTCGTTCACGATAACCCGCCTGCCGCCGCACCGTCAACGGTGATCGTTACGCCGCCGGCAACTCAGCCTGGACCAAAGGGTGATCCAGGACCAAAAGGCGATCCGGGCAACTCGGCTCCGCCTTCGACAACGGGAACCACGGGCACGACCGGTACAACCGGCGGATAGTCCACTCCGGACGGCTGCACACTTCAACGCTCCAATCTTGAAAGGTTGGAGCGTTGAGTCATTTGGCACACTTGAGTGGGCCCATTAGTTATCGCGTCCTTTTTGGCGTAACAATATGACAATGGATGCGGCTGCATTGCAAAGCTTAGAGGCGGAGCTCACCTCGCTGAGCGATCGCTGTCCCTTCCCGCGAGGGTTGCGCGCGGCCACGGCCGCGTTCACGGACCAGATTCTGGGACTAGCTTTTCCGCACTTTGCAGATTCAGCCTTGCCAATTCGGCTTGAGAACCTGGCCCGGCAGCTGGATCAGTTGATAGGGCTCGTTTTGGAGCACGCTCGCGACGGCGGAAGACCAAATTTGGATTCCTTCTGGCAAGGACTTCCAAGCTGCGTGCGCAAGCTGCGGACTGATGCGGAAGCGATGCACTTTGGAGATCCGGCGTCTAGCAGCGTCGACGAGGTCATCCTTACCTATCCAGGCTTTTATGCGATTGCGGTCTACCGTTTCGCCCACGAACTCCTTCTGCTCGACGTGCCTTTGCTTCCCCGACTGATGACGGAAGACGCGCACCGGCGGACGGGCGTCGACATTCACCCGAGCGCGACGATCGGCCACTCGTTCGCGATTGACCACGGGACCGGCGTCGTCATCGGCGGCACGGCGATCGTCGGCAACGGCGTGAAGTTGTATCAGGGCGTGACCCTAGGCGCAACGTCCGTCGAGCGGAGTCTTGCCAATACAAAACGCCATCCGACCGTCGAGGACAATGTCGTCATTTATGCGAACGCCACCTTGCTGGGAGGCAAGACCGTCATCGGCCACGATTCTGTGATCGGCGGAAGCGCCTGGATCACCCATTCTGTCCCACCGTTCTCTGTTGTTGGACGCGACACCGAAGTCCGCCCGCGCACCAACCGAAACCCCGATCTTGAGTTCCAAATCTGAACAAACCATGCTTGTCAACAACATCCTCGAAACCATCGGCAATACCCCTCACGTACGAATCAATCGTCTTTTTGATTCACGCGTTAACGTCTTCATGAAGCTCGAGCGGGCAAACCCGGGCGGAAGCATCAAAGATCGAATCGGACTTGCGATGATTGAAGAGGCGGAAAAAGCGGGCATCCTAAAGCCCGGTTCCGTAATCATTGAGCCGACGAGCGGCAATACGGGCATTGGCCTTGCGATGGTTGCTGCCGTAAAGGGTTATAAGCTCATTCTCGTCATGCCGGAATCGATGTCGATCGAACGGAGGCGACTGATGTCGGCTTACGGTGCAAGCTTCGATTTGACCCCTCGCGAAAAGGGCATGAAGGGGGCGATCGCTCGGGCCATGGAATTGGTGGAGGAGACGCCGAATGCTTGGATGCCACAACAGTTCACCAATCCGGCGAACATCAAGGTTCACCACGAGACAACCGCGCAGGAAATTTTGCGCGACTTCCCTGGCGGAATTGACTGCCTCATCACGGGGGTCGGCACGGGTGGGCACATCACGGGCGTTGGCGAAATCTTGAAGCCGAAGTTTTCGGGAATGCAGGTATTTGCGGTGGAGCCAGCGAAGTCACCCGTAATCTCTGGAGGCGATCCTTCGCCCCACAGGATTCAAGGAATCGGGGCGGGATTCGTGCCAGAGAACTTGCATCGCGACATTCTCGACGGCGTTATCCAGGTGACGGAAGAGGACGCATTTCTGTACACGCAACGAGTCGCCCGCGAAGAGGGAATCTTTGTCGGTGTGTCGAGCGGCGCCTCGCTTGCTGCCGTGGCTCAGAAGTTGCCCGAACTTAAGGACGGCGCGACGGTCCTGACCTTTTGCTACGACACGGGCGAGCGATACCTGTCGATCGAAGGCCTGTTCTAGGACTATTTACGCGTCGATCGCGCGGTACAGGGTGAGGCGACGGAAGGTGACCGGACCGTGGTCGCCCTGAACGAAAAACGGGCCGGGCGTTGCTTCATCGCTGTCAAGGGCGCCGCCCGTTATTCCCGGAATCTCTGCGCCATCGATGACTACTCGGCCGTTCAACGTCACGGAAACGTAACGGCCGATCAAGGTTATCTCGGCAACGTTCCACTCCTCGGGTGGTCGAATCGCATTCTCGGTCGGAGCAAGAAATCCGTAAATCGCCGCGCTGCTCCCGGTACCGTGCGCGCCGCTCGTGAAATCGTCAACGATCTGAAATTCGTATCGACCGCGCAGGTAGATACCGCTGTTGCTCTCGGCGGGATACCGATATTCGGCGATGAGGCGGAAATCCGAAAACTTGCTTTTGGTGACCAAGTCTGTGCCGACGGCCGAGTTGACGAGCATGCCATCCGTGATGTGCCAGTTCGAGGCAACGCCTGCTTCTCTGGGAACCCAACCGCTGAGATCTAGGCCAATCAATTCGATCGCCTCATCCCACGGGACCTCACGCTGGGGCAGAGCAGGGGCGCGCACCCCACGCCAAATCACCGACTTGCCATCGTCAAGTGTGGTCTCGCCAACCAATGCGTCGCCTATTAGGCTACCGTTGAACTTTAGGTCGCCCGATCGCGCTTCGTACTGACGAGGAAGCGAAAACGTCACCGTGTCATCGCTGACGTGGCATCCCGCAAGGGGACGCGCGCTCCCCACTCGGCCAACGAATTGACCTCCCGACGGAGTTACTTCTAGCCAGGAAGGATAGGGGTCTCCGTCAACATCGATGGTCAGGTCCCAACGATCGAAAATGGAATTTTTCATGCGGGTGTGAGCGAGCCTACTCGATTGAAGGACCGGCATTTAGTTCTGTTGGCGACGTGTCGAGAAAGATGAGGTGGCCGTCAGGATCGCGGAGACTAGCCGAACCAGCGCCGTCCGCGGAGAATTTCGGTCCGTTCTCGAAGCAGTAGCCTTGGGCGGTTAAGGTAGCGGAGACGTCCCTGATGTTTGCTCCCCTAAAATTGAGGGAGACCGCGTCAGATTGATATTGAGGCTCGAAGAGACCGATGCGCGCGTTCCCTTTGACGACGACGGCCCAGCCTTCGGTGCCGTCACCTTCGTCTAGCACGAAGCCGAGACCCTCATAGTACGCACGCGATGTCGAGGCATTCTGCACTCGAAGGCATATATCCATTCGACCTAAATTCACGGTTCATTTTAGCCGGGTACCGACCGAGGCGCATTCGCCCTGACCGGTGAACCGCCTTGAAACGTGTTGGCTACTCGTCGTCGTCTTAGATGACATGGACCAGGCGGAGTTCTTGCAAATTCAAAAGGCAGTCGCCGAGCCAAATCGCCTTGAGATTCTCGGAGCGATCCGCGATTTGGGAGCGGGAACCGGCGTTTCGTGTTCGGATGTGCTCGCGCGCATGAACATTTCCCAATCCACTTTCTCCCACCACATTTCCGAACTTGTGACGGCGGGCCTCGTCGACGGTGTAAAGGACGGGCGCGTGATACTCCTCACCGTGAACGAACGAACGGCGACCGCCTATATCGCCGAGCTAAACCGTAAAATCCTCGGCAAATAGCGAATAGATTGATATATCGATGCGTATCGATATATCATGCACACCTTCGAAGGCAAAGTCTCCATCGTCACAGGCGCAACGTCCGGAATCGGACGCGCCACCGCCATTCTTCTAGCCCAACGCGGCTCGAAACTCGTCATTGCCGGACGGCGACCGTCGGAAGGCGAAGCGGTCGTAGAGGAAATCAAGTCGGCCGGTGGCGATGCGATTTTCGTACAAACCGACGTCCAAAACGAGTCAGAAGTTGCCAACTTGGTCGCGGAGACGCTGTCTCACTTTGGCAAAGTCGATGTCGCGTTCTTGAACGCGGGCGTTTTCCGATTCACGCCTATCGCCGAGCAGAGTTCTGAAGACCTCTCGCACCAAATCGACATCAACGTGAAGGGTGCCTATTACGGCCTCAAGCACGTGAGTAAAGCGTTCGGGCCAAAAGGAGGAGCGATCATCTTCACTTCGAGCGTCGTCGCGGACATCGGCTTTGCCGGCGCCTCGGCCTACGCTCTGACAAAAGGTGCCATCAACACCTTAACGCGCACGGCGGCCGTGGAGTTGGCGGGTGCAAATGTGCGGGTAAATACCGTTTCGCCTGGGCCAGTCTGGACCGAAGGCACGGAAACGATGGCGGGCTCGCGTGAAAATTTCTCGGCGATGATGGCATCCGGCATTCCGCTTGGCAGAGTCGGGGAGGAAATCGAGATCGCGGAGGCCGCCGTCTTCCTCGCGAGCGATGCGGCATCATTCATTACTGGCCAGGTATTGAACATTGATGGTGGGTTGAGCATCAAGTAAATGGGAGAATGGACCTCCGCTTTCCCCAGGCGGAGGTCCATTTATGAGCGCTCATGCCGAGTGCCGCTCGGAGTGAGCGCTCAGTCTGAACCGAGATTTTGCGCTCTGGACTCCAAGGCAATCGCTATCCGCCAAAACGGCGGATCTACTACGTTCGGTAACCTTCTTGGAATCGCCTGCATAGGTGAAGGAGATTTCCAAATGACCCCGAGAGTCCTAGTAACTGCGATTGCCGCCGCGATAACAACGCTTGCGTTCACCCAGGCTCCACCCGTACCCAATCACTTCCAAGCGATTTCTGTAATCGTAGGGAAGACCGGCACGATGAACAGCGATGGTTCCTATCGGATCAACGTTCCTCGTAACGACGTCAAGTTTACAAACAGTGCAGGCATGGCCATTCCTGCTGACATGGGTCTTGTCACGTACATTGCCTTCTCGGGTTCGGCCGATCGCGTTCTGGCGGTTGGAGACGTCGCAATGTTGGATGATGAAATCGACCGCGTGATCGACGCCCTACACGCAGGAAATTACGAGGTTGTCGCTTTGCACAATCACATGACAACGGAGCATCCGCGCCTGTTTTATATGCACTTTCAGGTCACCGGAAGGCCAAGCGAAATCGCGCAGACCTTCCGCTCTGCCTTGCGCATACTCGGCACCCGCTCGCAAACGGCGGCTCCTCCCAGCACGGGAAAACCAAAGTTGGACACGGACGCCCTCGCGGGAGTATTCGGATCTAAGCCCCAGCTGTTCCCTAGCGGCGTAGTGCGTTTTGCGAACCCCAGAAAGGACATCGACGTAACAATCAGCGACCTCAAGTTCACCCCGGGAATGGGAGTGGGGTCTTGGGCGGCTTTTTATGCTTGCGAATGTGGACTGACGATGGTCATGGGAGACACCTGCTGCGTTCGAGCGGACCTGCAATCGGTGGTCCACCAGCTTCGAAAGGCGGGCATCCACATCACGGCTATCCACAACCACATTTTGGGTGGATCTCGCGAGATCGAGTTTTTGCATTACGAGGGCGAGGGCGATTCGCTAAAGATGGCGGCTGGGATCAAAGCGTGCTGGATGGGGCTCGGTGCGGTGACAACGGCCACCAATACGACGCCGCGACGCTGATCCGCCCTTAATGTCTGTTTTTGGTTGAAAACAAATGTGCAAAGCTACGGCATGACACTGCTATTGACCGTGTTGGCGAGCCTGCGCTTATTGTCGCTGGATTATGCGCCTCAAGAGTCGGTTGTCACGCAATTTCGGCCTAGTCTTGACTTGCCTTCGATCCAAAATCCGAGCGTTACATATGCGTTGTTCGGGGCGTGCGTTGGGGCTGACGACCTGGCGCATGTCTTCTATGACCTTCGAGTTAATCACAACGGCCCACCGCTTCACAACATAACGAAGCTGATCACCCAGCAGCGACCGGAGGCGTATCTCAAACACGTGCTGGGCATTGCTCATAAGCATTCCGAGCAACTTGGAGAGCCGATATTTGCCCCGAGGCTCAGTCAGACTCAGCCAAATCAATTTATTGAATCTATCGTGGCGGGACTCCGACAAGGCAATCCGATCTCGGTGACTTTTGGAAACGCAACTGTCGCGAAAGGGGTGTCTCTGGAGTCGATCGGCATGTCCAACGTACGCCACCGGGTGACGATTTACGGTGCGGACAAGGTCAACGGGACATGGATTTTGCGAGTTGCGGACACAAATGCGCCGCCCGGACTCGTTGATGACGTTCGCTTGCAATACGATCCGGCCCAAAAATCATTCGTGGAAGAGACGAACGGTCGGATAAGTGGTTCTTGGTCGCAGGGAGATGCGATTCGAACTCCGGTCCGCGATGCACAAGACTACAAGACGATCATCACGCTAGCTGTTCAGGGCAAGTCGTACGACGAAATCCTTTCCCAGAGCCACACCAATCCGATCGACAATCTGAACGACTCGCATAAATCGGCGAGCATCCAGCGCGGGCCGGGGGGAGTGTTGATAAAGTTTGACCCTTCGCAGTTTGGAAATGGAATCGAAGAGTCGAAGCTCGTCGCGATGCAGACAAGGATTACTGAATTCTTGGCGACGAACACGCAAGGCGCGTTGGTGATACGTCCCCAACCCCTTGCTCGCGAGATCTGCCTTGTGCCACTGCAGGACATTCGAGCGCACGGAACATTGGGCGGCTTGACTCGCGTGCTCGGTTTCGTGCGAGCCTCGAATGGCTCGATTTCGCTCGCAGGTCTGCGCGAGGCTGGGCACGAATCGATCCCCGCCGACATTCTCGTTGTAGCGATGCAGTCGATTTACCAGCGCGGGTCATCTCCCTATATCTCGCTAGATCCAGACATGAGGTTCTTTTCGGAGCTGGCACAGCTTTCGGCGGGCTTGGTGGTGCCGCAGATCACGCGTGTTGGGGGCTTGGATTCTTCGCTTCAGAACTCCCTCTTCATCAAACAAATGCTTGAAGCGGACTACTTGATGAAGCGGATTACGCTTGGCGCGGAGAGTCCGTCGATTCCAGGTTTTCGCCGGTGGTTTGACG
Source organism: Fimbriimonadales bacterium (assembly GCA_038230855.1). Classification (GTDB taxonomy): domain Bacteria; phylum Armatimonadota; class Fimbriimonadia; order Fimbriimonadales; family Fimbriimonadaceae; genus Fimbriimonas. The sequence goes on along the minus strand of JBBRML010000003.1, from coordinate 53,583 downwards.
TCTTGAAAACTGCGCCGCCCGGACAGTACGCCAACCGGCAGTGGCTGAGCCCGCTCGCTTCGCCAGCGGGCGACGTTTACATACATCGTGCGGGCAATGCAATCGCCATGCTTTTTGAAAGCATGGTCGGGGTGCAAGCTGAGAGTCAGCGACTGGCCCACGGCGGATTCGAAGACGCGGGTTCGGACCCATATTCCAAGGAATCTGCGCGACAGTTCACCACGCACTACGCGGAGCTGGCCGCCGTTTATCCGGAGTTCTACCGGTTGTATGGCGTCTTCGACGCTTGTAAAGTGTGCGCTGCCTGGCGTTCGTTAGGCATCGAGGCATCGACCTTGCCCGGTTGGTTAACGGTCAAACCTTTACAAGTAAGCATCCCGAAGTCTTACGTCGGGCTAGGGCCATTCTCGCTGGGTACAGGGCGCGGGTCGGTGTCGGGAGGGGCGATCGCCGATGCGACGGTTCTATGGAGTTCGCCCGTCGAGACCAGTCGGCTCGCCCCCATGCTTTCGGGAACTGGGGTCCGTACCGCGAAGGTGGAACTGCCGTCCGTGCTCCCGGTCGCCGCATCCAGCCTTGCCGCGTTCGAGGCGCAAAGCCTCATGCGCAGTGCAGACGAGGCCTACGTTGAAGGTCGGCTGCCCGAAGCGTTGGACAGTGTCGATGTCGTGCTAGAACTCGTGCCCGTTTATCCGAAGGCTCGACTGTTAAGAGCGCAGATTTTGGCGGGGCTGAGTCGCTTCCCAGAAGCACTAAGCGACCTGGGTCGGATCCTGGTCGATAGTCGGCAGGCGTCCCTTCGCTTGCTCGCAGAAGCGCGAATAATGCGCGTGCAACTTAACGGCATCAGCAGCGAACAACCGGTGGACACCTCGGAACTGCGGTCCCTGTGCCGAGAGTTTGGCGACGACGATATCTTGCTGATGGAATCGATCTCGGCGTTTGTATGTGCCCAAGATTACGATGGAGCAATCCGAGCCCTTTACCAACTTGCCGATCTAAGTCCGTCCTGTCCGCTACTCCCAGTACTGGACCGCGAGATTTTCGCGCTCCGGCTAATGAATCCCAAGGACGCGCATCGCCGGATGGTGCTGTATTCGACGCTACCAATCCCGATTCTTAAGGCTTACTTGGAGATGATTGCCGGCTCAGACTTGCAGGACACAATACATACGCTCGGTGAGATTGAAAGTGGTCGACTTGCGACTCCTGAAGGTGCGTTCGTCAAGGAGCAGTTGCAGTTTCTGATCGCTGACCGAACGATCGTTGATGCTCTGAAGCAGCGTCCGGCAGACTTGGCGCTAGCCGGTCGCCTGATCGATCAGCTTGTATCGGACCATCCAACGTGGAGGACAGGGCCGTTTCTCAGAGTAATGCACCAGGCGGCAATTCATGCAGGGTTTGATGAAACCATCGGAGCGATGCGGAGCCTGGCAGCGATTCCCCGAGAGGCATCCGACCCGCTCTTCGACGGGCTCGTGACCTCAACATTTGGTTCCAAGTATCCAGTGACCTTGCTGTCGTTGCTGAACTGGTTGGATATTTCAAACACGCAAGATCACGCGACCCAGTGGCTGCAGTTGGCGACCGAAAGAGCACCGGAATCCTCGAAACCTTTCTTGCTCGCCCTTGCCGCGGAGCGTGAAGTGAACTTTGCTCGCTTCTTTCTGGAAGATGGTCAGCAGGGCTTCGCTGGCAGCACGGAGGCCCGGCTCGCGATGTTGAACAGGATCACCGCGCCCGCTGCGGCCATGCGCGACGATGATCCTGCCTTCGTAATCGCCTTGGTTCTGGCCGCGGGGGCAATATCGAAAGACGTACCGCACAACGCCGATTACGTTGCAGTGTGCCGCCGAGCTTTGGCGCTTGCAAAGCACAGCATTGTCGGGTCTATGAAGGAGTACAGCCTCTTTCGAGCGGTCGCTTGGAAGGACGCCTCGGAAATGTTGGGGGAAGAATCTCGCGCTGAGGGGCCACCTCGCTCTGCCGCCGAGCGAAAGGTGCTCTCGGACTACGACGCGCAATTCGGCGACCATCCACCCGGACTTTCGCTCGATCAGTTGCGAACTTTGGTTAAGGCTAGAGACGGGATTCTGGTGTCCGATCGCCAGGCACGTTTAGCGACGCAGAAGTCGATTTTGGGACGAACCGCCGGTGAGTTCGGTGCGTGGACGGCGAACATCCTCGAGTTCATCCTAACCGTCGCACAACCAGAATCCAATGTCAGCCGGTTCGTATTGGAGCCATTGGCCACGCGAACTCCTGCGCTGAAGACAACACGGGAGTTCCTCCAGCTCCAAGAACATCTCGATCACTTCGCGCCGCTATCGACGGCAGTCGCAACTCAGTTGTGGGGCAAGGTTATTGGCGGGGTTCACACGACTTCTGACGGAGTCGCAGTGACCAATTTGATTGAAATACTGCAGCGTCAGGCGAACGAGTATTCAGCGGCAAATCGGAAGATTTTGACGGGTTGTCAAGCGGCAATCGCGGCACGGAACGCAATGGGTTACTTGCAGAACGCGCGACCGTGAAAATATCTCTGGCCGCGTAAGCCTAGCGACACGGTAACTTAAGTTGTGGGAGCAGGTTCCTTAACCGTCGCGATTGCCGCAGTTCCCGTCGTGCGCGAAGTAACTGCAAACGTCATTGCGATCGAGCGCGCGATTGATTTCGCTAGCAATGCGGGCGCGGACATTCTCCTCACTCCCGAAGGCTCGCTGTCAGGTTATTACGATGGCTTTGACGCTATCGAGGTCGCAGACGCACTTCGCCACGTCACGGCGAAGGCGCGTGAAGCGAAACTCGGTTTGGCTCTGGGCACGTGCTTTGAGGAAGCGGACGGCCAACGATACAACCAGTTGCGATTCTACGATGAGAGCGGCGAATTGCTCGGGTTTCACGCCAAGATTCTTCTGTGTAAGCGAACTCGTGAGCCGGAGTTACTTGGCGAAAGCGATCAGTTCGCGACAGCGCCGCTGATGAGTTTTCAACTAAAAGGCATCACGGTGGGCGGACTCATTTGCAATGACATGTGGGCGAATCCCGAATGGACACCGGGCGCCGATCCGTTCTTGGCACGTCAGTTGGCACACCTTGGCGCCAAGGTCATCTTCCTCGCGATTAACAGCGGAGTCGGTGAAGGTGAAGAACTCGCGCTGAATCGGTCTTTCCACGAAGTGAACATGCGTCTTCGGGCGCGGGCGTCCGGCGTTTGGATCGTGGCGGCGGACGCCGCCGATCCGCACGGCAAACTGCAAAGCAACGCCCCGAGCGGAATTATCGGCCCAAATGGCGACTGGGTTCACCGCGCTTCGAGCGAGGTCATGTTGATAGGCTCGCTAACTCCGTTTTGATCCGGCGGACAAATCGAGTCAGTGAGGTGCGTCAAGCTTGAAGGCAATGGCATCGGAATGCAGTTTCCGATGCCTGAACGATCCCATCCTCGACAGCCGATCGCCTTACTTGCTGGGCTTGAACTTCTGAGCGAAGCTACCCTTCGCGTTCGAGAAGGCGACCCAGACATTCCCGGTGACCGGGTCAACGGAGACTCGTTTGCAATCCTTATCCACCGGCACGGTGCCCAGAATCGTCCCCTTTCCGCCGCTAATTTGAACCACTTGGATGCTTCCTTGAGCGGGAATGTAAAGCCGCTTCAGTTTCGAGTCGTAGGCGACCTGATCGCTCTTTGCGAGGACGTCCAATTCGGAAAGAATCGCGCCTGTTGTCGCTTTGAGGATCGTGAGTTTGCCGTTGCTGCCGACCACCATCGCGGTTTGGGTGGTTCGATCTAGGGCAAAACCGTGTGGCCCGGTGAGCGCGCCCAATTTCCACTCGGAGATCACTTTTCGCGACTTCGCATCGATGACCTGGACGACACTGGCTGACTTGATAGGTTGGTAAACACGGTTTCGGGCGGTGTCGAGTTCGAGATACTCCGGGGCCTCTTTGATTTTGATCGACGTCTCAAGCTTCATTGATTTGAGGCCAATCACCCACAGAGTTGTACCGTCGTCGTTGGCCACGTAAGCGATTCCTCGCGCGGAGTCGACTTGGACGCCGTCACCAGGGCCGGAGAGGTCTAGCGAGCCTAGCTTCTTGAACGTCTTCGTGTCGATACTGACAAATTTCTGGCCAGGACCGGCCCCATACATGCGATGGGTGGTCGAGTCGGCGGAGACGCCATTGCATTCGACCCCGGAGTCTACGTCGTGGGCTGCGCCCGACGACATGTTCACCACGGCGATGGATTTCCGTCCGGGATGGCAAGCGAGAAACAATCGATTCTTGGCGTCGATTTGAGTGAAATCAAACTTACCGGGACCGCCAGGGATCTCGATCGGAGTCGATGCCACGAGGGGTGTATTTGCAATGGCGAAGGCGATGGATATGGTCAGCATGATGGTTAACAAACGGGGCGGTCTTTGGGGGCAGTGTTCAGAGCTTTTTGCTGCTCTGTCATGCCGGAATTCATTTCGTCACCGGGCTTCACTCCAACCTTTTGGGGTGTACAACCACCAACGAAAGTGATCAGAAAGTCGCCGCCTGTATGGACGATACCGCGAATAGTTCGTCAGCTCACAGACTTTATGCAAGCGCAATTAAGGAACGCTAGCAGCAACCGTCGCAAAATCACTACCCGGACTGAATCTTCCAGAGCACGCCGAAGCGGTCGAGAACGATTCCGTATTGCGATGCCCAGGGAACTTGCGCCATCGGCATCTGAACCTCTCCGCCAACCGCTAGGTTGGCGTGAGCCAACTCCGCGTCTGAATCTGCGTCGAGGTGCAACAAAAATGCAAAGCCGCCGAAGCCGATCGCGGCGCGCTCCGAGTCATCACTCATATTGATTCGGGTGTCCCCGATAGCCAACGTCGCGTGGAAAATGAGTTCTTCGCCGTTGAGCGGGATGAGGGCAGGCGGCCCGTCCTTGTAGCGCAGGATGAATTCGCACCGGGCACCAACCGCTCCTTCGTAAAAGCGAATCGCTTCTTCACAGCAGTCTCCAAAAAAAAGATAGGTCTGTAGGTTCATAGCGCTGGACGGCATTTTACGTGATTGCGGGCCAGAGCGCACGAGCTATGCTCGTCGGTATGAGCATTGCCCTTCTTGCGGCGAGTCTTGCCTTCGGAGCCCAACAGCTGATCAAATTCCCAGTGCATGCCCGCGTGCTATTTCAGGGGGATTCCATCACGGATATGAATCGCGGACGATCGAATGACCCAAACCATATTTTGGGACATAGCTACGCATTCCTCATTGCGTCGAGAATGGGTGCATCGTTCCCCGAGCGCAACGTCGAATTCATCAATCGCGGAATTAGCGGAAACAAACTCGACGACTTGCTCAGCCGTTGGCAAATGGACACGCTGGACCTCAAACCCACGATCGTGAGCATTTTGATAGGCATCAATGACGTCGAAGCCACGACGCCTTTGGCGAGCTTCGAGGGCGAGTTGGATAGGTTGGTCACCCTGACCGCAAGCTCGTTGCCTGGCGTGAAGATCGTCATGTGCGAACCGTTCGGGTTATGTACGGGATGGCGCAAATCGAAGTGGGCTGAACTTGAGCCTCGGCTCCGAATTGTCCAAGCCACAACGGCCAGGATTGCCAAGAATCACGGCGCGATCTTCGTGCCACTTCAAGCGGCATTCGATTCAGCCTTGAAGCGAGCGAACGCCGACTTTTGGATTTGGGATGGTATCCATCCGACCTACGCCGGTCAGCAAATCATCGCAGACGAATGGTGCAACTCCGTAGCAAGACGACTTCGCTGACTTTACGTGTAAGGTTTGCGGCCCTCATGCGAATAACATGGCATGAACACGGCGGAGGCAGCGATTATCAGCGAACAAGCCCGATTCCAGCAACTGCTCGAGGAGCATAAACGCCTCGTCTTCAAGGTCGTCAGCACTTACGCGTGGCACTCCGAAGATCAGCAAGACCTGGCGCAAGATATCAGGCTGCAACTGTGGCGCTCGTTTCCGCGCTACGATTCCGCTCGCAATTTTTCGACCTGGATGTATCAGGTCGCGCTCAATACTGCCATCTCCTGGTCGCGGCAATCGAAAGCGCGAGCCAAGCGGCTGGTTTCCGGGGCGGATCTAGCCCTGCTCCCCGCACCGATCGAGCCGGAAGATTCGAACGAACTTTACGTGCTGATCCAAAGCTTGGATGAACTGAGCCGGGCACTGCTGGTGCTGTACATCGACGAAAGGTCGCATGCAGAAATCGGCGAAATCCTCGGACTCTCGACGGGAAACGTCGCCACAAAAATAAGCCGCCTCAAGGCTCGATTACGAATCGAAGCTGCTGACCAGAATTAACTAGGAATACAACATGGACAAACAAGAATTCTCTACCGCATGGCTCGCCCTTGAAAACCGAGTGGAGCACTGCACCGCTCAGCAAGCTACTCTCCAACTTCAGATCAACAAAGACCGACTTACGCGACACCAAGGACGGATGCGACTTGTGCCGACGTGGGACTTGATTGTCGCCGGACTCGCCGCCGTGTGGACGGGAAACTTCGTAGCAGATCACATCCACGGATTGCTAACTCGACCCGTCGCGGCGATCCCTGCCCTGCTTTTATTCGCCTTTGCGATTGTTGAGATCAACCTGAGCGTTCGACACTTCATCATTGCGGCAGCACTAGATCTTGGTCAACCAATTGTCGAGTCACAACGCAAAATCGCAAACCTCCGGAGGCTACGCGTGAAAGTTACGCAGTGGGTGTTCGCCTGGGCATTGCCGTTATGGGTGATCTTCCCCGTACTGCTCGGTCAGTTCATTTTTGGCGTGAACTTCATCTTTGCGGTCGACCGCGGGTGGCTAGCAGCAAACGTGGCCTTCGGCATTGCGATGATTCCGGTCGTCAATTGGGTCCTACAGAAATCTAAATTTGCGGTGTCACTGCAAGATGCCATCACGGGCAAGCAGGTATCGGAGACGGAAGCTTTTCTGGCCGAGCTCGCCGAGTTTCAGCAGGCTTGAATTATTCGGCACCGATGCCGCCGCGGGTCGCGTCGGTATAATGAGACCTCTGCGGGCGTAGCTTAATGGTAAAGCTCCAGCCTTCCAAGCTGATCACGTGGGTTCGATTCCCATCGCCCGCTCCAGAGTCTCGTTTCGCGGGTGTGGCCCAATGGTAGGGCAGGACCTTCCCAAGGTCAAGGTTGCGAGTTCGAATCTCGTCACCCGCTCCAACCTTTTTGCCGTTATCCTGGGTCTGCGGTTCGGCTGTCGTGAGACCCACCCGTAACAGGCTGCCGCTGAAAATCAACGATCTTTGGCCCAACTACGTAGTAGCCAATCGCACCGACGGCAATCGGGATCAGGATGAATTTGAAGAACCATCCGGTCGGAGTCAGGCGCGACATCTCTTGCATTGTAGCGCACCGTAGGTACCCTTGAACGGCCAATGTCGATTGACGCCTTCGAGGATTCGATTTCCCTTCAGGTGCGGATTCTGGAAGCGGTGGAGCCGACGCGTTCGTCCTATCCCTTCCCCGCACTCGTGCCTACAGCGCGCTTTGAGACGCGAGAATTTCGCACGATAGTTCTTGAGCACGAGTATCTTCGGCTGACCTTCTTGCCCGATCTCGGCGGTCGAATCTTCGCGATTTTTGACAAACGAAACGGAGCCGAGGTTTTCGCCGATGACGGCGTAATAGATATTGCCGAGTCGGGTCCAAGGGGCGCGGAGTGGCGGCACGGAATTTCCTTCCACTACGGGGCAGAGTCGAGGCTGAACGACTTGGGGACGGTCCGAACGGCGGTCCAGCCTGACGAGCATGGCGATCCACATCTATGGGTTTGCGACCACGTCGGGGGGCGCGGCTTGGCGTACCGAATGCAAGTTTGTTTGTTGGAGGCGCAGGCGGCTTTCCGAGTTCGGGTCAGCACCCAAAACCGGACCGATTCAGCCTTAGCGTTCTGCGGGCGGCTCGAATTTGCAGGGATGATCTTCGGCGAAGACCAAGTCGCACGGGCGACTTCTCGAGCGTTGTTCGTTGATGCTCCAAATGGCACGTTTGCCCGGCTTCAGGACGACTCCGCATGGATCGCCCTTCCGGGCGGGGCACTTGGCCCCCGCCAGACTCATTCGGTTGATGTCGTCATCCACGTCAGCACGGGGATTTCCGCGGCGGCCGTTGGTCGCCACTTCGCCATTGGCCAAACCCAAGACACGCTGCGCCTACAAGCGCAGTCCCCGCGTATGGCTCAACGTGTCGCCATCCAAACTTCCTCTGGACAGACCCTTGAGGCAGTCTCCGACTTGTTTCCGGAGCGGATTTGGGAGATCCCGCTTGCAGAAATCGGCGGGTCGATAAGCCGAATCGCCTTCCTCGATACGCGTGACTCCATCACGGAGTCGCTGCCCCTGACCTTTGAATCGGTGCTGGCGACGCCAGCGGCGGCGATTTTGAAGCGGAAATTGGATTCTCCCAACGCGGCCCGTGCGGCACTCATTGACCCGGCGTGGCGTCCTTACGCCTGTCTTGTCCTCGCTCGGAGTGCGCTGCGCGAGGAGAGTCGTGACGCAGCACAGACCTTCTACGAACAGTCGCTTTTGTACAACGGAGATGATGCCGTCGCATGGTGTGAGAAGGCGGTTGCGGCTGGAGTATCGCCCGAAGCGGAGTCTGACGACCTTCTGAACGCACACTACATCGCTCCACTGGAGCCCGCCCTTCGGGCCGCTCAATTCCTTGCGCAAGGGCACCAAGTGGAAGCCAGTCCGCTCGTCGCGCCCCTCGCGGAAGTCCCCGAAGAGTTGATCGAAGTCGCGTGCTTGCTACTTGAGGCGGGCCTACACGAGGAAGCGGGCCGATGGATCGACGAGGCGCTGCGGCATGCCGACCTTGCCATGCTTCGATACTTCCGAGCCTTTCTCTTATGCACGGTAACTCGGCTCGACATCGAAGCGGCGGCCGAAATGAGAAGGGCGGCCACCCTTTCGGGACGGCCGCCACTTCCCTGGAGGGGGATGGAGGAAACGGTGCTGAAAACTTTAGTGGAGCGGTTTGGTGAGGATCAAGCCCTTCGTGAACTTTGGGGCATGGTTCAGAAGTTCGTGCTTTCGGAGGGTTCGGAATTTGAGAGCCAGTGATCAACACGGTGGACCGACGGCACAGGTGACAGGATCGGCTGCATCGCCATCAGGTCGTTGGTCTTAGCCATCCAGATATCGTGATTGGACGAGTTGCTCAGGTAGTGATTCACCGAACCCGCGGCTCGCTGAGTCCGAGATTTAAGTTTGCCAAAGAAACTTTTCATGTGCGATGAGGCGGTGAGATCGGACGCGTTTGTCGAGAGTGACATTGCGGAGAATGGGTCGATTCCGTTGAACATGAGGGGTGTGGGGACTGGGTAGAGGGGCCTCCGCTCGTCACTGAACGGAGGCGCGCGGACTAGATGAGTCGATCTTCTTCCAGGTTATGCATGGACGCTTAAAGTGCCTCCTACACCGTTGCTACCCGTAGACACGGAGCCAGAGGTGGAAACGGAACCTGAGGTCGATACAGAGCCTGAAGTTGACGCGGAGGCTGAGGTTGCCGCGTGTACCGGCGGAACCGAGACGCTCGTCGAAGTTGAACTTGCTGGTGCGATGTTTGCCATGTGACATTGCAATGCTAGGGTGAAACTGGAATTCCCTTCCCGCGCAATTTGCTGGTTTCCCAGGTCTACACGGATACTTTTGCGGGGTTAAGGCTAAATCTCCCGTATTTCTTGGAGGGCACTTGGTTCATCACGTGCTCGCTTTCGGCAGCGTCGCGGTCAGCATCGCACAGTAAACTGTCAGGTTCATGCCACGAAAGACGACGATCGTCACCGCGATCCCATATGTCAACTCCGTGCCGCACCTCGGCACCGTTCTCGATACGCTATCCGGCGACGTGACGGCGCGGTACATGAGGATGCGAGGAGAGGACGTCTACTTTGTGGCGGGTGCGGATGAAAACGGCCTCAAAATCAAGGACGCGGCAGACGCGAGCGGCACGGAAGTTCACGCCTTCGTTGATGAAATTTCGGGGCGTTTCGAGTCTATTTTTAAGTCGATGGGTATCGAGTACGACGCGTTTGTGCGGACGAGCAAAGAGCAACACCGAGCGGTCAGCCAGGAGTTCTTCCGCCGCCTACAGGCCAACGGCTACATCTATCAGGACCAATACGAAGGATGGTACGACACCTCATCAGAGACGTATTTCAAGGAATCTGACCTCGTCGATGGTAAGAGTCCGGATGGCAACCCCGTGCGATGGGTGAGCGAGAAAAACTACTTCTTTCGACTCTCGGCATTCCAGGACCGATTGCTGGAGCATATTGAGGCGAATCCGACCTTCATCATCCCCGAAACACGCAAGAACGAGGTGGTCTCTTTCATCAAACAGGGGCTGCGCGACGCGTGCGTTTCGCGAAGTAACCCTGGATGGGGAATCCCGGTTCCGGGCGATGAAGGGCAGGTTATTTACGTTTGGTTCGACGCGCTGATCAACTACGTCACGGCGTCGGGATGGCCGGCCGATGGGTGGGAAGATAAATGGCCGCCGGCCGTCCAATGGCTAGGAAAAGACATTTTGACGCGCTTCCACGCGACGCTTTGGCCTGCGATGCTGTGGGGGGTCGGACTGCCGCTCCCAGAGTCTGTCGTCGCTCATGGGTGGATATTGTTTGGGGGCGAAAAGCTTTCCAAATCGAAGGGAGTTTCGGTTGGGCCGCTGGAACTCGCCGCGGATCTCGCGACTCGGTCAACGTGCGCGCCAGAAGTGGCAATTGATGCCGTCCGGCACTATCTCACGGCAACGATGGCTCTCGACTCGGACAGTTCGTTTTCGTTCGAGGAATTCGACCGCAAGTACAACGCCGATCTCGCGAATGACCTAGGGAACGCCCTCAATCGCGCACTCTCGATGGCCCACAAGTTTTTGGCAGGCGTGGTGCCCGCGGAGGATGCCGAACCGGAAGTGTTGCAGGCTATCGCCGACGCGAGAACGCGTTACGAGCAGGCGATGAAGTGCTACCGGCTGGACTCGGCCAGCGATGCGGCATGGAGCCTCGTGCGGTTTTTGAACAAGTACGTTGACACCCGAGCGCCGTGGGCACTGGCAAAGAATAGCGATGCGGCCTTGGGCGGGGTTTTGAGGGGAATGCTCCTTGGAATTCGCGCGGCGGAAGGCCTTGTTCGACCTGTTTTGCCGCACGCCGCAGATGCCATCGCGCATCAACTCAATTTGCCGCCGCTGACCACGTGGTCTCTAATCGGCGACCACTCGACGCTGCCCGCAGGTACGCAGTTGAATCAGCCAAAACCTATTTTCCCGCGCCTCGAGATCGCCAAACCTGTTCAGGTCGCGCCGGTTGCAAAACCGATCGCACCGCCGACCGATAAGACCCCAGTTCCTATGGAAGACAACCTAATTTCAATCGACGACTTTGTAAAAGTCAAGCTAAAGATCGGACGCGTGCTAGAAGCGGAGCCTCTAGAAGGGTCAGACAAGTTGATGAAGCTTCAGATCGTCATCGGAGACGAACGACGTCAGATCGTCGCGGGGATTCGGAAGAATTACTCGGCCGAGGATCTCATTGGACGTCAGGTCGTGGTCTGCGTTAATCTTAAGCCGGCCAAATTGCGCGGAGCAGAGAGTCAAGGAATGCTGCTAGCGGCGACGGACGAAGATGGGGGGGCGATTCTTTTGCAGCCCGATCGCGAGGCGCCGGAAGGCACGGGCGTCAAGTAACGGTAGTATCCCGCTATGAAGCTCGAATACCGGTTGTTGACGAATAGTGAATTAGAATCTTCCCTCAGGGATCTCGCTGGTTGGGCGGTCGAAAACGGGATGTTGACCCGACGATTTGAGTTCAAAACGTACAAGGATGGCTTGGTGTTTGCGGTTGCGGTCGGATACTTAGCCGACAAATTAGACCATCACCCGGACCTCGCGGTCGGTTACACGAAAGTAACGGTTGCGATGAATACGCACAGCGTGAAGGGATTGTCGCCTTACGATATTGAGCTGGCCAGTTGTATTGACGCGATTATATGACGCCCGCGATTGGACGCGGGTTCGCGCTTGCGATTCATTCCGAAATTGAGAAGGAAATTGCATTGGACGCAGTCCGTTCGGGACTGGTATTTTGTGTGTCGGCCCTTCCAGAGTAGCCACCTCACGGTGGCTACCCTTCGCTGGAATCTACAAATCCTCCGGGTTAGCGGGAGCGAAGACCAAGTTTGCGCTTCGTAACCCCCATCCTGGCGGGCACAATCATCCCGCCATCCTTCCCCCTCATCGGATGAATGGGAAGGAATCGTAGGTCGCGCCTGTAGTTTCGGGCTGTTCGGTTGAGACCAACGCGAGATCAAATGGCATTGGAGGCAGTCCCTTCAGGACCGGAACGCTATGCGGCAACCGTACCAGGGTTTGCGCCTCATGGCGCCAACCCTTCGCTGTGATATGGATCCCTGACAGGGATCAAACTCGGTTGGTTACCGTCCTCTTGAAGGACGTGAAATCCATTCCGAACTCGAAGCGCTGACGATTACCAGGGTTTGCGCCTCATGGCGCCAACCCTTCGCCCCGATTCGCCCCGATTCGCTTCGCTCATTTCCCTTCGGCGGGGTCTACGCTTCGCTTCGACTTCGCTCATTTCCCTTCGGCGGGGTCTGCGCTGCGCTTCGACTCTGATATGGATCCCTGACAGGGATCAAACTCGGTTGGTTACCGTCCGCTTGAATGACGTGACATCCATTCCGAACTCGAGGCGCTGACCGTTACCAGGGTAGCCAATCAGGGTTGAATGCTTCGCTGGGTCGTGCTGTAAAGCAGTGACTACTTCGCGGCCCAGACTAGCCCGCGGCGCGTGATCTCGTGCGCCGTCGGCTCTTCGAGGACGACACGTTGGTGTCCAAGTGCGTTGTAAAACACTCGACCCTTGCCAAAGCTCCGGGTCCAAATTTGAGGCATTTTGCACGGATTATCGACGTGAGGACCGCCGTGCTCCGCGTGCGGGAAATCCGTCGTCGCTAACACGCTGTTGCCCGGATCGGTGTGCAAATAATACTGCTCCGAAACGACCTCGAAGTCACCTAGGCCGTGCGTAATCGGGTGGGGGTTTGCATGGTTTATGTTGATCGTGTAGCGAACTCCGTCATTGCCGGGATGCGCGACCCATTGACCGCCGGTTAGCCACTGCCACTCCGTGTTTTCGCGGAACGAATCGCACATTCCACCGTGGCAGCCAGCGATTCCGACACCGTGATCGCGAACGGCGGCCACGACAGGATTACACTGCTCCGAAGTGATTTTGCCCATGGTCCAGACCGGGACGATCAGGTTCAAGTTCGCTAACTTGTCAGCGTCCAAGAACGCGTCCAGCGTGTCGCTGAGTTCAACGTCGAAACTCTCCGCGACCAACAGGTCGCGGAACAGGTTCGCGACCTGCTCGGGCTGGTGTCCGTCCCATCCGCCCCAAACAATGAGTGCCGTTTTTGCTGCCATGGGCAAAGCGTACCGCGCCTCGCCTTGCAATCGACGAGTGGTATCTGGTAACCCTCCCGCACGCAAAGTGAGGCGTCAATGAATTGAATATGCGACGCGCGAACTGGCTTGCGACTTTCCAGCGATATCAGGGATTGGTTGGGCTCTTCGTGTTGCTTTGCGTCGCGATGGGATTGGATCGCGAGCACTTCTTTACGGCAGCCAACTTTGCCAACGTGCTCAACCAACTCGCCGTCCCCGGCATTCTTGCCGTCGGCATGACCTTCGTGATCTTAACGGGCGGAATCGACCTGAGTGTTGGGTCCTTGCTCGGCCTTCTGAACTGCATCGTCGCGACCTGGATCGTGAATGATCGCGGGATCGCCGCTTCGATTGCCTTCACGCTGTTCATCGGCGTCTCAGTAGGAGCGCTTGTGGGCTATATCATATCTGCGACCCGACTGCAACCCTTCGTAGTCTCACTTGCGGCAATGGTGAGCCTGAGAGGAGTTGCGTACGTGTACACAAATAACGGCACGGTGAGCGGCATGGGTTCCAAGCTGGAATTCCTTCTCGACATGCATTTTGGCCTCCCGTTGAGCGCTTGGATCATGCTCGTGCTGACGGCGATTGCCGCGATCATTTTGACAAGCACGGTATTCGGACGCTGGGTGTACGCCTTGGGAGGCAATGAAGAAGCGAGTCGGTACGCGGGCTTGCCGCTCACGAAGATTCGGATTGGCGCTTACGCAGCGAACGGCCTTTGCGTCGCCCTTGCCGCCCTCATTTTCACGGCCCGAAACACGAACGGCGACCCGAGTTCGGGCACCGGTTACGAGTTGGACGCGATTTCCGCGGTTGTGGTGGGCGGAACTTCGCTCATCGGTGGCTTCGGGAGCGTCCTCGGCACATTTGTTGGCGCCCTATTTATCGTATGCTTGAACGTGTTACTGATCCTGAAAGGGGTCAACACATACGTCGGAATGGGATGGAAAGGGATTATTATTCTCTTGGCGGTTTATTTACAGAACCTCGGCAGAAGATCATGACAAAGCAGTTTAGAATCGGAAGTTTCGCCCTTGGGCTCGTGGCCGCGATTGTGGTCGCGGGATGCTCAAACTCGGGGGGGACGGACACGGGAACGTCGGGTGACGCGAAAGGTGGCGAAGCGAAGGGTGGCAAGAAGCCGCTCGTCGTCTTTTCGCAGGCCAACTCGCAAGACCCTTGGCGAAAGGTATTTGACGCGGACACTCAAGCCGCGGCTGATACTCACAAGGCAGATTTCGAGTTCGAGAAGCAGGATGCCGGCGGCGACCCGGCCAAACAGAACAATATCGTCGACACATTCATGGTGAAGAAGCCAGCGGTCTTGCTGATTTCGCCCACCGAGGACTCCGTCCAATCGACAGTTGACAAGGCGTTCGACGCGGGCGTGCCGGTAATCATTCTCGACCGAAACCTTAAGAGCGACAAGTTCACGGTCTATATCGGCGGCGATAATGTCGAAATCGGCCGACAGGCAGGCGAGTTCGTTGCGGACAAGCTGAAGGGCAAAGGCGTCGTGCTGATGATTCAGGGAATCGCCCAAATCGGGCCGACTCGAGATCGCCGCGGCGGATTCATGGAGATCATGAAGAAGAACCCAGGCATTAAGGTCATCGAGGGCGACGACTGCGGATATCAACGCCAGAAGGGCCGTGCCTACATGGAAACGTTCCTGCAGAAGGGCGAACACATCGACTGCGTCTACGCCCACAACGATGAAATGGCGATCGGCGCGCGACTCGCCTACGATTCGTGGGCGAAAACAAAGCCCGCGGGTTCCGCAAAGGATCCCCTGTTCGTCGGTATCGACGCGTGCCAAACCGAAGTCATCGACATGATCAAAGCGGGCAAACTCGATGCGACGTTCAAGTATCCGACACCTGGCGCTAAAGGCGTCGAGATCGCCGCTGAAATTCTGAAGGGCAACAAGCCTAAGGACAAGAAGATCATTCTGCCGACAGTCAAGGTCACCAAGGATACGGCAGACCAGTACCTGAAGGACAATCCAAACCTCGCCAAGTAAGGCTCGAGGCTGCGGCGGAGGATCGAACGCCTCCGCCGCCAATTTTGCACTCGCTAGTTAGGTTCGAAGCGGATCTTTCGGAGGTTTATCGCGTGCCAAGGCTTGCCGTTCGCGGCTCCGACCTTCACTTCCAGAGTCCCTGCCGGAAGCCTCAATGCGCCAAACTCGGTCGAGGTGAACTTCGCCCAGTCGCCAGTATTTGGGATAGTACCGACGACCTTCTGAGTTCCAACCGACACTTGCAGCAGGGCGCCCTCGTTGGTCGTCGCGGCATCGACAATGACCTTGTAGCGGCCAGCCGTAGGGACGCTGATGCGCCACGTCGCCGAATCTTCGGCATTGTCCCAAAATCCCAGATTCTCGATACCGTCCTTAGTTTCGAGTTGCGGGCCACTGCCATCCATTCCTGCCGTTGCCGCGGAGAGCATGAACGTGCCGTTCGAGTCCGGCCGAAGTGCGGGTTGGGCCTGCTTCACCGTGACGCTTGGCTTGAATTTTGCGTTATTGTCGCAGTCGATTTTTAGCACTAAAGAGAGCTTTATGGCAGTTAGATCGCCGAGTGTTATGTGAAGACCAGCCGCGTCCTGAGTCCACTTCGGTCGTGGTCCACCTAGCATAGAGACCGCGCGCACCTTACCGGATTCTGGACCGGAGGCAAGAGAAGCCAAGGTCAAGTCTGGGGAGCTCGGCACACCGAGCGTCGTCGCATAGATCGTGTGAGACCCTTTTTGCACGTACCGCACATCTTTCGCGCTGAAGCCGAAATCCTCGCGGAAGTTGCCGCCGCCCGATTTGGTTGGGCCCTCGCCAAAGGTGACCCACGGTCGCGTGCCGTAGATGGACTCGCCGTTGACCTTCATCCACGCGCCAACGGTGTGCAGCAAAGTCTCTACTTCCGGATCGATGGTGCCGTCTGGTCGCTGCACGACGTTCAGAAGCAGATTGCCGTTCTTGGAGACGATGTCCACCAACGAATGGATAACCCAGTCTGGGTCCCGAAACTTCCAGTTTCGGTTGTAGAACCAGTCGCCGATTGAAGTGTCGGTCTGCCACGGTCGCGGATTGATGCGCGGCATGATTCCACGCTCCATGTCTTGCACGAACGAGGCCGCGTCGAACGAACCTGAACCGATTTGCTTGCAGTTGTAGACCGCCTCAAGCTTTCCATCGTGATTGGCGATGCTTTGGTTGTAGAAATTGGAGACAAGCGTTCGGCCAACTTCTTCGAAAGGCAAACCGCCATCGGAGTACAGCAGGTCGGGCTTGTAATTCGTCACTAAGTCGCTCACACGGTTGAACCACTCCTTCATCCAGTCTCGATTCACCGAGTACCAGCCTCGGTCACCGGGTTCAGCGGCCTGGTGATAAAGTTCGCTGTAGCTCGGGTTTGCGCCTTCGTACGGCACACCAGTGTACGGGCCAGTCTTGTCACTGCCTCGGCTGACCTGGAACCAGGTGAAGCTCGCCCCCATGTGCTCGGACACGCCAAATCGCATTCCGTTTCGCTTTGCTTCGCGTTGCCATATGCCGACGACGTCCTTATGCGGGCCCATCTTCACGGCATTGAAAGAATGGAACTTGCTATCCCATAGGTCGAAGTTATCGTGGTGGCAGGCCATCGAAACGAAGTAGCGAGCGCCTGCCTCCTTGTATAGTCGCATCAACCGCGCCGGGTCCCAGTTCTCCGCTTTCCACTGGTCGATGATTTCGCGGTATCCATGCACGGACGGATGACCGTACCGTCGCAGGTGGTCTTCGTATTGCGCACTTCCCTGCATAAACATGTTGCGCGCATACCAATCGCCCATCATCGGCACCGACTGGGGTCCCCAATGAGCCCAAATACCGAACTTGGCATCGCGAAACCATGCGGGCGTCTCGTACTGTTTGAGCAATTCGGCGGTAGGAGCAAACTTGCCCGGAATGACCGGAAGTTGGCCCTGAAATTGGCCATGAAGTGTAGCCAGAGCGAGTGAAGTTAAGGCGAGCATTGCTACGCTAATTCTATCCGCTTAGGCTGAATACCGATAACGGGCGTCCGGGCACTTCTCCATGTTGTCTGCGCCATCGGTTTCGTAAAGCATCTTGCAGCCGAGGTGTTCGTAGAATCCACGGGCCGCGTTCGCTTGGAAGACCCAAAACTCGAAGTCGGCGCCGATGCGTTGGGCGACTTGATTGAACAGTCGGGTGCCGATTCCCTGACCATGACGGCATGGGTCGACATAGAGGTGTTCCAGCTCATCCGAAGTGTAAGCGGCGAAGCCAAGGATTTCGCCGTCCACTTCATCAACTAAGAAGTGGTGCTGCGCCATTTGTCGGCCGAAAACGTCGCACATGACGTCTTGATCGTATTCCCAGTTTAGGAACGCCAAACAAGTCGTGCGCGCGGCGATGAACACCCTGGCGATGCCAGGGATATCGCCCTCGGTGGCCTCACGAATCATTGGGTTCGATAGCGTCGACTCGTACCAACATGACAGTCGTGTTGTCGCTTCCGCCACCCTGGAGGGCTTCGCCGACCAATTTCCACGTGGCTTCGGCGAGGCCAGAAGTCTGCAAAACGGCGGCGATTCGAGCATCGTCGACATGATTCAGGAGGCCGTCAGAACAGATCAGGAATAGGTCGCCAACTTCGAGATCGAAAGCGCTGACGTCGGGTTCCATCGCGCCATCAATGCCGATTGCCCGCATGATGACGTGTTTATTCGGATGATTTTCCGCCTCGCCTCGGCTCATAATTCCTGCTCGGACAACCTCCTCGACCCATGAGTGGTCGATCGTCAATTGCTCGAAGGTTTCGCCGCGCAATCGGTAGACTCGCGAGTCGCCGACCTGGACGGTGTAGGCCTTATCCTGCAGAATCACGAGACCCGACAGAGTGGTTCCCATGCCCCGACGCGCGGGTATGGAGCGGCCGATGTCACAGACGAAGCGGTTGGCGGCTTTCACCCCGGAGATCAGACCCTGGATCGGATCTTCCGACGGATAGTGCATGTATACGTCGATGAAGGTTTTCGCCGAAAGTTCGCTGGCGATCTGCCCTGCTGCGTGTCCGCCCATTCCGTCACACACGACAAAAACCTGCCCTTTGGACGCAAGAACTTTCTCATCTTCCGAGGCGAAAAAGTCGAATTTGTCCTCGTTATTTTCTCGTACGCGACCGAGATCGGTCTTCGCAGCCATCGAAACTTTAGTTCGAAATCGGAGTTCGGTGGCCGCGACCAATTGGTCGGTGGCGTATTCGGCGGTTATTTCATCCATCGGTATGCAGGAAGGACGTTACCGGATTTCGTGCCAGTTCGACTGTCCCGACATTGCCACGCTAATCACTGGTTACGGGCCGGAGCGCGACCTTCCATGCGGGGAAAAGCAGTCAACGTCCTGCTTGGGCCACCGAACGCGGCGGGCCGCCCGCCTCAAGGTAGGCACGGACGTGCCGAGCACCGAGCGCATCATGCTCAGCATCTCCTTCGTAAGCTTGTCGAGCTTCGGTCGGATTTCGCGAGCGAGGTCCGGGGCGTGTTTGAACCGTGGGTGGCCCGCCCATTTTGCGATGAATTTGCGCTGGGCGGTTTTGCTCGCGTCGATCTGCGATTGAAGCACTCGCTGGGCGAGCTCGTGCCCTCGCCCGGCCACTTTCAGGGTCTTCTCCAAAAGCTCGCGCTCGCGTTTGAGATCTTCTACGGGAGCGCCGGAGTTGAACTTGGCCATGGCAACTTGTCGTGACAGAAGTAGTCGCTGCTGAAGCAAGCCGATGAATCGCCGCGCGGTTCGCACTTCACTCCGGTCGGAGCCAAGTGCCACGAGAGCGAGCAGGATCCACAGCCCCACGGCAACACAAATCTTCATCTGAAAACCCGAACTTCGTGCAGGTGCATGCTTGGATTTGCAGAGTTGAAAAGCATATTAACCCGCACGTAGCGAATCATTGCCGCGGCAAACTCGTGGACCGTGCCTTTGCGAGTTGACGGCGTTTTGTTCTGCGAGAGATCGGCAACGGTGGTCCAAGCTTTGCCGTCGGTGGATGTTTGCACGGTGTATTGGTAATACCGCTTTCCGTCAACGAACGGAAAGACCTGCACCTTGGAGGCGCGGTGAGCAAATCCGAGGTCGATTTGCACCCAGTGCGGCCCCGGCCCTGACGCCCAATACCGCCCGCTTGACCGACCATCTGTAATGCAGGTGGGGTCATGGCCTGGCTCGGCTTCAGCGTCCGTTGTGACCGGCCGGTTGACCGCTATCCCCGGGTCGCTCTGCGTCGGTTCGAGCGACTTTGCACCGACAAGCAATGCCCGCGTCGCGGTCTCGGCTCCGATCGACGGCCCGACCTCGACCGGGCTGCGTGAAGATGTCCATTTCAGTTCCCACGCCGCGGAGTCGGCTTCGAATCTTGCGTCGTCAAAGTCGGGGGCAGCTAGAGCGTCGAAGAATCGATTCCACCGAGGGCGGTAGAAGTCGCTTACGAGGCCGGCCCACTCCTTTGCGGCGTAGTCGAACAGAATCGGCCCGCCCCAAACGGTGACTTGGAGTCGTGCGTTGACCTCGAGTGCACGCTTGTCGAGGGCATCGACCGTCGCGCGCGCTGCGGCGATCCAGCGATCCATCCTGTGCTGCGGGACGGATGCTAGTAGTTGGTCGATGAGCCCCATAACTCGATCAAAGTCGGCGCGCGACCGTTTCGTCGCGGCCGCATCGTGCGAACTGATGGAGTTGACTACCTGATACGCAGCGATTCGCACCGCCTGCTCGCCGTACCGTTTAGCGAGGTCGACAACGTCGCGTTGCCACAACGGACTCGAATGAACGTTGCTCGGAAGGGCGAGCAGCGCCTCGACGCGTCGCCGGGTATCAAGAATCTCATCGCCTGGCTCCGCTACGCCGGTTCGCTTCGGGCGATTGGTGTAAGCGGCAGATTCGTTTTCAGTCTGGCCAAGATATATGCCGCCCATGGTCTGGGACCAAGCCTTACGCACCGCGTCTGAAGACGATCCATACCGCTGTACTCCGTATTCCGCGAGCCATTCTTCAGGTTTGACGGGCGTTGTGCGCCACATCATGTCGGTCATAAGCTCGTAAACCACCGCGTTTTGCTCGATACCTTCCATGGTTAGCCCCATTCCTGAAAGGCGTCCCCGATCCGGGTCGGTCAGAGCTCGGGCTGGCTTGTTGGAGATTGCTCGAAGGTCTCCGCTGAGGGCGGTGTTTTGCCCGTAGTTGTGAAGCAAGTTCCAAACGTAAGGCTTCTTGCGAAATGACGCGTGGCGCCGCCAGATTTCATCGACTTCGGCCGCGAGGTCGAGGAGGAGCATGTCGTCATCGGGCACGGCGTCCAGAAAGGCTGATACTTCCGGATCGCCCCAAAACGACCGCTCGTTGGTGAAGAGCCAGCCTTGCATAACCCACTTTCCGTCGGGGTCGCCGAGTTTGATGGAATGATGCACCGCCTGGGCGATTTCTTTCAGGTCCTCCAGCTTCGTGGCGGAAGCCACCTGAGGCGTCATTTCGTTGTAAACGTCCGACAAATAAAGGCTCGAGGTTCGTCCGTATTGATGCCTATACTCGCCGATGAACTTGGCGCCGATCTCTGAGAAGAGCGCGTCGCGAGGGTCCAGCATGTACGTTGGAGCGAATCCGGCCCAGCCGCTGGAACGGCGAACGCGCGAAGGAGCGAGAGACTTCGCGAACGCCTCCGGGATAAAGCTCGCGAAGGCGGGCGTAATCGGTCGCATGCCCAGCGAAAGTTCGCGATCAAGAATTTTTTGCTGGAGTTGGGCCTGATGATCGATCCAGGATTGCGGCATCGGTCCACCGTGCGAATCGACGTTCCCCATCCACTGCCACGGTCGGAACGCGGGACCGACAAAGTGAGCGCGGATTTGTTCATCCGTCAGCCCGTATCCGCGCCAGACGGTTTGCCAAACCTTTTCAAGACCGTTCATCGACAGCGGAGCGTTGATCCCGTGCAGGGCCATCCAGTCGATCTCGCGTTGCCACCGATTCCAATCCCAAAATGCCGTCGAATATCCAAAGGTGCAAACGTTAAAGTAGTGCCGAAATTCGTTGGGATTCACTCCAGAGTCGCGCCGGAAATCGGGCCAGTGCGGCGGGAGTTTCAGCTGATCGCCATCCCACGTCACTAGGCAGTGACACGCCTCCTTGAGATAGTCGTACGCTCCGCGGCACATAGCGACGGACGTCGTGCCCTGAATCGTCACTTGGTCGCTGTGAGCAAGTACAGAATAGCGATCGAGTCTGTTGTCGCTCGGAATCTGCTTGAAGCTGAATTTGCCGGCGCGAGAGCCTAATAGCCGCACCATCACGGCGTGAGCGGCGTCTTCTTGCGGAGTTGCGACGGCGGCACCTGCGACTAGCAGCGTGAAGAACGTCGTCCACGATCGCATTAGTAAGAGGATACCGGCCCGAGGTTCAAACTAGGGCTAGGGATCGAGCGCAATTTTATCGACGAGCTGCTGCGAGGACACGTACGCATGAACCTGGAGGAACGGGATTTTCGCAGGATTCATGGGAGACATTAGGGTTACCGTCTCGCCTGATCGGGAAGTGTGAAACTGGTGGAAGAAAATGTGCTGTACATCAGGCGGGTAGATGTATTGCGGCATGGCGGACGCGTCGCCCGCGACAGGGTCACCGTTGTCCTTTACAAGCACGATCGGCTGGAACTTGGCGTTCTCGGCAACGAAATGGAGACGTGACTCGGAGGGAATGCCGGTCAGGTCAAACGTTAGCCTCCAGCGGTTGGCAAGGCCTGCGTTGCGACGGTTGGTCTGAGTGCGGCTCTCGTCGAATCCGATCGCTCCGAGCTTTGGAGGCTTGGATTCGACGATGTCGGTGAGCTTGATCATTCCGGGACCAACGTGGGTCTCGACTCCAATCTTTGGCACCATCCGAACATCTTTCCCGCCATCTTCTGCAACCTTTAGCCGCAACGAGACCGCGCGCACGTCCCGCTCCGTCATCAGGTGATAGAGGCCGTAAGAGACGCCGCCCGCGTGGGTGAGCGATCCGCAAGATGAGAGCGGTTGTCGCTCTGCAGACTCAAGTTGAGCGGTTAGCCCTCGAATCGACTCGTCTCGCGGCTCGGTCTGGATCACGATATAGCGATTCTTACGCCCGGGGCGCATTGGTATCGGCTGGTCGTGGACCAGAAAAAATGCCCGGATCAATTCCGTGAGTTCCGCGTCGCGACGGCCAGCAGGAGTCCAGCAGTCGAGGCTTGAGCCGCTTTCCGAGCAAACACCAGCAATTTCGACAGTTCCGGAGGCAAGCACGACCTTGTAAGCGTCTTTACCAACTTGAGATCCAAGCGCCGAAACAGCGGCGATCGCCAAAAGAACGGCACGCATTACAGAGTTAACGTTTCGCTTCGTGAAGCGTTCTGACGGGATTAAATCTAGAGGCCGTGTCGCTTCAAGAATTCTGCGGACGACCCGCCTTCGCTCGTCTCGCCGACTCCGAACCGGCGAATCTTTGCGGCAAGACGGCGACCGTACTCCTTGCGCTGCGGATCCGAGCCGGGAGATCGCATGAACTGTAAATACTCTAGCGCCATTCGAGCACGCTGAACGGCTTCAAGCGCCAAGGCGTCGCCCGAAGTGCGGAACTCGGCAGCGTCGAATAGCCGCTCACCCTGTCGCAACAACTCGGCGCTGAAATACGACGCAGAAGGCGAATCGTAAATCGAAGCGTGGACGTTGTGAGTGCGGGCGGGCTCATGGACGAGGTCCAGCCAACGCGCGATCAGTGGGGCGGCTCGACCATAAACGCCGGTTAGAAATTCGTCGATAAGCGGCTTGACGGGCTGATCCGGGTCCCACATCAATCGTGCGATCAGGTACGACTTGAGTTCGGCCATTTCCCCTCCGCCGCCGCCACCGTAAGCGCCCTCGTAGAATACGCCGACGACACCGAGCTTGTGGAAGAGGCGCAGATCACCCGCAATTTCGTCCAGGTCGGGCAGGGGCTGGAGGTAGTTTGCGAAGTCGGTGCAGTAGTGCCAAATATAGAGCTGCTTCGTGATTTTCGACCACGCCAGTAGGTTTTCGTAGGACCGCTTGTTCTTTTCACATCCGTCCATTGGGTGTGAAAAACATGCGTCGATTGGGGCAAGACGAATCCGGACGTTCTTCTCTGGACGCTCGAAAACCGGTGGTTTTTCGCTCCACTGGTACGCGAGGGTGTCGATTAAGACATTGGGTGATTCGGTGGCAATGGCGCGCGCGACTTTGTTGACGAAGCAGATGAGCGGCCCGGAAGCCGCGCCTTCGCGGAGCTCGATCACCTTGCATTCGTCGCACTGGCAGTTCAGGTACGTGTCGTTCTGAGAGACAGAAAAGATCGTCGCCGTCGGGTTCTCCTTGATCCACGTTCGCACCTTCTGGATTGAGATCTTGAGAACGTCTGCGTTCGTCAGGCAGAGCTGGGCGTAACCGCCTTGCCTCTTCCCTGCCGAGAACGAGAAATATTCTGGATGATCTTTGAAGTAGGTCTCTGGCGGCACGAGTTCGGCGAAGGTGTGCACGAATCGACCGTAGGAGACGCGACCACCGACGGATTCGTCGAGGGGCATCGAGTTCCCGTTTACGCGGTTATGGAGGTCCCAACTGCGCTCCAACGCCTCGGTGAAGTAGGGCTCGCGGTATTCAAACGCGGGCTTCGCAACGATGTCTAGCGGTGGCACGTTTAGCGAAGTGAGATGAACTCTCTGATTCTGCTGAGGATTCCGAGTGAGCCAACGAACGCCCACCACATCTTGCAGGAATCCATAGCAACCGTACAAAGTGCCGCGTTTGCCTCCGCCACGAATTTCAATTCCACGACGATCCGTGCGGATTCGATACTGCTCCTCCGCGAGGAGCGGATCTTTGACGAGCCGAAAGGCAGGGGTTTTCACGGCAGTCGTGACGACGGGGATGGTGACGCCCGACGAAGCGGCGATTTCTGACTGAAGGGCACTGGCCCCATGGGCGCAAACCGGATCACCGGTGCTGTCGACGATGGACCACGCTGATCGACCATTCTCGACGATCGTCCAGGACTGGCCGATGTACCACGCGGCAACGAAAGCACAAACCATGGTGGTGAGTATGTCCCCAATCGCGCTAGCCGCCGCATCCCCGCAGGTATCGTAACGGAAGCGGCACCGGGAGCCGCATGTAGGACCGTTTGATGTTCAAGTTTCGACAGATTTCGCTGACTCTCGCCCTTGTGGCCCTCGTTTTTGCATCGGCGGGACGCTCCGCAGATGCTCGCGGTGACGGACAAATCCGCCGTTCACGCATGATGATCGGACTGCAACTTTATACGGTCCGAGACGACTGCGCAAAGGACTTTCCTGGCGTGATCAAGGCCGTGGCGGCGATGGGTTTCAAGGGCGTCGAGTTTGCTGGATACTACGGCCGGTCCGCAGAAGAGCTGCGCAAAATGCTCGATGAGAGTCATCTGAAGTCCTATGGCGCGCACATCTCGCTCGACTCGCTCCAAGGTGACAACTTCGACAAGACTGTTGAGTTCCATCGCATCCTTGGCACGAAGCTCTTGACCGTCGCGTCATTACCCGACAACAAACGAAACACAAAAGCGGCAATCATCGCGACCGCGAAGGAGTTCAGCGCCGTCGCCGAGAAACTCGAAAAGCACGGGATGATGCTCGCCTATCACAACCACGCCGCCGAGTTTCAAAAGATCGAGGGCGAGTACGTATGGGACACATTCTTCAGCAACGCAGATAGCCGCGTGAAGATTCAATTTGATACGGGCAATGCCCTATCCGGCGGAGTGCAGGCCGCACCGTTTCTCGCGAAGTACCCCGGGCGCGTCGTCTCCGTGCATGTGAAAGATTTTTCCGCGACGAATTCCGATGCCATGATGGGCGAAGGCGACGTCAATTGGAAAGAGGTGCTTCCGCTGATCCGCGGCAAGGCGGGCACTAAGTGGTTTATTATCGAGCAAGAGAGCTATCCGATCCCGCCGCTGCAGACCGCGGAGAAGTGCCTTCGAAGCTTCGAGAAAATGCTCGACGCAAAATGAGCGGGCTCAGTGAGCCGCGGCACCGGCGAGCCAACTCACGACGGCGTCGCGCACGTCCAATCCGGTCTTAGTCTGAAGATCGGATCGGACCTTGAACGAGGTTGCTTCAAAGTCAATCATGGCGACGGTGTACGTCGCGGCAGGTAGCGGCGTGGTGCCAACCACGCCTTTGCGATCCAAGATCTTTTTCAGTTCAGCCGCGTTCAGCCGAGCGGTGACCACATTGTTCTTGAATGGCATCGCCGCCCAGATGTCATATCGAGTGACGACAACTTGGCGAAAGACATCGAACAGGCCGTCGGATTTGCAGACACCAGCGTCCGACTTTGTGGCAACCCGCATCGCTTCAGCAACCGCGAGCGCGGTCATGTGCTGTCGCTGCTCCGGAGTCGCTCCGACCGCCTTCAGATGGCCCACTACGGCGCGGAGCGGACGGACGTAAGGTTCCAATTTGGTCACGACGTCGGGCGCTTCGGGAGTGTCCGCACCGATCGGCAGGAGCTTGTATCGGAATCGTGCGAGGTGATATGAACCGTCGGCGGCCCGATCGAAATGCAGATCAAATCGTCCGAGATTGGCTCCGAATTCGCCGTCCTGAACAATCGGGACCTTGACTCCGGCGGGGTTTGTCGTCTCGATCGCCTTGTACAGAAACGTGTGCGAATCTCCGCCGACAATGGCGTCGAGTCCGCGCGTCTTTGCGGCCAAGTTCACGTCGAGAAGAGTTCCGATGTGGGTGAGGGCGATCAACACATCGCAGTCCTTTCTTGCTTTGGGGATCCACTCTTTGGCTGCGGCTATGGGGTCTCCAATGTGCCAGCCCTTCGTTTGCGGATACTCTGCCGAACGCGGCGCAGTAAGGCCGAGGAAACCCACGCGCACTCCACCCAGTTCTCGAACAACGTACGGGTGGACACCAGTGAGGAAACCGCCTGATGCGTCCGTCGCGTTCGCGCAGACCCAAGGGAACGACGAGCGCCGAACCACATTCAGTAAGGCGGCTTGGGCGCCAGAGGCGTCGTTTTGCTCCCGAGCATCTTTTGCTTTGAATTCGTTGTTCCCTAACGCAGCTACTTCATAGCCAGCGGCATTCATCGCCTCGGCGTCGGCAACGCCTTCGTACGCGTTGGTTAAAGGTCCGCGCGTAAATGTGTCTCCGGAATCGACAAGGATCACGGGATTCTTGATCGTTGCTCGAAGCCTTCGGATCGTCGTCGCGCGTCGTGCGGCTCCGCCGACGGAAGGGTTCTCGTCAGGTCCTCGGCCTTTTTCGGTGTAGGCGAATGGGAAGATGTGCCCGTGAAGATCGTTCGTGTGCAAGATCGTGAGGTCAAGCGAGGCGGGGCGCGCCTGAAGGAGGAGCAAGGAGGTGACTACGGCGACCATCCTTTTGAGTATCCCACGCGCCGAGACTAAGGTTTTTTGGGAACCATCACACGAAGCGCCTTGTGTTCGCTACGGAACTCGATGTTTTGCCGCGTGGTCGGTTCACCATCCAACACAAACCGGCGCGGCTTCGCTAAGCGAATTGTGACGGATTCTGATTCGACGGACCACACGTCGGGCAAGTACTCGTGACGCCCGCCGAGAAGGAAAAGGGCGTACCAGAACAGTCCAGATTTTTTGAGGGTCGTAACGGCGTAGACGCTGAGCTTGCCATCGTCATTCGTCGCGGACTGAGATGCGGGAAAGGGTCCGCCGTGGGTCCGGCTGGACGCAACGACGATTTGCATTACGCGCCGTTTGAGCACTTGGCCGTCGGCCTCTATCGTCGCAAGGACAGGTTTGGCAATTCGGACGGCACGGATGACGGCGGGGATATATGCCAAACGCCCGAAACGGGACTTGCCTGACTTATCGAGCAGCTTGGCGATGTCGGCGGAGATACCAACCGTCGCTACGGTGACGAAGGTCGTGTCACCCGCCTTGCCGACATCAATTCTGCTTTCCACAGCAGACTCCAGAAGCCGCAAAGCTTTTGAAGGATCGATGGGGATTTCCAATTCGTGGGCAAGAGCGTTCCCGGTGCCGGTTGGAATGATACCGAGGGCGAGGTCGAGCTCAATACAGAGTTCAGCGGCTTTGCCGAGCGTGCCATCGCCGCCACCGACGGCGAGAACGCGGGCTCCTGCGTCCTTTGCAGCGCGCGCGGCCTTTTCAAAGGCGCGGCCGGTCTTGACCATCACAGCCGAAAGCAGCGATTCGCCGAATTCTGCTTTCAGGACTTCAAAGACGGTGTCGCCAGTCCGCGATCCCGCGAACACCACTAGGGCGACGTGCCGGAGACCGCGGCCTTCGGCCGGCGGAACATGATTAGTGGGCACGCTTGAGGCTACCACCCTGCGAGCGGGATTGCGGTTGAGCGCGCAGGCTGAAGATGTCAAATTTACTCCATTCTTATGCTGCGGTTGACTCTATGGACAGCGGTGTTATGTCTCGCAGCGTTTACCAAATTATGGCCCCGGCATGTATCGCACGGAGAGACGACATGAAAGTAAGAACTCTGCACGACCTATACATCAAAGAAATCCGGGACTTATATAGCGCCGATACCCAACTCGTAGCCGGGCTCCCCGGACTCGCCGCCGCGGCAACGAACAGAGAGTTGAGGGACTCCATCACCGACCACGTCAAGCAGACCAATGGTCAAATGGACCGACTCGAAATGATCTTCGAGGCGCTCAAGGCGGACCCACTCGGCCACGAATGTTTGGCGATGGAAGGACTGTTGAAGGAAGCAGCTGACTTTGCGCAGGACGTGCGGGCCGGACCGCTTCGCGATGCCGCCCTCATCGTAGCTTGCCAAAAGATTGAGCAATACGAGATCTGCGGCTACGGATGTTCAAAGACGTTCGCGAACCTACTCGGATATTCCGAGCACATCGACCTCCTCGAAGCCAACGAAAACGACGGAGTTGAGGCCGATCAATTCTTTAATCAGATCGCACTTGAGCGGATCAATCCGCTAGCGCTGCTGAGCGCTGCGAGCAGCGCGGAGCCGCTCTAGGACACAACGCATGATGTATTACGCAATCGTTTTTCTGCTAATCGCGCTCGTCGCGGGATTACTCGGGTTCGGCGGAATCGCCGGTGCCTCAGCCGGTTTTGCGAAGATTTTGTTTGTATTGGCACTCGCGCTATTCGTTGTGCCGCTCTTCCGACGTCGAACGCGACAGTTGCAATAGCCAGCGAGTGGAGACAATAACATGAACACACAGACTCCCGACCCAAATCCTCTGCCCTCCACGCCGTCACCGCAAATTGAGCCGCCAACAGCGCCGGAAGCGCCGGCGGATCCAATCGTTCCGCCTAATCAAGGCCAAGGAGGAGAGTGATGAGTTCGGCCGAAAGATTTGGAGATGCTGGTCGGCAGTTGAGTGGTGCAATTCCGCCTGTCGGTAAAGGCGTCCGCATGGACATTCCGGATCAGCGACGCACGGAGCACGACGCGCACATTCTGGAGCAAATCGATACGGAAGCCCGACTTGCGGCAATGGAAGAGGATTTCCGCAAGTATGAGCTTGAGAATCGTCACCAGCCACCACGCTACTGGAATGACTCTAAGATGCAAATTCGCAGCGACCTCTCATCGCTCCGCATGCAGTTTCGGCGCTTCGCCGAGCACGCGCCGGAGGCGTGGTCCGAAATGCGATGGGGCATTCTCGCGGCACTTCAAATCCTCGAAACTGGCTACCGGCGCACCATTCGGGAGTTTCACTACCGGGGCGAATCACCGCGAAACTAGCGACTGAAGGTTCCTTCGTGGTCCAGATTTAGTGCGGCTCCCAGGATTGCGGCATCGCGGAGGCCCGTCGCACGGCACAATTTTGGTCCCGCTAGAGCCTTCTTAGACCATTCTTACGACGTCCATCGCGGCTCTATCGCGACGTGGAGACGGCGAACCATCTTACAAATTGGAGCACCTATGACACAAGTAGCACATTCAGAAAAATGGATCGACGTCGCGGATTCCATCCGCCAAGGTTTGCAGATCGCCAGTGAAGAAGAGTGCGAGCATAAGCGCCAGGTTCGAGCCAATTGCGCGAAGTTTGTCGGCCTCACCCTCGTCGCCGGCTTCGTGGGACTGCTTGCGGTTAACGCAATGCATAACATCGTCAGCCACGCCCGAGCACATAAAGACTGGGATCGAGTGGATAAAAAGCTCGACGAGGCTTTGGAACAGACGTTTGATGCAAGCGACAGCACCGCCCAGTACTGACCTCGGCGACGGTGCTTCGGGCCGACGGCAATTCAGCACTGGGCTTGCAATATGACCGCGCGGCGGCGCGCGGCGGCCATGGCGGGTTCGCAAGGTCAAGTTAGACGGCGTAGTCGCCGTTGTTGGCAAATTTTGAATCGATAAGGAGCAGGTGGCGCTTGAGGGCGAGTTGGGCGCGATGCATCTTGGAGTTTGCACGAGCGACGCTGCAGCCCAGGCCCTTGGCGACCGCTTGCAGCGATGCCCCGCCAACGTTGAACAGAATCAGCATACGTTCGGACGGCGAGAGTTTTCCGAGCGCCTCGCGCATTGGTCCGCTGAATTCTTTCGCGAATAGCTCCTCTTCAGGCGTCGGCGACTGGTCGGCCGGCTCCAAGGTCGGATTGACGGCGAGCAACTCAGCGGACGATATCGTTGCGGGTCGGCGCTTCTTCATTCGGCACTGGTCTAAGAAGAGGTTGTGGACAATCTGCATGATCCAAGCGTCGCACGAGCGATCGGCGTCGCGTTTGCTGAACGAGAGAAACGCACGAACAAACGCCTCTTGAGTCAGATCGGCAGCATCCTCAAAATTGTGAGTCAGCTTGTGCGCGAATCCAAAAACACGCGAGTAATAGCTCTCGTGAAACTCCTCAAATGTCGTCATTTCCTTCTCCTTCTGTTGTGCGATTTGGCCGTGGCGTTACGAGACGGATCGATACCCGATCGTTGATTCAGTAAGCAGCATTACCGGATGACTCGAGTCCGCTTCGATTGTCTTGCGTAAGGCGCCCATGTAAACGCGAAAGCCCGCACGCTCGCAAGCCAGACGCGTGAGGCGTCGAATGGGGGCATCATCTGCGATGACGACAATGCTGGCGGTGTGTGCTTGCTCTCGCTCCATGGGGCCACGAACTTCGTTCGCGCTTGCTTCGGGTCCATAGCCCACCTGGCGCGACTAATATGTCAGACACGGCGTGGGTGGATCGTGTTCGGCTCCGTTCCAATCACGGGGAGTGTGAAGGATCAGATTAGGACCAACGGTCCTACTCAACGGTCACGAGCGATTTTCGCGGCAAGTGCGCGCTTTCCGAATCTCACAGTTTTCTTATGGACACGCCTATGTTGAAGACAATTTGCATACGCGTACCGACGTTTTGAACACCAAGGAACGGGAATTCAGCTCATGAACTCAACACTACGAAAAACCCTAAACGCCAGCAAGAAACCGATCGAAGCGATCAAGGATTACGACTACCTCGGCGCCGTAGGACTTCAGAAGAAGCCGAAGCACCGAGCGTTGAAGATCGCCGCCTCCCTCGGCCTTCTCGCGATCGGCGGTTTTTTGGCCGCTAAGAACTACAATTCGCTGCAAGCAACGGCTAAGCAGGGCGCGAAGGCAGTCGCGACCAAAGCCGCTGCTCGAAAAGCACCGACTTCGAAGCCAGCCTGACCACGCCCCCGCACGGTCAGAAATTAACGGGCCCGGCGCATCCCCCTCGCCGTGGCCCGACTTCGCAGACTACAGACGTAGGCGCAGGGTTGACTCCAACTTGTCCCCAGTGCCAATGAGGCGACCCGTACCGTAGTTGGTGATCCACTCGCCCCATCCGACATTGGTTCCGCCGTACCAATCATTGATCGCGACCGTCGTTCTGTCCGACTCCAACCATGCACGCGCGGCTTGCCCGGGCCAGCCCAGGGCCGACACACCGGCAGCAGGGCCCGACGAGACTCGAAACAGCTCGAAGTTGCGCTTCGTGCTACGGAAGTCGTTGGACCCGAGCGGCGTGTTGTCTTGCGACCAAGGCCACGCGGGCGGTGCGGTTTCCGGGTGGTTGTAAACCGCTTGAGCAGTGCCATTGGCGCGCCCAATGTGGTCGACAGGATATCGCGACTGAAAGTCCGGCTGCCGGACCCAATTCACCGTCATAAACGATCGCGGTACGGAGAACCGCATCCCGACCTCTCGCGCCGTCAGGGTTCGTCCAGAGTACGTAAATGACGAGTGAACATCCAGATCGCCTTCCGGCGAAATCGTGATTACGTACGCGCCCTTCAAGTCGTTGTACGTGCCCGCCACGGTTGCCCTCGCGTTCCGCCCGGCCAGTTCAACTTTGAGAGAGTCCAGATGCCATTCCAACCGATTAGGGAGCGGTGACAGTGGAGTCGCGGTCGGCAAAATGTGGATGGACGGGAGGTCGAGTAAGGTCTGGTGACCGTTTACCACGCACCGTCGAATCTGTCCTGTGTTCTTGTCGAACGCGATGCGAAAGTTCGCTCCTACGACATGGATTGTCTCGCCCGAGAGTTGGGATTCCTGCTCAATTGTTAGCGCTGGAGTGTCCCCAGAAATCCGCTTAATGGGAAGTAACTTTTTAGGAAGCGCGAAGTTGTGTATCTCGTGACCTAGCTTGTCCTTGAAGACAATTGTTGTTCCCGGCTCTGAGTCCGCGGGGGAAAGCACCATCACCATGTCGGTGTGCGGAGGCACGTTCAGATTGAGCTTGTGGCCCATTACGAAGGTGTCGACTTCGCTGAGGTTGGTGAAGTCATATTCGTTGGTGATTCTGATGGATCGCCCTTTGCCGCCGGGCATCGGCAGCTCTTGCACTTTGATCGGCGAGTGCAGCTGTTTCACGATCCAGAACTCGGGCTTTCGCCGACGCCAACCGTCCACAACACCCCAAGGGGCGTCTCCGACGATGCCCCGGCCGGGCATCGCATACGATCCCTCCACGAAGTGAGATTGTGTCTGCTCGCGGCCATACTCGTAGCCGCGATTTGGAACGCAAAACAGATCATCCGACCACGCCCAAATCATCGAGCCCTGCGTGACCTTGCTCTTCATGAACTCGCGATAGATGTCCGCGAAAGGCGCACCATAGTAGTCGCGGATGCCTGGATCGACCCACATTTCTGCGACATCGTTGAAGATGCCCTGGAACGGCGCGATTGACTCATCGAAGAGTAGCGGCTTGTCGATGCCTTCGTTATCGTGAATGCGCTTGGTGGCGAGCGGGTTGTGCAATGTGGCGATTTCCAACCAAGCGCTCGTCGCCGCCCCAGTCGGACGGCTCGGATCAATCTGGCGGACCCAGTCGTGACTCTGCTCGAAGTCGTACCCAAACGAACTTTCGTTGCAAAGCGACCACATGAACACGCTGGGGTGATTGCGGTCGCGAGCGATCATCTCGGCGGTAAGTTGGAAAATCCGGGGCGCGAACCGCAAGTCATCTGCGCTTCCGACCCAGCAAAAGTCGGCCTCGTCCTCGACGTACAGACCCAGTTCATCGGCCTGCTCGATAAGCTCAGGAATAGGCGGATAGTGAGACGTGCGAAGCGAGTTGAGGTTTGCTTCCTTCATCAAAGTCAGGTCCTGGCGCGTCAACTCGGGCGTGACCGCACGGCCCATCAACGGATGCTGATCGTGGTGGCATGTCCCGCGAAACTTGACGGGCGACTTATCGATCAGGATTTCCGTGCCCTTGATCTCTGTCTGCCGCAGCCCGATTCGCTGGTCCAGTACTTGGCCGCCAGCGAGGCTGAATCGAAGAGTGTAGAGGTAGGGCGATTCCGCGTTCCACAATTTTGGTCTCGGCACGGTTAGCATGAATCGATCGACGGACTTGACATCAGCGATCGAGGTTGTGGCAACGAATTGACCGGCGCGGTCGATCAGGCGCACGTCTAGGCGCTCTGCGGAGTGGTTCAGAGGATCTTCGAGATGGACGAGGACTCGGCCAGCGACAATCGCCTGAGATCGATCGCCGTTGAAAGTTGTTGCTTGCTCGTAAGCATCGATGTGCTCCTTGGGAACCCGGAACACCGTGACTTTCCGCGTGATTCCGCCTAGAGAAAAGTCGGAATACTGGCTCATCTTGTCCAGCAGTTCACTCACGTCCGTCTTCTCCCGCACCTCAACGATCAGCAGGTTATTCTTGGGGCGCAATTCTGTTGTGATGTCGGTCTCGAACGGAGTGAATCCGCCGAGATGGCCCGCAACGTAGGTGCCGTTCACCCATACTTTCGCTCCGCTGTAGACGCCGTCGAACCGCAGCATCGCGATGCCATTTCCTTTCGGAGCATCGAAGTGAACGGCGTACTGAGCGACTCCAGTTTTTGCGTGCCGCCCCTCCATCTCCCAATGCGCGGGGACGTGTATCGCGGGCCATGCAAAATCGTCTCGCGTTCGGTCACCGGGCAAAACGGGGTCAGTACGGATGCGCCAGCCGTCCTTTAGAACCGTGACATCCATTCGAGAATCCGTCGGGACGAGGCCGTGCTGGAAGTCCTCAAGTCGATAGGATTTGGACTTGCCGCCTTCGGGGGTGACCGTCACCTCGCCGCGCATCCGGTCCGGCATGGGTGCGAAGAACATTCCGTTGTTTGAGGACTTTACAATGGCCGTGTCGTAATCGGTCTTCACTTTCACTATCCGGCCGGCGATTGGGGAGTCACCAATGGCGTCGCAAACCATTCCGACGAAGTTGCCCCGCAAATCAGAAGCGATTTCAACGGTCTCCTCGCGCTTGATTGGGTCGCGATAGACTTCGATTTCGGAGAACGTCGGACCGTTTGAGATGTTGGCCAAGCGAATCCGGGTTGTGGTCCGGGGCGGGTCGATGACGCAGTAGACGTTACCGGGAAGGTGCACTCCGGCCGCCCCATAGTGACCGCCATTCTCCCACTTTTGAGTGTTATCGTTCCAGGTTTGGAGGTCCCACTCCATCGTATACCGTCCGTACTGGCGCACGAGGATTTGGCGGATGGTTACGGGGGATTTCCAGTCTAACTGGAACCATAGCCCGGCGTTGTGGCCCGGAATGCCCGACCATCGTGTCTCTCCTTTGCCGTCTACCGCGAGGTCTGGAGTAAAACTCGGAAAACTCTCGGACGCAGTTGCCGTTGCCTTCCTGGCGAGGTTTGTTCCCTGCTGAGCGAAAGCAACGTGCGATAGAAAAATGCTGAGCGCAAACGCGAACACGAGGCGGTAACGAACCATAGGTTGCTTTTACCTGCTGTGCTGTCCGAAGGACGACAGAGCCCGTAAGTTGCGTTACGGAGAGTTAGGGCGATTGATTCGCGAGCAGAGAATTGGAGCTAGCTCTGAATCAGTTGCGTTGCGATATTAAGGGCGGCAATCGCCCGATTGCAACTTCCGCGGTTGCAGCCATGGGTTGTGCAAGCGGCAAAGGTTCGCCACTGCGCGGCGAGCGCATTTGTCCGCTCAATCGGAAATTCCTCGGTCACTAGAGTCTCAACCGCTGCGTTATTCCCACGCGTGACGCTGAGATGGGGGTTCCCCAGATTGGCCAGAATCGACCCTCGCGTGCCGACGAACAGCATGGATCGTTCGTGCCGGTGGCATATCCAAGACGCCTCGACGGTCGCCGTAACCCCTGAACCAAATTTGATATTCGCGACGATGTGTTCGTCCAGTCCAACCTCGCTCTTGGAGGCGCAAAAGCCATGAACGTTGCGCACCGGCGAATCGACAAGGGAAAGGATCAGTTCAAAGTCGTGGATCCCCAAATCCAAAGTCACGCCGACGTCGGTGATGCGTTTAGGATAGGGTCCAAATCGGCGAGAGTTAATTGCGACGATGTCGCCGATCTCCCCTGCGTCGACGCGCCGTCGAGCGTCGACAAACGCGGCGTTGTACTGCTCGTTGTGGCCAACGTGGAGCACGACATTCGCGGCCAGCGCGGCGGCGAGTAGTCGCTTGGCGGCCGCCTCTGAATGCGCAATCGGCTTCTCGACGAGAACGTGAATGCCGCCTTCCAGTGCGAGGAGCGCAGTCTCTTCGTGGGTGATCGTCGGGGTCACGATCGCCACGGCTTCGGGTCTCCGGTTGGCGATCATCTCGGCAACGTCGTCAAAAAACGGCACGTCGCCGGCGAAGATGCGTCGGGTAGGCACGCTGTCAACCACGGCGACTAGGTCGATTTCATCGACCTTCTGAAGCGCGTTCAGGTGCTTCTGGCCCATGGAACCCAGGCCGATCAAGGCCGTGCGCAACTTCATAGCGAGTTCACAACCTCGACAATGTATTCGAGGTCATCCTGACTCAACTTGGGATGAACAGGGATGGAGAAGACTTGCTCCGTTACGTGGTCCGTAACTGGGATATGCGCATGGTCGTAACCCATCGCGACGAGGTGCTCTTGCTTCGTGGCGGGGACAGGATAGAAAACTCCACAGCCAATGCCAGCCTCGTTCAACGTGCGCACTGCCCGATCTCGCGGGGTCTCTTCACCGGGCACAACGGGGTCGGTGATTCTGACGGTGTACTGATGCCACACATGGGAGAGCGGGTCGCCGCCATCGGTGGGATTCACGACGCGTGTGATGTTCTTGGCGAGGTACGCCGCATTGTGTCGGCGCTTCGACGTGAACTCATCGAGGCGGCCAAGCTGAACATGGCCTATGGCAGCGACAAGATCCATCATGCGGAAGTTGTATCCCAAAATCTCGTGGTAGTACCGCTTGCGCATCCCGTGGCCTCGCAGCAGTCGACAGCGATCGGCGATGCCGTCGTCGTCGGTCGTAATCATTCCACCCTCGCCCGACATAACGTTCTTCGTTGCATAAAGACTGAAGCACCCGGTGCCAAAACTGCCAGTTACTTTGCCGCGATGAGAAGCGCCGATCGACTGAGCGCAGTCTTCGACAATGACTAATCCATGTCGCTCGGCAATCTCGACGATCCGCGTCATATCGCACGACAAGCCGTAGAGATGGATCGGCATGATCGCCTTCGTTCGCGGAGTAATCAGACTCTCTAAGTGATCGCAATCGATGCAGAACGTATCCTCGTGGATGTCCGCAAATATCGGCGTTGCGCCGGTGTAAACGATGGTATTGACGGACGCTACGAAGGTGAACGCGGTAGTGATGACTTCATCGCCGGCAGTGATCCCATGGGCCATGAGAGACGTATGGAGGGCGGTAGTCCCACTTGATGTCGCGATGGCGTGCTTGGTGCCGACGACGCTCGCAAAATCTTTCTCGAAGGCGGCCACTCGGGGACCCTGAACGAGCATTCCGGACTCCATCACTTCCACAACCGCCGCCTTTTCTTTGTCCCCGATGTCGGGCCTGGAAATGGGAATGGTTCGCTTTGGTAGGTTCGTCATGGATCGTTTGTCGGACGGCACGCTGCAATTGCGCGGCCTAATTATGACCGCATCTTAACCGACCGGATCGTGAGCGGAGCCGAACGAAACGCGTTGTCGCGTAGCAACACGTTCCGCTTTGCCCTTGAGTTCAAACCCGGATGCCTCCCAACCTGGGGGAGAGCCGATCATGGTCCATGTCTCCTCATCCGTGATCACGGCACCGGCAGTTGCAACACCCTGGAGTCGATGGCATGTGTTGACGACGTCTCCCATCGCGGTAAGGTCGACCATGCCGGGAGTGCCGACGTTTCCAACGAATGCGATGCCTTGGTGCACGGCAACCCGCACGCGAAGCTCCCCTTCGGAAAACTCTCTCGCGAGCGCCTCGGCGGCGCGGATTGCACACGCCACATAGTCGTCTCCACATATTCCGGTCAGGAATAACGCCTGTACGGCGTCACCCAAGTACTTGTCGATGAGGGCATCGTTTGCCATGAGAATCGTGGACGCGCGCTCGAAGAATGTGTTCATCTTGGCGGCGACCTCAATCCCGGACAGGCCCTCGCTCATCGTCGTGTAACCGCAGACGTCCACCACGAGAACGGCGACAGGAACGTCGGCGCCTCCGACCGGCAAGCGATGGCTACAGAATCCGCACATGCGGGGGTTTTTCGCGCTGGGTGACCACCCGAAAGGCGATAGTATGCGCCCAAACCCTTTAAACGGGACAGAGCAGATCTTGCAGCGAGGACTCATCGGCAGTCGCGGAAACAGCCAGCGAGCCATGCCTTCGAGCTTATGACCGTGCGTTAGGTAGTCCGTCCACCATTCGACGGAACCGCGTTTTGCACTCATGAGTTCTTCCTGGCCGAGCGAGGAGCTACGGCACCTCGCAATCAATAATTTTTGCCGTAAGGTCTGGAATCAGCAACGTGCCGCGAGGATGCGGAGTTGCCACCGCGCCGGTCACCTTGCTCACTTCTTGAATGCCGACTAACAGTGCCGTCCATCCGCCGGGTCGAGAGGCCTGAATGGAAATTGTTGCGCCGATTCGGACAGCCCCAACACGCAGGGCGAGTTTTCCCGAGGCATCGTAGATGTCGGCAGATGCAGCCCGAATTTCGTAAAGTTCGAGGCAGACGTCCGTAGTGAAGTCATAGTCTGGTCGATCATCGCGGGAACCGGCGGGGATGATCGAGTCTGGGCGGACGAACAATGGCAGCGAGAGAGCGTTGTG
Source organism: Fimbriimonadales bacterium (assembly GCA_038230855.1). Classification (GTDB taxonomy): domain Bacteria; phylum Armatimonadota; class Fimbriimonadia; order Fimbriimonadales; family Fimbriimonadaceae; genus Fimbriimonas. Next base: position 15,431 of record JBBRML010000003.1, on the reverse strand, counting down.
GGTCTGTTGGAACCAGCCCGGTCCGGTCAGCACAGAGTCGTCAATCCTGGAATGCCATCGGCCAGCGGGCAGATAGAACGAGACGCTGCCCTCAGCCGAAAACACCGGTGCTACGAGCAAGGATTCGCCGAGCATGTACTGCCGATCCAATAGATCGCACGCTGGGTCCTTGGGAAACTCGAGCATCATCGCACGCATCGTCGGTAAACCGCTCAAGTGCGCGGTGACCGCCATCGACCAAAGGTATGGCATCAGGCGAAGTTTGAGTTTCGTAAACGTTCGAAGCACATCCACCGCTTCTTCGTCGAACACCCACGGCACGCGATAAGACGTGCTGGCATGCAATCGGCTGTGTGAGGACAGTAGGCCAAACGCCACCCAACGCTTGTACAACTCGGCAGGTGGCAGGCCCTCGAAGCCACCGATGTCGTGGCTCCAAAAACCAAATCCGCTCAGGCAGAGCGATAGTCCACCGCGCAGACTCTCCGCCATCGCCTCGAAGTCGGACCAGCAGTCACCACCCCAGTGAACGGGCAGCTTTTGCCCTCCAACGGTGGCCGAACGCGCAAACACGACCGCTTCTCCCGCTCCCTTCTTGGTCTCCAGAATCTCGTACACCGCTTCGTTGTAGATCTGCGCGTAGTAGTTGTGCATTCGAACAGGATCGGAACCATCGTGATAGACAACGTCGGTTGGGATGCGTTCGCCGAAGTCAGTTTTGAGCGAATCGACGCCCATGTCAATAAGGGTCGCCAACTTGTCTTGGAACCATTTCTTGGCTGCCGGATTGGTGAAATCAACGATAGCCATGCCGGGCTGCCAGAGATCCCACTGCCAGACGTCGCCATTGGGCTTCTTGAGGAAGTATCCGGCGTCGCGTCCTTCCGCGAACAGAGATGACGCTTGAGCGATATAAGGATTGATCCACACGCAAACCTTCAGACCACGGTCGTGCAGGCGCTGAAGCATGCCTTTCGGGTCGGGAAAGACATTGGGATCCCACTCGAAGTCACACCAATGGAAGCCTCGCATCCAGAAACAGTCGTAGTGAAATACGCTGAGCGGAATGTCCCGGTCGGCCATTCCCTGGATGAACTCGCTGACCGTTTTCTCATCGTAGTTCGTGGTGAACGAAGTTGAAAGCCACAGTCCGAATGACCACGGTGGCGGTAGGGCGGGCCGACCCGTGAGAGCGGTGTAGCGCTCCAACACCTCGCGCGGCGTCGGGCCGTAAATCACAAAATATTCGAGGGTGCGACCGGGAACGCTGAATTGCACACGGGACGTGCGCTCGGTGGCGACTTCGTAAGAGACCGGTCCAGAGTCATTCACGAACACTCCGTACCCGCGGTTGGTGAGATAGAACGGGATGTTTTTGTAGGCTTGATTGCTGCACGTGCCGCCGTCCTCATTCCAGATGTCGACGGTTTGACCGTTTTTCACGAACGCGGTGAAGCGCTCCCCCAGTCCGTACACATTCTCGCCAACGCTCAGAGTCAGCTGGTCGGTCATGTAAGGAACGTCATCGACGAGCATGAGTCCAGTCGAGCGACCGGGGCTACGGGTGAGCGGCTTGCCTTCTCCCGAAAACTCGATCGACCAACCACCGGTTCTTGGAATTCGTGCGATCAGGCCACCAGACACGACCTGAAAGTGGTCGTCCCCAACCTGTGCCGAACCGATGTCGGGATCGACGTTCAGCTGAAAGTGAGGTCCGTGATCTATCTCACCTTCAAAATGGCTGATCCGAACGCGGATCACGCCTTCCGCCGGAGTGCTTAGCCGTACGGTCAGCAGCGGACCGCCGAGAGTATCGCCGCGATGCTTTATGGCGGCGCATGGTGCGAGGATGGTGAGTTCGTGACCGTCGAACGTATGCGTCGATGCTTCGGCGGCATAATGCGGGCGCACACCCTTGCGCATCATCCAATTGCCATCGGTAAATTTCATGAATTGTTAGGTTAGGACCGCTTGGGATCGGCCACGATGACGCCGCGTCCGTTGGTTCCGAGATATACCCGCCCGAAAACCTTTGGATCGCCCGTGATGACGCTCATGGTTCCGAAGCCGCTCTGCTCGTCATTAATCTGCACCCAAGTTCGACCCATATCTACCGATCGAAAAACGCCGGGACGACGTCCGCGATGGTTACCGATCACGTACAAAGTTGGATACCCGCCACTGATGGCTCGGCCCACTCCGACCTGCTCTGCGGAGAGGTCTGGCGAAACGACGCGGAAGTGCTCACCGCCGTCGTCGCTGAACTGCAGGCCAGCGGGAGTCGGAACCCAGACATGACCACGCTTGCCAAAAACGGCGATGGGACGACCTGACTTTGCCGGCAGGTGAGCGGTCGTCCTGAAAGTCTTGGCGCTATCGACACTGACCGCGAAGTCGCCCGTAGCCTCGTTGAATAGGTAGAAGGCGCGGCTGTCGACGCGATCGGAAATGATGCGTCCGGATGCTCCGTTTGTTTCTGACTGGAGCCAAGTTGAGCCCTCGTCCGCAGTCAGAAAGACGTTTGGGCCGCGCAACGACCAAACGATAGTTCGTCCATTTGCTGAGATCGCTCCCGAGCCCGAGGTTGCGTTATTCGTCGGCGCGCCGACAAAAGGGGCCCAGGTTTTTCCTTGGTCGCGAGAGATTGCTCCGTGCGCTTCGTTCCCACGCCCGATTCGGATTAACGTTTGCGGATCATCTTCCGCGAAGTCGAGATCGTCGACGTTGTTCATCAGCGGATGGGTCCACATTCCGGCATCGGGGTCGCCAAAAAGCTTGTTGTGCACAAATCCGCCGATGTCGCCGACCGCGCTGATTACGTTCGCCCCTTTGGGCGGACTGATGAGATCGAGGACCGCACACTCCTCCAGCCCTTGGACACGAACCTTCCAATGGGTCGGAGAGTTCGTATCGGCATTGCGAAGATCATCCGTGCCCCAGATCGTCGCACCGGTGACGTACCAAGCGCGATTCGAATTGTACGGGTCTATTTCGACATCGCCAATCCAGTGCCCGAAGTCAGCATCCTTTCGATTCCACTTGAGGAACGGAGCTCCGGTACTGTCGCGAACCGCCTTGTCGGCAATTGACATCCAAGTTTTGCCGTAATCCTTGGTGCGAAAGATCGTGTCGCGCCCCCAACGATCCAGGGTCGAAACGATGTACGTGCCTGAGTAGTTTCGATCAATTGAGAGGCCAGCGTAACCAAATCGGTCTGTTGTCGATGGCGGGATCGGGGTGATGTCGATCCACTTGGACCCGCGCGGTGAATATTTCCACACCGCGCCGTCCGTGACTCCGTTTGGACCGGGGCCGTCGCCGTACGTGATGACCAAGTCACCAGACTGGTCGAATGCAGCATGGTGGGGGATCAGATTCTGGGGTCCGCCTTCGATTGGCTTCCAGCTTTTCCCGGCATCGTGGGAGACAATGATCGGCTGACCCTTAATCGCCGGACCGACGTAAATGTCGACGGTAGGTCCCCGACCGCGGCGAGGTGCGGGGTCAAAAACTACCCACCCGATGCCAATGCGATTTGTCCGTCCCTTGATCGGGAAATTCTCGTCACGTGCCCACGTCACGCCCTGATCTGAGCTACGCCACAGCCCTTCGTGCCGCGTTCCGAAGTAAATCACGCGCCCTGCTGCGGGATCGACGGCGAGCCGTTCACCAATAGAACGTCCATCTTCGTTGCCGCCATTCTTAAAGGGCAAGTCGGTTCTTTGCCAGGTTCGACCTTGATCCCTTGACCGAAGAATGGCCCCGTTCTGTCCCCACTCGTTCGTGTACGTACCGGCCGCGATATACACCCGCTGAGGATCCGAAGGATCAATCGCCACGCTCTCTGCGCCGTAAAGATTCCAGTCGGGTCGCGTAATCCAGTCCTCGATGGGAATCCATCGTCGTGTGGCCGGGTCCAACCGATAGACACCGCCGATATCGGTTCGGGCGTACACGACGTCCTTAGCGCGTGGATGGGTGATGATGCCCGAGACAAACCCGCCGCCGACGATTTCCACGTTTCGCCACGTGTAAGGCGTGGAATTGATTTCGGCCAGGTCGCGCGTTTGTGACAAAGATGTGGAGAGAAGGAGGCTCAGGACTAGATTTGAAACACTCATTTAACACCGCCCATGACAATGCCACTTGTGAAGTAGCGTTGGCCGAGGAAGAACAAGACGACAAGCGGAATGGTTACGAGGACGCTCCCTGCCATCAAAAGGTGCCATTGCTCGGCGCGCAAGGCGTTGTAACTGGCAAGACCCACTTCTAGCGTTTGCTTGTCGACATCATTCAGATAAATGAGCGGACCCATGAAGTCTCGCCACGAGCCAATGAATGCAAAGATCCCCACCGTGGCTAGCGCCGGCTTTGAGAGCGGCAACAGGACTCGCGACCAGATCACGAAGTGAGATGCGCCATCTAGATAGGCCGCTTCGTCGAGCTCACGCGGGATGCCCATGAAGTACTGGCGGAGCAAAAAGATGTTGAACGCTCCGCCGCCAAACCAGGCGGGGACAATCAACGGATAGAACGTATTGACCCATCTCAGCTCCTTGTAAAGCAAATAAGTCGGAATCATCGTGACGATGCCAGGCAGCATCATCGTGCTGAGCAGGATGATGAAAAGCTTGTCACGACCCACAAATTTGAGACGCGCGAACGCATAGGCGACCATGCTGGAGCTCAGAACGACACCCAAGGTGGAGAGAACGGCGATCGTGACCGTGTTTTGGAAGAACCGAGGGAAGCTGACGTTCGGGTTGGTCAAGACCTCTTTGAAGTTCGCCAAGGTCGGCGATTTCGGTAGATCCCACGACGCGGATTTGGCGATCTCCTCGGGCGATTTTAGCGACATCGTGATGGATGTCAGGAACGGCAAGAAGAACATGAGTGCGCCGCCCACGAGCAGGAGCAGAGCGATAGCCTTGGTCGTGCGCTCCAAAAACACTGGCCAAAACCAGTTGTCTCGTTCCTGGTTCACATGTCGCTTGAATGACGGCTGCGATTTCATCTTAGGTCGGCCTCGTAGTAGACGCCTTTATTGAGGCGGAATTGCAGGAGCGTGAACAGTAAGATAACGGCGAAGAGGCACCAAGCGAGTGCGGAAGCGTATCCCATGCGGAGGTTGGCAAAAGCTTGATCGTAGAGGTGATACATATAGAAGCGCGTGGCATCGTTTGGCCCGCCCTTCGTCATCACGAACGCTTGGGTAAAGACTTGGAAGCTGCCGATTACTCCGGTGATCAACACAAAAAACAGTGAAGGTGAAAGGAGGGGGAGCGTGATGGCCCGGAAGCGTCCCCACGACGTCGCGCCATCTAAAGTCGCGGATTCGTAGTAGTACGTAGGAATGCTCTGGAGTCCGGCGAGCAGAATCACCATTCCGCCGCCTGCACCCCAAAGGGACATGAACACGAAGGCGGGAAGGGCGAGATGCTCGTTGCCAAGCCAGTTCGCGGCGTCTTTGCTTCCGGATACATGCGAGAGCAAGCTTCCCAACCCAAGAAAGTTGCCGTGGCCCGTGGAGCCATAGATAAATGTGTTGAGTAAGCCGCCGTCAGGTTGAAAGATTTTTCTCCAAATGAGCGATCCCGCTACAGCTGAGGCAAGCGCCGGCATATAGAAGAACGTGCGAAAGACTTCGATTCCGCGGAATTTTAGGTTTAGAAGTAACGCTAGGCCGAGGGACGTCGCGATCCCGAGAGGAACGGCGAACAGCGTGTAGATTCCGGTTACGGCGAATGATTTCCAAAACCGCGGATCGTCGACAAACGCCTCGGCGAAGTTGCCAATTCCACGCCATTTCGCTGGCTGGATGATGTCCCAGTCCGCCATGCTCATCAACAACGACAACAACATTGGGCCGAGGGTGAAGACAAGCATTCCGACGATCCAGGGGGAGAGGAACATGTAGCTCGCGCGGTTTTCCCTCTTTTCGCGAAACGAGAGCTTTCGCCGCGACTCTGGCAGATAGACCCAACCGATGATCGCGAGCAAACCGCCGAGGACGACAAATACGCCGGCCGTCCAGTTAAAGTTGGGCATCGCCCGCTGCCCAACGATTGAGTTCAGGCGCATTTGCCCGTTGGCTTGGCCCTCTTTTATCGCTTGCTCCGCGGTCATCGATCCCAGCCAAATCGCGTCCGTTTTGGCAGTGACAAGGCCACTGACTTCGGGCCAGTAGTCGGCGGAAGGACCGAACACAACGGTTGGAACGGCAGTGTCGGTGAGGATTCGGCTCGGCGGATACCGAGCCTCTGGTGGGAGCTTATCGCTTGGGAGCCACGGCGCCTGGCGCGCCAGACGGCGAATTGCAGGCTGAGCGACACCGAGTTGGGCAAGCGCGGTCATTCCCGGCTCTCCCGCCATCCACTGAATGACCTTCCACGCCTCCTTCTTGTACGGCGTCGAGCTCATCATCGCGTAACCAGACCCGCCGGTCGGCATGGCGCGAGTTCCGTCTCGGAAACCTGGCGCGAGGGCAATGTCCCACTCAAAGAATCCCGGTGTGCCGTACTTATTTACATCGCGAATGTCCTTCGCGTCCCAGATTCCGCTTTGGTACATCGCGGCCCTGCCCTGACTGAAAACTTGGCTTGCCGTGAGCTGGATAGAGGAACTCAACTCGGTCGGCGATGGCAGCAGCTTGTCCTTGAGATAGAGGTCTGCTAGAAACTTGTGAGCAGCGACGACCCGCGGATCATCGTACGTGATTTTTGTCGGCGCTTCTTGGCGATCGGCGTATCGCGCGCCTTGCGAAAATACGAGGAGATCAAGGAATGCGCCGGGCCAAGCGGGCACAAAACCCCACTGCGAAGTCTTGCCACCAGATCGTTTCGTCAGCTTCCGGACAACCCACAGAAAGTCCTTTTCTCTAAGCTCCGGGCGTTCTTTGAAGTCCCAAGTCCACGTCCCGTCGGGAAAGGGAATGCCCGCCTCGGTAAAGGCTCGCTTGTTGTAGTAGATAAGGCCGATCGGCGCAATGTCTCGAGGCAAGACGAAGAGATCGCCACGAAACGAGTGGGCGTCCACGATTGGCTTGTAGTACTCGGTGATGTCAAAGCCAAGGGTTTGACTGAAGAATGGATTGAGTGGCTCGAGCGCACCTCGCTTCGCGAACTTCTGAAAGTTGGCGGGGTCCATCATCGCAACGTCGGGCGCGACATTTGCGGCGTACTGCGTCAGCAGCTTCTGAAAATATGTGTTGTAGTCAGCGTTTTCAAGCTTGACGTGGATGCCGGGATTCCGCTTTTCAAACTCGGCGAGGGTTTTGCGCATCGCGCCAAGGCCCTCATTTCCATCCCACACTACGAAACGAAGCGTGATGTCCTCGGCCACGACGGCACCGCTGATGCCCAATAGAAGGGCAACAATTAGCAAAATACGAAACTTCAGGCTTTGAACCATGGCGACGTTGCCCCTCGGCACATTATCACAAAAAACCGTTGTCAACTCACTGGTACACCGCGGTACGCCCGCCGATACATCGGAGTAACCCGGAATCAGCAACTCGATTTGCGGAGTTTGAGAAGAAGTGTCGATTGCTTTACGCGACGCCGTGGCTTACTCCGACGTGATCCCCACGGTCAATTCCTGCGTTGGCATACCTCTGCGACCGCCGTCCGGGTGAGAAAGTCGAGGGCGATTTGAGTCCGCTAATCCGGATGGCTACATTGATATCGAGTGAATGTGGTGGTCAACGGACGCGACTCAAGAAACTGCGCAGAGATGGAAGCTCGGGGTACGGACGATGCCATATTGCACGACCAGCCCGTTGCTTGCTTCCCAAATTGCTCAGACAAAAATCCAGATGCCGCAATGAACGACGGCCGATTTCATCGGCTCTGCTGTTCCTCGAATTCTCACTAGGGGGAGTCAATCGATATCAGATTTGAGGTTGCTCTGCGCGAGTTAGCCCGCCAAACGTGCTATTTGGAACTCCGAGTCCCACAGCCTGAAGCACTTTCGCAGTTTTGGTTTGCCGCGCTCGGCGCGGTGCCTCAAACACCTTAAAGGCCGCCGACCTAGTGGTCGGCGACCTAGGAGGTTCCGCAGTATGCGGCAAAGGTTCGTTTAGCCTAGAAGCTTTAGAACGCCTTGCTGGGACTGGTTCGCCTGGCCGAGAACGGACATACCGGCTTGCTGCAGGATCTGCAACTTCGTGTAGTTCGTCATTTCAGCCGCGATGTCGGTATCGGCGAGAGCGGATTCGCTGGCCGACAGGTTTTCCTTTGCGATTCCAAGCGATCGAATGTTCGACTGCAGGACGTTTCGCTGGAAGTTACCGATGTCGCCTCGTGCCTTGGACACCTGGTCAATCGCTTTGTCGATGACGAGGATGGCATTGCTTGCGCCGGTTCCGTTGGTGAGGTCGAGGTTGGCCATCGTGAGACCCGAGACCGCACCGCTGCCGAGTTGTCCGGCCGCGTAGTTGCCCAGGGCAAGATTCGCTACCTGACCGAAGTTCGCACCGATTTGGAACGTCGAGGTACCCGTGAAGAGCTGGCCGATTCCTGCCGGTGTTACCATCGACGTGTTGCCAGCAACAGTGAGGCCGATCTTATTCCCGTCAGAGTCGCTGAGGGTCAAACCGTCTTCGCCGTTGAGGCCGCCGGTGAAGTTGACCGTTGTGCCGCCGACGGTAACCGTCGCCAAAGCGTCGGTTCCAGCGGATGAGCTTGCACCTGCCGCTGATTGGACAACACCGTTCGCATCGGTGAGGTTGATGACCGCCTTAGTTCCGTACTTGCTGGACGTGAACTGGAGGCCATTGGACGAATCCCACGTCGCCGTAACTCCCGTCTGAGCGGACGCATTGTTGACCGAGGTCAGCAAGTCCTGCGCAGTGGTGGCAGCCGACGCGGTGAACGTGACGCCGTTGAGCGTAAAGCTACCGGCGGCACCGACCGTGCTGGTTACGTAAGTGAACGTTCCCGACGCGGTGATTGCGGCTTTCGTAGCGGCGGAGACGGAGGAGAGGGTGACGGCGCTGCTTGCGGTCAGCGCGGCACCATTCCAAGTTCCACCGATGTTGAGAGACTTTACATTGACTGAGTCGGTGACAGAGGAAGTGTTTCCTGCGCTGCCATCGAGCAGTTTCTTCGTGCCGTACTGCGTGTTTTGCGCAATTCGGGTGATCGACGAGACGATTGAGTTGAGCTGCGATTGGTTCGCTTGAACCTGTGCAGTCGAGAGGGTGGCCGAGTTCGCCGATGCAACGGCGAGAGTGCGAGCATCGCCGAGAAGCTTATTGACTTCTGCGAGAGCACCTTCTGCGGTCTTGGCGTAGTTGATTCCGTCTTGGTTATTGCTAACGGCCTGGCCCAAACCACTGATCTGTGACTTGAACTGCTCCGAAGCAATTAGACCTGATGGGTCGTCAGCAGCCGTGTTGATTTTCATACCCGTGGACAGGCGACCAATCGACTGCTGGAACTCGCTACTATTCGAGTCCAGGTTGCGCAACGTGCTCATTGCCGAAGCGTTATAGTTAATCCTAAATGACATGCGTTCCTCCGTGACGCTTTAACGGTCTTAGCGGGAGTCCATTCCCTTTGTGACCGATACAGCAAACATCACAGGTGTCATTCCCGATACAATTGCCAGTCCCACCTAGTAAATTTACCGGTAATCATCATTCTTACCAGTTTTCTCAAAAGACCGTACTTCACCCGGTTTTGCCTGTCTGGCCGTTGCAGCGGTTTCCTGGTAATTCAAACGCGCTTGCGCGGGGTGACCGACGGCCCTCCGAGTAGAATTGTCGGCATCACATGCGATATTTGACCGTTCAGGACCTACTCTGGATCAACACTCAGGCCACGAAGACGGTGAACGGCTTTGAATACGCCGAGCTGGAAGAGGCGACGTACTATCAGTACGCGTACGGGACGAGCAAGAGCCTAACCGCTCAAGCATCGCGGTTCTTGACGGGATTCGTGGCAAAGTCACCCTTCGTGCACGGGAACCGCGCAACGGCCTTCATCGCCTTCGCGGCTTTTGTGCGACTGAATCACGGACACCTCAATATTTCCGATTCCGGAGCGAGCGATTGGTTGGACCATGCGCTGACGGATGCGTCGGTAATCGACGCGTCAATCTTAATTGTCGAAGATCACGGGCACGAATTGGTCGCACGGACCGTGATCGGCGCGATCATGGCAGAGTACGCGAACACGGTAACGATGCTAGATCGCCCCGCCTCAGTCGCGTAATAGACATATTCTTGGCACATGGTTCCCGTTAGGCACGTCATTTGCTGATGTACCGACCCGGTGGCGCATATTGCATGTGCCCGGCGAATTCATGGCACCAGAATCGATTCAGGGTATTGGCATTTGGAAGGGTGAAGGCGTAGCGTCTGATGCCTCCATTGCCAAATCAATCGTCGCCCTTATTGACTCTGCGAGAGCGGTACGAGCGGGTGCGTCGAGTGATTTAAGCCCGAGCGAAGCGGCAGCAATTTTGGCGCGGTGGGATCAATGCAAACGGACCGGCTCACCTTTCGCCCATGAGCAGACCGTGCTTGACTCCGCCGGACGGACATTCGTGGTCCAGAGCATCGTTGTACCGATCCAATTAGAGGATGGAACGACGCGGTTTGTCGGTTTTAATATTGATATCACCGACAGGTCCGGCGCGGATGCACAGCGACTGGCGGTTTCAGCGCTTCAGCAGCATCGGGCGCTGGAAGAAGGTTCGGGAACTTGGGAATTTGACCCCCGAACGGATCGATTTGAGATGAACGCCGCAGGTCGGGAGTTGCTGGGCTTACCTCAGTTTGAGACGATCACGTACTCAGGATTTGTCGGACTTCTGTCCGCAATGGATCGTGGAGCGCTCGCAAACGCGGTCGCCGACGCGCGATCAACGAAGGCGGTTTCCACTTTTGAGGCAAGTGTCGGAGGACGACCTTTGCGAATCGCACTCGTGGCGACGGAGTTTGGCCCAGTGTCAGGCGAGATCTATGACAACAGCGAGGAACTCAGGCGCACGATGAAGCTGATCGACCTCGCCCAAGAGCCGGTGTTGCTTTACGATCGCAAACTGCGAGTCGTCGGGCGAAATGCAGCAGCGATCTCGGCAACCGAGGCTGAAGTCGGGGGCACCGATGAGATCCTGACTCAGTGTTTGTTATCGGGCATTCAGGCGAGTACTGAGCTCGCGCCCGGACGAGTCGCAACGGCAACGCCTTGGCACCACGGAGTCCTGTTGTCGATCCATTCCGAACAGGCCGAGAACTGCCGCGCGCTCGACGTTGAGCAGCTTGGCACAGTCGAGCCCGCGCGACAACTACAGCAGGCTTTAACTTGGCTGCATCCCTCCGATGTAAGACCTGCGACGGACGCACAGCGCGAACCGGTTCTGATGACCGGCGGAGAGAGTTTACTGGCGGGCGCATTGGACCATTTGCGCTTGAATATGGCGGAGCTTTCTTCGGTTCCTACGGCGCTATTACGAGTGGGAGCCGACCGGCTTGGAGCGGGAGAGCGACAAGCATTGTGCAGGCACGTGCAGACGATTTCGTTGCTTGAGTCCTCAGTCGAGCGACTGCGCCTTTGGGGTGACCTTGCCGAAGCTGAGCCCGTGGCCGAGTCCGTCGATTTGCCGAGCCTGATCCTAGGGCACTCCGTTTTGCAAACGTACAAAACGTTGATCTCCGACCTCTCGGCGACTTCGATCATGGCGGATCGTGAACTTTGCGGCCTTGCGTTGATTGAGCTTCTGAGAAACGCGGCGAACTTCGCGCCAGGAGCGATGCTGACGGTACGCACCGAGGGCCAGTCGATTTTTGTGGAGGATAGCGGACTTGGATTTCCGAAATCGGTCCTCAGTGCTCCCCGCAAGCCGTTCACCCGGGGGCCAAATGCGGACAATATCCTGGGCGACGGTTTAGGGCTCGCCATCTGCAGTCGCATCATGCGTGCACACGGCGGCTTACTCAAAGTTAGCAACAACTTGGTTGGCGCCTGCGTCGAATTGAGTTTCCCGGACTAGCCGGCATGCCGTTGACTGACATCGTAGACATCGACCGTGATCTCGTCTATCGGCGCGTGGGTGGGCTCTCCATTGCTCTGGACATGTATCGTCCGCGACGCGAAAAGCCGCGCGGAGCCGTGCTTCTCTTTCATGCAGGCGGCCTCGGTGGAGGAAATAAAGGCGGCGACACGGGCGGGCTCGCGAGATACCTCGCAGGCGAAGGTTTTCTATGCGTCGACGCTAACTATCGCGTCGGGACTGCGACCCGCGCAGAGCAAACGGAAGACGCTAAATCGGCGGTTGGTTGGCTGCGCCAACAAGCGGTGCGGCTCAACGCAGACGCCGGCGTCTTAGCAGTCGGCGGAGCCTCCTCCGGTGCTTATCTTGCGGAGTCGGTAGTGTCTGTTACCTCCTGCAAATACTTCATTGACCTGTGGGGACCGATTCCCTCGAATCGGATTCCCATGTCCGGCACCAGGTGCCTGTTCGTTTACGGGACGGAAGATCGGGCCTATCGCGCGAGGAGCATACACGGCACCGCAAACGTGACGATCCTACCAATGCCGGGGTTTGGGCACGCGCCAGCACTGGATGTCCGGATCGGTGACGACATGGTTTACAAGCACATCGCGGACTTTATCGAGAGACCCTGAGGTTTAGAGTGTTAATATAGGGTTCGTCATGTTCACCCTGTCGCTCTTGATCTTGACCACCGTTATGCAGACTCCCAAACACGCAATTATTGCCCCTGGGGCAACGCTTGAGAAACTCGGCGGAGGCTTCCTCTTTACCGAGGGCCCGGCCGTCGATCCGCACGGAAACGTGCTCTTCACCGACCAACCAAACGACCGGATCATGCGATGGAATATCGACGGAACGGTTACAGAGTGGATGAAGCCGTGCGGTCGATCCAACGGCATCGCATTTGACCATCACGGCAATCTCGTCACCTGCGCGGACGAGAAGAACGAACTGTGGTCTATCGCGCCTGACAAGAAAGTTAAGGTGCTGGTGAAGGAGTTTGGCGGCAAACTACTCAACGGTCCAAACGACGTTTGGATTCGACCCGACGGTGGCTTGTATTTCACGGATCCCCTCTATCCACGACCGTATTGGAAACGCGACAAAGCAATGCAGCAGTCAGGGAGGCACGTCTATTATCTGGCCGCCGGTCATCATGCGCCCGTGCCCGTCGCGACGGACCTGACCCAGCCCAACGGCCTCGTGGGCACGCCAGACGGGAAGACGCTGTACGTGAGCGATATCGATGCGAAGTTGACGTATCGGTATGCGATTCAAGCCGATGGCTCGCTCGCACATAAGACCCTGTTCTGCAGGTTGGGTTCGGACGGAATGACGATGGACAACGAAGGCAACGTGTACCTGACTGGTGATGGCGTGACCGTCTTCGACAAGTCTGGGGCTCAGATTGAGCACATTCCGATTGCGGAGAGCTGGACGGGAAACATCAAGTTTGGCGGCGCGGACCGTCATTTGCTCTTCATCACGGCAAGCACGTCGATCTACGGCATCAAGATGCGGGTAAAGGGCGTCCAGTAGCCCGAGGTATAATGTCCCGTCCTTCCTCCTAACGTGACGACGCTCACACTGGAGGCATAGACCACAAGGAACAAGAATGCCCACCCGAAAATACGAAGCCTTTTACATCGTCAAGCCCGAGTTCGCGGACGCAGATGTCCAGAAAATCGCGGACCGCTTCTCAACGATAGTTACCGACCGCGGTGGCGCAGTCGAGTCTGCGGCAAAGTGGGACAAGCGCAAGCTCGCCTACGAGATCAACGGCTTCAAGGAAGGCAACTACATTTTGATGAACTTCTCGTCGGATGCGCAGGTGCCAACCGAACTCAATCGTCTGATGCGAATCAACGACGACATCATTCGACATCGCATCTTTTTGATGGAAGACTGATAAGATAACACCGTGATAAATCGAGTCGTTTTGGTTGGCCGCTTGGTGCGGGATCCGGAGCTTCGTACTACGACGACCGGAAAGAATGTCGTTTCGTTTTCCATCGCCGTAACAAAGCGTGTGAAGCCGCAAGATCCTAACGAACCGGATGCGTACTTTTTCCGGATTTCTGCTTGGGGCCAAACTGCGGAATATGTCTCTAACTACCTTGGCAAGGGGCGTCTGGTGGCCGTTGACGGTCGACTAGAGAGCCGAAAGTACACGGACAGCCAGGGCCAATCTCGCGAGATGGTCGAAGTGGTGGCCGATAACGTGCAGGGTCTTGACCGACCGAAAGAAGACGGCGGTGGCGCACCGGCAGCTGGTGGTGGCAACCGGATGGCGGCCGCACCGAGTCCCGAAGAGTACGACCCCTTCGCCGACGAATAGTCCACGGTCGGTGAGCCAGTTTCCAAGGACACCGACGTCTTTAGGTAGGATGGTTTTCGAACATGAAGTTCGTTCTGATTACGAAAGACTCGGAAGTCGAGAAAGCCGCGCGAGAGGGCTTTCACCCTGCAGATGAATTTCTATCATTTGCCGACTGGTCCAGTGCGCTCGATGCCTGCAAAGGCACCGATCTGCTATTCGTAGACCTGCTTGCGACACTAGAAGAGCCTCACAAAATCGCCGGTTACGAGCGATTTGCAGAGGCTAAGATGAATCACGAGATCGCAGAGTTGACGCCTTTAGTGTTGATCTCTGCGCCCGATGACTACGATTTGGACTTCATGGCGGGTTGGCCGAACTTTGTTTTCGGCCATGTGAAGCGTCCGGTCGATTACCGAATATTCCGCCGCGCTTCGACTTGGGTGTGAGGGTAAGGCCATCCTAGCCCTTGCGCCCGCCAGTCCTTTGGCGAGGTTCAAGACGTCACAGCGTTCTTAATCGATTCTAAATAATTCGCATATTTGTGACTTCGTTTGGGGGGTGCGTTCTGCAGGTGGTGTCGCCCTTATCGCGTGTTTGACGTGCAATCTTTACGTCCACGGGTTACGACCTTGCGATGCGGCGGTCTGCACCCGTGCCACCCAAGCGTAGCTGTGGACACAGGAACCTCACTCCGGCCCTCTCTGCAATCAATCTTTGCGATCACGGGTTACGCGGCGGTCTGCACCCGTGCCACCCAAGCGTAGCTGTGGACATAGGAACCTCACTCCGACCCTCTCTGCAATCAATCTTTGCGATCAATCTCTGCGACCACGGGTTACGACCTTGCGATGCGGCGGTCTGCACCCGTGCCACCCAAGCGTAGCTGTGGACATAGGAACCTCACTCCGACCCTCTCTGCAATCAATCGTTGCGATCAATCTCTGCGACCACGGGTTACGACCTTGCCAAGCGGCGGTCTGCACCCGTGCCACCCAAATGTAGCTGTGGACATAGGAACCTCACTCCGACCCTCTCTGCGATCAACCTCTGCGGCCACGGGTTACGACCTTGCGATGCGTCGGTCTGCACCCGAGCCACCCAAGCGTAGCTG
>JBBRML010000002.1:0-120695 GCA_038230855.1 Fimbriimonadales bacterium | reverse complement strand
CATGCGTTAATAGCTATATGAATCGAACACCAAAGATAGTAGGTGTTATTGCCGCATTGCTCGTTTCCCTGCTGGTTGTAAAGGTAATTCTCGCCCGTCAAGTAGACGACCAAAAACTCATCAGCGAGTCGTTGCGCGAAGCCGTCAAGGCAAGTCGGGAAGGCAAACCCGGCGGCGTCATGGACAAGCTAAGCCTGCACATGAAGGTGAATGGATCGGAGTACGAAAGCAATCGGTTCGACGTGTCAGACTTCATCCGCAAGAGTCGCCCCGACATCGACTTCGACAACACTCGCGCCGTTGTGACCGGTGACGAAGCGAAGATTGTCAGCCCCGCCCGCATTCAGGTGGACTTCCTCGGGCAAAAGATGGACCGGCGAATCAAAGAGATGACCCTAACTTTTCGAAAGGAAGACGACCATGAGTGGTTAGTTATCCCGGTTCGAAAATGGAAATTGTCCGAGGTGACCGCCCCACCCGACGCGGTCAACGAGTTCTTGCAGAACAATTAAGGAGATTGCAACTTGGCCGGATCGTCGGACGACCAAGGCCTTCCACCTATGTTGTCGTGGCATTGAACGCGTTCAGTTGCGCTCGTGCTGGCCCGGAGCAAGGTATTAGGTTTGTTTCAGCCGAAGGAATTTGCTCCTCGATGCCGCAATCACCGAAGGATTCTTGAAACTTTTTGGCATTAACGCTCGTGAAAGTATAATGGCCTATGGCCTTTTTGTAGGCCTGCGGATTTATCCGCTCAACAAGGAGAAAACACAAACATGAAGAAGGTATTGAGCCTGTTAGTTATTGGCGTACTCGCCAGCTTCGCACTCGTTGGTTGCAGCACGCCGGAAGATGCAAACAAGAATGCGGACGCACCTAAGACGGACGCTCCTAAGGACGCCATGAAGGAGGCTCCTAAGATGGACGCACCGAAGGGCGATGCTCCTAAAATGGACGCACCGAAGGGCGACGGCAAAGCACCCGGAAAGAAGTAAAGAGCTTCTGATCGGATAACGACCTGGGGCCGCAACCGCGGCCCCTTTTCTATTTGCTCCCTCAATTCGGTACAGTCGGACCATGGTTGACCCGCGCGTTACGCGCCTTGCCGAGTTACTTTGCTCGCACTCATGCGAGCTTTCTTCGTCAGATTCGGTTCTCATTCACGCGTTCGATATCCCCGAAGAATCGATCGCTGAGGTTGTCCGTGTCGCCCAGAGCACGGGCGCAAAGGTATTTGTACGGCTCGAAAGTAATCTCATCAAGCGCCAATTGATGCACGGAATGAGCGAAGCGAACGCCGCCGCCATTGCTGACATCGAGAAATTCGAAATGGAGCGCATGACCGCCTACATTGCCCTGCGCGGCTCGCATAACTACGCGGAACTCTCCGACATTCCTCAGGCGACTCAAGCGATGTGGAATCGGGTTTACACCAAGCCCGTCGTGTTCGGCGTTCGCGTTCCAAAGACAAAGTGGGTTGCCCTCAGATGGCCGACGGCGGGCATGGCGCAACAAGCAAACGTGCCGACCGCCACGTTCGAAAAATTCTACTTCGATGTTTGTACGCTCGACTACGGACGTATGGCGCGCGCCGCACAGCCGCTCGAAGATCTAATGAACCGCACGGATCAGGTGCATATCCTCGCCCCCGGAACCGATCTAAAGTTCAGCATCAAGGGCATCGGCGCGGTCGCCTGTAGTGGGGAGCGCAACATTCCCGACGGAGAATGCTTCACCGCTCCCGTCCGCGACTCCATGAATGGAACGATTGCTTACAACACGGTCAGCCTTTACCAGGGGACTGAGTTCAAGGACATCAAGTACACGGTAAAGAACGGTCGAATCGTCGAAGCGTCGGCCGGCTCAAACACCGCCAAGTTGAACGAGATTTTGGACACGGACGAGGGTGCGCGCTATTTTGGCGAATGGGCGATCGGATTCAACCCGTATGTGTTACACCCGATGAAGGACACATTGTTCGATGAGAAAATCGCGGGCAGTTTCCACCTGACTCCAGGCAATGCGTACGATCCCCCCGGTGGTAACGGCAATACGAGTGCGATTCATTGGGACACTGTTCTGATTCAGCGCGCCGACTATGGAGGAGGCGAGATCTGGTTCGATGGACGATTGATCCGAAAAGACGGCCTGTTCGTCATTCCGGAGTTGGAAGGATTGAATCCTGACAACTTAAAGTAGCGGGGCACTATGCCCAGTTTCCCGCCCGGGCTGCAATCCGGGCGGGAAACTAACGGATCTCCCCTTGACCGGCGTAGGGCCGAATATCCATTCCACCGAGCTTTGCGCCGTCGGCTGTAGAGCGGAGACACATCACAATCGTGTTCGGACCTCCGACTTTTAGCCAACATTCTGGCAAGAAGAACTGGTGCTGCGGACCCGCCTGCCAGTAACGACCGATAGGGTGACCATTGAGCCACAAAAAGCCGTTTCCCGCAGCGTTGATGACCGCACTCCACGGATACCACACCTTCGGCGGCAGCCGGGGTAAATCGAAATCGACCCGATACCACTTCGCCAGAGCGTCCTTGTTCGACTTCGGCACCGAAGTCGGTTTCAACTGCACGTTTCGTGAGTTTAGGTCGTTGTGAATCCAAAAACTCGTCGAGGATTCAGGATGCCAAAAACCCGCGGAGATTCCCTGAAGGGTCGGAGAAACCTCCCACTTTAGGCTCGTCCGCTCCGTGATCCCTTCCACGAGTTGCACAGGCATCGTTAGACCGCCTTCGCCGTCGCGATTCGACACGATTGCGCTGATCGTATTCTCACCCTCTCGTAAGTACTTTGCGGCATCTACTTCGAGGGCCGTTGACCAATCGTTGTGGCGGGCGACCTCTTGCCCATTTACAAAAATGACGCCCGAGTCGTCAATCCGGCCAAAGCGGAGCCGTGTTGACTTTGCTCGCAAATCGGCTGCACTTAGATCCAGAGTCGTTACGAATATCGCCGACGCTCGGCGTCCAGAAATCAGCTTCGAGGCGTCATCCCCAGGCGAACTTGTTGCCCACTCGTCGCCTTTCTCGCCCTTTTTCGCTAGAGAGATGCCAGCGGCCTCGCTTTCGACCTCGCGCGTCCGCCAGTTTCGGAGCACCCGGCCGGCTCCGACCCCAGTCCCAAATCCGCCAGATCGCAAGAATCCGAGTTCCTCCATGCCGATACCGCCGTTTGGCATCATTCGGTCTTCGTAAAGCACGGTGATATCGTTCTTGCCGACTTTGAGCAGACCGCGCACCTTCAGAGTCACGGCGCGCTCACCGTCGACCTCAGGTACCACGATCTTCCCGTTAACGTTGGCCACTACGGCGTCGTCTGCGTTCAACCGCAAATCGAGGGTCGAGTATTTTGCGACGTCCGCCGCGGTGAGCAATGCACTGGTCCGCCAAAGCGTCATCGGACCGTCATCGACACCAAGATCGAGCAAGTTCTGGCCTGGAGCGCGAGGAAACCACTTGCTGGGCATGGCAGGCTCGTTGCACACGAGTGCAAACCGGATGCGCACGGCAGCGAGGTCTGTCGTCGGTCGGCGTATGTGACTCGTGTTGGCTGGAACTTCAATCGGCGTCCCGCTTTCTCCGACAACGAAGACACGGTAGTCGAACGGTGCCAGGTCTACGTTGAGCGACAAAGGGTGGTTCGGTCCGGAGACTTTCAGTTCACCCACCTTGGATTCCTTCTCGTTTGTATTGAAAACAAAATAGAACAGGGTCCCGTTAGGCGCTCGGCGCACGGCATGTACCACTACATCCTTTGGCGCCGCGTTGACGGTAAACGGTACGGCCGAGGCACGCGTAAGTAGAGTGCCGAACTGCTTCAGGAAATCTCCGACCCCTCGAACCGCCGCGAACCGATCGCCGACGCCGCCCCACTCGCGAATTGGGCTAGCGTAGTCGTAACTCGTAGTTAATCCGCGAGCTGCGAAGTTGTCGAGGTGTGAACCGCCGAACATCATGTAATAGCTGGTGATCGTCGCTCCTTGGCTAAAGCTGGCGAGGGTGATCGCGCGAATCTGCGCGGCATCGAGTCCGGGTTGGTCTTCGCTTAGCACACCGCCAATCTGGCTGAACCACCCGCCCTGCAACTCAGGAATCATCACCGGCGCGTGGGGCTGAGCTAGGCGCAGAGCGGCCACCGTGTTTACGGACCCGGCAATGTTATGGCCGTCGTACATATTAGAGCCATCGAATACATCCCGTAATTCTGGATCGGCGCGCTCGCGAACGGGACGAGTCCAGCACGTAAACAGGGGTACGTCTATTCCGTTAGCCTTTGCATCGTGCCGCAGCGCCTTCACCTGGCCTATCATTACGGGAGCGGGAAGTCCGGCGTAGTCGTATTCGTTTTCGAGTTGAAACAGAATGGTTCCGCCTGTGCCAACCGGTCGATGCGTAAGCTGCTCTTTCGCGACAACTGGGCATACCGCGTCGTACCAATGCTTACACCACGCGAGGTAAGACGGTTCGTTTGTGCGATACCAAACGCCTTTCCAATTCGCCGGTCGTTTGCCTACTAGCCAACGTGGATAGCCGCCAGCGTTCCATTCAGCGCAGATGTACGGTCCTGGCCTGATGATCGAAAACATGCCGAACTCGTCATGAACGATCTTCAGAAACTCCTTCAGATCGGACATATCAACCTTACTGAAGTCGGTCAGCGACTTCGGAGCCGAGCGCTCATGCCAATTCCAAGGCACGTACGTCTCAACTGTATTGAGGCCCGCCAATCGCATCTTCCGGAGCCGGTCGCGCCAGAGGAGCTTGGGGCATCGAAAGTAATGAAACGCGCCACTGAAAATAAAGGTGTCTTTGCCGTCGATAGTCAGGCAGTGATCGTCGTACTTGATACGTGGCACCAGACCAAGGGTGAGAAAGGCGACAACTGGAGTCATAGGGCAACTTAAGTGTAGACCGATGGAATGCCCACGTCGACATGGAATCGCACCGCAGCACATGTTTGCAACGAGCAGTCCGGGGTAAATTTTGGGTCTGTAAATGCTCCAAGTCGTAAACCTCGTCAAACAGTACAAGAAGTTTCGCGCCGTAGACGACCTCAGCTTTACCATTCAGCCTGGTGAAATTGTTGGGCTGCTTGGCCCGAACGGGGCCGGCAAGACTACTGCGCTGCGGTGCTGCGCGGGCATTCTCAGGCCAACTGCGGGCACTGTGCTCATAAATGGGCACGACGTTGTCACCGACCAAGCAAGAGCAAAGGGAGGTCTCGCATTTGTCCCTGAAGTGCCATCGCTTTACGAGTTGTTAACCGTAGAAGAGCACTTGCGTTTCGTCGCAATGTGTTTCGGCACGTTGGACGTTTACGAGGCGAAACGCCACGACTTGCTCGACCGCTACGACTTAACCGAAAAGTGCGACGCCTTGGTGGCCACCCTCAGCAAGGGCATGCGACAGAAGCTATCAGTCGCCTGTGCGATGGTCCACAACGCGAACGTTCTGCTGTTCGACGAACCCCTAATCGGAATCGATCCCGCTGGTGCCCGCGAGCTAAAAGACGAGATCGCTCGCACGCGTGAGGCCGGAGCAGCGATTTTCATTTCGACACATCTGCTCGACACTGCGGAAAAGCTTTGCGATCGCGTCATTATCGTGCGGCGAGGCAAGAAAGTAGCGGAAGGAACTCTGGAAGAGTTGCAACATGTGTTCGGTCGAGAGGGACAAAGCTTGGAAGAGATCTTCCTTGCGATCACGGAAGATGAGCAGAGTTCAAAGTAGCCCTTCGATTCGCCCACTGCTTTTCCTGCTCACGCGGATAATTTTCAACGGCGTGAAGCGGGCCCTCACCAGCGGCCGACGCCTCATCGGCCTTGTTTTCGCCGTTGGCTACTACCTTTGGTTTTTGATGCGTGGATCGGGCGGTACAAAAGGCTTGCCTCTCCGATTCACGCACATGATGAATTTTCCGTTGATGTCAACGGTAGATGCGATCTGCTTCTCCGCTTTTGGCGCGGTTTCACTGATGCTGATGGGCAGCCTCATGAACCAGAGGGGAAGTTTTAGGCCACCAGACGTCGATGTGCTGTTCGCAACGCCGGTGAATCCGCGCGTCGTGCTCGTGTTCCGAATCGTGCGCGAATATTTGATGAGCGTCTTCTACCCACTGTTCCTCGGCGTATTTGGTGGCCGGTCGCTCTTTATTGGTATCCAAACCTTCTTCCGATCGTTCCCCGAACAAGGGGCAATCGTGGGGCGAACGGCGGCAATTGCGTGGCCACTCATGATCCTTGCCTGGATCTCGCTCGGCTTCGGTGTAAGCATTTTCGTAAATCGAAGCGATTTGCAAAGCGATCGAAACAAGAAAATAATCGGCTGGTCTATCGGCACCGCAGTCGCCGTACTCATTGCGTATGTGGCGATCTCTCTCAAACTTGATCCAACGTGGGATCGGTACGTCGAAGTAGTCTCCAACCCCCTCATTCGAATTCTGATTGCGCCGGCGACCGCCGCCAGTGCGATGGTCATCGGACCACTCTCAAATAGCTATCTCATGCTGTTCGCGGGCTTGATCGGGCTCGTCCTCCTAACCGTTCTCGGCTTCGCGATGTCGATGTCGCAGGTCGAGTTCTTGTACGACCAAGCGGCGGCGCGTGGGTTCGGCTCTAGCGAGATGCGGTCGCTCCAAAAGTCGGGTGACTACTACAGCATGCGCGCCGAAAATGCGCGACAAGGCAAGATGCGTATTGGCCGCGTCACGCGGTGGGTGGGAAGGTGGAAGATGCAAGGCCCGCTAGCGCTTATGTGGAAAGAGACCATCCTCCAAATGCGCGGCGCGACGTTCCAAATCTCATTTTTTGCGATGATGGCGGCGTTTCTCAGTTGGGTGCCGATTTGGGTCGTGCATCCGTCGTCCACCATCGACCGAATTGGCCATATCTATCTCATCTTGCAAGGAGTTAGCGCCTTCTTTATCGGCTTTGGTGGATCGCAAATGGCGTTCATAGAAATGCTGAAGCGCGTCGATTTGAACAAGCCACTTCCATTCAGTTCGACCGCAATCACCTTTTGGGAAACGGCAGCGCGCGTCACCCCGTCAATTTTCATTTCGCTCATATGCACGGTAGGTACCTGTCTGATTCGGCCCGAACTCGCCCTCTATGCCTTCGCGGGTCTGATCATGATGCCGAGCGCCACTCTCGTGATCAACTCCATGAGTTTGCTCACCACGGTTCTGTTCCCCGACTATGACGACCCGTCCCAGCGCGGCTTTCGCGGTCTCGTGCAGATATTAGGGATCGCAATCGCGATGCTGCCCGGACTTGGGATTGCGTTGGCCCTGATCGTCGCTCAACTCAGCCCAGTCGTGATTTCCGTCCCGTACGCGGCGGTCAACATTGGCATCAGCATCGTTCTGTGTCAAGTCGCCGGCGGGCTATACGCAAACTTTAACCCCTCTGAGTAGGTAACGTTCGCCCATGAGATTGCGGTTCGTTGCTTCTGCCCTCGGTGCCTTTGCGGGCCTTTCCGCGTATTGCCAATGTGCGGGCATAAAGCCGTTCGTGCTAAGCGGCGAGGTCGAACATTTCCGGAATCAAACAGCGGTGAAAGTTCCGACATCGGAAGCGGGCTTCTTTCGCGACGAGATATACGGGACGTCATTCTCAGTCTATGTGGACGCGCTTCCGCCCGGAGAGTACGCGCTACACGTGTACGAGGTCGAGTCTTACTTCCATGAGGCGGGCAGCCGAAAGTTTCGGATCACCGTCGGAGACCAAGTCTTGCAGAGCAGTCTCGACATTTTTTCGAGAGCGGGATTCGGTCGCGCTCTCACTTTGACCACTGGCGTGACCCATCTCGGCGGGAGATTGACCGTCCGCTTTAGTGCGATCACGAACAACGCAAAGCTGAATGGCATCGCGCTCCTCGATCCCGCGGGGAAAGTAGTCGCTTGCTCCGCGGCCAGCGAACTTCGGGAGGTCGGTGATCTCCTTTCAGAGCGTGTGCCCATTGTCGCCGGTGCCGCCAAGTTCCGAAACTGGAAGTTGCCGATCAGCGTCCGCGCGAACGACGTCGTTAGCCGGCTTTCGCTCGCCGAAAAAGTCGCCCAGCTTCAGAATGCTGCGCCTGCGATCAATCGATTAAGCATCCCTGCTCATAACTGGTGGAGCGAGGCCCTTCACGGCAGCGCATTTTCGGGAAAGGCCACCGTGTTTCCCGAGCCGATCGGTCTCGCGGCAACCTTCGACCCTGCATTTGTTCAGCGCGTGTTCGACGATGTCTCCACGGAAGTACGGGCGAAAAATAACGAATTTGTCCGCAAAGGCGACTTTGGGTTGTTCAAGGGCCTAAACGTATGGACTCCCAATATCAATCTGTTTCGCGATCCGCGGTGGGGCAGAGGGCAGGAGACGTATGGCGAAGATCCTTATCTCACCGGCCTAATGGGAGTGGCCGTAGTTCGAGGACTGCAAGGGAGCGACCCCACTTACAAAAAGCTGATTGCATGCGCTAAGCACTATGCTGTCCACTCCGGCCCAGAATCGAAGCGGCACTTCTTTAATGTCGCGCCGGACGAACGAGATCTTTACGAAAGTTACCTTCCTCACTTCGAAATGGCCGTTCGGGAAGGTGGCGTCGAAAGCGTTATGGGAGCGTACAACGCTATTTATGGCCAACCTGCGACCGCCAACAAGCTGCTGTTGAATGACATTCTGCGCGGGCAATGGGGGTTTAAAGGATTTGTAGTTTCCGACTGTGGCGCCATAAACGATATTTTTAGTGGGCACAAGTTCGTTTCGACGCGTGCAGAAGCCGCTGCGATCGCCGTGAAGACTGGTACCGATCTAGATTGCGGCAATGAGTACAAGTCGCTTATCGCGGCTGTACGCCAAGGCTACATCTCGGAGAAAGCAATCGACATTGCCGTTGAGCGCATGTTCGAAGCTCGTATCAAGCTCGGAATGTTTGATCCGACCGACCAAGTGAAGTACGCACAGATTCCGTTCAGCGAGAACGAATCGCCGGCTCACGCGGCACACGCCCTCGAGGCCGCGCGTCGATCCATTGTTTTGCTTCGCAATGATCGCGGGGCCCTTCCGCTGAATCCGGCAACGATCAAGTCGATGCTTGTTGTCGGTCCAAACGCAGACTCTACAGCCGTGCTAATGGGGAACTACGCTGGCGTGCCGAGTCGGTCCGTAACCGTGCTAGAAGGACTCCGCAAGGCATTCCCGAATGCTAGGGTCGAATTCGTACGGTCTGCTGTTGCCTCGAAGCCCACCGAGGCCGTGCCTGAGCCATCGACGGAACTAATACAAGCGGCAAGAAGCGCGGATGTAACGATATTTGTGGGCGGCATCAACTCTCAACTCGAAGGAGAGGAGATGCGGGTCGAGTACGCAGGATTCAGCGGCGGTGACCGCACCCAAATTGAGCTTCCGGAAGTTCAGACCAAGTTTCTCACTCAACTTCAGGCGAACGCTAAGAAGCTAGTCTTCGTAAATATGTCAGGGAGCGCGATGGCATTCCCCTGGGCGGCCGCCAACGTGCCTGCCATCGTTCAGGCGTGGTACCCGGGCCAAGCTGGAGGCACAGCCGTCGCCGACGTGCTGACCGGTAAAGTGAACCCGAGCGGCAAGCTCCCCGTTACTTTCTACGCGTCGACCCGCGATCTCCCTGATTTCGAGAACTACTCGATGACGAATCGGACGTATCGCTACTTTAGTGGACGTGCGATGTATCCGTTCGGATATGGCCTCTCGTATACGAAGTTCGTTTACGAAAAGCCGGCCGTCGTCCGCCGGAAGTCACAGTTCAGCGTGTCGCTCACTGTTCGAAACACGGGAGTGCGAACAGGCGATGAGACCGTCCAGATCTACGCTCGACCAGCGTTTGCCGGGTCACGTCAACGGGCCCGAAAGACACTCGTGGGCATCGCCCACGTCTCGCTCAAGCCGGGAGCAAAATCTTCGGCATTCGTTTCAATCGACAAGGCGCGCCTACGAGTTTGGGATGTCAAGGCGCACGGATACGTTGTCGAGCCCGGGCGGTACGAGCTTATGATCGGAGCTTCAAGCGAGGACATTCGCCAGCGCGCGTTCGTCTCCGTTCAGTAAATGTGATGCGAACTCGGGTTGGTGGTCGTTGGCTAGGCTCCGTGTGCGCTGTTATTTGTTGCGCGCCCGGTCTCGCACAAACTGAGATTCGAATGATGGCCGGGGCTGCCTACGGCATACCTCCCAAAGAAGCGACGTCCACGAATGCGGTGATCCGCCGCGCGGTGTTTGAGGAGTTTCAACGAAAAAACCCTGACGTGCGGGTCGTCAACGGTGGCGGCCTTCCTGCGACTGGCGACAACGGTGATAACGTGTTCCTCATGTCAATGGCCGGAGACCGGTCGCCCGACGTCTTTTACGTTAACTTCCGGCAGTACTACACATATTTGGAGCAAGGCTTCTGTCGCCCGCTAGACGACGTCGTCAAGTCGGACCCAGAAATAGCGAGCCGCATCAACCCCACGGTCCGTAAAGTTCTCACTAGCTACGACGGCAAGATTTACGCAATCCCATTCTTCCAGGTCGCCCTCGCCCTGTACTACCGAAAGGACTTCTTCCTCGAAGCGGGATTGGATCCTGCTCGACCGCCGAAGACGTGGGACGAACTCTACGCATACGCCCTCAAACTGCGAACTAAGGACCGTTTTGGCTTCGCGTTGAGCGTGCCCCCCGGGTACCTGTGGCAGAACTTTGTTTATCAGGCCGGCGGAGAAATCGTTGGGCCTGCGGAGGATGGTCATTGGCGGTCGCTAATCGGAACGCCGGAAGCGGCGCGCGCTGTGGATATGTATCGACGTCTCGTGCTGCCTCAAGGCGGTCATCCGGCTGTGGGCACCGACTCCGCGAATCTCACAGACGATGTCAACAACGGCAAAGTTGCAATGTGGTTTTCGTACACATTTGACGTACTCATGGCTGCGTCCGAAGTCTCCCCGTCCGTGATCGGGATTGCCGCGCTCCCGGCCGGCCCGGCCGGCTCAAAGAATGAAGTGAACGCTGGCATGTGGGCGATCAACGCACGCGTAACTGATCCGGTCAAGCTCGATGCATGTGTTCGGTTCATCAAGTTTTTTGCAGGAGATGAAGCGGCGCGGATCAGCACCGCCCGAAGTGTCGAACTCGGCATGGGTAGGTTGGTCAATCCAACCTGGCTAAAGAAATTCGGATACGACGACGTCTTAGGCCAAGTCGACCCGAGTTATGTCAGGGCCAGTGAGGAAGTCTTCTCGACCGGCCATCCGGAGCCGTACGGAAAAAACTGCCAGCAGGTTTATTCGTCACTTGACGAAGCGCTTGACCGAGCGCGACTCTATCCGAATGTTCCCGCACTCACAATCTTGCGCGACACCGCCGCCGAGATGGATCGAAAGCTTCTCGGCTACACCCCACCGGAAGTGCTCCTAGTTCAGCGAACCTGGGCGTTCGGGATCCTTGCCGTTCTAATTCTCGGCCTTGCGACATTCGCATTTGTGGCGATTGCGCGTGCGCGTCGGCAAGCCACGGAATTCCACACGGTACATGATAAGCCCCGCCGCGGCGCGTATAGGTTTCTCAGCATCTGCATTGCTCCCGCCGCGGCGAGCATCCTACTTTGGGCTTACTATCCGCTGGCTCGGGGCCTCAGCATCGCGTTCCAAAACTACACGATAATGGGAGGCTCACGGTGGGTGGGTCTGGACAACTTCATCAGTGTCTTCACCCGCCCGATCTTCTACAAATCCATCCTAAACAGCTTTCTCTATGTCGGTCTTAGCCTAACGATCGGCTTCTTCATCCCAATATTTTTGGCAATCACGCTGAACGAAATCCCTCGGGGAAAAGTGTTCTTTCGCACAATTTTCTATCTGCCTGCTATGACCTCGTCCGTCGTGGTCTCCCTCGTTTGGAGGCAGTTTTATGACAAGACGGAGAACGGTATCCTCAACTCGTTGCTTCGGCCCTTGATTGACCATGTGATCAACCCGATCTGGTCAGCCACCGGGCACGCTCCGGTGCCCATTGCCAATGATTGGCTAGGAAATCCGACTTTAGCCATGTTTTCCGTCGTTTTGCCTGGTGTCTGGGCTGGCGCCGGAGCGGGTTCGATTCTCTACCTTGCCGCCCTCAAGAACATCTCCGTCGATCGTTATGAGGCGGCCGACATTGACGGAGCCAACTGGCGCCAAAAGATTCGGTTCATCACCTTGCCGGGAATTAAGCCCCTCGTGCTAATCAATCTGCTCGGCGTATTCATCGGCGGATTCAAAGCGATGGAGAACATCTTTGTGCTCACCTCGGGCGGACCTCTGAATGCCACTCGCACAATCGGCTTGGAGGTTTGGCAAAACGCGTTTATGTATCTCAAGTTTGGTTACGCCACCGCCGCGGCGTGGGTGATGGGCAGCATTCTGATCGGATTTACCGTGATCCAAATTAGGAGCCTGCTCAAGATGCGGTTCACAACCGCGCGTTGATCTAGGTTCGTGCCAAACTATCGCGGTGCGGCTGGTCAAAGCAATCTCGCTCAGACTCCTTTTCGGGGTCCTGAGTTTGCTCTTCATCTCGCTCGTGACCTTTGTGGCCGGCGAGTTGACCCCGTACGACGCCGCCACCATCGAAGCCGGAGATAAAGGTGGGGCTCGTGTCCACGAAATACGCCACCGCATGGGTCTCGACCGCGCTTGGTATGTGCGATACGAGGAGTACCTCGTGAACTCGGCGCGTGGTGACTTCGGCAAAAGCCTGTACGGCACCAAAGAGGACGTGAGTGCAATTGTCGCGCGGACCTTACCGATGACGGCGCGTATCGCGTTGATGGCCATCACATTGGCCGCGCTGGTCGGCATCGTGTTCGGAACAGTTGCGGGCGTCTACAGTGCCCGTGCCCCGGATCGAACGATCCTTACGCTCAGTACGCTGGGTGTGACCGTGCCAAATTTTGTACTCGCGCCTGTGCTCGTTTACATTCTTGCGGTCCAAATGGGGCGCTTGCCAGTCGCGTGGGAGGCACAGCGCTCCGCCGCAGATTGGTATTACTACGTCTTGCCGGTCTGCATCCTGGCCGCTCGTCCAAGCGCGCTCCTCACCCGCATAACTCGTTCAAGCATGCTTGACACGTTGCAGCAGGAGTTCATTCGAACGGCAATCGCGAAGGGAGTGCCTCGTGGTCGACTCTATATCCGGCATGCGTTGCGCAACGCGATCTTACCAACGGTAACGGCAATCGGCACAAGCTTCGGTGTGCTCTTGACCGGCTCGTTCGTCGTTGAAAACGCTTTCTTGCTACCCGGCATCGGCAAGCAAACAATCGAAGCGATGACTCAGAACAATATGCCCGTCATTCAGGCGTGTGTGCTCGTCACAGGAGCAATGTTTATTTTGCTTAATCTGGTCGTTGACATCATCTTGCCGATCCTCGACCCGCGCATTAGGGAGTCGCAAATATGAAGAAGAAGCGACTGGATCTGGTGCTCGTGCTCGGAATTGCGTTTCTAGTTTGCCTCGCAGTATTCGCGTTCGTGCTTCCGTCTGTTCGCACCTTCCAGCTGCACCAGATCGACAAGAACCTGACAAATGCCGCCCTCGATCCTGTCGCTTCCGCGATGACTCACATGAAGCCATCGTCTACGTACTGGCTGGGAACGGACGAGCAAGGACGCGATATTGTGAGCCGACTCGCTGTTGGCGCTCGAATTTCTCTTTTCGTCGGCTTTGTTGTCCAACTGATCTCGCTCGTAGTCGGAGTGACAATGGGAATCCTTGGGGTTTACGCTCCTCGATGGATCGCCAGCCCTCTCATGCGCTTGACGGACGGCATGTTCGCCTTCCCCGACATCCTCCTTGCAATCTTGATAATCTCGATCATGCAACAGGGGCTCTTGCCCGTCATCGTCGCTTTATCGATCAGTTCCTGGCCTTCCGTCGCACGGCTAGTCAAGACCCAGACCGCGACGTTGAAAGATCGTGAGTTTGTCGTCGCTGCTAAAGCCGCTGGAGCTTCAAACTTTTACCTAGTCACTCGACATATTTTGCCGCAGCTTGTCGGGCTGCTTCTTGCCGTTAGCATGTTGGAAATCGCCGGAACGATCCTCGCGGAGAGCACCCTCAGCTTCCTCGGAATCGGAGTTCAGGCTCCAAACCCAAGTTGGGGCTCTATGATCAATATGGCGAGAGGAGAGATGAACAGCTACATCCTCCCGCTAATCTGGCCTTGCGCGCTCCTCAGCTTGACCGTGTTCGCGCTGAATTTCGTCGGCGATGGCTTGCGCACGTGGCTCGATCCGAAGAGCTAACGAGCCCGTACCGGCTCGCTCATCGCAAACCGGTACGTACCCGAACCAACCCGGACGCGGTTACCGCCAAGGACCGTAATGTCGCGATTGCTAGAAAGCGGAGAACCGCTTTCCGTAACGCCACTTCCTGGAAGATCGATCGTCGCGACTACGTTCACGGGCACGACAATCGTGAGTTCGAGTCCCGCATCCACTCGTCTCCATGACGACGAAATCTTGCCCCGAATCGAGTCGTAGCTCGCTGCGCCGTGAGTCAAGCCCGCTTCGATGCGGGGCTGAATTGCGACGGTTTCGTAACCGGGAGCCGTGCCCGTAATGCCCGCGACGTCCTGGTAAAGGTATTGGCCAACCGAACCGAAAGCATAGTGATTGAACGAATTCATTCCGACATCGGCAAAGCCCTGCTCAGGCAGAAATCCGTTCCACCGCTCCCACATCGTCGTCGCGCCCAACTTGACTTGATACAGCCAAGACGGATAGGTGTCCTGTAGCATCAATTTGTAGGCGATATCGTCCCGTCCTGCGAGGTGGAGCGCAGGCAAGAGGCGGGGCGTTCCAATAAAGCCCGTTGAGAGGTGCCAATCTCGGACCCGCAGCGTCTCGACAAAATGGTCAGAAGCTGCCTTCACTTTGTTCGACGGAATCAAATTCATCGTGAAGGCGAGCGCGTAGCCCGTTTGTCCGCTCTTGCGCAGACTTCCATCGTCAGCAACAAAGTCTCGATGAAACGCATTGACTGAATCGTGGTTCTGATGCTGATACTTCGCAACGTCATCCGAATGTCCGATCGCCATCGCCATCTCGGACATCATGCGAGTCAGTTCCGAACGGTAAGCCGTATCGATGAGTCGGGCGTCGGTAGGATCACCGAGATTCACCCAGTCCCCGAATCCGCCAACAGTAGCGATGCCGTCCTTGGTTTTTGAATCCAGCCAGGCCATATAGCGGGTGAACGCATCCCAATGCTCGCGAACAATTCGCGTGTCGTTGTACGTGCGCCATACGTTGTAGGTACACACGATCGCCGCATCACCCCACGCCGTCGACCCACCGCCAGTGCCGATAAGCGGAGCGACGTGCCCGAATGATCCATCTGGCAACTGGCCGTCTTCGGCGAGAGTTGTAACCCATTTCGTGAAGAACGAAGCCACATCAAAGTTGTAAGAAGCCGCGCCGATAAAGAACTGGGCATCGCCCGTCCAACCGAGTCGTTCATCTCGCTGGGGGCAGTCCGTCGGAACCTCGAGGTAATTGCCTTTCTGACCCCAAATAATGTTGTGATAGAGCTGGTTGAGAGGGGCGCTCGAACTCGCAAAGGAACCCGTGCGCTTAAGTTCCGTGTGAGTGACGATTCCTGTCACATCACCCAGTGCAAGT
Organism: Fimbriimonadales bacterium; assembly: GCA_038230855.1. Taxonomy (GTDB): domain Bacteria; phylum Armatimonadota; class Fimbriimonadia; order Fimbriimonadales; family Fimbriimonadaceae; genus Fimbriimonas. Next base: position 105,032 of record JBBRML010000002.1, on the reverse strand, counting down.
GCGTGGTCGAGCCCGGAAATCTCAACGTACCGAAAACCATGGAACGTAAACTTTGGCTCAAACGTGTCAACGCCACCCGAAAGGGTGAAGTAATCCACAGCGGTCGCTCCGCGCAAGTTGGAGGTGTACATGGTTCCGTCTGGATTCAGCATCTCTGCGTGACGTAACGTAAGGGTTGTGCCCGCCGCGCCGCGTACTCTGAGCCGAATGTAACCGACCATGTTCTGGCCAATGTCGTAAATGTAATGATCCGGACCAGGGGACGAAACCGCTTTTGCGGGCAACTCCTCTTGCTTTCGGACTGGCTCGGTCGGCGCAGGCTCGATCGCGAAGGATTCGGCCGCGATGGCATCTACCGGAGTGAACATCGCTTTTAGAACCATCACGGAGCCGGATTCTCCCTTCGCAGGAAGGTGCGCGACTTGAGACTCCGAAAAAGTTCGCCGCTTGGGAGCGCCGTTGACCGTATAGTCGATAATCAAACGCTTCTCGTGCCCGTAAGCCGGGTCACCCAGCACGATCGGATCGACCGCTAAATCGAGGACCCCGTTTTTAGTCGCGGCAACTGCCTTGGTCGTTACGTCCGCACCCAAGACGAGCGGCTTAAAACCAGTTACCACGGGCTTCCAGTCGGTTCCGTTATAACCCGCCGTTGCCCAGTTTCCGGGGTTGATGCGAGCATCGATCAGGGTGCCCATGTACAGGTCCGAGTATCGAATCGGGCCGCTAGACGCCTTCCAACTTCCATCCGAAAGCACGGATTCCTGCGTTCCGTCCGTGTACTCGATCTCCAACTGGCCACGGAACCGAGGCTCTCCGCCGTAATATCGACGTTGTCCGGTGTAACCCATCAGGCCCGCATACCAGCCATCGCCGAGGGTGACCCCGATCGCATTCTCACCTGCCCGTATCATCTTCGTCACATCGTAAGTCTGGTGAAGCACCCGCTTGCGATAGTCGGTCCAACCGGGCGTGAAGAGATCCGAGCCTACTCGTCTGCCGTTGAGTGAGCACTCGTACAAACCGAGGGCCGTCGCGTACAACGTGGCGGATCGCACCGCTTTTCGCACAGCGAACTCGGTGCGCATCAAAGGCGGAGCATCAAAGAAGTGCTCCGTGTTGCGATTTCCGCCCCACGCCGGATTTCCGACCGCGATTGACGACCACCCGGAGTCATCGTGGCCGAGCAAGTCCCAACCTGGCTCAGATTTATTCGTTACTTTCCAAGTCTTGTCCAGCGGCACAAGCTGCGTCGTACCATCTTCAAAATCAATATGGACTTCGCCGGTTGCCGCCGGTTCAAGCCCGTCCTGCTGGGTGATGTGAAGCGCGAAGACATTCTCGCCGGCCGCGAGTCGATGCCGTAGGTCAATCGCGTTCAGCATGTTCCATCTCGCGACGTTCGCGACGATCACGCCGTTGAAGTGAACCTCCGCGAATTCATCTGCGGTGAGGGCGACCCAGGCAGCGCGGATCGGCTTTCCCTGCTCCAGCGTGAACGCCTTTCGAAACCAAGCCTGCTGCGGTTGGCGCTGAGGAGCATTGCGCCGCTTGATCCACGGCAAAGCTTTGAAATGGTCCCGCACTTGCCCCGTGAGCGGTTCAGGTGCAGCACTGTCGAAACCGATCCAATCTGCCTTCCAGTCGCTCTGATGCAAAAGTCCAAGCGAAAATGTGGCGGGCCTAGTCCAACCGCAAAACGTGCCTGCCTGATCCCAGATCCCGACCTTCCAGAAGCCGCGTGATCTCGAATCGAGCTCCTTGCCCGCATATTCGATTTGATTGGAGCTGGGCCCGACCATCTCACCAGAATCGAAGAGATCTCCTCGATCCGAGCTCAGGATTTCTGGACTGCTTGCGACGAGAATGTGGAATTTCGACTGCGACAGCCCACGCGTCTCGGCCCGGTTGGCAAGGAGCTCCCAACTGAACCGCGGACGTGCAGTCCCAATCCCGCGCGGTTCAGTCCTGTACTCCGTGCGGAGGTTTGTGGCGTGAATTGTCGGGCCGGCGGTGTTGCCCAAAAAGAGAAAAGCGAGTGAGACGGTCAGCATGGGTTATCCGGGACTTCCTCAAGGAAAGTCCGAGCATGCAAACCATACCTGCCCTTCGACAATCGGGCAGGTTAAGTGCAGAATTACTTTCCGTAGAAGCGCCAAGCCGGATCGTAGTCGGGAGTCAGCTTCGTATCGGTGAGCAGCGCCCGCATGTAGGCGATGGGCATTTGGTTTGCTTGCAGAAAGCGGTCGTGAAACTCCTTCTCAGGCATCTTGCCGGAATCAACCAGTTCGTGCCTTAAAGCACGAATTTGGAATGCGCCTAGCATGTACGCCGCTTGATATAGGGGCGAGTAGTCACCGTTAAAGGACCTGCGAACCTCGCCTTCCGCCGTTGACCGCTCGTGTCCGACTCGCTCAACCAGAAAATCGATGCACTGCTGGGGGCTCATCTGGCCCAGGTGGAACTTCAATGAGAAGATGATGCGAGCACAGCGGTGCATTCGCCAGAACAACGCTCCGATCTTGTTCTCCGGAGTTGCAACAAATCCCTTGTCCCAAAGCATGAACTCCCAATAGAGCGACCATCCTTCCACCCAAAAGGGCGTTCTGAACATCGATCGGTAAGGGTGGAATCGTGACTCGTAATAACCCTGGAGGTGATGCCCAGGGATCAGCTCATGGTGGACCGTCGCCCTCGAAAAGTGGATGTTGTTTCCACGCATGCTCATCAGCTTTTGCTCGGAATCCATCGTGTTTGTCGGAAACGAGACTTGGATGACCTCCCCACCGAGGAAGAACGGGTTGACCTTTTGCCGCTCAGGAGACATCATCTCCATTCGCCATGTCTGCTCCGCTATCGGAGGCACCGTTATGAGGTCATGCTTCTTCACGTAATCGATCGCTTCGAGCGCAAGATTACGGATCATCTCAGGCTGCTTTCCGGGCTCGACATACAAATTCTTGACGTGCTCCAATGCCTTATGCCAATCGTTGCCAAAGCCAAGCGCCTGCGAGGCTTTGAGCATCTCGGAGTCGCACCACGCAAACTCTTTCTCGGCAATGTCAATCAATTCTTCTGGCGTGTATGGGACATGTTCGGCCGCCAGCGCATTCAGCAGTGCCTCACGCCCGATCGGATCACCGACGATTGTGTCCTTGTCTCCAGGACGAACTCCACATAGTTTCTCCCGGATGTAAGGCGCGATGTCCTCAAGTGCTTTGTCCGCCTTGCGGAACGGCTCTTCTACCCACCACGTGAATAAAGGATCGTATCCCTTGTAGAAGCCGAACCAGTGGTCGAAGTGTCGCCGCAATTGCTCGATCGTCTTCGCGGCCCGAAACGCCGTTGGCGTGTCGATTTTGAGGCCCTTGTCGATCGCAACACGTACATCGCTGACCGCCTTCTCTATGGCGACCATATCAAGTGCCGTCGCTTTGCCGTCCACCGGCTTCATCTGCTGGCGCGACTCCTCGAGTCGAATAACGATTGTCGCAAATGGCATCAATCGAGCACCCTTTGCATCGGCCTTGGCGTCGTCGTCGAGTTTCCTCGCCCCAGCTTCAAGATGGTTCTTGAAGAGGAGGTAATCAACCTGAGAATCGCGATCAAGGACGTCGAATCTGAGGGCGGGCAGTCCCTTCAGTTCAGCAGCGTATAGGACCTTTAGCCTCTCTCGTCGCGTCGGCGACGATTCGATATTGTAGAAGCGGGAAAGGGCCGCTCGATCTTCTTCAAATCGCTCTATTTTGGACCGCATTGTTTCAACCTTTTGTAGCCCCTGGCTGGCTACGGAGACGGCTACGATGAGGAGCCGAGCAGGTAATAACCCGAACATGTCGAATTATGGTCACGAATTGGCGAATCCGTTGAACGAAAGCGCCGCTGGGGGCCGTCATTTTAGACAAATCGGGCTGTCAGCGTGCGATATCTCGCGAGGGAGTTAGCAAAAGGTGTCCCGATGGTCTAAAATAGGCCTTCACGGGTAATAGGCGTCTGCGCTTTGTCCTGCGAACGTAGGTGAAACACATTTATGGCGATGCCAAGAAAGCCAATGTTGCAGTTCCTGCTAGAGAAAGGATATCTCAAGCAAGAGCAGCTCGAAGAGGCCCAGAAAGTACAGACACAAACGGGACAGAAGGACATAGGAAATGTTCTCGTATCCCTGAACTTCGTTGGAGAACGAGAGGTTTTCCAAGCTAAAGCTCAGGAAATTGGCTATGGCTTCGTAGATTTAGATCGCATTACCGTCGATTCAAGCGCGGTCAATGTCGTTCCAGACCGCATCGCAAAAAATCACTCCGTGATGCCGGTTAAGAAAGAGGGCGGTGTTCTGTGGCTGGCTATGTCCAACCCGAACAACATCATGGCCCTTGACGATGTCAAGATGGCATCCGGTTGCCGGGTCAATCCCGTCCTCGCGTTGCCCGCTGCAATTGACGATGCTATCAAGAAGTATTACGGCGGCGGACAGGTCACTCAGGCCGCAGCGGCGACGACGACCACCACCACGCCGACGAGCAGTCAAAACTTCAACAACGACGCTCGAATGGCAATCGCCGCCGCTGGTGCGGATCGCAAGACCGCAGGCGAAGAAGAATCGGGCTCTGCCTCCGAAGACGACGCCAACCAAGCGCCGATTATCAAGCTCGCGAATGCATTGATCCAGCAGGCAATCGTGGACCGAGCCTCGGACATCCACGTTGAGCCTCAGCAACGCGCAGTGCGTGTCAGGTACCGAATCGACGGCGTTCTCGTCGAAGCCATGACGGTTCCGAGGAACCTGATGGCCCCTCTCATCTCCCGTCTCAAGATCATGGCGGAGATGAACATTGCCGAGCGCCGTATCCCACAAGACGGTCGTATCGAAGTCAGGAACCAGGGCAAAGACTACGACATGCGCGTAAGCTCGATCCCAACTCCGTTCGGTGAGAAGATCGTTATGCGAATTCTGGACAAGTCGAGCGTTATGCTTGGCTTGAACAAGATCGGATTTACCGAGGAAAACCAGCTCTACATTGAAGAACTGGTCAGCCAGCCGAACGGCATGTTTCTCTGCACAGGCCCGACGGGTTCAGGCAAGACGACAACGCAGTATTCGGTTCTACATAAGCTCAATACGATTGGCGTGAACATCATCACCGCCGAAGACCCGATCGAATACCAGCTCAATGGTATCGCGCAGGTTCAGATGAACCGAAAGGCCGGTCTGACCTTTGCGACCGCCCTTCGTGCCTATCTTCGGCAAGACCCCGACATCATCATGGTCGGAGAAATGCGTGACCTTGAAACCGCAGAAATCGCTATTGAAGCTTCGCTAACGGGTCACTTGGTATTGTCCACGCTCCACACGAACGATGCGCCTTCTGCCACGCTTCGTATGGTTGACATGGGCGTTGAGCCGTACCTTATCGCTGCAACCGTTATCGGTGTCTGCGCGCAGCGACTCGCTCGACGAATCGACTCGGAGAATCGGGAGCCATATGAGGTTCCTGCCTCCGATCTGCGGCGATTTGGCCTTGACTCGGCTAACCCGGACGAAATGATTACCCTCTATCGCGGCATTCCGGCTGAGCATAACCGAATGACCGGCTATCGAGGTCGCACCGGAATTCACGAGCTAATGCGCATGAACGCGGAAATTGCCGAACTCGTCGTTCGCCGAGCCCCGCTCGGCGACATCAAAGAAGCCGCCAAGGCAAATGGCATGATGGAATTGCGCGAAGATGGACTGGTCAAGGTTCTCGCTGGAGTTACTGACCCGGCCGAGGTTATGCGCGTCGTCTTCACCGCTGGTTACTAATTAAAGAACTTATATGCAACAAAATCCTTTTCCGCCGAATCAGCCGCCCGGTCAGCGTCCGCCGGTCGGAGGTCCGCCTCCTTCAGGCATGTCGGGCATGGCTCCTCCTTCTGGAATGGGGCAAGCGCCTCCCAAGGAAGAAGAAGCTCCGAAGGGACCGCCAGAACAGATTGATGACCTTCATATCGATGACTTGCTCCACCACGTAGTCGATATTCAAGCTTCAGACCTGCACATCTGCCAGTCTTCACCTCCCGTCATCCGAACGGACGGAAAGCTTGTCAGGCTGAATTACGAACCGCTTGCGCCGATCAATACGCAGCGGATGATGTACGACATTATCTCGGACGAGAACATTCAGAAGTTCGAAACCACGCTGGAGCTTGACTTTTCGTACACGCTGCCTAAGCGAGCACGCTTCCGTGTAAACATGTACCGCGATAAGGGAGCGGTTGCCGCTGCCTTCCGGTTGATTCCTCAGAAGATTCCGACCGTTGAGCAGCTCAACCTGCCTAACGTGTTGAAATCGCTCTGCGAGCGACCCCGCGGATTGATCCTGGTGACCGGCCCGACGGGTTCCGGTAAGTCGACATCGCTCGCCGCGATGATCAACCACATCAACATCAACTTCGCGCACCACATCATCACGATTGAAGACCCAATTGAGTATCTGCACGAGCATAAGCAATCGCTGATCAACCAGCGCGAAGTCGGATCAGACACAAAGAGCTTCTTGAATGCACTTCGTGGCTCACTTCGAGAAGACCCGGACATCCTGCTCGTTGGTGAAATGCGCGACGTGGAAACGATCTCCCTCGCGATCACCGCCGCTGAAACCGGACACTTGGTCTTCGCAACGCTCCACACGAACAACGCGGCCGAATCTGTCGACCGTATGATTGACGTTTTCCCGCCCGGCCAGCAAGAGCAGATTCGCGTTCAGCTGTCCAACAATATCATTGCGATTGTCTCCCAGCAGCTCATGGCACGTGCCAACGGCTCGGGTCGCGTTCCTGCGAACGAAATCATGATCGCTTCCTCCGCTATCCGGAACCTAATCCGTGAAGCGAAGTCTCACCAAATAACGTCCATGATTCAGACCAGCGGCAATCAGGGCATGACTACGATGGATCAGGCGCTCCGCGACTTGTTCCTCAAAGGCTGGATCACCTTGGAAGACGCGATGTCGAGATGTACAAGTCAAGAAGAATTGCGCAAGATGATTGCAACGATGTCTGTCCCGGCGCCGGGCCAGCCAGGAGGACCTCCACAAAGGGGTCGTTAAGTCGCTAGGAGAAATCTAAAATGCCGGTATTCAGTTATACGTTCCGAGATGCACATGGCGGCCTTCAAAAAGGCACGATGGATGCGGAAAGCGAAGAAACACTAAGGAAAAGGTTCGAGGAGCAAGGCTTCGTCATTACCGAACTGACGATGATCAAGGCCAAGTCGGCCAAGACCAAGCAATTTGGTAAGGTCAAGCTCGGCGACCTCTCAGTCTTCTGTCGCCAGTTTTCGACGATGATCGACGCTGGTGTTTCGCTCGTGCGTTGCTTGGACGTGTTAAGCCACCAAACGGCAAACCCGCGTCTAAAGAAAATTTTGAACGACATCGGCGAGCGAGTCGAGTCGGGAGAAAGCCTTTCGCGTGCCATGCAGCGGCACCCACGAACGTTCAATAACCTCTTTATCGGACTTGTCAAAGCCGGTGAAATCGGTGGTGTTCTCGAAGAGTCCCTGCAACGTCTATCCGCGTTCTTGGAATCGGACGTCGCTCTCCGCCGCAAGGTGAAGTCGGCAATGACCTATCCGGTCCTTGTCGCAATCATGTCGACGGCGATCGTTATCTTTCTTGTCTCTTGGTTCGTTCCGCAGTGGGCAGACATTCTCAAGGACCTCGGCCTGAAGTCGGACCAGTTGCCCGCGCCAACCAAGTTCTTGATCGACGTCTCAAACGTCATCAAGTACTACTGGTGGATGGTCGCGATTGGCGTCGCCGTATTGATCGTGTCCTATCGCCTCTTCGTCAGCACGAGGTTTGGACGTCGCGTCGCCGACCGAATTCGACTCAAGATTCCGGTATTTGGCAAACTGCACCACAAGATTTGCATGGCGCGCTTCAGCCGAACGCTGGGCACGCTTCTCACCTCGGGCGTTCCGATTCTGCAGGCTATGGAAACGGTTGCCGGTACGGTTGGCAACTCGATCATGGCCGACGCTGTGCTCGAAGCTCGTGCACGAATTCGTGAGGGGGATCGCATCGGCGACCCGCTCGAAGCCTCGCGCCTCTTCCCGCCAATGGTCGTTCACATGATCGGCATCGGTGAAGAGTCCGGTTCGCTCGACTTCATGTTGCAGAAGATTGCGGACTTCTACGAAGACGAGGTGGAAGCAACGCTCGCGTCGCTCACGGCTGCCATCGAACCGATCATGATCGTTAGCCTCGGCTTTGTCGTCGGCTTCATCGTGGTTGCCATGTTCTTACCTCTCGTTGACGTCATCTCCAAGCTCTCTGCTGGCGGTGGGGACGAAAAGTAAGAGCGCAAGCTAAACTGGAGAAGGCGGCATCGACCTCGAGTCAGTGCCGTCTTTTTCGTGACAAATTGATTCCAGGGCTTGAACTACGGACCCAAAGCGGATAATGTAGTCAGATGCACTGGACTCGTTGCGCCATCGCCGCCGCCGCCATTATCGCGATTGTTGGATGCCAATCCGCCACCGACTCGAAAACTGATCCGATGGGTGCGGTGGCGTCCGGTAACAAGCTGAAAGTTGTCTTCATCGCGAAGAGCGCAGGTAACGCTTACTTCGCAGAAGCAGTAAAGGGATTCAAAGAGGCAGCGGATAGCCTCGGCGTAGAATTCTCCGACACCGCGCCGACCACCGGCGAGGCAACGTCCCAGATTCCCGTGATCAAGGAACAAATCCAGCGCAAAGTCGACATAATCGCAATCTCCGCGAACAGTCCAGACGCGCTCAATCCTTCTCTCGATGAAGCGAAGGCCAAAGGCATCCTGGTTGTAACCGTAGATGCAGACTTAACTGGCAACGAATCACACCGAGACTTTGGCGTGATGGCCCCAGGAACGGCAACCGTCGGTGAGAGTCAAATCGAATTGCTCGGCTCCGAGATGAAATACGAAGGGTCGTTCGCCATTCTGAGTGCCACTCGCGATGCTCCGAATCAAAACGCTTGGATCGCCGCGATGAAGGAGACGCTCAGCAAGCCCAAATACGCGAAGATGAAGCTCGTCGATATCGTATACGGCAACGACGAGGCGGAAAAGAGTTCGACCGAAACGGAGGGCCTGCTTTCTAAGCACCCAGACTTGCGGGGAATCATCGCGCCGACCACGGTCGGACTGGTAGCCGTCGCCCAGTCGGTTGAAATCGCAGGGGTCTATCCCGGCGGTCCGAAAGCAAAAGGCGGTGGGGTCTACGTCACGGGGCTCGGAACGCCGAATCAAATGAAGAAGTTCGTGGAGAAAGGCGTGGTGACCGCGTTCCAACTATGGAGCCCGCGCGATATGGGTTTCCTCGCGACAAATCTCGCCGTTGCCGTCAAGCAAGGCAAAGCAAAGGTCGGCGCGGAGTACGATTGCCCAAAGCTGGGTAAGCGAACTTTCGACAGCAAGAACGTGATGGCAGTCGGTCCGCTTGTCACTTTTGATAAGTCGAACATCGCCAAGTTCGATTTCTAACCGCCGAAACAGACGTTTGCCAAATCTGGATCGTTCTGCTATAATCAAGCCTAGTTGAGATAAGGCTCAATGGCAAAGTGCCGGCGGATCCTCAATACAGGATGCGCCGGCATCTTTTTGCCTGAAAAAAGGTGAATGGCGGCCTGATCGAAGGAGATCATATCTATGCCAACACTCGTAATTGTCGGAGCCCAGTGGGGCGACGAAGCCAAAGGAAAGCTCGTTGATGTCCTCGGTGGACAGGCCAATGTCGTCGTTCGATATAGCGGCGGGAACAACGCCGGACACACCGTCATTGTCGGTGACAAGACTTACAAGTTCCAGCTGATTCCAGCCGGAATCCTACACCCAGCGACCACCGCGATCATCGGTTCGGGCATGGTCGTCTGCCCGAAAGGTTTGCTAGAGGAACTCGATCGGACCCTCCTGCAACAGTCCCAACTGGGCACCCTCAAAATCTCGTCGGCAGCTCATGTCGTCTTTCCGTACCACCGCATGTTGGATGCACTAGAGGAAGAGGCACGCGGCGCAAACAAGATCGGCACAACGAGTCGTGGCATCGGTCCCGCATATCAAGACAAGGTCGCTAGATTTGGCATTCGCATGGGTGAGTTTGTCGATCCCGAGCTCTTTGGACCGCGACTGCGCGAAGTGTTGGACTACAAGAATCGCATGCTGCGCATGTTCGGTTCGCCAACGCTAGAGTTCGACGCGCTATTCAGCGAGTACGCGCTTTACGCCGAGCGCCTGCGGCCCTACGTGACCGATACAGAAATTATCGTCCAGGAAGCGGTAGAGGCGGGGCAGAAAGTGCTCTTCGAAGGTGCGCAAGGCACATTCCTTGATCTCGATTCGGGAACATATCCGTATGTGACGAGTAGCCATCCGATCGCCGGTGGCGCGTGCCTGGGCACGGGAGTCGGCCCACGGGCTCTTGACCGCGTTCTAGGAGTTTGCAAGGCGTACACCACGCGAGTCGGCTCAGGGCCTTTCCCGACGGAACTCGACGACGAGATCGGCACGTTCATCCGCGACAAGGGTCAGGAGTACGGAACGGTCACGGGCCGTGGTCGACGCTGCGGATGGCTAGATCTCGTCGTATTACGCCAAGCCTGTCGCCTGAACTCGCTCAGCGGACTGGTCGTGACGCGACTCGACATATTGAGTGGCCTGCAGACCGTGAAAGTAGCCACGGGTTATGAGCTCGACGGTCGCCAGGTGCAGCACATTCCACAGAACATCTCGGACTTTGCGCGAGTCAAGCCCGTGCTGCAAGAACTTGAAGGCTGGGACGGTGAGCTGTCCTCGATTCGCCGCATCAGCGACTTACCAAATGCTGCCAAGAACTATCTCGACTTCATCGAAACACAAACTAAAACCCCGGTTGCCATCTTGAGCATTGGACCCGAGCGGGACGAGACGATCGTTATCCGCCCCGAGCTCATCTGGGGCTAAAAAGACAACGGCCCTGATCCGTGAGGATCAGGGCCGCAGCTCTTGCTAAATAGTTAGCGAGGACTACTCCTTCTTTGCGTCGTCAGCTTTCGGAGCATCCGTCTTCGGAGCATCCGTCTTCGAAGCATCAGCACCACCGCTGCAACCTGCAACAATGCCACCGAGAATGCTAACTACCATCACAAGCGCGAAAATCTTCTTCATTAATACACACCTCCAAGCGTTGGCCCAAGGGCCGGATACGCGGTGACACGTCATCCGCGTTGGTCAATGACCGAGGTCATTATATCGGATACGAACCAGCCACGCAATAGGTTTCTCAGAAACACCGAGAATCTATCGGGTAAGGTCTTTTTGTGCTTTGGGGACTCACCCTCCGTGCGGAACGCAAAAACCTTCGCGGCGACAATTCGCCTGCGCCGTTCCGTCAAGCCAATGCCCACGCCGCCCGTCGTAGCTAGGGAAGACGGTGTAAGGCATCCGCCATTGCCGGCTTCCCGAGGTTTTCTACCGCTATCCTGAAACTGCGGTTTCAGCCCATTTTCAAAGAACCAACGAATTCATGATCAAATACGAAACCATTAAGACGCTTGACGAGGATTACGTCCTCCAAACATACAAGCGAATGCCCGCCCTGTTTGTGCAAGGCGCTGGATGTAGCCTTTGGGACAATCGCGGCAACGAATACCTCGACTTGCTCGCTGGCATCGGCGTATGCAGCCTCGGTCACTGTCACCCAGCAGTAGTCGCCGCCATCTCGCGACAGGCCCAGCAGCTTATGCACACGTCAAACCTGTTCCTGACCGCACCTGCCGCTCAACTCGCGGCAAAGCTTTGCGAAATCTCTGGATTTGAACGCGTTTGGTTTGGCGTCTGCGGAGCGACAGCAAACGAAGCGGCGATCAAGATCGCGAAGAAGTTCGGCAACGGCAAGTGCCCGGATGGCGACTACCAAATCATTTGCCTAAACAAGTCATTTCACGGCCGAACTATGGGCGCGGTCTCCGCGACCGGTCAGCGTAAGTATCAGATTTCGTTTGAACCGATCGTGCCCGGGTTCGTACACATCGACGCAAACGATATCGAGGCATTGCGAGAAGTCTTTTCAGACAAGACCGCGGCGATTCTCGTGGAGCCCATCATGGGCGAGGGTGGCGTCACTGCTCTGACGACCGAGTTCCTGCGGGAAGCCGAGGCACTCTGTGAGAAGCACAATGCGCTCCTAATGGTCGATGAGGTCCAGTGCGGAATGGGCCGAACTGGCGACTGGTTTACATTCCAGTCGCACGGAATCCAACCCCACGTAATGTGTCTAGCCAAGGCGTTGGGAGGCGGAATGCCGATCGGGGCGACGCTAGTTCGAGGTAAGGCTACCGGCGTTCTAGAGATTGGCGATCACGGTAGCACGTTCGGTGGTAGCGCGATCATGTGCGCGGCTGGACTCGCGGTCCTCGACACGATGGAGCATCAGGACGTACTCGCGAACGTGCGAAAGGTCGGTCAGTACTTCGCCGATGGGCTGCGAGCGCTTGGAGATATCGTCACGGAAGTCACGGGCAAGGGACTCATGCTCGGCGCGAAACTGAGCAAGCCAATTGCTCGCGACATCGTTCGCGATTGCTTCGAGAAGCACCTAATCATCAATGCAACGGATGAGAGCACTTTGCGATTCGTTCCGCCGCTCATCCTGACCGAAGCTCAGGTTGATCATGCGCTTTCAATAATTGCCGAAGTTATCGGCGTCGAAGCCCCACCGAAGAAGACGCATGTCGAGTCGTGGCGCGTCAAGTCGATGCACGATGTGCTGTCGATTGACGATCTCTCGACCGCTCAGATCGAAGAGGTGCTCAGTCTGGCCGCGTACCAGAAGGAACGAAGACGCATTGCCCCTTCAATCATCCAGCCCGTCGAAAACCGAACGGTGGCCCTAGTTTTCGAGAAGCCTTCGCTCAGAACTCGCCTGAGTTTTGAGACGGCAATTCGAGAGCTTGGCGGACATCCGGTGTACTTGAGTAAGGCCGATATTGGGATGGGCCAGCGCGAATCCATAAAGGATGTTGCGAGCAACCTGTCTCGGTGGTGTTCGATGATCGTCGCCCGTCTGTACTGGCAGCGGCACTTGGTGGAGCTCGCCGAGGCGGCGGATGTGCCCGTAATCAACGCCTTGACTGAGATGGAGCACCCGTGTCAGGCCCTGGCGGACTTGCTTACGGTGCGCGAAAACTTTGGTGACCAGAAGGTCAAGATCACTTACGTAGGCGACGGCAACAATGTCGCCCGATCGCTCGCGAAAGCCGCGACGCGTCTCGGCTATCCGATGACCATCTGCGGTCCCGAAAATTTCCGAATGGAAGAAATGCAGGGCCTCATGCAAACAAGTAGCTTGGAAGAGGGCCTTGCTGACGCTCACGTCGTGTACACCGATGTGTGGATCTCAATGGGTGACGAGCACGAGCAGGAGCATCGCCTCAAAATATTTGACTCATATCAAGTCAATGATCGTGTGATGCAGATGGCCGCTAAGGACGCAATCTTCCTACACTGCTTGCCCGCAAGGCGCGATTTTGAAGTTACGGACAGCGTAATTGACGGCAAACAAAGTCGAGTCGTTGACCAAGCCGAGAATCGCCTGCACGCGCAAAAGGCCTTGCTGCAGAAGGCTATGGGCCTCTGATCGGACTGTAGGGCACATTCGCCTCGCCCGGCTTCCGGCGAAGCGCGGTGGCACCGGTTCGCACTGCTGGCCGGACTGCTCGTTGGCTAACGGGCAGTCCGGTGCCGCGTGAGCTTTGTCACGCCTCATATTAGTCGATGGGAACTCCTTCCCGCGGGCCGTAATGTGATGGACTATTGGTACATTTTCTATGTTTGATAAGTACAAACGACAGAAAGCGCCCGAGCTCAGTAGATATGGCGTCCTTAAGGCTACAATGACTGTACGCTCCGGTCGGAGGTTTGCCGGTTTGAAATTCATTCAAACCCGCAAACGAGGCTGGAATTCTTGAACATGAACGTCGTTCGGCCATGGCGAGTAGCGTGCTGAGGAGCAGATTTTTGAAAATTGTTTTCGCGGGCCCAACCGACGTGAATCAGCTCGCAGACTTGACCGGCCAACCCGCCCCCGTCAATGTACACAGTTTTGGTCTTACCGCCGATATTGTCCGGCAGTACGTACAGATGGGACATCAGGTGCACGTTATCGTGCAGAGTTCGGAAGTGACCTCAAGCCTAACGTACGGAACAGAATCCTTGTCGGTCACTATCGTGCCCGTCAGGAGGGCTCTGCATACCGTTCCGAGTTGGTTCCGGCGAGAAGTTCGTGAGATCAAGGATGCAATCTTGAAGGCAAAACCTGACGTTGTGCACGCTCATTGGACATACGAGTACGCGCGCGGTGGGCTGGCTTCTGGGCTTCCGATTCTCATTACGGCTCATGACGCCCCAACCCGGATCTGGAGAATGATGAAGCCAAAGTACTTTTGGTGGCCAAAGCTGCTGCAAGCGGCTTTGGTCGCTAGAACGGCGAGGCACATGACGGCCGTGTCGCCTTACACGGCAGACGTCTGGTCCAACGAACTCGGCTATAAGGGCTCAATGCAAGTCGTGCCGAACGGGCTACCAGAGAGCCTTCTGAGCGGTGCGCGAGCTCCGAGGCAACCTCGCGAACCCGGTGGGTGGACATTCGTGGCGGTTGGCCAAGGCTTCAGCGATCGAAAAAATACGTCCAATCTGATAAAGGCATTTCAACTCGTTCGAAAATCTCATCCCGAGGCAAAGCTCGTCTTATTCGGAAGCGACCACGGGCCGGGACAGTTGGCAGAAACTTGGGCGAAAAATAACTCGTCATGCGTCGGGATAGAGTTTGCCGGCCGTCAACCGCACGCCTCTATCATGGAGGCCCTGCGAGAGCGAGCTGACGTATATGTACACCCAAGCTTAGAGGAGTCTTGCTGCAGGGCGGTGCTTGAGGCTATGGCCCATAACCTCCCAATTGTGGGAGGAAAAAATAGCGGCGGCGTGCCTTGGCAATTGGACGAGGGCAACCTTGGCTTGCTCTGTGATGTGCTGAATCCTCAGGACCTAGCCCAATCGATGATTGCCGCACAATCGAACAGCGAGCTCGGGAAAAGTGGCCTATCGGTGGTTGAAGCCAAGTATGCGATTGATCGCATCAGCAACCAATACCTAGACATACTCGGCTCATTAACGACCGCCCGCTAACTCAACTGTAGCGTTGCCGCAACGATTGAGAGCGGTGGCAACGTAAAGTACGCCACTCCTTCCTTAATGCAGACGCAGGAGTACGGCTTGCTCCTTACCGCATCCTTGTTCTCGAAAGTATTCTCCGCCTTTGGATCTTTCCCGGTTACGATTTCGGCATTGAGCAAAGATCCGAGCGCGGTGCCGCCCAAAGAAACGGCAACCTCGTGATCGTCCTCCAAGTCGCGGTTTACCAAGAATACGCTCAGCTCGCTGCCGTTCAAAATCGCACTGCTGTCAATGAAGGTCGCGACGCCGTGACTCTTCGACGCATAGGATGGGCCGTCCACGTGAACCTGAAGTGAAATGCCATCACGCCTTTTCGCGTACATTTCGATCGGATAGAAAATCGTTTGGTGAACGAGTTCGTCACCGCGGGTGAGCAACGGCGCAATCACGTTCACTATCTGGGCAATATTCGCAATCTTCACGCTGTCGGCGTGCCGAATGAAGCTGTTTAGGAATCCCGCGGCTACGAGTGCGTCTTCCAGGTTGTAAACCTCTTCGAGCAGATGCGGCGCAAACTCTGCCGCACCATCCACGTACTCGCCGCCTCTCGCGCGGTACCAAATATTCCATTCGTCAAAACTCAATTTGACCGTGCGCTTTGTCTTCTTGGTGTGATGCACCGAAGTGCAAATTGAGTACATCGCCTCGATCTGCTGGTCAATGCTGTTCGTGACGGCGAGAAAGTTCGGGGTGTCGTTGTCAGGGTTCCCGACGTAACGGTGCAGGCTGATGTACTCAACATCGTCTTTACAGTGCTCCAGTACCTTCCGGTCCCATTCCAAGTAAGTTGGCAAGTCGATCGCACAAGATCCGCACACGACCAACTCGATTTTGGCGTCAACCATCTTCATCATTCGAGCGGTCTGCTGCGCACTGATTGCGTAAGTCTCGGCGGGCACATGCCCGATTTGCCATGGACCGTCCATCTCGTTCCCGAGACACCATAGCCGAACGGGCAGGGGCTTTTCATACCCGTGCTCTCGGCGCAGGTCCGCCCAACGGCTACCACCGGAGATGTTGCAGTACTCCAGCCAGTTCCGCGCCTCTTCCGGAGTCCCCGTCCCGAGGTTGACCGCCAACATGGGCGTCCAATCCATTCGCTGTGAGAGTTCGAGAAACTCGTTTGGTCCGAATTGATTTGATTCGAGGCTCTGCCACGCAAGATCGCGCGTGACCGGGCGTTTCTCACGTGGCCCTACCGCGTCCTGCCAGTGATATCCGCTCACAAAATTGCCGCCCGGATAACGCATAGCCGTGAAACGCATCTTGCGCAATGCGTCCAGAACGTCGGTACGACATCCCGAATCGTCGGCGTGCGCACTCGTTGGCTCGTACACGCCTTCGTAAACTGCACGTCCCAAGTGCTCGAGGAACCCGCCAAATATGCGCGGATCAACGCGGTCGACAACGAAGGAAGGGTGAAGGTGGAGAGTGGACTTTTTCATGATTTCAGTTGACTAGTCTTTGAGGCCAGTAGAAGCCATGCTCTCGACGATCTGTCTTTGAAAGATCAAGAACATGAGCAAAAGCGGGGTTGTCGCGAGAGCGCTCGTCGCGAGGGTTCTGCCGTATTCGGTGTAGTACGAGGCTTGATAGAGGGCGATCCCGACCGGCAGCGTGTAGTTGCGTACGGAATCCATGTACACCAGCGGGGAAACGTAGTCGTTCCAAGATCCGATGAAGGTGAATATCCCCAACGTCGCCAGCGCAGGAGCACATAGCGGAACAGTAACGTTCAGAAAGACACCCGCGGACGAGCAGCCATCCATCAGGGCGGCCTCCTCGATCGCGACCGGCACGGCTCGCATGAACTGCGAGAGCATGAAGACGCCGAACCCACCCGCCGTAGCAGGCACGATCAGCGCGGCAGGTGTGTCGAGCCAGTGCAGGCGGCTCAAAATGAAATATACGGGTACTAGGAACAGTTGCCCCGGAACCATCATCGAGGCGATCACTACCGACAAAAAGGTTCGCCCGCCAGGAACATTCAACCGAGTAATCGCATACGCCGCCATCGAAGAAAAACCTAAGACCAACAGAGTCACCGTCGAGGACGTGAACACGCTGTTGAGGAGCCACCGAGAAAACGGTGCCTCCTCAGCCCAGGCCAGCACATTCGTGTAATTCTGGACGGTCCAATTTTTCGGGAATGCGGATGCCGGATTTAGCACCTCGGCCTCGGGTTTGAACGAGGTCAGGAACATCAAGACAACCGGAAAGATGAATCCCGCTGCTACCAAGGCCATAAGCCCGTAAAGCACGATCCTCCAAAACCGCATCAATCCGCGATCCTCCGAAAGGCGAAGAATTGTGCGCTTATAAAGACGACGATCACAAGTGTCAGCGCCCAGCTAATCGACGCCGCGTAACCGAGACGGTAATTGTTGAAGGCGGTTTCGTACATGTACTGAACCACGCCCCGGGTCGAGAGTAGCGGGCCACCTTGAGTCAAAAGTGACGCTTGGGGGAACATCTGAAACGCCCCAATGGTATTTGTCACTACGACGAAGAAGAGCACTGGTCTGAGCAGCGGAAGCGTGATCCTCCAAAACAACTGGCCCGCATTTGCCCCATCGAGTGCAGCAGCCTCGATATACATGCGTGGAATCTGCTGCAGCGCCGTTAGGAGAACCACGGATGCTCCGCCCGCGGTCCACCAGAGCGCCATAACCACGATGCTTGGCATCGCCAGCCTCTTGTCTGACAGCCACGAAACCGGTGCCGAGCCGAGGTGCTTCAACAGGAAGTTGAAAAGGCCGAACTCAAGGTTGTAGAACCACTGCCACAAGATCGCGGTCACGGCGATCGTGAACATGCCTGGCAAGTAAATCAATGCCCGCATGAGGTCCCGCCCTCGGCTCATCGAATTGAGCCCAAGCGCGATTGCAAATGCGCTGATGATCAGGCTCGGCACCATCAAGATTGCATATCGGCAGGTCGCAAGGAGGGCCTGCGCGAAGTAGGAGTCCTTCATCAACTCTCGAAAATTCTGGACTCCGACGAGCTGAATCGAATTCTTCGCGGTGAGGTCAAATCGCATGAAGGCGAGGCCGGCCGCAACAAGGATCGGCAGCAGAAGGAAACAACAAAAGCTCAGAAAGTACGGAGCGAGAAAAACAAAACCGGTCAACCGACGGCGGGTGTGATAATTCACCGCTTGCTCCCTGCCGATTGCTCAGCATCTCGATCCATCGCCCTTTGGGCGTTTGTATTTGCTATATCGAGCGCTTCTTTGGGCTGGGCTGTGCCCCGAATCACCTTTTCGACCGCGAGTTGCACTTCCAATCCCAGTTCGAACAGGGTTGTAATTCGCGGCGGGTACTTCATAAAAGGAATCTGCTTGGCGAATGCAGACTGCACTTGCATCTTCTTGAATGCATCTAAGGCACGAACACTTCGACGAGCGGGGACCTGACCTGCCGCCGCCCACCGGATGCTGTTTGCCGAGAGAAATCGGATGAACCTCTGAGCCGCTTCACGCTTTTTCAAGTCGATTCCACTTCGGATGCAGAGGCAATGAGAATCCGCGAGCGTTCCTGGGTGGTTGCCAATCGTAGGTATCGGAGCGCCTACGTAGTGCATGTCCTTTAGGCGCAGCAAGTCGCCGAGCATGTAAACGCCCTCGAAGACCATGCCTACCTTTTGTTGACGGTATCCGACCCATCCCATTTGATTGTCCGGCGGTGGAATCAGGTGCATTCCATTTCGCAGTGAACCGAGAAACGTCAGGGCCGCGACATTTCCTGGATTGTTCAGGTCTGCGCGACCGTTTGCATCCAAGTAATGGCCATCGAACTGCGGTAACAGCGACATGAAATTGTTCTGCCAGGCGGTCAAGGCAAATCCGAATTTTGCATCCAATGACGTGCTTAGTTTCATCATTCCGCGCGCGGCGGCAATGAACTCAGTGCGGTTTACGGGTACCCGTGCGGTGCCGTCCGAATTGACGATTCCAACGTTTTTGAGCATGTCGGAATTGCAAAACATTCCTTGAGGGTGAATGTCCAGTGGCACCGCGGAGTGGTGACCGCCAAACATGGTCTGTTCCAAAACGTAGGGGTCAAAATCGGACTGAGGAATCCCGCTTGGTCCTTGAAAGATGTCGTCGTCATCGGCCACGATGCCAGCTCGATGCATCCGAGTGAGCGCGCTGGCGTGAACGACAAATAGCTCCGGCCCTCGGCCATCCAGGCCCGAGACCATCACTTTGTTGTAATACAGGGCCCACGCAATGCGTTGCATGCTGATCTCAACGTCAGGGTTCTCCTTGTTGAAATCCCGAATCATCTCAAGCATCACGCGGCCGTCTGGACCGGTGAACCCATTCCAAAAGCTGATCTCTACTTTGGGCTTTTTAGCGGTCGCGAGGCTGAATACGTCCGCACGCACCAGGCCCAGGACAAGGCAAGTCAGGCCCAGAAGCCCGATCGATGACCGGGCATTCACGGTTTGCGCTCAACCCTGCAACCGCGAATTACCATGCCGGATTTGTTTCGGCCGACGTAGTAGTTGCCGTCGTAGGCCAGATCGAGCCGATCTTCCCAGACGTCATCCCAAGACCCAAACTTTTGCCACTTCAGAATGAGATGATGCGATTCCGCTGACCAGCGACCCAATTGTTTGCCTCCGGTTATGGTTCCATCAGGTCTGAAAGTAAGGTTTGCGGGTTCGCCGAAATCAGCCTGGTGCACCCATTGACCAACCACGGAGCCATGTTTGGAGAGCTTCGCGGTTGCCAGGTATTCCACTGGAAGCCCAGGGTCCGGCCACCCGTCTGCAGACCAAATCATCTCGCGGATTTGCAGTCGAGGGAGACCCCATTTATCCTGTGTCCAATAGTGTCGACCGTCATAAAAGTGATAGGCCATGAGCCAACGACCGGTCCGATCTTGCATTACCTCGCAATGCCCCGGCGAAAACATTGGCGGTGAAGTTTTCAAAAAGTTGACGTGCCCACCGTCTACCATCGATGTTCCGGACGCGTCGATGAACGGACCGTTCGGAGCCTTCGAGCGACCAACCATGATTTGGTACGTGCTCCGAACGCCCTGCGCGGCGAGGCCGTAAGAAACGAACAGGTAGTAGTAGCCGTTCCGAAAACAAACGGCGGAACCTTCCAACGCGTTCTCTCGCGATCCCGTATTCCGGCCGACGATTTGCGGATATGAGCGCGGGCTTTCCTTGATCTTGCCCGTGCTAGGGTCAAGTTCGACCACGTAGAGGCCAGCAAAGTATGACCCGAAGAAAAGCCAATGCCTGCCTTCTTGATCAACGTGCACTTCCGGATCGATGCAGTTGTAGAAGTCCTTGCCTTTGACGCTCTCAATGACCTGGCCATGATCGATCCATCCCTTTTGGGGGTGGTCAGGGTCAAATTTTGGATTCTCGGCGTAGCCGATCACGGAGTCGTTTGAGCCGAACCAACGACTGGCGCAGTAGTAGAGACGCAAGCCATTTCCAACGCGAAACGCGTCTGGGGCCCAGATGGAGCGATGTTCCGGCACGCGCTTGAGGAGCCACGCCGGGTGCTCGGCCAAAATAGGAACGGGTTTTGACCACGTCAGCAAATCTGTCGATGACTTTAGAGTCCCAAAGCCGTTTCCGCCCGTACTCAAACAAAATGTTCGAGCCCCAAATTCAAAGATCATTGGGTCGTGCGTGTGCTCAGAATTTACTGCATATGACCCGTCACCGGGAAAGGCTGACCAGCTATCTTGCATGCTCGTCTGCGCCCCAGCAGCCACTCCAAACAGCGCAAGGAGAATCGTGATCATAAACGTCCGTCATCGTTGACAAGAGATGTCGCGCATCGTTATCCACGGCATTATACGCCACGTATATAACCAATTGAGAATATCTATGGACGATCAGTATTAATCGGCTACATGAAGTCGGTCGGAGGGTGCCATTTTAGGTTTGCCGGGATGTCGCCGCCCGGGTTTGTGTGGTGAATTCGGAACCGCAGGTCTTGTTCAAACGAGCCGAATCCGCGCCCGAAGATTGTGAGCCCGCCTTGGTTTTTCGCGTCCGACTTGACCCCGATCTTAATCATCGTTGCTTGAAACGGGAGCACGGTGAGGTCCGCAGTCGTCACTTCCGAAATCTTGACGCCGTTCACAAAGGAACCCTTGCTATCTACACGCCACTCCGTCAGAAAGCCGTGCTGATTCATGTAGTCCTGCCACCAAGCTGGATTGAGCTTCCCTCGCTCACCCCCAGGGTCGCCTGGAGATGTCCAGAACCCAATTTCGACGCCGTTGATCCACATCGTGATGTCGGAAGGGTAGTCATTTTCGTAGCCGGGCGCCTCGGAACCGATCTCCATAACTAACTCGACTGCCTCGATGACCGTCGTCAACGGGAGAGAGTTTGGAAAGGCGTATTCGAAGCCGCCCCCGCCCGTCCAAAGGATTTCGGCCTTTGCCCGGTCCGGCGAGAAGAACGACAGCGGCACGTCAATAATCCCGATCATCCGATCCCGACTCGCAAGACCACAGGTAGGCAACACTTCGGCGTGGGTGTAAAGGCCAACCGGTACCTCAATCTCTGAGACCCAATCTTCACCTTTGCTAGGTCCGGTGAGGTCTATCGTGATTCGGTCATGAACCAGACGACATCGCTTTTGCATTCCTTGAGTACCCACCAAGTAGTCGCTCACGACTAGCCCTGCCTCCTCAAGCACCTGAATGTGCTTCGTGATGCTCGGCTGAGCGAGGCTCAGCTCAGCGCTCAACTCGTTAATGTTCATTTCCCGTTGGGCGAGCAACTGAACAATTCGCGCCCTTGAGTCGGCAGACAAAGCACGAAAGATGGCCATGCTTTGAGTAGAACAAAGCTCTTTGATATGGAGAGGCATTTTGATTCCTGGGCAGGAATATTCCTGTCCAACAATAAGGGAGTATAACCGTTAACCCTGACCGTTAGCTTAGCGACTGCGGATCAACAAAGCCAAGTTTGCGCCGCCGGCGACCGGCGACAATGCCAACCGCGGATTTGGCGATCCCGATCAGGAAATATGCAAATCCGCAGAGCCCGACCAAACCAGGAGGCAGCATGATGGCAAGCACGATCGAAGTAAAAGGCACCACCGCAGTGGCCAGCCGGTCAATCATGCTCATTCGAGTCCAAAACAATTCGGCGGGTGTGAATTCTAACGCAACCGCACGGCGCGATGCGTGAAAGTACAAGAACGCAAAAATGAGTTCAACACATACAAATCCGGTGCCGTAAATAATGAACAGGCTTCGAATTTGCTCGTTCGACATCGGAGTAGGGTCCGCGATCAAATTCGAGTGAACGACCATCTTGACCAACCACGGCGAGAATACAGACGAGAAGAGGAACTTCAAAGGATAAACAAAGCCCACGATCACGAAGAGCAAGAAACCGTTGGCGACGCGCACCGAGGCATCGGCCAGTCCATATTTTCTAAAGTACGTGTAGTGGCCGGTCCAAACCTGGTACAGCATCGCAAAGCATATGGCGAATCCGAAGAACCCAAACATAGTGCGAACGAGTCCGTCGAAATCTCTTGGCACTTCAAGCGAGACAACGAGTAGGGTGAGTGCAAAACCAAAGACACAGTCCGAAAAACTCTCAAGTCGCGACACCTGCTGGCCACGAATACGCACCCCTTCGAGGTGTTCTCGGTTCATCGACATTCGGCTTTGGCGCAAGTTCATATCAGATGGTCACGGCTTGACCTGTCACTAAACTGTCATAGCCACGCATTGCGACTCGTGCCGCTTGGATGCCGTCGAACGCAGTGATCCTTGGCGGAGTGTCGTCGATACAGGACGCGATAAAGTCGTTGATCATGCCCGCATCCAAATTGGTGCCATACGCTGCAAACGTATGCGTCTTGTCGCCGGGATGAAAGTGCTCGAGGCCTTGCCCAAACATATCAAGCTCAATCACACCCCTGTCGCCAGTGACGGTAATGGTGACATCGCCCCACGTTTTGAATTGCTGGGGCCGTGACCAACTTGAATCCAACGTGGCAAAGATCCCGCTGGGAAACTCGATCGTGACCATCGCGCAATCCTCCCAATCTTTGCCGTACATGTGATGCGATGTTTGAGCCTGCACGCGCAGCGGTTCCTCCGCCAACAAATCGCGCAGCAGGTCCGTCACGTGGACGACGTGGTCAATCATCGCGCCGCCACCGGAAAGACGAGTATCGACGAACCATCCGAAAGGACACGAACCGCGGTTTGTCGCGCATATTGCGCGAACGTTTCCGATCTCGCCGTCTGCAATGCGCTTTTTGAGCATCTTGTACGCGGGTGAGTAGCGACAAGGAAATGCGGTCATTAACTTGATTCCCGTCTCGTCAAGAATTCGGAGGATTTCCCTTGCATGTTCTTCTGTTGGGGCAAGTGGTTTCTCGCAAATGACGGCGCGACCCCTAGCCGCGGCCGCCGCGATGTTGTCCAAGTGCGTCAAATTCTCTGAGCAGATCACGACGGCGTCGACGTTATCGAGGAGCTCGTCTCGACTGATGTACCGCGTCGTCCCTGCTTGCCGAGCGCATGCCTCCGCACGGTCGGTATCGTCATCCCACAAGCCGACCAGCTCAGTGCGCGGATCGTCTCGGAGGGCGTGCAGGTAACTCCAGACGTGGAGATGTGCGGTTGACAGGATTCCGACGCGAAGCATGCGAAAGTTCTACCTTAAGGTGACTTCCGGCGGAGTAACCGTAAGCCTGCGGAAGTCGCCGTCAAACTTGAATTCGAGGTTCCAACAGTCGTGCGGCGAGATCAATCCGTCCAGCCGATCTGGCCACTCGACGAAGCAAAGGTGCGAGCCGAAGTACTCCTCGAGCCCGATTCCCAGCGGAGAATCCACCCGATACAAATCCGCGTGCATCACCGGCGGTTCGGTCGCGTACAGCTGCATAAGATTGAAAGTCGGCGACCGAACAACGCCGGCATAGTCCAAAGCACGGAGTACGCCGCGAACAAATGTAGTCTTGCCTACGCCGAGCTCGCCTGAAAGCAAGACCACCGCATCCTTGATCCAGTTCTGCGCGAGCTCTTCCGCAACCCGATTCGTCTCGTCAACTGTCCGCAGGACGTACGTTGTCACCGCTTCATTTTGAATTGAAATCTTGCCCGTGCGGTTAGGCCCGGAAAACTGAGACCATGGTTAGTCTGAAAAGGGTTGAAAATACAGTGAGGGAGAAAGCTCCCGCGGAGAAACTTATGGACACGACGATCATTCAACTTTCCCTCTCGGCGCTGTCGCACCCTGTGGTCTACTTTGTGGAAATCGGAATGGCGTTTGTGCTTCTCGATCACTGGTTCTGCGTCCGAATGCGACGACAGCTACGGCGATAGGGACTGTGCCAGGTCTTGTCGTTGTCAAGAATGCTCAAGCGCATCGTAATTATTGAAAACGCTCAGGCCAGACGGGGACGCACCAGTCGTCCTCGGATAGACGAGCTGATTCCAGAGGTCTGTAGTCAGGCCAAAGAGCACGGAATTGAGCCGATATTTGAATTCGTCCAAACGACGGCGGCCGGTCAAGCTTGTCGAACGGGCCAATTTCTGCCGGGCACGGGCTCCTATCTCGCGCGGCAGGCTGTTGAATCAGGAGCTGATATTGTCGTGGCGGCGGGCGGCGACGGCACGGTCTGCGAAGTGGCAAACGGCCTACTCGGCAGATCAGCCGTTTTGGGAGTCTTGCCTTGCGGAACGGGCAATGACTTCGCGAGAACTCTGGGAATCGGGACCGATATGGCGCTCGCGATGCGAACGCTCGCATTCGGTGAATCCAGGATGGTCGACGTCGGCAAGTGCGGTCAAGGGCACTTCGTCAATGTGGCGGGATGTGGTTTTGACGCTCAAGTCGCCCACCGCATCAACCACGGCTTTCGACGTCTTCGAGGCACAACGGCGTACATCGCTGCGACTTTGACTACCCTCCGGGATTACCGACCCACACCCGTGCGCCTAACGATAGACGGCATCACTCACGAGCAGAAAATCATGCTGTGCGCGATCGCAAACGCGCGATCTTACGGTGGCGGGATGCGGATAGCTCCAAACGCGGACCTTTTCGACGGAATGTTCGATCTTATCGTTGTGGGGGAGCTAAGCAAATTCGCCTTCTTAAAAGCGTTTCCGAACGTTTTTCGTGGAACCCATATCTCGCACCCATCCGTTACGGTGCTGCGGTGCCGAAACGTCCAAATTGAGTCAGAGTCACCCATACCGGTTCTCGCGGACGGAGAGGAACTGTCCGCCACACCTGTCTCCTTTGAGGTCGTTCCGAAAGCTCTGTCCGTCATGTTTCCCAAAATTTAGGAGTGAGCCTTCTCGGCCGAATCGCCTGCAGACGGGGCGTTCGCCCTTTCGCCGTTCAGCGCAACATCGGCCTTAAATATGAGATAGTCACAAAGTCATGCATTTATTGCCGCGTGTCGGATGCGCGACCGTATTTATCCTCGGCGTGGCCTGCAATCGCCACAACAATCCGGCGATCGTAGCGCTTAATATGCCGAATCCCCTCCCGAACGGTTGGACCCTCGCAAAGAGTGACGATGGTGCGGTCTCCCTCGGCGTTGCTCCAGGCTGGCGTTCTGGCGTAGACAAGATATTCGATCAGACCATGCCATCCACTGGCGTTCCGGACGCGAGTCAACCCGCGCCCGATCCGGGCGCGCAAAGCTCTGACCTATCAAAGATGCTTGGCAAAATGGGCGAGGATATGGCCGCGCGCGAAAAGGAAGACGAAAAGAAGCAGATCGCGGCCCTCCGCTCGAAAGGAATTATCATCCAAGTGCTCGACAGTTCCAAGGGAACAATCGGAGAAGCGCGAACGAACTACTGCGTCAAAATTGGCCACTTCGATTACAACCCAACGTTGGAAGAAGGAGTACAGGTAGAGAAAAAGCGGTTCCTCGCGTCGGTCAACGCAACCAAGGTCAAGCTCCCGATAGGCGATGCAATGCGTATGGACGAGACACGCGACCTCCGGGATGGCGGCGTTTTGACACTGATCAGCTACATCGTGGTCAACAATCACGACCTCTACTGCCTGCGATTCACCGCAGAGGGCCCAGCGGACATGATCAAGAATCTTGCTGACCCGGTCGCCCAGACTCTGCGCATCGCCAAGTGAGGTTCTCTAAGATATTGGCGGGGCGTTTGAAGTCTTTGGGGCGGGACGGCCGCTACTTCGATACCGTAGTTCAATCTTGCCGAGGCTAGGCAGGCCGAGACTATACAACCGGTAATCCTCACCGATCAGGTCGTAATGAAATGGCGCGCCTCCTATCGGATCGAATGCCACATCCTTATCCGCAAAATCCTCGAGCCTTGAAGGCAAACGGTTGTGCTGCCACCGATAGTTAATCACCCTCGCATGCAGGCGCAAGAGTCGAAACTGGATGCGAGCCTTTCCGACGGAACGAGCAATCGCTCGGTCCATGCCCTTAGTCACGAGCGAGTTCGTGACGGCGAGAGTCAAATTTGAAACGGAGATGTCGTCCACGATTGGTTTTGGCTCGTCCCCAATCTCCTTAGGGATCCACGCCGTTTCTGGCCCGCTGAACCTTGCGATGCTCGCGCCGAACCGCTTATCCAATTCCCGCACGACCGACGCCTTCAGTGCCAGCTTGTCGACGCTGGACAAGGCCCCGATCGCGCTCGCGGCTGACTTGGTTAGCGCATCCGGTCCATCGACCGTAAGGACCTCGGGCTTACTGAGGAAAGAGTCAATCTGCTCCGTCAGAGTCTTGCGCTCATGGGCATAAAAGGCCGAAGCATAAAATGGTCGGCCCAACATCGCCTTGCATGCCGACTCGATGCGTGCGGTCTCAACCGGAGTGAGTTGACTGAGATGATCGCTAAATTCCGACAGCATGATTGCCTCGATTGAGATTCCCACCAATCCAGCGATGATCGAGTCTCCGATGAGATTCCATGCAAACGTAAGACCGTCCAGAAGGGCGTCTGTGGCTGCGGTCGCGCGGCCCGCGGAAAAATCAACGTGTGCGCGGTTCGAAATGACCCTACCTACGGTTTTAAACACTGCAAGCTCGGGCAAGAGCGTCTCCGCGGTGAATTCGGTTCTCGGATCGAATACGGGCTTCCTGTTTCCTTCGTGGACCAAATTCAGGGCCGAGCCAAAAAGGTTATCTACCCGTCGTCTGACATCAAGGTCGGACATCTGAATGGTGATGCCATCGGGCATTGCTGGCGGGTTTGAATTAAGATCAGTCGCAGTTTGAGAAAGGTATGCGAGCCAGTTATCGTATGCCTTCCATAGCGGAGTATTGACACGGTCGGCTGCGTACACGTACTCCTCGTAGCCGTTCTTTCCAGAGGGATTCGGCACTAGACGGCTTGCGAGCGACGGAGCCTGCTGCGAGCTAATCGTCGAGCAAAGAGCGAAGAGCACAGGAAGAATCACAGTATTTACAGGACTGTTGAAGCTGACGCTTTTGTTCAAAATGCGCGAGTATTTCGCAATTCGAGAGTTCGCAAAGCTTAGCAATGCGAGGCAATATAGACGCGATGTTCGAAATCGTATCGTACAATCCGAAGTGGCCAGAAGAGTTTCTGCGCATTGCTCGCCCAATCCGGAGCGCCTTGGGAGACATCGCGGTTGCGATCCACCATATCGGGTCGACATCAGTCGCTGGGATGCCTGCTAAGGACGTAATTGATATCCAGCTCACCGTGGGCACGCTCGAAGATCCGATCGAACCCGCGCTCGTGGGGCTGGGCTATGAGTTGACTTCTTTCTCGAAAGACCATGCTCCCTGGGGCCTCGACGTGACCGAACGCGAAATGGAGAAGCGTTATTACCGCGCACCGTCTGCCGAGCGAACTCATCTGCACGTGCGATCAATCGACCGCCTAAACACACGCTACGCTCTCATCTGTCGCGACTATTTGCGGACGCACCCCATGGCCGCATCCGCTTACGCGGAAATCAAACACCAACTGGCCAAGCGGTTCGCAAACGATGTCGACTCGTACTACGACATCAAAGATCCTGTGTTCGACGTGATCATGTGCGGAGGATTTGCCTGGGCGGAGTCGACGTGCTGGCAAATGCCCGAAACCGACGCTTAGGAACCTAGAGCGGCAATCGTCGTGCCGCGCTGGATCGGCTGCAGCAAATTGCCGTCCCGATCCGCAAACAAGATCACAACGCCTCCAGGCACATCATGCAGTCCTTGGAGAATCGGAACTCCAAGCAAAACCAATCGATCGCGCAACTCTAAAATGCTGGTCACCTGATAGCCCAATATCCAGCCGCCGCTATTTTTTGTGAATCCGTCCAGCGGTGAGTGCAAACCGATCGAAGCGGAGCCAAGTTGAACAGAGGTCCAGTGCGAAGACGTGAAAGGGACAGTGGCTCCGAGCACATCACGATAAAACTCGGCGGCGGCGGTCATATCCGACACTTGGCACATCATGGTATCGAGTTGTATTGGCTGTGACATGCACCAAATGCTACCAAAATTTCCGCCTTCGCCGACAACAAGCTACACTTGAGCCGTGGGAAAGCGCGGCTTTGACGACTTGCAAACTCCTGCGGGGCTAAACCTTGTAATGCTCGCGCTTACGGTCACCTTCGTGGCCGTTTTGGTCGGCTCTGTCATCTTCAAAATCTTCATGGATCGCGATCGTCGTGAGCGCGCTTCCCGTCGTGCGAAGGGCGAGCGCGAGACCCCTAACTAGCCCGAAAGCATGCGATTTCCAATCCTGATGTATCACCGGATTGCCGCTCCAAATCCGAAATCGAGCACGCCCGGTCATTACGTCGCTCCCGACCTCTTTTCTCGACAGCTGCGTGCGATGATAAAGATCGGTTACCAAGCGATTCCTCTGCTCCGCACCGTCGACGCCTGGGAACGTGGTGAGTCCCCGCCCCGGAAAAGCTTTGCGATAACTTTCGACGACGGCATGCACAATCTGTATTCGAATGCGCTACCTATCCTCTCCCAAGTCGAATTCCCATCGACAGTCTTCCTCGTTTCTGACCTCATCGGCAAAACGAACGAGTGGAACCGTGTCGAAAATGACGTCGAAGAGTCGCTAATGAGCGAGGAGGAAATCCGAGCGTGCATTGCCGCACGCATGGATTTCGGATCCCACACCAAAAGGCATTGCAACCTCGCAAATGCGGATGTCAACACCGCTTGGTCCGAGATTCACGAGTCAAAGGTTGCACTGGAGACCCTGCTCGGCGTCGAGTGCCCGCTGTTCTGTTTTCCGTACGGCGCATGGCGACCGGAAACTGTTCAGATG
Organism: Fimbriimonadales bacterium; assembly: GCA_038230855.1. Taxonomy (GTDB): domain Bacteria; phylum Armatimonadota; class Fimbriimonadia; order Fimbriimonadales; family Fimbriimonadaceae; genus Fimbriimonas. Next base: position 75,540 of record JBBRML010000002.1, on the reverse strand, counting down.
GTTAGGCAGGCGGGCTACCGAGCCGCTTGCTCGACTCAGAAAGGGCTGAACGACGCAACCACGGACCGATTTCTACTGAAGCGAATCAATGTGCGGTCCGATACTAGCGTGCCGATCTTGCTTTATAAGCTCCTGCGAGGTGTCGTACTTGCACGATAGGCAGTTAAAAGTGCTGATGGTTTCGAGTGCGACGTCCGCAACGTACGGGGCGATGTCCGCGATGCTGACATTGTCGGACGCGCTCGAAAATCGAGGTCACACGGTCGAGTTTGCAACTTGGGAGGGTCGTGGATTCACGGACGAAATGCGCAGGCGTGGCAAGACCGTACACGCCGTTAGGGTGCGAGCGAAAATCGACCCGATCGCGGTTGGCAGTTTGGCGCGCATCATCCGGAAGCGCAAGATTGACATCGTACACACGCACCTTTCAACGAGTTCGATCATCGGTTGCCTAGCCGGCCGAGTCGCACGCGTACCCGCCGTTGCGACTGTTCACGGACTGAGCGGCAAGCTCTCCTTTGTTTTCGCGAATCACTTGACTGCCGTGTCGCAAGCCACGAAGGAGCACATGGTTGCGCAGGGTGTCCCCGCGTCACGAATAACCGTCGTCTACAACGGTATTTTGCCTCGCTCGAACGCACCTACGCGGGACGAGGCGCAGCACGCTCTTGGAGTAATTGGTCACTATCCGGTTCTTGCAACAACCGCACGCATTCTCCGTTCGAAAGGAGCGCATGTCGCCATTCAAGCGGTCGCACTTCTCTCCAGGGAGTTCCCGGAGTTGCGATACCTGATGGTGGGTGATGGAGCAGATACAAGAGAAATGCAAGCCTTGGCCCACTCGCTTGGAGTGCAAGACAAAGTTGAGTTCACTGGCTTCGTTACCGACGTATGGCAGATTCTTCCCGCGCTGGACGCTTTCGTTTTTCCTTCTCTGAAGGAGGCAATGGGTATCTCGATTGTCGAGGCGATGTCCATGGGACTGCCCATTGTCGCTAGCAACGTTGGAGGTATCCCGGAGGTCCTCGACGACAGCTGCGGAAGACTCGTGCCTGCAGAAGATGCCGCCGCACTAGCGGCCGGAATTCGCTCCGCGCTGAAGCACCCGGAAATCGGTGAGATTGCCCGCACTCGCATGCTGGAACGCTTCAGCGACGTCGCGATGGCGACGGCCACTGAAGCGGTGTACAGGCGGCTGCTCGGAGCAACCTAGCGCCGCAGGACTATTTCTGCAGTCGCTTTTCCAGCTCTTCGAGCTGGCGCTCTGCTTCAGACTGCAAAGCGGCATCCGGAGTTGCCGGCGGTGTCGCACCGCCAACGGATACTGACTGCGTCTGCTGAGCGACGGCGGGTGCCGCGCTCTGCCGAAGGCCAAGGCGCTCTTCCAGTCGGTCGAGTTCGCTCTCTGCTTCCAAGTCGCGCGCGTGCGATTCGAGCGTCATCATCTTGCCCTGCAGTGAGCCTTCCAGCATCTCTTGACGGGCAGAGGCTTCGCTCTGAGCGTTCTTGATCTTTTCCTGCGCCGCGCCAAACCCTTCAAACTGATTCTCAAACGTGAGGCCGTCGAGCGCCTTGGCGATCGAGTTCTGAATCTGCGCCTGTTTCCATTGCGCTTTCATCGCAAGCGTCTCAGCGGTCTTCTTGCGGACCTCTTCTTCCTGGCGCTTGATTGCAACCTTGACTTGCTCAACGGTCGCGACCGCGCCCTCGTACGAAGTCTGGAGGGTCGCCAGCGTGGCGTCGTTGTTCATCTTTTCGCGCATGAACATTGTCGCTGTTTCGCGATCTCCCGCTTTAAGCGCCATGCTTGCCTTGGCTTCTAGACTCGCGGACTTCTGTCGAGTCTCATCTAGCATGCCTTGCAGGCGGTTTTTCTGGGTGATTGCTGCTACCGCTTTTTCGCGGTTATTGACCAGCGCACTCTGCATATCTCGACGCGCTTGGTCGAGCATCATTTCTGGGTCTTCCAACTTGTCCATCTGACGGTTGAAAAGACCTTTGAGCCAATTGAAAAATCGTTGCATAAATCGTCTCGCGCGAAGCTAAACTTGTTCGGACATTATACACATCGGCAGATTAGGCGCGTTGCAAAATGGGGTCCCGATTGAGTACGACCCCGCGCGCATATTCAAAACCTGCTCATCAGTCCAAGCCGGGCGGCGATCCGAGCCAGTCGTTCCTGCTCTCCCGAAAGGGTGGTGCTTGGACGGTTTGCCCGGGCGAGCCGACGGACTTCATCGGTCACCGCGAACCGCAGCGCTTCGTCCGCATCAAGGATTTCCAGCAGGAATTCGACCGCGGAGTCTTCTCCAAGCTCAAGAATGACTAACTCAAGCGCGACGTCTCGCTCAATGCGCGGAATCTGCTGGAGACGCAACCGATCAAGCATCGCTGACGGTCTGATGAACATCGTGAACCACGGGACAATCGTCAAGAGCACCCGTTCAGATAGTGCTTCCAGGCCAAGATGTTCCGACGCGCCGTCATAAATGGCCCATTTCGGAGGGATGTCAAGGGTGTCGAGTTGGCTGGTCGCAATGATCGCGGGGGCCATGCTCGGCACCTTCCAGTAGAGCTCGCGTTGCAGCTTAAGTCTTGCATCGCTCACGTGCGCGGTAATCGTGAACGGCGCATGGAAGCCGCAAATTCCAGTGCCCCCAGCGCGAAAGATGATCTCGAACACTCGGTTTCCGCGCCGCTTTTCGAGCAAAGGAATCCCGCCATTTTTGAAGAGTCGAAATCCCTCATGCATTGCGTGTCCGGCGACGAAATGGGCGACATTTAGCACCATCTGCTCGCTCGGCGGCAATGATGTTGATCGCCTTCGCGAGGGACGAGACGACCAAGTCTCAACGAACTCGCTCTCAGACTCAAACGTCCAGCGGCCGGCGGAAAGGTCAAGCATCGGCGGGTTTCGCGTGCACGAAGGACGGTAACGAGATCTGCTTAGGCACGTAAACCGTCGCGGCCTTACCGGAAACCGTCGTTCGCTCGGAACTGATCGCCGCCGACCCACCGGGAAGAAACACCGCGGTGTCATCCGAAACGACAATTCCGCCGACCGGTGCATATTTCTGCATGTGCGCAGCAATGTCGATGACATGCGCGAAGTTGACGGACCGAATATCCCCTGCCGTTGGAGCTACGACCTCACCCGTATGAATCCCGATTCTCAGCTCTAGAGGTGTTCCGATCTTATTTCGAAACGCATTGAGCTCGAAAAGCCCCCCCAGAATGTGTCGAGAGGCCGTCCACGCGTTGGTAGCGTCCTTGAAAGCGCAGGTGACGCCGTCGCCTGCGGTGGAGTGCACTCGGCCGCCATGCTTCTCGACGATGGTTTCGACAAAGCGATGATATTCATTGAACGTGAACTCGACAGCGAGCGGGTCAGCTTCCACCTTCATCTTCGTGGACCCAACCACGTCCAGGCTAACAAACGTAACCGTCTGCTCGCCCTCTCTCAACTTGCTCTGCAAGTTCACGAGCTGTTGCAGAAGCACTTGCCGCTCCTCGGCCGAATCCTTGAGACCCAGATGGCCACTATATTTCGTCAGAAGGTACCGTGCGAGCAACCCAATCGCGCCGGTGCCGATTGCCGTCGGAATCAGCATCAGAGGCATGACTTGCATCCTGATGCCGCTTGCGAGCCCGAACACGGCGAGGCCAAAGGAAAACACGCCGCCGAATAGCGCACCAGAACAGAAGGCGCTCTTCGAATCTCGCGCGCGGCTACAGTTGTAGAGAGCGAGGCAGACGGCTATCACCTCGATCATTGCGAACACACCGTACGAGGAATTGTTTCGTACAAGCCGGGTAACCCGAACCATCATCCAATCGGAACCATTCAGCACGACCGAAAGCATCGCTAGGAGTGCAGTTGAGAAATAGAGCCGCGCGTCTGGCGTAAGCGAAAGGATCTGTCCGCGTAGCCGCGTCAGCAAACCGCGATGCTCCCGGTCGAACCTCACCTTGAGGGCGATTCGGACGTAATCGTGAGGAACGCCGGTCGCCTCGGCGACTGCCTGAATAGCTAGGTCATCGAGGTGCCCCCCATTGGACTCCCGATATCGCTCCGCAACTTCGAGTAAGAGCCCGAGCTCTTCGTCGGAGATTGAATATTGCTTTTCAGGTGCGAGCGTTAGATCCACGTATTTTCTTTACAGAATTCTACTATCGAACCCGATCCAATGCGAGATTCGGGGGATTGCTTGTCATAGTTATAGAGTGCGACAACAAGCAACCTTACGCGGACTTGGGGACCCTAGGTTGCTACTATTGTCCACGATAGCCTGGACGACCCACGCCGCGTTGCAGTGTATCGTGGGCGCATTTATCGGCGCGAGCTACCACACTAGCTCGGCCTACGAGTCCGCCGCCGCGCTTCACGCCCATCAACCCGCCGCGGTTTTGCAGGCGTTTCACTACTGGGGCTCTGCGATTTTGATCCTGCACGCCGTCTTGCACGGGATCGTGACGTTTGGATTTGGGCAGTTTGGCCGCGAGTTCAAACTGTATGGTCTCGCCGCGCTTGCGATGATCGTCGTCTCGATGGGATTTCAGATTACTGGCAACTTGCTTCCGCACGACAAACACGGCGTTCAGACTGCAGCCATTGAGGCTGGCATCACGGCACGGATTCCTGTCGTTGGCGCCCCCGCTGCGAATCTCGCCTTCGGTGGTACGACCGCAAGCGATTCAACGCTAACGCGATGGTTTCAAATCCACACCTTTCTTCCGCTCGGTGTACTCGTCGTCTTTGCCCTCGCTTACTCCCTGAACAAGAAGCAATGGAAGGGTTTTTGGACCGTGTCCGCACTCCTTCCCACCGCGATCGCTCTTATTTTTGCCATAGCCATTCGGAGCCCGCTAGGTTCCGCTGCTACTCCCAATAACTTCTCCGAGTATCTTGCTCGCGCCAGTTGGTACACGTGGCCACTACACGGTTCTATGCACCTTTTTGACGCGGTTGGTTCGAATCTTGGCTGGGTTGGCTCCGCCGTGGTACCGGCAATTTTTGGAATCTGCGCCTTCGCTGCCCTATTCGCAAAGGCGGGAGCCAAGTGGCCGCGATTGGCAACTGCGCTTTGTGCGAGCTATTTTGCGTTGGCTGCTCTCTTTTTCGGCGGCAAGTTCGCCTCGCTAACTGGCACGCGAGACCCCGTTGACACAACACCGCAGCAACCGTCAACACAGGTCGCGCCGATCAATCGCGCACTGATGTCATCAGGCCACGTCCTCTTCAATTCGCAGTGCGCAGGCTGCCACGGGCGCGACGGTTTAAATGGGGACGGCGGACCCTCCCTTGCCACAGAATTCAAGAAGCATTCAGATGCCGCCTGGTACCTAACTTTCATTCGCGACCCCGCAAAAGTCCACCCAAGCTCGACGATGCCCGCCTTTCCAAACCTCAAGGTTGACGAACTTAAGGCGCTCGCCGAGTATCTTCGGTCGCCTCGCTGACCGGTTCTGCTCATCTCGTGCCAAAATGAGCGTGCCCGAGCATTCGGGGTAGGAGCATCTTGGCAGTCGATACGAGCGATTTTAAGAACGGAATGGCGTTCATCATGGACGGCGACGTCTGGACGATCATTGAATTTCAGCACGTCAAGCCCGGCAAGGGCGGCGCATTCGTCCGAACGAAGCTCCGTAAGGTCAGAACCGGGCAAGTTATCGAGAAAACCTTTCGAAGTGGCGAACGAGTAGAGCCAGTTTTCGTCGAGAAGGTAAAGATGCAATTTTTGTATCGCCAAGGCAATGAGTTGATTCTCATGGACTTGGATAGCTATGAGCAAATTCCCGTCGCTCCGGAAAGTCTCGGGCCTCAGTCCAAGTATCTCAAAGAAGACATGGAGATCGTTTCTCTTGTCGCGAACGGGGAAGTTCTTGGCTACGAATTGCCGAACTTCGTCGAGCTTGAGATCGTCGAAACAGAGCCGGGGTTCAAAGGCGATACCGTCAGCGGAAGCACGAAGCCCGCTAAGGTTGAGTCGGGCGCGAGCGTCTTGGTCCCATTTCACATCGGCATTGGCGATGTGATTAAGATCGATACACGAACCGATTCATACCTTGAACGCGTTAAAAAGTAATAAGCATGAGCACCAAACGGGGCCTTGGCGGCCGAACCGACCTATCTGATGCCCTAAGTGAATTCTTAGGCACGGCGGCGCGTTTCGTCCTCTGGGCCGGGATCGTCTCGTCTGCGCTTTGCGTTTTGCTGCTCGTCTTCACTTACTTCAAAGCCGGCAGCGGCGCAAGCAAGGCCGACATCGCTTCGGCGATAAGCAACGTTGACATCGGGGCGAAAGTCTTGAACGTCGGCATCCCCGCCTTGGCGGTCGGAGCGTGTTACCTATTCTGGGGCGAAGATATTTTCGCCGTGATCATGCTCTTGGTTGCGGCGGCGCTATTCTTCGCGCCAATGTACTTTCCGTCGATGCTGGGTGATCCCAACAACGACGCTCAACGTTCTGCGCTCGCTGCCCTTCAACTCGGTGGGGCGATCCTCGGCGTCATCTCCGTATTCGCCATCCTAATCGACATCATCGGCAAAGTGCGCGACCGGGCAAAATTCGGCGCCAAGTCTGACGCGATGAAGTACGGGAAGGGCATCAAGGAAGAGGACGACAAGCAGAATGTCCTCCTAGGCAAGTGTTGGCAACTCCCCTTCTGCCGCAAATTCGTTCGCGAAAAATGCCCGATTTACCACGCCCGCACATCCTGCTGGCGTCACCTAACGGGTTGCATGTGTGAGGAATCCGTGATTCGGAGCGCGATGGAGAACAAGCCGATCGGCAAAGATCAGCTGATGAGCGCCAGTTACATTCCGGTCAACAACAAGCTCACTACCGCGCAAAAGAAGGAGCGCTGTCACCAGTGCGTCATCTACAACGAGCACCAGCGCCACAAATACAAGGTCGCCATGCCAAGCGTCCTCATCGGGTTTGTCCTGATTTATTTCGCATTTCACGGCCCCCTGCACACCCTGGTTTACGGCCTGTGTAAGGCGCTTAACCAGATCGTTCAGAAGGGCTCCCTCAATACCGCGACCATCGTCGATCCGCCCGGATACTTCGTTGAAGGCCTCATCTTCGTGCTTCTGTTGATCGGACTGAGCTACGCGATGAAGACGCTCGAATTCTTGATCTTCAAGCTCAAGGTTTGAGCATGGTTGAGAGCTCGGTCGCTAACATCGATGGCGCACATGGAGAAGGCGGTGGAGCCCTCTTGCGCACCGCTCTTGTCCTTTCCGCTCTCACGACGATCCCTGTTCATATTCGCTCCGTTCGCGGCGGAACTAAATTTCCGGGTGTTGACGCCGAAGACCGAGTTCTTGCCGAAGCGCTGGCCCTTTCGTGCCGGGCCGAGATTTCCGGCTTCGAACGCGGCTCGGATTCAATCACTTTCACTCCAACACAACGGTCGGTCGGGTTTCGGACCCGCGTCGGCGCTGTCGCGGGTGACGAGCGTTCCGCGAATGCCCTCGTCTTGCTTTCCGCGCTTGCTCCCCTCGCCGCAAAGTCCGGCCGATTCTCCACGTTTTCACTCGAAGGGGAAACGTTCGGAATGAATACGCTTGGATTCGACGCCTTTGAACATTCGACCGCGTCGGTTTGGGAAGACATCGGCCTCTACTGTTCAGTAAGTCAGGCAAACGCGGGATTCGGACGCGAGTCGTGTGGCCTGGTACACGCCGAAATCGAGCCTTCCGTTTTGAATGGTATTGATTGGCCGACCCGTGGGTCGCTCATTTCGGCGCATGCCGTCGTCAGTACGAGCGATCTCGGGAAAACTGTCGGGCAACGCGCGGCTTCGCACATTCTCCGGCTCGCTCAGTCGGCAAACATCCCGATGACGTTTAGCCACAACGAGGTTGAAGGTCGTGGCCCGGGATTTCACTGCACCTGCGTCGCCCGGTTCGAGCGCGGATGTGGCAGCGGTAGCGCAATCGGGGCACGCGGTCTCCGCGCGGAAATGGTCGCGCAACAAGCCTTCGAAGGAATGTTCAATTGGATGCGCTCAGATGCCACTGTCGATCCTAATCTCGCAGACCAACTCCTCGTCCCGCTGTGTGTCGCGGAATCTTCGTCAACCTTTAAGGTTTCCCGGCTCACGCGTCGATTCCTAACCCAAATTTGGGTGATTAAGCAGTTCGCTCCGATACGAATTACCGTGCACGGTAGCGAAGACAACCCAGGCGTCGTAAGCATTGAGCGCTAGGGGGCCAAAGGTACAATCGAAGCGGGAGAGTGCTGCGTCATGAATGAGCAAAATCATGCCTCGATTGGATCTACTAACGGTCCTGCCGTCGCTTCTGCGCCGGTCGAAACGCTGATTCAGGCGATTTCCGCGATGCCAGCCCCCGAGGAAAATATTCAGCCGATGGCAAGTGGACAATTCGACGTCGATCTCGTAATTATTGGAGCGGGTCCCGGCGGGTATGTGGCTGCGATTCGGGCCGCGCAGCTAGGTGCACGAGTCGTCGTCGTCGAAAAGGAGTATCTGGGAGGTACTTGTTTGAACTGGGGTTGTATCCCTAGCAAAGCCCTCATCGCCACCGTGGAGCGCCTCCACGCGGTAAAGGAAGCCGGAAAGCTTGGTGTAACTGTAACAGGCGAGGCCACAATCGATTTTGCCGCGATGATGGCCCGTAAGGACAAGATTGTCGCTACCCAGCGGGGGGGCGTCGGCATGTTGTTCAAGAAAAATGGCATCCGACACGTCGAAGGCTTCGCCAAGTTCAAAGACGCGCACACTATTGAGGTCGAAAAGGATGGAAAGGTCGAGGAGATACAAGCGAAGAACTTTGTGCTCGCCATGGGCTCTTCGGTTATTCACATTCCTGTCCCAGGGCTCGAAGGCGGTCGCGACGCAAACGTTTGGACTTCCGACGATGCGCTCACTGCTCCGTTCGTGCCAAAGAAGATGGTCATCCTAGGCGGCGGCGCCGTAGGTTGCGAATTCGGTTATGTCTTTAACGGACTCGGAACCGAAGTCACGATCGTCGAGATGATGCCGCAAATATTGAACAACCTTGATGCGGACTTGGGCACTGAGCTCTCGAAGCTCTTGAGCCGACAGGGGATCAAGGTCAAGACCGGCGCGACGATCGAGAAAGCCGAAAAGACGAAGGCTGGCTGGAAGGTCACGATCAAGAAGGGCACGGATACCGAGGTCGTGGAAGTCGACGTCGTCCTGCTTGGCGTCGGTCGAAAAGCGAATACCGATGGCATGAACCTCGAAAAGATTGGCGTCAAACTTCACCGACGCGGTGTCGAAGTCGCCGATGATTCCCTGGTAACCCATGTGCCGAACATCTGGGCAGTTGGCGACGTAACGGGCCGAATCCAGCTTGCCCACGTTGCCTCGCATGAAGGAATTATTGCCGTCACAAATGCGGTCACCGGTACGAATAAGAAGGTTGATTACAAGGTAGTGCCAAGTTGCGTTTACACTTCGCCGGAGGTCTCAAGCGTCGGCATGAGCCAGAGCGAAGCGGAGGCCGCTGGCTACGAGGTCCTCATCGGCAAGTTTAACTTTCGGCCCCTCGGTAAAGCGATGGCTACCGGGGAGCAAGATGGCTTCGTGAAAGTCGTCGCTGAAAAGAAGTATGGCGAAGTGCTTGGCGTGCACATGATCGGCGCTCACGTCACCGATATGATCCACGAGGCTGTTGCCGCAATCAAGTTGGAGGCAACCCTTGATTACATGGTCGACACAATTCACGCCCACCCAACGATGTCGGAGGCCGTTCTCGAAGCATTCGAAGACGCCGCTGGCCACGCGATCCACAAAATGTAGCCGTGCAGCAAGCTGACATTGAAATGCTTCGGGGCGCTGCTATGCGTTGCTTCGTCGGCAATGGTTGGGCTCTTCCTACGCGTCCAGTTTGGGATATCACTGACTTTGGTCTCGGCGATTGGCGACGCTATGGCCTCGTGCTGGTTAACCTCGCCGACGAGCCTGAGTATTGCGAAAAGCTGATGTACGCGCAAGGCGGCATGACTACGCCAATGCATCACCATCGAGCAAAAAAAGAGGACATCATTTGTAGGTTCGGACAGCTCATGGTTCGGTTCGGAGGAGGTCCCGCCGAAACGGTCTCGATCAAACTCAACGGTGAGTTTCAGCCCGTCCAGTCAGGGCGTCAGATCTCATTGAACGCAGGCGAACGAGTCACCCTGTTTCCTGGCACGTGGCACGAGTTTTGGCCCGTTTCGGACGAATGCATCATCGGAGAGGTGTCGACCGCCAACGATGACGAGCACGACAACTTCTTCCTGAATCCTGAAGTGGGTCGGTTTCCGAGTGTCGAGGTCTGAGCCTTCAAAAGCACCTCAACTGGTACCCTTATTAGACTCCATGACGGTTCGTGAGCTCCGATCAAAATTTCTACGTTTCTTCGAGGCGAAAGGGCATTTGCACTTTCCGTCGGCCTCGCTTGTGCCGTACGACGTCACGGGCCGACTCGATGAATCGCTGCTTTTTACGGGCGCCGGCATGGTCCAGTTCAAGCCTTATTTCCGAGGGATTGCCCAGCCGGACCATAAGCGGCTTATGACCTGCCAAAAGTGTGTTCGAACCGGCGACATCGACATTGTCGGCGACGATACGCACCTCACGTTCTTTGAGATGCTTGGCAATTTCAGCTTTGGCGACTACTTCAAGACCGAGGCGATCGCGTATTCATGGGAGTTTCTCACGTCAACGGAGTGGCTAGGTCTCGACCCTCAGCGGCTCTCATTTACGATCTATGAAGAGGACGATGAAGCGTTCGCCGAGTGGTGCAAGTGGTTTGCAACTGTTGGCATCGATGGCTCCACGCGTGTGTTCCGGTTGGACGACGAAACAAACTACTGGCCCGCCGGTGCATTCACCAAGGGTCCGCCAGGACCATGCGGGCCGAACTCTGAGATGTTCTACTGGGTCGCTGATTCGCCACCCCCTGGCCCGAAATACACGAGGGCAGATTGGATCGCGGACGACGCTGCGGTCAACTGGGTTGAAATCTGGAACGACGTATTCATCCAGTACGAGTGGCAGGGTGAACTCAAGAATCCGAGCCGACCAGCCGAAGGATTCCAAAAAACCGGAATGCCTGAGCTTCCATTCCGATCAATCGACACTGGAATGGGTCTAGACAGAACGGCCCTCGTCCTCGGTGGTTATCGGTCTGTATATGACACCGACGTGTTTTTGCCGATCTTTGAGGCTATCGACGCGTTGGGTAACCCCGGTCCCGAAACGGACCCAGAAGAAGTCGCAAGAGCAAGACGCGTTATCGCCGACCATATCCGGACCGCCGTGTTTTGCATCTCCGACGGCGTGTTGCCCGCTAACAATGGTCGCGGTTACGTCCTCCGACGTCTCATTCGACGTGCCGTTCTTAAAGGCGTACGCGCCCTGCAAATCAAGGAACCATTTTTCCACCTAGTTTACGAAGGCGTTGTTGCTTCGATGGGCGATTACTATACCGAACTGACGGAACGTCGCGACGTAATTGTGGAAACTCTGCGAAACGAAGAAGCGCTGTTCCGAAGAACGCTTGAGAACGGACTGCGACTACTAAACGAGCAGCTTCAAGCCGCCGAGGGCGCATTCTCCGGTGCAAGTGCTTTCCACCTGTACGATACATTTGGATTTCCCCTAGAAGTAACTCAAGAGATTTGTCGAGAAAGCGGAATTGAGATCGATGTCGACGAGTACGACTTGGCTCTCGGTGAGGCACAAGCAAGGTCGCGCAGTGGTCAAGAGCGTGAGGCGGTGTATAGCGCGGTTGGTGGGGTGACTGAACTTGCCGTCGATGGCGCTCCGGATACGACCGACTTCACGGGATATGCCGACACTCAGCACGCGGCGCGTATCGTCAAAGTGCGTATGCCTGAAGGTTCGACTACGACCTACGTTGCCCTCGATAACACCCCATTTTATGCGGAGTCCGGTGGTCAAGTCGGTGACACTGGCGACCTGTGCTTCGCCGATGCTTCAATTCGTGTTTTGAACACGACCAAGAATCAGGGCACCTTCTGGCATGAAGTCGCATCGCCAGACGGCCATGCCGCCGACTCATTGCTCGGCCAGGTCATTGTCGCTAAGGTCGATGCCGCTCGAAGAGCTCGGATCCTTCGGAATCACACCGCGACTCACCTCCTACAGGCCGCGCTGCGTCGCGTGCTTGGCACCCACGTAACTCAGGCGGGTTCGCACGTTTCGCCGTCAAGTCTAAGATTCGACTTCACGCACGGTCGCTCCCTCGCCCGCGAAGAACTCGAGGCCGTCGAGCGAATGGTCGTCGATCAAATCCTCGCGAACTCCGACGTCACGATCTATGTCGACATCCCGATCGCCGAAGCAAAGGCCCGCGGTGCAATGGCCTTGTTCGGCGAGAAGTACGGCAACTCTGTGCGCATGGTCGAGGTAGCGGATTTCAGTCGCGAACTCTGCGGTGGCACCCACGTCAGGACAACGGGGCAGATAGGCCTGTTCAAAATCGTGAGCGAGAGCAGTGCGGCAAGTGGCGTGCGCCGAATTGAAGCGATCACCGGTGAGGCCGCATACGAGTTCGTACTTGAGCAATCGGCGCGCATCTCGGAAGCAGCGGCCCTCCTTAAGGCGATGCCAAGGGAACTCGTGCACGCGGTCGAGCGACAGACCGAGGCGTTACGTGATGAACGCAAGAAGCGCGAGCGCGCAGAAGCGGCAATGGCAAAAGGAAGCACGACCGCAAACTCAACTACGACGCAGGTCGGCACAAATATTCTTGTCACCCAGCGTTTCGAGGACCTAGATTCGAAGATCGTCTCGGAGTGGGTTGATGATCTAGTGGCAAGAGATCCACACGCTATCGCCCTCGCCGCGCTCGTCGTGGACGGCAAGATCACGTTCACATGCAAGGTCGGCGGTGCGGCAACGGCCCACGCTGGCAACCTTGTGCGCGAAGTGGCGAAAATAGCTGGCGGCGGTGGCGGCGGGCGCCCTGAATTTGCGACGGCTGGTGGAAAGGACGTTTCCAAGGTCGACGAGGCTCTCGCCGCTGCACCCTCCTTCCTGTAAACTTTGCCAGTGAATCGCGTTGGCATAGTCGCCTTGCAAGGAAATTTCGAAAAGCACGCCGAAGCCATTCGAGCTTGCGCCCACGAGGGTGTCGAGATTCAATTCGTGCGTACTCCTCAACACCTCGACGGCGTTGACCGCCTCATAATTCCCGGTGGTGAAAGCACGACCGTCGGCATCCTGATGCAACGGTTCGGCCTGGGTGAGGCGATCCAAAAAGTAGTTAGGGAAGGCATGCCGGTGTGGGGAACCTGTATGGGGATGATCATGCTAGCCACCGATATCGAGGGTAATGACCAGTATCGACTGCGTCTTCTGGACATCACGGTAAGGCGCAATGCATTCGGCGCACAGGTTCACTCGTTCGAGGCACCGGTCAAGGTTGACGTCCTGACCGAACCGGTGATGGGAGTTTTTATCCGGGCGCCGATTGTCTCCCGCGTCGGTGACAAGGTCAAATCCATCGCCACTTTTGACGGAAAATGCGTCGCCGTCCAAGAAGGCAAAATGGTCGGCACTTCGTTCCATCCCGAACTGACAGACGACACCAGCTTCCATCGCTGGTTCCTGAATCTCTAAGCCTTAGTGACCGTCAACGTCGCGGTCTTTGACACCGCCCCGGTAGTACCCGTGAGCGTGACCGTCGCTTTAGCCGTTACCTTCTTGTGAGTGACAGGGAACGTTGCCGTCGTAGCCCCCGCGGCGACGGTTACTGTGCCAGCAACAGTCGCCGCACCCGTCAGGCTCGACTTAAGTGTTACCTTGGTGCCGCCCGGGGGCGCCGCTTCGTCGAGCTTCACCGTACCGGTCACTGTTGTCGCGGAGCCTCCAACGACGGTGTTGGGACTGACCGTCAGTTCAACTATATTCGGAACGACAATCCTAATGGAGGCTGTTTTGCTGATGCTGCTGGCCGTGGCGGTCAGCGTCACGTTGACCGAAGCTGTGACTGTTTGCACTGGAATCACGAACGTGATAAATGTCTTGCCCGAAAGCACCACTACGCTCGCAGGCGGCGAGATACTAGCCGCGCTCGAACTGCTAAGTTTGACTGTGATTCCACTTGTTGGCGCTACTCCTGCAATAGTGACCGTGCCGTACAACTTGCCTGAGCTCGCAATCGCGGTCTGATCGAGTGTAAACGCCGTCAACACCGGTGCGAGAACGGTCAACGTGGCAGTAGCCGATTTTCCGCCGGCCGTCGCCGTGATCACGATCGGAGCATCGGCACCAACTGCCTTCGTTTTGATCACAAACGTCGCTGTCTTAGCGCCTTGGGCGACTTTGACTGTTGTCGGTGGTGCGGCCGTCACTGCGTCTGCGGAGGCAAGAGTTACCGTAAAACCACCAGTCTGAGCAGGATCCGTGATCGTCACCGTTCCCGTCGACGTCCCGCCTCCGACAACCTTTGTCGGATCCAACGTTATTGAGCTAACTGAGATTGGAGCGATTGTAACCGTCGTCGATTTCGAGAAGGTCGTCCAACTTGCCTTGATATTTACCGTCGCGGCAACGCTGACTGCCTTGACCGTGACATCAAAATTAAGTCCCGCCAGGCCTTCCGCAAGCGTTGCCGTAGCTGGAACGACCACTGCCGCGTTATCGCTTGTTAGGGTTATCACGAGTCCACCCGTTGGAGCGGCGGCTGCGAAATCAATGTGGCCGGTTGCCGTCGCTGCCGCGCCCGTAGGAAAGTGATCTGGGGCAACGCTCAGACTCAGAATCGACTCGGCCTTGACCGCGAGGTTGGTGGTCTTGGAGCCTGAACCGTAAGCCGCTTTGATTGGACAAGTCTGATCGGTCGCGGGATTGGTCGTTGTAATGGCGAACGTCGTGGACTTCGTGCCGGCCGGGATTGTCACGTTTGCCGGAACCGTTGCCACCGCATTCGATGAAGTCAACAGAACCTTCGCGCCGCCCGTCGGGGCAGTTACGTTGATTGAAACCGTTGCCGTTGTCGAATCTCCGCCCGTCAAAGTGCTCTTGGCGAAGGTGAGTGAATCGACGATGATCGGGTTGATCAATAAGTCTGCTGACACGCTACCAAGTCCGGAGCCGCTTGCCGTGATCGTAGTGGTTCTTGTAGCGGTGACTGCCTTGGTCGTGACCGCAAAGGTCACGGACGTAACGCCAGCGGGCATCACGACGGAAGCCGGCACCACCGCGGATGCGTCCGAACTAAACAGCGATATCGTGACCGAATAGTTCGGACCAGTCGAAACCGAAACCGTTCCGGTAGAACCAAATCCGCCGAGGACAGAACTTGGATCCAACTTGAGACTTGTAAGTGTCAAATTGGACTTGGAAGGGGCCCAATAGACTAAGCCAATGAACGACGCTTCGGTCGCCCCACGAATGATTGTCGAATTGGAGCCGTCCACCTTCGCTACTACAAGGTAGCTTTCGTTCGTCAACGGGCGATTTCGGTGGTACGCAATCTTTGTGTCGTCCGGGCTAAATGCCCCCATGTACTCGTCTGTCAGCGGCGTATTCGTAACGTTCTTAAGATCCGTACCCGTCGCGCTCATTGTGTAGAGATCGGCACCTGCGCCGGTGACGTAATTGAATCCGGAAACAATTAGCTTCTCGCCGGAGTTGCTCCAACCTGGGTTTGCAAACGAAACCGCCTTCGTCGCTCCGGGCGTCACGTTCGAGATGCTCGACCCATCTACGTTTGCCGTGAACACGTAGGATATTTGTGCGGTGAGATCAGCCTTCGTGTAGGCAACCTTTAACCCTGACTGACTGATTTGGAACAGACCATATGCATTGTTGTCGATGACCTTCGGAGTTCCGCCCGCGAGCGGCACGGAGTACAGGTATCCGATCGAAGTTGCCTTCGCGACCGCCGTGTAATAAACCATTTGTCCGTCCGGAGATAGCTGCACGACGAAACTCTGAAACGCAGTGGATGGGGCGACAATCGCCGTTGCGCTGGCAAGCTCCGCGTCAGTTTTTGGGAGTGCGCCCGTTACTTTGTAGACCCCCCATCCAGCCGCCGAGAGATAGGTAAATACCCATTGTCCGGTTGTAGTCGGACTCGGAACTGCGAAGCCAACCTTGCTGCCAAGATTGCTCAGCAGTTCATCGTTCATCCCGTCGGCTCCGATCGCGCGAAGTTCGTTAATCGTCCAGCCCAGAATTCCCACCGGAGCGGGCCCCTGCGAATACCAGATCTTTCCGGGAGCAACGCTCCTAAAAATAGAACCCGGACCCACGTGTGCTCGGCGCGTCGTGGCCTGGGCGAACGCGCTGGAGTAGCTTGCGAGAGCAAGAGCGATGCAGACGGCGAAGCAAGAGTGGCGACAAAGGAAGCGAAACATAATCATCAGAGTCCCGAGAACTCATGTTAGCAGGACGATTACTTTTGCGGCAAATCCCCTAGCGTAGTAGTTGCAACGTTCTAAACTCTAACGGACATCCAACCCCTGACGGTTTAGCCATTCTTTCAGAACCTCGCGCCCGGTCATTTGCGTCAGCCCAACGCGACGTCCCGATCGTTTCGACCAACTCACGTCACCCTTCATGCCCTGAGATGCGTAGAAATCTGCCATGCGCGTGTTATATTCCTCGACCGAGGCATTCACGTCGTAGGTCTCGCGGAACCAAATTGAGTGCTGCCCGAGCCGAGGTTTGACCTCAGCTGGATGTTCGGTGTTGGGCCAGCCTAAGCAAAGCCCAAATACGCCAAACACTCCCGCCGGCAATCCGAGTGCTTGCGCCACCAGGTCAGGGTTGTTTCGCAAGCCACCGATGTAACAAATGCCGATCCCAAGCGACTCCGCCGCACACACCATACGTTCAGCGGCCAATGCCGCGTCGATGACCGCCATCGTGTAGAACTCGTTATAGTCGAGCCCTTCTGCCGTCTCTCCAGCCAGCTCGGCGGCATGGCGGAGTCGGTGATGGTCCGCCAGAAAGCACAGAAACCAGGCCGCATCGCGAATCTGTTGCTGATCACCGCAAAGCTGGGCGAGCGTCTCGCGGCGCTCAGAATCTTGCACGCTGACGATTGACCAAAGCTGTAAGTTGCTACTCGTTGCCGCGCTTTGTGCGCACCCAACCAACCCCTCGATCACGCGCTCTTCGATCTGCTCCGACGTGTACTTGCGAACGCTTCGGTGCTCCAGAAATGATTCGAGCTGAGCAACTACGGGTCGGTCATCCCCATATCTCGCCTTCCACGGCGCTGACAGCCCCGAACCGATTCCCCCGCCGATCACTTACCCGCTCGGTATCCGAACGACCGCCTGGTCCCAGGGTAGGGAAGGCCCGGCTTCGCGGACGCCCACAGAATTCGGTTCAGACCATCAGCAGGCGCCTTGTCGTACTCACTGAAGTCCATCGCCAGTGATTCCTTCGCACCCGGTGCCGTCTTCGCGTTCTTAAGCATAAGGTCGACTTTCGCGGGAGCAACGTCATACTCAGATCGAACTCCGCGCCGCCCAAATGTCGCGAACATCGGCATCGCTGCCGCATCATACTGCGTCAACGGTGGCAGGCCCAACAGCAATTCCATCGTCCGAACGATACTTGCTTGGCTATACATCGTGTGGTCGACCGCTCGCCGCTTGACCCACGGACTCACAACCAGCCCAAACGTGCGATGAGCATCGACGTGGTTTGGACCGTCTTGTGCATCGTCCTCAACGAAGAAAATCGCCGTAGAATCCCAATACTTGCTGCGGCTGGCTGCCGCGACTATCTTCCCAATGGCCTGATCGTTACTTCCAACGCTTGCCTCGGGTGTGAAGCTGCCCGGTTTCGTGCCGCTCGTATGGTCCTCTCCCAGCGACATGATCATGAAGTTCGCGAAGTTATCGTTAGCCTCCCCATCGTGAAGGTCCTTGATCCACCCGTCGACCCGATCCATGTCGCGCTCACCCGTCCACGTTCCGCGGCAATCCATGGGTAGCGCGTGGTTGCCAAGATAGTCCTGAACGCCCTCACCGTATGCCTTCACACGCAATCCGTGTCGCCGTGCCAGGTTCCAAATGAACCCAGCGGAGGGAGCTTGAAGTTCCTCAGAGTTGAAGACGTCTCCATGACCCGAGTAGCCCGACGTCCACTGCCGCTGCATCGCATCCGTCGCGATCGCTGCATCGCACCAACTGTGCCCGTCGTAGCTGACCTCACCGTTGCAGTAAAGGTTGTCAAGCAGCGTGTACTCGCGGGCAAGTTTGTGTCGATTCGGGGTGACCTTCTCACCGTACATGCAGAGGTACGGGTCGCCGTTGCCCTCCTTAATGTCGCCAAAAACTTGGTCGTATGTGCGATTCTCCATGACCACGTACAGAACGTGCTTTATTGGAGATCCTTTCGATGTCACGTCCGGAACGATCGAGTCCGATTTTACAATGGTGCTTTGAACGTTGGCGACCCGGAACGGGGTATTCCGCCGAACTTGGGCCGTCCAGTCCGCTAAACGTTTCGAATCGCCGAGGGTCACAAATGAGATGTAACCGTCTAGGGTCTGGCCGATGTAGTCGAACTTCTGGCTTTGTCGACCGGACTCCGGCTCGGGCTTCTTCGCGGGAAAGTTCGCCCTAGACGCAAGCCCCTTGCCGAGAGCAATCGCGACTCCGGATTTGGTCGCGACCACTGACGTCGGATACCAACCCGTGGGGACGAAACCGCTGATTTGCGTGACCGCCGGATTAGAGATGTCCGCAACCATCATGTCGTTGTTGTCCGCGTTCACGACATAGAGCCTCTTACCGTCTGGGCTGATTGCGACTCCATCGGGCGAACTTCCTTCCAATAGAGTCGACTCGAACGCTGTATTCAATATCTCGCGAACGCCTTCTGGTGGCCGAGTCGCGCGCGTCGGACCGCCTGGAGCAACTTCGGGAGCGCGCGTCTGGACCACGTGAACCGTGTTGTCTCCGGCGCAAGACACAAATAGTCGGCCGTCAGGCGAGACTGCCATGTCATTTGGACGCACTCCAACCCGAATGTCTTTGAGCCGTGCGTTCGTTTTGGTGTCAATCACGCTGAGCGACGAACTTCCCCAATTCGAGACGTAGAGGTGTCGCTTATCCTCGCCAAAAACGCATGAGTGAGGATTGCTCGCCGTACCGATCGTGGCCGTAACGGATAAGGTCCCCGCCTCAAGAACGTAAATCTGATTGAACGCTTCGTTGCAAACGTATATGTTGCCCGTGATCGGGTGAACGGCGATTCCTGAAATAAATGACCATTCCGGACCTTTGATTTCCTTGACCTTCGTGAAGTGACCCGCATCGTACGCAAATGCGGTCAATTTGCCGCCATTTCCTCCGCCCACGTACAATGTTTTGCCGTCTGGACTGAACGCGATGCCGTTCCAGACCTTATCTAGTGTCAAATCCTGAATGATCTGGTGCGTCGCCACATCAACCGACGTCAAATGGACGCCCGCAAACCCGATCTCCGTCGTGATCAACTGCTTTCCATCGGGCGATGCAATCAGCTTGAGGGGCATGTCGCCAATCTTTACATGCTCCCCTGCGGGACTTAGACCCCAGCCGTTGAACAGCAAATTCGGCCCCGGCTTGCTATGCCGCAATACGGTGATCACACCGTAGGTCGCGAAGGAAGTGGCGGTTGCCGCTGCCATGAGAACGAGTGCACGCGATCGGGTGATCATGCCTCGAATCTTACCCATCACGCAAAAAGCGTCGGTTGGTCGAACTCGTAGATCGGACGGAAAGAGTGGCGATGAATCGGACACGGTCCGTGTTCACGCAATGCCTCAAAGTGGTCGGGAGTCGGATAGCCGAAGTTGCGGTGAAATCCGTACTGCGGATACTCCTCAGCGTAAGCAACCATGATGCGATCACGCTCCGTCTTTGCAAGAATCGAGGCCGCTGCGATGCACGCATAAGTCGCGTCGCCTTTGACAATCGCCTCCGCGCAGGCCCCCCCTGAACCCCGAAGTGACTTAGGCACGTGGTTTCCGTCGATCAAGATACGGGTTGGTACACCCTTGAGAGCGCCGACTGCTTGTGCCATCCCCTCCATGCTCGCCCACAAGATGTTCAGACGATCTATCTCGGAAGGGGGCATCGCCACGATCGCAAAGTCGACGCAAGCTCGAATTCTAATTTCGAGTTCGGAACGCTGCTCCGGTGTAAGCTGCTTGGAATCATTGAGCCCCTTGCAATCGAATTCGACCGGTAGAATCACCGCCGCGCAAACAACCGGGCCCGCAAGGGGTCCTCGCCCTGCCTCGTCCGCGCCCGCGAGACCTTGTTCATGAATCAGACCCACGTTGTGACCCCGAACACTTCCTCGAAGCTCTGCACGACGATTGGCTTCGCCTCGTTTACGGTAACTTCACGCCCGAGCAAAGAAGTCAGCGATGTAACGCCGTAGCCGCGAATCCCACAGGGCACGATGGCGTCAAACGCGGCCAGGTCGTTGTTACAGTTGAGGGCAATGCCGTGCATAGACACCCACCGCTTCACCTTGATACCGATCGCCGCGACCTTTTCGTCCCCAACCCAAGCGCCCGTGTGCGGAGCAAACCGACGCCCCGAAAGGCCGAATTTGCTCAGCGTAACAATCATCGTCTCCTCAAGCTGTCGTAGCCAACGATGTAAGTCCTTTCCTAACGGAGTAAGGTCGAAGATCGGATACACAACAAGCTGACCTGGTCCGTGGTAAGTCACATCGCCTCCTCGCTCCGTCTGATGAACCGCCATTCCCGTTGGGTCTAGCAAGTTCTCTGCGTGAAAGTTCGCACCAAGCGTCAGAGTGGGCGGGTGCTCGACAAAAATCAATGTCGAATCCCCGCCCGCCTGGACTTCTGACACGCAGTCGAGTTGCCGCTCGACGCAGGCGAGGTACTCCATCGTCCCGAGGTCAAGCAACCGGGCCGTCATGCGATTCGATCGGTGCCGACGTTCGGTCTTAACGGCTCCGGCACGAGAACTGAGCCATCCGGTTGCTGGAAGGTCTCCACGATCGCCGAAAATAGCCTCGGGCAAGCGAGTCCGCTGCCGTTCAGTATATGCACAAACTCCGGCTTCGCCCCTTGCTCTCGCCTGAATCGTATGTTCGCACGTCGTGACTGGTACGCCTCAAAGTTCGAACAACTAGAGATCTCAAGGTATCGTCCGATGCCCGGCGACCAGATCTCCAAGTCGTAGCACTTGCAAGCCTTGGGTCCGATGTCACCCGTGCAGAGTTCGATCAGTCGGTAGTGCATTCCCAGCGATTGGAGCACAGCTTCCGCGTCGACGACCATTGTCTCTAGCTCGGCGTAGCTATCTTCTGGCCGGACAAACTTCACGAGTTCGACTTTGTCGAATTGGTGAATCCGTTGGATGCCGCGAGTGTCCTTGCCCGCCGCACCCGCCTCACGTCGAAAGCAAGCGCTGTACCCCGCGAGCTTGATAGGCAACTGAGCCGCGTCAAGAATCTCGTCGCGATACATGTTTGTCAGCGGCACTTCAGCCGTGGGAATCAGGTACAGATCGTCATTCGATTTGTACAGCTCTTCCTCGAATTTTGGTAAATTTCCAGTGCCGATCATACTCGCCCGGTTTACCAAGTAAGGCGGATAGATCTCGTAATAGCCATGCTTCTGGGTCTGCATGTCGATCATGTACGTGAAAAGCGCACGTTGTAAGCGCGCGCCCGCTCCCGTGTAGACGACCCATCCGCTCCCGGCAATTTTTGCTCCACGCGGGAGGTCGAAAAGCTTTAGTGAGTCGCCAAGGTCCCAGTGAGCCTTGGGAGGCTCCGAGAAAATCGGTTGCTCGCCCCAAGTGCGCACGACCGGGTTTTCGGTCTCATCGATACCATCCGGCGTGGTTTGGTGCGGAAGGTTGGGGAATTGGAGCTCAACATCGGTGAGGCGATGTTCGAGCTCGCGCTCGACCTGCTCTGCCGCCGCTTGGGCCCGCTTCAAGTCGCCGGTTTGGGCTTTTGCCGCGTCAGCCTCGTCTCGTTTACCTTGCGCCATGAGTTGGCCGATCGACTTGCTGATCCGATTACTTTCTGCCGACAACTCATCTCGCTTTGCCACCGCCGATCTCCACTCCGCGTCAATCGACAGGAACGAGTCGACTACGGTGGCGTCCAGCCGCTTACGTGCGATGCCCGCCCGAACCAAGTCGGGCTGCTTACGGATGAGTTCTCGGTCCAGCATAGGCCTAATTGAACCCCATGCGCCTCGGTTAACACCGGATCATCGAGCCTCGCGGATACACTCTGCAGGTAATGATTTCCGTCCAGCTCTACTCCCTGCGCGCAGATGCGCCAAACGACTTTCACGGAATCCTGCGCAGCGTCGCCGGATTCGGATACGACGCCGTTGAGTTTGCCGGCTACCACAACTATCCCGTCGAGGACCTTCGCAAGACGATGGATGAAGTTGGCCTGCAATGCTCTGGCACGCACACCGGAATTCATCTCCTCGAAGGCGAAGGCTTATCGGAACAACTTCGCATTCACGATGTGCTCGGGACCAAGAACATCATCATCCCCTGGCTTCCGGCCGAGCTGCACAATACGGTCGAAGCAACCCTCAAGACGGCGGAACGACTGTCCAAACTTGCCGCAGAGATCGCTCCCGACGGCTTCCGCCTCGGTTTCCACACGCACGATTGCGATATGACGCCGCTAGAAGATGGTCGCTCGACGTGGTATGTACTCGCGGAGAACACGCCGGACAGTTTCATCATGCAGTTCGACACGGCGAACGCCGTCCACGGTGGTGGCGACCCCGTTCAACCGTTACTTGATTTTCCTGGCCGTGGCTTGGCCGTTCACTTGAAGGAGTATCCGTTCAATGGCGAATGTATTGGCGAAGGCACGATCCCATTTGATCGCGTCATCAAGGCGTGTCGAGTAGCAGGAACAGAATATTTCGTGGTTGAGCAGGAGTCGTACGGCGACCGCTCGCCCCTTGAGTCGGTCCGCGTATGCCGCGAGAACCTGCGAAAGCTCGGCCTTTAGGCATTTCTATGCCTGCCTCCGCGTCATTGCAGCGCCTTCAGAGTTCACTCCCGAAGCTTGATTCGCCTGATATCGGCGATCAAGCTCGGGCCGTCTTGAATTACCTGATTGAGCCTATCTGTCGAAATGACCTAGCTTCGATTGAGCCAGAGGATCAGGATCCGCTGAACTGTCCGAACTGCGGATTTCCAATCGATCTGACGCGTAGTCCATATTGCAGCACTGAGTGCAAGGAGACGGCAGGATTCGTACGCCAATTTCGGTCGGGCGTGCTCGATGGCACGCTCGAAGACTCGGATCGGCAAATAGCGTTCGGGCAAAACTTATGGTTCTTGCTCGGCGGAGGCCGACCGTTGCGCCAGTCCTTGATTCCCGAAAAGACCTGCCAACTTTTGATGGATCGATGCAACCATAAGTGCGAACTCTGCGATGCTCCAGCGGCCTGTATTGACCACATCGCAACTGGCTGCAATCGATCTATAAATTTACGTGCGGTGTGCGAACCGTGTTGTCGGGCGAAGCCGTTCGGGAGCGAACAGGTCCTCACGAAGCCTCAATTTGCCGTGGTCCGAAACGAAATGGTAAGCCGTATTGGCTCTTCGCCGCCGCTCCGTTGCTGTGACGACGCTCCGACATGGGATTGGCGCGAGTATCTGGACCGTCGCCTCGCCCGCATGAAAGAGTTGGGACTTTAAAGTTGACTTGACAGGCAGGTCGCCACGGGTGCAGCCGAGCGGCACCCTCTCCAGGCTGGTCCTGGAAAGGGTCGGCGGTGTTTTCGCGCCGGGGTGAGGTGGTTTTTTGCACTGCACCTCGGGTTTCGTGAGATTTGCAATACACGGGTTACGCCTGCGGCTGCACCCGTGGCACCCCTCGTCTGGAAGCTGAGTCCGCCCGAGGTGTCGCTCGCTTGAACTCTGCAAGATCATCTGGAGCGTCAGCGAACACCCGGGCTAGGGATCGCCCCAAGAATTCAACCCCGGATCGGGTTGCGGAAGGGCCTTTGGATCTGGCCGCCGCGGTGAGGCTCCGCACAATCGCGCTGGTTACTGAGTTCAAATCGAAGGTGAATGCTCGACTTGAACTAACCCGCGACTTACCCCCGCGGATAATTCGACAACTCGCTCTGCTCGTTGCCGTCCGCGTAGGCCTGCACCAACTCCCACTTCGTCACCTTCATGATGAATGACCACCCGGAGCGGATACTAAGAACCCACCCGATATCGCGCGCAAACATTGCAACCGCGATCGCAGCAACTATGAGTGTCGCGTCGCGCTGACCGTAAAGTTCGGCCACCAGAATAATGCTCACAAATAGCAACAGCAGTATCGCATACTGCTTTTGCATTCGGCGAAAGTAGGTTCCGAACGTGTACTCCGGACCTCGCACCGCAAGCATCGCCTTCGCCACATCTTGATCTGATTTGAACTTGGACATGACGCTCAACTAGATACCGAGTTGACCCTTCCACTTGGCGAGCCACTCTTTGCGCTTGTCCAAACCGATGATCGACGCCGGGTTGCACGGCCAGTGTCCGACGTTAACAAGAGCGCTGACCGCCGTCACGTCATCTTGATCCGCGTAGGGCAGGCATCCGCTTACTTTGAATTCCGTGGCCGCTACTACGAGACAATGCAACGGATCGACCGTCAGTTCCGGGTGCCCTTGTAGGTCTAGCCCACACATGCCACCGATCGTTTTAAAAGCCGTGCGGCCCGTTATCTGCAACAGCCCATGGCCGCGGAAGTTGTAGCCATCATCAGGCTGCACATTGCCCATGCGACCGCCGTAAGCGGCGTTACCAATTGCGCGCTGATCGGCGGCGTGCTGTGCGGTGCGCCCAACGCGATTTGCGAGATCAGGCGTAAAGTGCGATGGCCATTGGCTGAGCAAGGCGGCTGGAGTGTAATTGAGGCTTTCGACGATGTCGCTTCCGCATCCGGATTCGTGCGAAATCTGCGCCATAAAATGAGCTAGCCGGATCGCCTTCGTAATCCCACAGGACGCCCACACTCCATCTTGGGTCGTCAGAATTCCGGTCCAAAGTGGTTTCGAAGCCGCCGGCCACAAAGTTGTGAAATCAGCCGCAGTCAAATCTCGCATAACGGAGACTTTAGCTCATTTGATATTCAGGTGACGTGGCAAGCAAAGTGACGATCCGCGTGAACATCTCTGCCGCTCTTTCTTTGTCGTCGAGCGCCTTTAGCCCTCCCGCATTTTCACAAGCCTGTACAAGCAACTTCACCTTCGCTTCGGGCAAGTCTCCATCAAAAATATCCATCAGCGAGGTCACAACGTCTTTCGGCGTGCTGACCTTGAAGTCGTTCTTCATCTTGCCCGCTAAGTAAACAGCGAGCCCGCGCGACTTATCGTCGCCGTTGAACATCATCGTCGGCAATTGGTTCCGTGCGATGATATTCGACGCAGATATCCAAGCCTCGCCCCATCGCCAGCCGCTCACGTTTGGCGGGTAATGGAGCATCAACCCTTCGCGTGTTAGCATGTAAAACGCGCCGTCGCCGGTTCCACGTAGCCAGCCGGTCATTGGCTTGTATGGATCTTTCACGTCGCCTCGCGTGCTTAGCATATTCGGCTGTAAGCCTAGCTGTCGCAAGAACGCGATGTAGTAGTCAACCGGGCTTTTCGGCACAGAACGAACATTCCGATCGGCCCAAAACTCATCCGACTCGGCGATATCTTTCAGTACAGGCTTGATCTCTAAATTGGACGACGCCAACCGCGCCGCTAATCTGTTGTTCAGATTGTCTGAAACCCTTGGACCGATGAACCACTTGGCCAGCTTCCCACTTATGTACTTTGCGGTCTCTGGTCGTTCACACAGCAGGTCCAGCACGCCGTCACCGTCAAACGCAGAGGTCTTACCGAGAATCGTCTTCAACCCGGCATCATGCAGTGCCGGGACGTTGCAAAACTGCAAAACGGAGTCACCTTGCCGGGCAAGTTTTTCCTGCAGTTTGTCGAACGGGATGTTGTCTCCGAGGAAATCGACGAAGTGCAGACCCCAGCCCGTAAACGCACGCGCGGCTTGCTGAATATCCTGTTCCGTGTAGCCGTTGCCCTGACCCATCGTGAACAGTTCCATCACCTCGCGCGCAAAGTTCTCGTTCGGCTTGCCCTTGAAACTGCGATGTGTGTCCAAATACAAGACCATTGCCGCCGACTTGCTTACGCCGTGTAAGAGCTCGCGAAAATTGCCGTTCGCATTCTGACGCAGCGTCTGTTGATACGAAAGCACGCTCGGTCCGTCGAACACTTTTTCGCCACTTATCGCGAAGTGGTTGTGCCAGAACAGTGTCAATTTCTCTTGCAGAGGTCGCCGGCTCAGAACCATACGTAGCGCCCACCACGCACCGAACTGAGTTGGATCGATGCGAATTTGCCCTTCCGTGCCGTAGCCCGTCATCTCCCAAGGGCTAATCGGAAACTGCTCATCAACCGTTTCGTAGTAGATGAGCTTCTGAATTGCTCCGTCGAGCCCGAGCTTAACGTATTCGTCCAGTTCAAACTTTCCCGCGCCTAGACCAAAGCGACGGAGGAGGTGGGCAATTTTTTCTCGTTCATTCATCGTAACCTCGTGCAGACCACCAACATTTCCCAGCTCCTCCTCATCAATAACGGCCGTAACGTGTAAGTTGGAACGGAAGAGAGCTTAACTCATTAGGCGAAACGTAGAACCGCATTGTCAGCAGGCTGTTGGCGTATCCGTATCCTTTTCCGGCTTTGTTTACCGTGATGAAACACCGCGCTGTGCGTAACTGCTGCCCTGGCTCCTGCACAGTGAAGGTGCCTCGGTAGACCCCGGGTTGCGACAAATCGGTAGTTGCCGCACCAAAGCCTGCGCAACCTGCTAGGGCTAAGCAAATGCCCGCAAGAGCAAACCGCGCGAAGGCTTGATCGGCGTCATTCTGCGGTAAAGCACTTCAAACGACAACAGCGAGCGGATCGCGAACTTTCCACTTCCCACGGGTGAAATCCGGCAC
The DNA here is from genome assembly GCA_038230855.1 of Fimbriimonadales bacterium. Lineage (GTDB taxonomy): Bacteria > Armatimonadota > Fimbriimonadia > Fimbriimonadales > Fimbriimonadaceae > Fimbriimonas. Next base: position 48,543 of record JBBRML010000002.1, on the reverse strand, counting down.
ATCGATCGACTGCGACCGGTGCGCGACGGACCATTCGGACAGGGGCGAGATACACGACCACGCGGCCGCGTCATAGACGTCCTGATCAAGCGGCAGCCCATTTCTAAGGCAGTAAATCATTCGCCACAGCATCACGAAGTCCATTCCTCCGTGACCGCCCGCCTTCTTCGCCATGTCGCCAATTCGTTTCCACAGTGGGTGGTCGTATTTCTCATACCACTCGTTCAACTTCGGCCCTTCTGCCCATTCTTCCGTCGATGTGAATCCCTCCACCGCGATGCGATCGGGGTACCCACCCCAAACTCCCCGCGTGCCTTGAATCAGATTGAGGCGACTGTAGGGCCGGGGGAGTTGCTCATCCCATTGGATCATTATCGTTCGGCCCAGAGACGTCTTAATAATTGTTGTGTTTATGTCTCCGCAGGTAAATTTCAACTTTCTGCGCTCGTGCCCCTCGGGGAAATGCTCCTTCGCGTAAAGTGCTCTGGCCCTCGCGGGTGAACTGACCGAAGTCAAGTAGTCCATGCGGTCGCCGCGGTTGATCCCCATGTACTGGCAAATCGGCCCGAGACCGTGGGTCGGATAGATGTTTCCGTTCCGCTTTGTGTAGTGATAAGTGCGCCACGATCCTGTGCCGTGGGCGATTTCGTGCATCTGGCTCCTGAGGTCGTGAATGTACGCGCCTTCCCCGTGGAGCAGTTCACCGAAGAGGTTCGCGCGACACATGTTCAAGACCATGAGCTCCTCACGACCGTAGCAAACATTCTCGAGCATCATGCAATGCCGTTTGGTTTTTTCCGCGGTGTCAACGAGCTGCCACGCTTCCTCCAGCGTTACCGCGGCAGGTACTTCGATAAACGCGTGCTTGCCGCGATTCATCGCATCGACCGCCATGCGCGTGTGCCATTCCCAAGGAGTCGCGATCAAGACAATGTCGATATCGTCACGGTCGAGCATTCGCTTGTAGTCCAACTCGCCGTCTGTATAGAACGGGGGTTCAGGCACGTTCAATCTCTTGAACGTGCCGCGAGTAGCGTCTGCCGTCGGCTTGTGATTGTCACAAATCGCCGTGATCTTTACGCCTTCGATGGCTAGAAGTTGAGCGACGTGCCCGGAGCCGCGTGCGCCTACTCCGATAACCGCGACGCGTACAGTGTCCATTTTCGGTACGGAAAACGGAGATTGCTTCTCCACGGGCAACGACTCTTCGAGGGCCGAAGCAACTTGAGAAAGGCCGCCAGTTGCGGCGGCGGCTCCGGCCGCTCCAGCGAACTTGAGGAACTTGCGTCGATCAATTGGCTTTGACATGACTGTCGCAAGAATAGCATGCCCTCTGCTCAGAATATTCCTCCGGTTGATAATGTGCCCCCTGTTCATAATGTGCCCCATGTTCATAATGTGCATAGATGGACCATTCGCACTGGGCAGAACAGATCGACCGCCATAAGCGCGAATCACAGCTATGTGTCGGTGCAATAGACACGGAGTCGATCGTCCGGATCGCGGGCACGCTCGTTGTCGCTTTTCGATCTGGACGTAAGTTGCTGATCGCCGGAAATGGTGGATCGGCGGCGGATGCGCTGCACCTTGCATCCGAATTCGTTAACCGACTAACCTCCGACTTCGAGCGACCCGCCATGCCCGCTATCGCCCTGGTTTGCGACCCGGCCGTAGTCACGTCAATTGCGAATGACACTGGGTACGACCAAGTTTTCGCTCGCCAAGTAGAAGCGTTGGGGGTCCCGGGCGATGTCCTAATGCTCATTTCGACGAGCGGAAATTCTCTGAACTGCATCGCCGCCGCCCAGACGGCTTCCGCACGCGGCGTAGTCACTATCGCGGTCACCGGCGGCACCGGTGGCGAATTGGCGAACCTTGCCTCTGACACTTTCCTTTCACCGAGCAGCGTGACCGCGCACATCCAGGAAGCGCACCTTGTTTTTTACCACCTGCTCGTACACATCGTGGAACGCGAAATGTATCCTGCCGCCTAGTACAATCTCGCCGTGGGCGGCGTTGATTTCTTCCTGTTTCGCTGCATCAACGGTGCGTCCGACTCTGTCAAGTCCGTGATGCTCTTCTTCAGCATCGCTACAAACTTGCCTTGGGTTAAGGTCGTACTCCTGATTTGGATCGCATCCATGCTGTGGCGAGGAAAGAGTTACCGAGTAACCATCCTCATAACCGTGGCTGCGGCCGGACTGGCGAACTTGATGACGGACCTAGCCAAGCGGGCTTTCCCGATGCTGCGTCCGTTCAAAGATCCTGCTTTTGCCGAAGAGGTGATCCTTCGTATTGGTCGCAAAACGGACGTCGTCGGCTTCGGGACGATGTCCGCTCACAGCGCCAACACCGCCGCCGTCGCGACTGCGCTTTGGCTCGGACTCGGCTGGCGTTGGGGGCTGCCCGCCGCCGTCATTTCGCTGCTGACTGGGGTTTCGCGAGTCTATAACGGAGTGCATTACCCTTCCCAGGTCGCTATGGGATGGCTAGCGGGGATTTTGTCTGCGACAATCATAACCCTAACCGCTCGGTTCTTTCTTGCGCGGTTGGCGCCCGTGCCTCAGCCCGATGTGACGCCGACCGTGCCGGAATCCTCTTGAAGCTCGTTTTCATTTTCGGTCCGGCCGCAGTGGGGAAGCTGACCGTCGGTAGTGAACTCGCAAAGCTAACTTCGTTCGCGCTCTTCCACAACCACCTTGTCGTTGATGCCATGCTAGCCGTGTTTCCCTTCGGAAGTGAACCGTTCGTTCGACTACGTAATGACAGTTGGCTCGCCGTATTCCGCGAGGCGGTCGCCGTCAACCTTGACGTGATCTTCACCTTCAGCCCAGAGTGGTCCGTGCCGCGTTCGTTCATCCAGGATGTGCGCAATGTGATCGAAGGCGGTCGCAACGAAGTGATCTTTGTAGAGTTGACGTGCTCGGCCGAGGAGCAAGAACGGCGAATCGACGCTCCATCGCGCAGCGCTTTTCGTAAGCTCAACTCCTTGAGCCTGTTACAAGAGGTTCGGTCCGCAACGAAAGAACCCTATCCCATGCCGGATGCCAATCTCATTCTGGACACCGAGGAGTTGACGCCGCCCGAAGCTGCCGCCGCGATCGCCGACTACATCTCCAGCAATGGGCAGAAAATTGCGACACAATAGGTCCAACCGTGAACCCTGCTGAGTATGACAAGATGTACGAACTCGAAGACCACTACTGGTGGTTTGTCGGTCGTCGAGAACTCGCGCTAAATCTGCTCGCAATGAACGTCCAGGCTGAGAACGGCTTCTCACTTCTCGATGTTGGTTGCGGAACGGGCGCTGTACTAAAAGAGGCGGCCAAAATGAGCTGGCCAGTCGGCGTGGATTTCACCGACTTGGCGCTAGGCAAGTGTCGTCAACGTGGGTTGAGCGAGCTTGTTCTCGCGGACGCGACCGCGTTGCCATTCCAATCAGATTCGTTCCAAGCTGTCGTCGGTCTCGACATTTTTGAGCACGTTGAAGACGATGACGCTGCCATCGCTCAAGCGTTTCGAGTACTACGCCCCGGGGGAGTGCTTGTGCTCAGTGTGCCTGCGTACGGCGCGCTGTGGGGCCCGCACGACGTTGCGCTGCATCACTTCCGCAGATATAGGACCGAGGACGTCAGCGACATTCTCCAAGCGGCTGGCTTCGAGGTCGTAAAAATCTCCTACGCTGTTTTCTGGCTCTTTCCTCTCGTCCTCGTCTCCCGTGTTCTGGAGAAATTTCGACGTGGCCCAGCCCACGCGAGCCTTCCGAAGGTTCCGGACTGGCTCAACACTCTCCTCACACGGCTACTCGCCGCCGAGGGCAAATTTCTTTGGAACAACGTCCTGTCTGCATATCCTTGGGGCAGTTCGGTCGTTGCCGTCGCCCGTAAGCCGCACTAACGCTTTGTGCGTTCACTTCGGCGTGGAATGATCAGTTTTGCGCCGAGGATCAGCAAGACCGCCCCGAACAAAATCCCGAAATAGAAGATCTTTACCCTTGGCTTTGCTGCGAAGAACGCCAGCATCACAGCACTGAGGCTGAACAGCACGCCAGCGGCGACGAACGCGGCGATTCCCATTTTCTTCCGCTTGTCGTGCTGCACCCCGAGAAACGCCTCGGAGTCATACCCACACAAAAAGCAAAAGGGGCCAGCTAGATCCATGCGATGGATACAAGCCAAAATCTCGACCGCAGGGTCTTCTGGGGCGTTGTCCGTACCGCAGTTCGGACAGAATCTCCAGTCATCTTTTAGGAGGTGACGACAGGATTCGAAGGTGCACCGGCGTTCAACGATCGAAGGCATACGAAGACGATAACGGATTGACCATACGAAATGCACGGCGATGGTCAATAATTTAACTACCGATGAGCGTTGTCACGAATTTTCGCCAATGGAGCCGTCGTGAAGGCTGCCCGATCACGATCGCATGGCTCAGTTCCGTAGTGCTAGCGACCACCGTGCTTTTCTTCACGCCGAACCTCAACCGCAGCCTCATCCTAGTGCCCGGCAAGTCTCCGATCTGGACATTCGCTACTTACTGGCTCGGCGGCCAATCGATCGTCGGCTTTGGCGTCATTTGGTTCATTTTCATGATCATGTGGATGCTCAGAATGGGCGGCAGCGTGGAGCGCGATCTTGGAACTCAAAAGTACGGAGCCTTCGCGGCCGCTTCGATTCTAATTTCTGCGTTGCTGTGGTTGGGTGGCGCGTTTGCGTTCAATAGCACCGTGCCACTCGAATCTATGTTGTTGCCGCTAGGTTGCACAACTGTCGCCTGGTGTTCCCGACATCCCGCCGCCCCCATGTGCTTTTGGGGCATGACCGTCGCTGCTAAATGGATTGGCTGGCTGATGGTGATAATCGTATTCACTTCGAGTGGCTTCTTGGCGCCTCAGATGGGCCTCGTCGCGTGCATTCCGCTCGCTGCGTCTTTCGCGTTCGCCACGAACCGCATTCCCGGCTGCCCGTACGCGACGAACGTGCACCAGGCCAAGCCTTCAAAGGCGGCAAAGCAAAAGGAGCGAGTTTTCCTCGAGAACGTCAAAGATCGAGAGAAAGAGCGAGCAGAGCGCGAACGCCTTCGAAAGCTGTTCGAAGGCAGCATGAAAGACGACTAGGGTCGACCACCCAACGGAGTTCTTAATCAGAAGCTGAGCGTGGTGACAGTCTCCGAAACCTTAAACTCTGCTTCTGTCTTCGCACGAACATCATCAACCGATACATCCGGCGCTAGCTCTTTCAGAACAAGACCAAGCTCCGTGATCTCAAAGACGCACATATCGGTGATCACCAGGTCAACGCAAGCCTTGCCCGTGAATGGCAGTCGACAGTGCTTCAGAATCTTCGACTCACCCGCTTTGTTAGCGTGCTCCATCACCACGACCACGCGCTGAACTCCGGCGACGAGATCCATCGCGCCGCCCATACCCTTCACCATCTTTCCCGGAATCATCCAGTTAGCAAGGTCGCCCTCTTGGCTGACCTCCATTGCGCCCAAAATTGAGAGATCGATATGACCGCCCCGAATCATCGCGAACGAATCGGCAGAAGAAAAATAGCTCGTGCCCGGGATTTCGGTGACGGTCTGCTTTCCTGCATTGATCAGGTCTGGGTCCTCTTCACCCTCGAACGGAAATGGTCCAAGGCCAAGCATGCCGTTCTCGCTCTGCAGGACGACGTCCATTCCCGTCGGAATGTAGTTTGCGACCAAGGTCGGAATTCCGATGCCCAGATTCACGTAGAACCCGTCCCGAAGCTCGTGCGCAGCGCGCTGCGCCATTTGCTCGCGGCTAAGAGGCATTCGCCGATTCCTTCGCGCCATCTAGGCGCTGCACCTTATGCGTAAACGTGAATTTCGGTCCCGCCGAGTCGACGGTGAACTTGCCGACAGATCGGACGATCCGCCCATCGGTTGGGGAAAGCCAGATTTGCGTTGGATCGACATCTACTAGATCCTGACCCGGCTGGATCGTGCGAACAATCTTGTACGCGCGCTTGCCACGCACCATTTCACGACCGTTGAAATGATACGTAACGTGTATCAGTTTTCCGTTGACCGTGAGATCACTCGTCCACCGTGAACCAGGCCCGACCGGCTCAGTCGGCAAAATGATGTCCCAACTTGTCGCCGCGGCCGCGCCGGTCGTCGCTTGAGGTTCTAACGGCTTTCCAGATAAATCCTGCTTGCTTTGGTAAGAAGTCCCCTTGAGTCCCTCGAAAATGGATGCGCTTCCGGAAAGGGCTCCACGAGATTCCACCTTAGTGTTCTGAACAAAATGCGATATCTCGACAAAGCTCGCGGTCGACGCCACCACCCGCTCCGAGATCTGAAGAGTCGCGTGCATCATATCGCCGGGCTTGCCCGTCGTCATGTGGACTTCCGTTGAATACTCAAATCGGTCTCCCGCGTGCAGATTGAGTTTCAGCACCACCGGAGTAAATTTCTGTGCGGCTGCGACCGCGAGAATGGCAAGAATCATTTTGTGTCCGTCCTTGGTTGAGTCGTGCGTCGTTCGATCCGCTTCTCGTAGGCAGCGCCCTTGATGATGCGGTTTACATAAATGGCTGGCGTGTGAATTGAATCGGCGTCCAGTTCTCCAATCGGAACAAGCTCTTCGACTTCGGCGACGCACAGCTTGCCTGCCGTCGCCATCATCGGGCTGAAGTTACGCGCTGTCTTTCGGTAGATGAGATTGCCTGAGCGGTCGCCTTTCCACGCTTTGACAATGCTGAGGTCCGCGTGGAGCGCGGTCTCCATCACATACATTTCGCCGTCGAATTCGCGGCTCTCTTTGCCCTCGGCTATCAGAGTTCCATACCCCGTCCGAGTGTAGAAGGCGGGAATACCCGCTCCGCCTGCCCGAATGCGCTCCGCCAAGGTTCCCTGCGGGTTGAATTCAAGCTCCAGTTCGTTGTTCAGAAACTGCCGCTCGAATTCGCCGTTTTCGCCGACGTACGACGAGACCATCTTGCGGATTTGTCGCGTTTGCAACATGATTCCAAGTCCGAAATCGTCGATACCGCAGTTGTTGCTGATGACGGTGAGGTCGCGGACTCCGCTATCGCGTATGGCGATGATAAGGTTTTCCGGGATGCCGCAGAGGCCGAAGCCACCCGCCATTATCGTCATTCCATCGCGCAGAACCCCTGCGAGCGCCGTTGTCGCGTCGGGATACACCTTTTCCATGGCTACCTTCATTCTACTTGGATGAGGCATGGCTGTGAATTGGCAGGTAGTCCGTCGTTGGCTAGTTGATTTTTTGGAAGGTAATTGCACGGCTTGCAGGGATCTGCTACGTCCAACTTGTCAGCAATCTCGGCTGGCACACATTTTCAGTTTTTCAGGCTCGCCCCTGCAAACTTCAAAGACCGGACTTCAAACACGATACAGGAGGCGGAAACACTAACACTCTAGCCTGGACTAGAAATGGGGACCAGCCAAAGTCAGGCAGAACGTTTCGGTTTCGGAATCACAAACTCAGAGCCTTATCCACCCTAATTCAATTCGGGATCATGGTATCGCTGTTTACGTTTTGATCCACGCGTTCTCAGCCGCAGAATGACTGAGAAGCCTCGCCTGATGCCCAATTCGATTACACTGGCGACATGCCCACTCGTCGACAGATCCTGACCTCGGCGGCGGCGCTCGCCGGCGCACCCGTCGCTCGTGCCGTTCCAACAATCCTGCTCCCAAGAGCGATCAAGCCGGTCGTTATCGCGAGCGACAACGGCAATCGCTTCAAGAACGGCGGAGATGAAGTCTGCGTGCAACGCGCCTTCCGCATGATCACGGAGGGCAAGGATGTCCTTAACTCCCTGACCGCAGGCGTGAATATCGTCGAGAGCGATCCTTTGGACAACAGCGTCGGCTACGGCGGTATTCCCAATGCGGAGGGTGTTGTCCAACTCGATTCCTGCTGCATGCATGGGCCTCGGCGATGGGCCGGAGGGGTCGCGTCCATCGAGGGCGTGCGCAACCCGTCGAAGGTCGCCCAACTCGTAGCTAGCTCGACGGATCACCACCTGATCGTCGGAAAGGGTGCGACCGAATTCGCCCGCGGGATGGGCTTTACGATCGAGGCCGATCTGAACACGGAGCGAAGCCGAGCCGTTTGGCTGGAGTGGAAGCGCAGAATAGATCCCGAGCACTATCTCGACCCCCGAAAGCGCGGCGGAGAGTCAATGCGCGTCGCTCTTGAACTGGTTGCCGAAGGAATGATTGATCCGGACCACCTCTGGGGCACGATCAACTGCAACGGCATCAACGGAGCAGGCGAAATCTGCGGCGTTACTACTACGAGCGGTCTTTCATTCAAGATTCCCGGACGAGTCGGTGATTCGCCCATCCTCGGCGCGGGACTTTACGTGGACGGGTCCGTCGGCGCTGCGGGCTCGACCGGGCGCGGTGAGGCGAACCTGTACAACCTTTGCTCATTTCATATCGTCGAAGAGCTTCGGCGCGGTGCCCATCCAAAAGATGCTGGGCTGGCCGCTTTGCGTCGCGTCGTGCAGAACACGGTCGAGAAGCGACTTCTCGACGATAAGGGACACCCCAATTTCGGCCTTAACTTCTACGTGCTTGATGCAAAGGGTCGCTACGCCGGCGTAAATCTGAACGGGCACTCACGTTTCGCCGTTTGTGACGAGAACGGGCCGCGAAGTGAGGCAAGTACACCTTTGTTCGCGTGAAGTTTGATAAGCTACGCGCATGCGGGGATTCAGCGGGGAAGCCAGCAATAACTCGGCCCAAGGTTCACCTCTGAGGCCCCTTTCCAGCGTGCGCTGGACTATTTGCGCACTCATCTTTTTTGCGACGACGGTCAACTACCTCGATCGGCAGCTCTTTTCGAATCTCACCCACTATTTCGAGAACGAACTCAGGCTTGGGCCAACCGATCTCGCGCTAATCAACGTGAGCTTCATTCTTCCGTACGGAATTGCGATGATGTTCGTGGGTCGCCTCATTGACCGTATCGGAACGCGGTCTGGCCTTGCGATTGCATTTGTTTTGTGGAGCGTCGCCGCCATCGGACACTCGCTCGTACGGGGACTCTGGGGATTCATAGGTTTTCGATTCCTGCTCGGTCTCGGTGAGTGTGCAATGTTTCCTTCCGGCGTGAAGGCGATGACCGACTGGTTCCCGCGCAAAGAACGCGCCCTCGCGACGGGATGGTTTAACGCCGGGTCGAACGTTGGCGCGATGCTCGCCCCAATAATGGCCGTCAAGCTCGCCGACGCGTACGGATGGCGCACGTGCTTCCTCGTAACCGGCGCCCTCGGCATCTGTTGGATTTACTTCTGGCTCAAGAACTTTTGGCAACCCTCTGACCACCCCAAGGTTTCGGCTTCCGAACTCGAATATATCAACAGCGATTCCGAGCCACCAACCGAGCGGCTCAGCTTCAGCCAACTATTCGCGATCAAACCGCTGTACGCGCTGCTCGCCGCGAAGGCGCTGTCCGATGCCCCGTGGTGGCTGTATCTGACATGGATGCCGAAGTTCCTGATTGACCAATTTCACGTCACGACCCAATTCATGATGTACGCGGTTCCCGTGATCTACATCATCGCCGACGTCGGGTCGGTTGCGGGTGGGTGGCTTTCTTCGACGCTCATCAAGAGTGGGCGTTCTGTCGGCGACTCGCGCAAGCTGGCGATGCTCGTCTGCGCGGTATGTGTTCTGCCCGTGATGTCGGTTGGGTTCTTGGTAGATTCAGGCCCTCTACTCGGCATAGCCCCCGTCTATTGGGCGATTGGGATCGTTTCGTTGGCGGCGGGAGCACACCAAGGCTGGAGCTGCAACATGTTCACGTTGATCTCGGACACGGTGCCCAAGAGCTCTATTTCAATGGCGGTTGGTGTCATCAACGGCTTCGGCATGGTCGGCGTTTCCGCATACCAACTATTCGTCGGTCGATCGGTTCAGTTGACTAGCACCTACAAACTTCCGTTTATCGTTGCCGGAACGCTCTACCTCGTCGCACTCGCTATCATTCAGCTGGTAATGCCTCGTGTCGAGCCGGCGCGTACGGACCGACGCGCGAACATGGGCTACGTATTCCTCGGCGCGATGGCCTGTCTTGCCGGGCTCGGATATTTGCAGTTCCTGAACAACAAGCCTCCATTCACGTCGCTTCAGAACTATTTCACCGTCCGGCAGGAACAATTGCACGCTGTCTCGCCGCCGTTCCAATCGTCATCCGCAAAGGTTGGCTGGATGACCGCCGATTGGTACCGTTGGATTCTGCCGGACCGTAAAGAAAAGTTCGAACTGATCAAGTTCGACACGCGCGGCTATCCGTTTATCGAACCAAAGGGCGCGAAAGCGCCTGGCTATCTCGGACCATCCGAAACAATCTTGAAATCATTCAGACAGATTGACAAATAGTAGATCTGCGAGATCGCAATGAGGCCGAATTGGGCGTGACAAGTGATCAGCGGATCGACTGGTTCGGAAGAAGAAGGGAAGGCGCAGTTCCAGGAAATGGCTTCTCGGGCGACGATTGAATCGTGCGATCGGCAGTTTGAGGCTCGCTTCCCTGCGCTTGAAAAAGTGGCTGGCAGTCTGACCGACGATCAGCTCGCTAACACGATGTGGCTTCCTTATGACGGCGGTCGCTACCAAGCTTGCCTTGAGATACTGGTGTACGCGCGCTGGAGCCTGACGTACCACTCCGGACCACTCGCGTATACCCAAACTCCTTTGGGCGCAAATAATATGTTTTGATCGGGCGTCGGTGCCTGTCCTAGTAGCACCCCGCAGGTTGTAGCTGGTGAGATTTGCTCCCGGACGGGTGACGACCTCAAAACGAAAAAACCGCTCCGATGCCAAGCATCGGAGCGGTGAACAAACGACTGATTCGGAAAGGATAGGTGAGATCAGCGCTTAACGAACTGGAAGCCTCGGCGCGCCTTCTTGCGACCGTACTTCTTACGTTCCTTAATTCGCGAGTCTCGCGTCATGAAACCTGCGGCGCGGAGTTCTTTTTTGAGCTCTGCGTCGTACTCAACCAAGGCGCGTGAAATGCCGAGTCGGATGGCTCCGGCCTGGCCGGTGATGCCACCGCCCTTTACTTCAGCTTTGATGTCCCATCGTCCGTCCATTGCGAGGAGGACGAGCGGGCTCTTAACAAGAATCTCAAGCACTGGGCGACCCAGATATTGCTTGAAGTCTCGACTGTTGATAGTGATCTTGCCTTCGCCGGGCTTGATCCAGACACGAGCAATTGCGCATTTTCTGCGACCCGTGCCGTAATTCATTTGAGTAGCTGCCATAGGTGTTCTTTACTTATCCTTCCGAACTTCGAGGGGCTGCGGATTCTGCGCGGTGTGCGGATGATCGCTACCGGCATAAACCTTCAACTTTGAAAAGATCTGCTTGCCCAGTTTGGTCTTCGGAGTCATTCCCCAGACTGCTTTGGATACGAGCTTCGCCGCATCTTCTTCGAGAAGCTTGCCGCGTGAGACGTTTCGAAGACCGCCTGGCCAACCCGTGTGCCAGTAGATCAGTTCGTCCTTCTTGTTGCCCGTGAGGACAACCTTTTCAGCGTTGATGATGATGACGTAATCGCCGCAATCACAGTTGTACTGGAATGTCGGCTTGCCTTTGCCACGGAGAACCTGTGCAACCTGGCCTGCGAGGCGACCGACAGCTAGTCCTGTCGCGTCGACCACATACCAAGTGCGCTCAATCGTGCCTTCTTTATTCGTAAACGTTCGGTTCATTGTCGTTTGTTCTCGTCCCCTCGGGGACAGTCGCGCCCTGATTACTCAGGACAAATCAAGTGATGAAGCTATTCAGAAGGCAGGCTTGAGCGGTGATCCAAGTATCGGCGACCGTATCGCACATGCATGAGGCATAATCCTCGCGCAGGCAGTACGACTGGCCACTGGTGAATCTCTCGCTCCTCGGTTAGGAGTTTGCTGACCTCTTCGACGGGGCGAGCATAGCGGCCAACTTCGAGGAGCACGCCAGACATTCTGCGCATCATTCCTCGGAGGAAGGCCGTACCCACCACATCCACCCACACCTCGTCTCGGACTTGCTTCACGTTGACCGTGAAGAGCTTGCGCACCGTATTCTCGACATGAGGGTCGAGTTCTTCGGTGTAAGCGCGAAAGTCGTGCTCTCCAACCAGACTCTCCGCAGCTTGCTGCATGAGTCCGACGTCCAACATTCGACCGTATTCGTGAAAATAACGGGCTTGCTGGGGATTGCGAATCGTAGCGAGCGAAATTCTATACCGGTAATGCCGGGAAATGGCTCCAAAACGAGCGTGAAATCGGTCACCCGTGTGCTTAGCAGATTGGACGGATATATCCGGTCCAAGCTGCCGATTCAAGGCCTTTATCCAGTTTTCAGTCGGAATAACTGCCTGAGTATCAAAGTGACAAACTTGCCCCCGAGCGTGCGTACCGCTATCGGTGCGACTCGCTCCTACGATCTCTACTTCCTCGCCTGAGACGCGGCGAACAGCTTCTTTCAATGTGCTCTGAACTGTTCTCAGTCCAGTTTGAGCGGCCCAGCCGCTAAAATCGGTGCCGTCGTAAGCTACGACGAGCTGGTTTCTCAAGTTAGTCGACGAGTTCGAGCACCGCTTCCGGTGCGCCGTCACCTCGGCGAGGACCAATCTTGGTCAACCGCGTGTAACCGCCAACTCGATCCTTGACCCTAGGTCCGATCTCGTCGAACAGGTGCTTCACAAGGTCTTCGCCATTGATCAGGCTGCGATTCGCAAGAATCTGCGTTCGTTCGCCCGCCGTCTTACCAGCGAGAAGCTTCTCGGGGGCAGGCGTGGACGTGCTGTGGCCGACAAGTACTCGTCGCGCCCTTCGTCGACCCTCAAGACCGTCCTCATGTTTGGTGCAGGTGATGAGCTTCTCGACGAGTCTTTGAAGTTCTTTCGCACGACCAAGGGTCGTTCGCGTGTATCCGTGCCGGATGAACTGCCGCTGCAGGTTCGTCAGCAACGCCATGCGCTGGTCGCTCGGCAGTCCTAGTTTTCGTCTGTCAACTTTATGTCGCATGTTCGTTCAGTTCCTTAAAAATCGTCTTCTTCGTCGTCATCAAACGCGTCGATAGATCGGTAGCCGCCGCGAGGTGGCTTGAGTTCGAGGCCGTGCTCGGCCAATTTGTCCCGCACTTCGAGGAGCGATTTCTTTCCAAAACCACGGATCGCCGTGAGGTCCGATTCGGAAACCGCCGCCAACTGTCGCAGGTTCAGGATGCTCGCTCGACGCAAGCAGTTGAAGGTTCGCTGCGAGAAATCCAGCTCTTCAATTCGAAGCTCCGGCACGTTCTTCAGCGACTCGTCCTCGACTTCTCCCTCAACGCCGAACTCGGTGTCGAAACCGGCTTGACCGAGGTCGAAGAACATTCGGAAGTACTTGTCGAGAATGTGTCCCGACTGCGAAAGCGCGTCGTTCGGCGACACCGTTCCCGTTGTCCAAACATCGATGACCAGTCGCTCGTAGTCCGTTCGCAAGCCAACACGAGTCGATTCAACCGTGTAGTTGACTCGTCGTACCGGCGTGTATTGCGAACCTGTCGGGATCACTCCGATCATTCCGCGATACTTCTCTTGCTTCTCTGGAAGCACGTAGCCTGCGCCCCAACCAACATACATTTCCATGTTGAGCGTAGCGCCTGCGTCGCTGATCGTCGCGATGTAAACCTCAGGGTTTGCAATTTCCAGACCTTCGGGGCAGATGATGTCAGCTCCCGTCACGCGTCCCGGCCCGGTTGCCTCTATGCGGATAATCTGCTCGTCAAAAGGGGCGTCGGCGGTCACTCGAACCGCGATGTCCTTAATGTTCAAAAGCAACTGTGTTGTGTCTTCGCGAACACCAGGGATCGGTGCAAATTCGTGGAAAACCTTGTCGATGCGAATAGCGGCAATCGAGGCGCCTTGGATAGAGCTGAGTAGGACTCGGCGAAGGGCATTGCCGATTGTCTGGCCGTAGCCTCTCTCCAGGGGTTCGAGTACGAATTTTCCGTAATCTGCGGCAAGGTCAAGAGTCGAGATTTGTGGCATGAATTTCTTTTGCGGTCCGGGGCTGGCATTCTAAGTCCAGCCAATGGTCAAAATCTGTTTAGACGCGTCGTCGCTTCGGCGGTCGGCATCCGTTGTGGGGCACGGGGGTGACGTCGCAAATGCTCGTCACTTCGAGCCCAGAAGCCTGAAGCGCGCGAATGGCGGTCTCGCGGCCAGATCCTGGTCCGCGAACCTGTACGTCGATCTTCTTCAATCCGTGCTCTTGGGCCAAGCGGCTCGCCTTGTCTGCCGCAACTTGCGCGGCAAACGGTGTGCCCTTTCGCGATCCCTTAAAGTTCACGTTCCCAGCGCTTGCCCACGAGATTGCATTGCCCTGCGGGTCGGTGATCGTGATCAAGGTGTTGTTGAAGGTGGCGCGAATGTGCGCTACCCCTGCAGGAATGTTTTTCTTTTCCTTCTGCTTGCCCTTCTGTACTTGCTTGCGTGCCATTGTCGTTCTTCGTAATTCGGTGCATGGGCCAGCACAAGGCTGGCCAATTAATTCTTACTTCTTAGCCTTCTTCTTACCGGCGACCGTCTTTGCCTTACCCTTTCGAGTTCGCGCATTGTGGCGGGTGTTCTGACCGCGGGTCGGGAGGCCTCGTCGATGGCGCAAGCCGCGATAGCAGCCAATTTCCATCAGACGTCGAATGTTGGAGTTCACCTCACGGCGCAAGTCTCCTTCGACCTGAAAATCACGGTCGATGATTTCGCGCAGGTGAGCGATTTCATGTTCAGTGAGGTCCTTGATCTTCTTTCGAGGGTCAATGCCTGCCTTCTCTACGAGCTCGTGGACGTTGTGTTTTCCAATGCCATACAGCAAAGGAAGCGCGTAGATGACCGCCTTATCTCGCGGAAGATCGATACCTGCAATTCGTGCCATGCTTCTTGTTTGACTTTCTCCGACTTAAGGGCTCAGCCCTGACGCTGCTTGTGCTTGGGGACGATGCAGATAACGCGTACAACTCCGTTGCGCTTGATAATCTTGCACTTGTCACAAATCTTTTTGACGCTTGCCCTAACTTTCATATCCAAAATGCCTTGCTGATCCGTCTTCACCTTAAAACGAACATAAAGTGGACCAGAGGCGTCATCCAGCATCGCTGATTGACGCGAGAAGAAAGGATACCCAAAGCAGCCCCGGCGAGGCAATGCTTCTTTTCACATTGCGTCAAGATCGAACACTCGGCGCTTCTCCAATTTGTCTGCCGCCACTTCTTGACGACGTTGCTGCTCCTCGTACATCGTCACCCAGACCGTAATGTACGCCTGCCAGCGCGGGAGGTCCTCAACGGCGTAGTGCAACTCAGGATAATTGATGCGCTTGCACTCGTTCAACATCGCCTGCATAACGCGGTCAATGGGAACGGTCGCTGAGTACCGATGGTCGCGATCCATGCGCTCTCCGACTTCTGAGCCGGGAAAGACCTTTTCGATGTCACCTTCGATGCTGGCGTGCACGACGACCAAACGAGGGTCCTCGGGGTGCTGGGCTACCGAAAGAAATGCATCACGAGTGAAAATCCACATCGGGTTCCACTACTCTACAACTTTTCCTACTTGTAGCGATATACTATGCGACCCATCGTCAGATCGTAGGGGCTCATCTCGACCCGAACACGGTCGCCGGGAAGGATTCGAATGTAGTGCATGCGCATCTTTCCGCTGACGTGAGCCAAAATTTCTGAATCTGTATCCTCAAGCTTCACTCGGAAGCGCGCGTTGGGCAGGTTTTCGGCCACGGTGCCCTCGACTTCAATGCCCTTTTCCTTGTCGGTTTGAGGCTTATGCGGCGTATGTCTGCGTCCCATTCACCCTCAGTCTACCGGAATCAGGAGAAGGCACCTCCCTTGTCGAGAGGGAGCGCAATCAGCGCGGATTCTCGGCCCGCTGCTTGAATGCATCGTTGATACTATTTAGGTTCTTGACCACAATCGAGTAGATGACCTTCTTCACGAGGGGTCCCAAGGTTGGAACGTTGTACTCGTAGTCCAAGAACTGGTTGAATCGCGTGCCCCCGTTCTCTTCGGAGAACGTCCACTTGCCTTCAAGCTTGTCATAGTCCCCTTTGACCTGCCGGAAATTCGAGCTGTGGGTCTCATCCTCCCAAACATCCTCTTGCTGCCACCGAACCTTCAATCGGAACTGGGCGATAAGGCCGACCCAGTCCGCCACGAACCTATTTCCGTCGCGTTCAACCGCCGTGATCGAAACCACGTCCTTCATGTAGTCCGGATAACGCTCGCTGTCTTTTGCGATTTCGTAAACGGCCTCGAGCGGCGCATTGATCCAGATTGTCGTTTCAACTGTTGGCATGGAGAGTCTGTTCGGGCTATGAGCTAAAATCTAAGCCTAGGCGGATTCTACCAGCGCCCGTTCCCAACCCATAATGGCGATCCCGCAGACAATGAGCGCGCTGATTCTTCAGGCGCCGAACCAGCTCACGTACGTGAAGCGCGAGGTTCCACAACCTGGGCCTGGGGACATTCTCGTAAAGGTGTTGGCGACCACGACTTGCGGTACCGACTTGAAGGCGTACCTGCGCGGACACCCTCTTATCCCCATGCCGGGCGGCCTGGGACATGAGTATTCCGGTGAAGTCGTGGCGGCGGGCGTTGGTTCAAAATTTACAGTCGGCGACCAGGTCATGGGAGTGCACTCCGCGCCGTGTCAAGCGTGCGCCTCGTGCCTTCGCGGTCAGGAAAACTTATGCGAGACGGTCACCAGCACGATGGTGCTCGGAACGTACGCCGAATATGTGCTCATTCCCGCTCGGGTCGCACGCTTAAATGTATTTATTCGTCCGCCAGAACTCGCGCTCGAAAACGCTGTGTTGCTGGAGCCACTCTCATGTGTGGCCCAGGCCCTCAGTCTGATTGACGTCGCCTCATCGACTCGAATCTTGATCATCGGCCCCGGAGCAATCGGCCTTATGTTTGTCGCCGCCTTGCGGGCGCTTGGGGTCGAGGACGTCGTCCTCGCTGGCCGAAATGAATCTCGGTTGGCGCTTGGCGAGCAATTTGGAGCCCGAATCACCAAGTACGCCGAACTCGATCAGCACCGAGAAGGAAACTTCGACTACGTCATCGAATGCACGGGCACCGTCGAAGTTTGGGAAAAAGCCCCCGACTACTCCCGGCGTGGGGGCACCGTAATTCTATTCGGAGGTTGCGCAGGTGGAACGAGAGCGTCGTTCGACACTCGCCGCATTCACTACGATCAAATCACTTTGCTCTCGCCGTTCCATTTCGGCACAAAGGCCGTGTTGGACGCACGGAAGTGGCTGATAGAGGGTCTTGATCTGTCCAGACTTATCACGAGCGAGCGATCACTTGATGAAGCAGTGGCCGTCTTCGGGGACCTCGCCGCCGGTAAAGGTATGAAGTACGTGTTCAAACCATGAAAGTAGCTCGATATTTGGGCCAAGGGAAAGTCAGCATTCTTGACGAGCCAAGGCCTAACTGCCCCTCGGGAGGACTCGTGGTCAGAGCGGAAGCGTGTGGCCTTTGCTCGGGCGAATTGATGGACTGGTACATGGACAAGAAGATTCCACACGTCTTTGGCCACGAGGTCGCTGGGGTGGTTGTGGAGTCCGAAGACGACCGTTACCCGGTTGGGAGCCGCGTTTTTCCGCATCACCACGCTCCGTGCTTGCGTTGCGAGTTCTGCGCTTCGGGCCGATATGTACACTGCGCCCAGTGGCGGCGCACCTCCCTCGTGCCCGGAGGCATGGCTGAATATTTTGCGGTTTCACCAGAAAACTTTAACGATACGGTTCGGGTCGATGACTTCGATGCACGCACCGCCGCGCTGATTGAGCCGACCGCCTGCGTCGTAAAGTCCCTTCGCTTGGCGCGAACGACGGCAACGGATAACGTCGCGGTGATTGGCCTAGGATTCATGGGACTGCTTCACGCGTTGCTCGCTCCCGGTCCGACTGTCGGTTTCGAACTCAACGCAAATCGCGTTGAATGGGCTCAGAAGATAGGCATCGACGCTCGCCCGCCGTCAAACGAAGCACAATTCGACACGATATTTGTATGTCCTGGTTCGCAGAGAGCCTTTGACTTCGCGATCGAAATCGCCGCCCCGGCCGCTCGAATCGTAATGTTCGCCCCCGTTCCGCCCGGAGACTCGCTACTAATCCCCCAAATTGCTTACTTCAAAGACCTGGAAGTCTTACACTCTTATTCATGCGGTCCTGACGACACTCAAGTTGCCGTCCAGTTGCTGAAGAGAGGAACTTTCTCCGTCGAACACGTCGTTAGTCATTTTATAGATCTAAACTATCTTCCGCAGGCTTATTCCGAAATGAAAGTCGGGAAGATCCTGAAGCCAATGGTTGTATTTTGTGATCACGAGAGCGAACTGACCAATCATTAGAACCGCACCTCCCGGCTGAAGCGTCGGACTAACACATGATCATTGCCCTTGCCGCCTATCTGTCGATGGCCAACTCGTCTCTTGACGCGTTGGTGGCGACGGCGTGGCAAGATGCGGACAAAGTATTTCAGAAGGATCTGGAGAACGACAAGACGGTCGGCAAGAAGTACAGCCTTCAGGTGGAGAAGGAGTACAAGCTTTCTACCGATGTCGAGATGCAAAAGCGAGTCCAAAGGATCGGCGGAGAAATGGCCGCGATCGCGAACTCGACGCACGCCATCGCCACCTATGGCGACAAGCGCTTTGCTCACTTCGACTACTCGTTCAAAGTCATTCAGCAGTCCGATCCAAACGCGTTCTCGCTGCCCGGCGGTTTCGTTTACGTGCATGAGGGATTGCTGAAGTTTGCGGAAAGTGACGATGAACTCGCCGGCGTTCTCGCCCACGAAATCGCCCACGCTGCCTTCAGACATGTGGCCGTCATCCAGCGCGAGGCCGGAAAGCTAGAGGCGCTGCAAATACCCTTAATTCTTGCCGCTGTCCTGCTAGGGAAGGGCGGTGCGGCAATCGGTACAACAGCGATGATGACCGAGCTAACGGGCACCGCGCTTGTAAACGGTTGGAGCGTCGATGCCGAAAAGGCGGCCGATTACGGCGGCTTTCAGTACATGATCAAATCCAACTACGACCCGACCGGCATGATCACGTTCATGGAACGTCTGGCAAAGGAGGATCGGCTGCATGACCAAAACTGGGGCATCTACCGAACTCACCCGCCGTCCAAACTGCGTGCCGATGCCCTCTCCCAAGAGATGGCTAAACTTGGTCTGCCTATTCGTCGGAGCCGTGTTTCGCCTGCCTACCGTGCCGCAGTTAGGCCCGCCGACAACGGAGCGATCGAGATCATGTTTGGCAATCGTCGCCTCGTCACTATGACCGGCAACGATGCATTGACGCGAGCGGACGCTGCCGTGGCGCACCTAAACGGATTCTTCGATACCGTGCCCGAGCTTTTCGAAGTTCGCCCAGGCGAAGATGGCGTGATTCTCGGCGGGCGAGAACCCTTGATTGCGGTGACTCATGAAGATGCCGTCGCGGCAAAAGTCTCTATCGCAGACCTTCAGGCCGCAACAATTAAGAACATCCGCAGCGCGCTCTTCACTTTGGCCTACCGAGTTTGGGACGGACGCTAAAGTCTAGCTAACGGGCGGAGCTTCGGCCGTTCGGCGTCCATAACAAGACGAGTAGAGCGCGATTCCCCGATTTGACACCCACGAGCCGGTCAGCGCCATCACGATCAGCAGAGAGATCCTAACGAGCACACCCGCAAACGACGTTCCGGTCTTCGCAAGGGTTACGACTGAACCTGGCTTTAGGTCAAGAGCTTGACTCGGCGAAACAGAAAACAAGTCAAAAGCCAGCTTGAAAGTTAGCACAAGCAGACCAATGCCGATCAGAAAAACGCCGATGCCAACCAGACTCCCAAACCAATCTCTACCTTCCTTAGCCATTGATTCCTTTCTCGATCTCCGATCGATAAACTTACTTTACGTTCGTATCGTCTCCGTGTAGACGCGAACATGCGAACTCGCTGTTCGAATCCTTCACCGGCGTGCCGATTGGCCTAGCGTACCTGCGGATATAGCGCGAGAGCCGCCGCGCCAAACAGACCCGCATCCGTTCCGAAGGGACTCGGGTCCAGCCCGAGACGCACAAGGTCATCGGCGAGCCATTCGCTCAGTCCCACAGATCCAGCAATCACAATGTCGTCTGGGAAAAGCAAGTCTCGCATCGTTTGCACCGCGCCCTCCAGAGCCAGTACCGCGTTCACTTTTTGTTCGTCGGTCGGAAGCTTCGTAAGGTGCAGGCCACCAAGCAACTCTTCATACGTTTGACCATGCCGAGTTGGCTGATCGTTCATGCGCGGGTACTCGCCATTCGGTCCCGCCCATAGCTTGCCTTCGACTACGAACCCACAGCCCACTCCCGTGCCAAGCGCAAGCGTCACTACCCGCCGCCCAGCGTACTTCGGTAGGCAGGAATGGCCCCACGCCGTGGCATGGCCATCACCAATTGTCGCCGTCTTCACCCCGAGGGTCCGCTCAGAGAACTCAATCCCAATTTGATCGTGCATCAAATACTCTTTCGCGGTCCAGCACACACCGGTTTTGGGGTCGAAAATTCCGCCAGAACTGACGCCGACTGATCGGACGCCAGATGCCTCGATCTGTGCCCGAATCCAACCAATGCGATCCTCGCGTTTCGGCGGATTTGGCTCGCGGATCACGTTGATCAATTTCCAATCAGGGTCGAAGGTCGCGAACCTTAGCCACGTGCCTCCAATGTCCACAGCGCCGATTGGTTGGTCATGTCGTCGCGTCGGCAACAGCGCCACAGTGTTCTTGATCGGGTCGTTGAGCGCCCCGCCCACAACCACTGCGGACGCCCCAATTCGCATCGCCGCCTCGATTTGCCATCGCTGCGTGTACCTTCCCTCCGCGAGTACCGGCACCTTGGAGACGCTGACGATTGCGCGAAGCAACTCAAGATCCGGCCCTGGTTGAACGGTTGACTCTTCGGTGTAGCCAGCAAGTGTCGTTCCGATAATATCTGCACCAGCGTGCTGGCTCTGCTTCGCCGAATAAACGGAGTCGCAATCCGCCATGGCAAGTCGCCCGGCTTGGTGGATACGCGAAATTAGCGCTTCGAGAGTTGCCCCTTCCGGCCGTGCTCGCGCGGTGCCGTCTAGTGCGATGATTGGACTGCCCGCCTCGATGAGCGCGTCAACTTCTAATACTGTCGGCGTGATGGTGACGTCGCTTCCCACATAACGGCGCTTGATTAGCCCGATGCAGGGCGCTGCCGTTGCCGCAAGTGCTGCTCGAATATTCTCTACGCCCTCAAGCCTCAATAGTTGTGTGCCCTGGTCGAGGCTCGCCTGTGCTAGTCGGGCAATGGTCGACGGGTCATCACAAGGCGTTCCAGCCAGCGCCTGCACTGAGGCGATGAGCGGGCTGCTCGCAAGCAATTTGGTCAAGTCCACTCGAATAGTTTGACGCACTTATCGTTTGGAATCTACGCTCCGAGTTCGACCGTCGCCCCGACGTGAAGAGTCCCGAACGACCGAGGAATTGCGTTCATCCCAAATATCACGTTTTGGTCCTTGATTCGGTATTTTGCCAATGTCGCAAGCGGCTCGACTCCCCGTCTGGCCGTGTCTTGATCCGTCGTCGTCACGAGGCACCGCCCACACGGTCGGGGGAAATCGAGTTGCACATCACCCGATGTCAGAGATTTCCACGTGTCCTCGTGATACGGCTCTATTCCCGAGAGGACGACATTAGGTCGAAATCGATTCATGGGCACCGGCGCGTCTAAGCGTTGGTTGAGGTCCTCGAGCGTAGCAAGGTTTGCAACCATTACCGGGAATCCGTCCGCGAACGAAACTTGGTCGCCAGGCTGCGACCAGTCGGGATTGATGTCTCGCCGAGCCTCCTCTCCAAAGTGAACGAGGACGGTTCGTTCGCCGATACGGTCAGAGAACCATTCGTTGCACCGACTCGATACCTCACGCGCTTTGACATCGCTGTTCCAGACCCGCACCAGTTTGGTGTCCCCATCAGCCGCGAAGGGCACCGCGAGGATTTCGCCATCCGGGCCTGTTACAGAAAGGCCAGAATCCGCGATCGCCACACGGAAAAGGCAAAGTTCGGCGTTCGAGCGTTGGGTGCGGAACAAGCCGTCCGCGTCGACTAGCATCCAGCGCCGATCGTACTCGAGTCCGTGAGGGCGCACCAACGAGGTCTGAACTTGTACCCCCCCAAGCGACTTGATTGGGTAAATGTGAATGGACGCAATCGTCGCCCTAGAACTCATTTGCCGAGCATACCGAGCGGCAACGGAGTATAAATATCCATAAATGGTAACGCCCTACGACTGGCAAGAAGGAATAGCCAACCGCGCCCAATACATCGAGGCAAAACTTGCGCAGGGAGCACCCGTGATCGCAATTTCTCTGGACATCGGCATATTGTTTTTCACCCACCGCCGCCAGGGTAGAAAACTCTTCGAAATCTATGACCGGCTGATCTTTGGCGCTTTTGGCCAGCAGTCAGATGTGGAGGCATTGCGTCTCGCGGCGCTTGAGTTCTGTAGTCGAGAAGGCTTCAATCGCAGCGAGGAAGATGTAACCCTTGCCCGTGTTGCCGTCGCTCTGAGTGGACCAATGAAAACGGCATTTTCCGACTTCACGACTTCTCCGCTGATCGCCCGGGTCCTCATCGGTGAGCTTGCTGAAAAAGCCGAAGAAGACCGTTATTACGTTCTCGATTTTGATGGCGACTTCGTTCAAGCCAAAGGAAGCGCTGTAATCGCCGGGTCCGACGCATTGAGCGCCGCGATTTCGGCACGACTCGGCGAAGTTGGAGCGAACCTCACTGTGCCCGAAGCCCAGAATGTCCTCCAGAAGATTTGGGATGAAGTTGTCGCGCCAGAAATTGAGACTAATGTCACCACAGGCCTTCGTCCCGAGGCCCTTTTGCTCGAGCGTAACACTTTGCGAGCGAATCGGTTCACGCTATTGACCGAGTCAGACTGACCCAGTCAATAGCAAGTAAACAGCAAACGAATCAGCTACCTTTCGGCTGCAACGGTACGATAACGGCCTAGCCGCCACCCATCTTGCTCGGGTCGACCTTCTTGCCGTCCATTTTCATGTCAGTTGCTGTCCATTCCATCTTGGTCATCATCCATTTTCCGTGTACTTTGACATAGCTGTCGCGGCTCGATCCTCCGAACTCCATCGTGTGTGGTTTCTTATCGGGCCCGGTCATCATTCCCTTCATCTTGTGGGTCATCATTGCGACGCCGGTCTTACCGGTCTCTTTAACCGATACAATTTTTGAATCGGATGATGTGACACTTGACATCGACTTGAAGCCCATGTCCATGTTCTTAACCATCTCGTCGAACGACATCGTTTTGCCGTCCTCCACGTACTTGAAATCCTTGGTCGTCACCGGTCGAAATGCCTTCGTGAAGGCTGCCGTATCGCGATTCTTCATCGCACGCTGAATCTTGCCGTGTGACGACGTAATTGCCGACCGCAGTGAACCTGCCGAGGCGAAGGTACACATGCCGAGGAGAGCGATCGAGATCGTAACTGTTTTCATCCTTGCCATTCTACAACTTGCCGAAACCTAGCGCAAGAAACGGCCCTCACGCCGCGAGGCATGAGGGCCGCAGGACTGTGGTGAATCCTTTAAACGACAGCGGCGAGTTTCTTCGCCTTTTCTCGCACGTCGTCGAGGCCACCGCAGTAAAGGAATGCCTGTTCGGGCACATCGTCGAGGTTGCCATCGACAAGCTCCTTGAACGCACTAACCGTTTCGTCAATCGTGACGTATCGGCCAGTGTTGCCTGTGAACTGCTCGGCGACAAAGTTCGGCTGTGATAGGAATCGCTCGATTTTTCGAGCTCGGGCGACCAACGTCTTGTCGTCGTCCGACAGTTCGTCGATTCCGAGAATCGCGATGATGTCCTGCAACTCCTTGTACCGCTGCAGCGTTGACTGCACGCGTCTTGCGACTTCGTAGTGGGCCTGACCTACAACTCGAGGATCAAGGTTCTTTGAGGTCGAAGCGAGCGGATCGACTGCCGGGTAAAGACCCTTCGAAGCGATGCCGCGATCGAGATAAACGTACGCGTCAAGGTGAGCGAAGGTAGTAGCCGGTGCCGGGTCAGAAGGGTCGTCCGCCGGAACATAAACCGCTTGCACGGAGGTGACCGAGCCCTTTCTGGTCGACGTGATGCGCTCCTGGAGGAGACCCATTTCCGTAGCTAGGGTCGGCTGATATCCGACCGCGCTCGGCATACGTCCTAGCAGTGCCGATACTTCGGAACCTGCCTGAACGAACCGGAAGATGTTATCGACGAAGATCAAAACGTCTGTGCCAACTTCATCGCGGAAGTATTCAGCCATCGTGAGCGCAGTCAAAGCGACGCGGAGGCGAGCGCCAGGCGGCTCGTTCATCTGACCGAAGACCATTGCGGTCTTGTCAATAACGCGCGAGATCTTGCCTTCGGCGTCCTTAAATTCGGTTTCTGACATTTCGCGCCAGAGGTCGTTGCCTTCTCGGGTGCGCTCGCCAACGCCGGCAAACACGGAAACGCCTGAAGCTTCAACTGCGATGTTTCGAATGAGCTCCTGGATGAGAACTGTCTTTCCAAGTCCCGCTCCTCCAAACAAGCCAATCTTTCCGCCCTTGTTGAACGGAATCATCAGGTCGACGACCTTCAGGCCGGTTTGCAGGATCTCAACCTTTGTCGACTGCTCAGTAAAGGCAGGCGGCTGTCGGTGAATCGGTAGGTTCGTTTCGGAGACGACTTCGGCTTGTCCGTCGATAACTTTGCCCAAAACGTTGAAAACGCGGCCGAGCGTCTGGTTTCCGACGGGCACCATAATCGGCGAGCCCGTATCGGTTGCGACGGCTCCGCGGACGAGGCCGTCAGTGCTGCCCATGGCAACGGCTCGAACGACGTCATCGCCGAGGTGCTGGGCGACCTCGCACACGAGATCAACTCCGCGAGTTTCGTCGCGGATAGAAATCGCGTTATAAATCATTGGAAGGGATCCGTGCGAAAATCGAACATCGACTACGGGTCCCACGACAGTAATAACGGTGCCGGTTGCGGCCATGAGTGTTGCTAATTCCTCCGAAACGCGCGACGATTTGGTTCTCCGCGCCGCCGAAAAGTATACCGTCTGGCGTCCGATTACCGTGCGCCGATTTTGAGGTTACACCTGCGGCACGAACCACCGCAGCCCGGCGAAACGCGCGAAATCGTGATCAAACGAAGCCAATCGACAATCGTGATCGATCGCGAGCGCGGCGATGCCCGCATCTGTCACAAGGTTGCCAGTTGCGTTGGCTTTCAACACTAACTCCCTGAAAATCTCCCAACATCGTTGCGATGGCGTGAGGGTTATACATGCTTCGTGAATGTCATCGAGAAACTTCATGGCTAGCGGAGCCAAATTGTCTCCTGCGATGAATTTCTTGTTCGTCAGGATCCTAAACGCAGAAGATAAGATCGTATGGGATATGGCCACCGGCTCGCTACTACCAATTGCCCTTTCGAGCCACAAGACAGAGATCTCATGATGCTCAGCTGTCCGTAAATGCGCGTTAACGAGCACGTTAACGTCAAGCAAGATCAACGGCTCTTCTCGATGCTCAGATCGGCGTCCATGATGTCAAGGAGTTCAGCCGTCGAGTACTTGTCCACCGGGATAAGCGGTGTGCCGGTGCTGACCGTGACTTTGAACGGTCGTTTCGGCGTGGCGCCCTCGGATGCAAGATACGAGCGTAGCGCTTCAGCGACGATCGATGACACCGAATCTCCTCGCTTAGCCGCGCGTTCACGAATCTGCGAATATAGGCCCTCATCTACCATCAAAGTCGTCTTCTTTACCGCCATTCCATAATTATGGCAGATTTCGCCGTAACTATGGGACTCAATGAAGTTTGCATTTCAGTTAATCATCGCGTGATATTCTGTGGACCAATGGAAGCCGAACACTGGAAGCTAGGCTCATTCGATCCGGATGCCGGGTGGGTGCCTGTCACGTTGCCAAATACCTACTGCCGGGAGATTGAGCGGGGGGTGGATCGCGTCGCGATTGCTCCTGCTAGCGGACACATGCAAGTGTTACTCTCCCTCGTGCAGCCGCTGGAAGGACCGTTCAGGTTCGTCTATTGCCTCTTGATGGGCTCCGCAGAGTGGACACCCGGCTATTACTCGTTGCCAACAGACCTGAGTGCGTCCGAGTTGGACGGCCTCCTCCGGGAATTTGAAGAGTTCTTCGAACAGGACGGCAGGCATACGCTATGGGTGGCTTCACCACGCGAAAAAGCAACTCTAATTTACGATGAACACAACCTGATCTATGGGTACGGCCCCCTTGATCGCTGGATGCAGATTCTGGACCAATCAGCGCTGACGCCTGGTCCTGTTTCGGTGCCCTTTCCTCACACGCATCATCGTCACGACGGATTGGAATCTGAGCTGCACCGATTGCTTGCTTCGCGCGAGTGGCTGATTCGCGCCCCTTTTGCTTAGTTCGTGCCGACCGCGACGTTACAGCCCGCCGCGTCGGGAACCAAGGTGCCCGCGCACCGCTTGCCCGATCGCGTTGCTCAGTTCTGCGGCTGTCGTCGCGTCCAAGTCCGCGATATGAATTGCATGGCCCCCGGTTGACGCGCTCACTGCAGTTATGTTCGCTAAACCCATTGCGCGCTGAAAATACGTGGACGTAATTGCGTAGTGCTGAATCCGATCGAACGGGATGAGAATTGCCTGCTTTCGAAAAATGCCGCGCCGCGCCGCCAGATTGTTGTCGGTGAACGCGTACCCGACAAATCGAAATGCCATCCACCCGACCGCGGCGGCTCCCACCGCAATAGGCACTGTCATCCACAGCGCGTGCCAGTGCAGTCGAATAGATAACGCTCCGCAGATGATTACTGAGCAGAGAATGAAGTACCGGAACGCGTGTCTCCAAACCGTTTTCTGGCTAACTCGCCGCCACTGCAATGTCTCGTACTCAAAATGTGGCATGAGGTGGCATCCCACCGTGCTCACGTCGTGTTCAGGCAAGATTGGGCAAATCTTGTTCGCTGTCGCCTGATCCTTCTTGTCGAACGAGCCCGCGGTGTCCGCGAACATTTCGCAGTAGCCGAGCAGACGAAACAGAATCGGCTGGTTAATCCTGACGCTCTGGATGCGGCCCACGGGAACGACCGCCTTGAACTGAGTCAGGAGCCCGTGTGTGAGCATTAACCCTCGATCGTGCTTGTCGATACGGAATCCGTAAAATCGCGTCGCAGAAATCACAATTGACACGATCCAGCCGATGACAATGAGAGCGGCGAACGCGAGCACTCCCACTACGATTGACATTGTCGGTCCAAGCTTTTGGCTGGCCGCCACCAGCGGCGAAATCACCGTCTCCGATTTGTCGAATTGAAGCGTCGTGAAGATGCCTGCCAAAATGTAAGTCACTCGGTTCTCAAGCATTCCCGCGAGCATGACTTGCTTAAGAGACAACGCGTAGATGGGCTGAACGATTGGCGCCTCGCCAGTCTCTACCGTCGCTCGGTGATGGAGGAGAAGCGCTTGTAGCTGGTTCGCTTCCGTCACTGACAACGCATCTAGGCCTCCTTCTCCTTGGTGTCCTGATGCATTTTCCACCTTGACCTGCGCTGCGCCAAGAAGCCGATGCCAGATCGTTCTCTCAACGTTGACGTTTTGGATACGCGCAAGCGGCATGGTTCGTCGTTTTCGCCAAATGAACCCGGAAGTGATAACGAGTGATTCCGACTCGACCCAGAATCGGGTGGACAGAAAGTGAAAGATCGAGGCGAAGAACGCTATTCCGCCGATTCCTGCGACGGAAAGCCCAAGGTAAAGAGCTACGTTATGCACCCCAGATCGTCCGCCCGACGCGACCAGCGCGATGATCGGCGGAAAAAGTGTCTTGATCGTTTTGACGAGGTATGAACCAAAATTTATGATGATTGCTGCGGGATGAAGGCGATGCGGCTGCTCAAACATGCTCGGCTTGCGCCTCAACCAGCATGCGACGAAGATCGTCAGCTTCTTCAGGAGTCAGTCCAGGAATCGCCCCTACCGCTCCGTGCGCGCCAGCGACATAAAGGTGTACGTGCGCGAGCCCAAGCTTCCGCGCAAGTGGTCCTGATGTGATGTCCACGTGTTGGACGCGATCACGAGGAATGTGGCGTTCAACTCTGTTCCAGACACCCCACTTGAGGACGACTTCGCGGTCTGTCACTTCGTAAAGCCAACTAGCCCAACGTCGCTTGATCATCGCGACGGACCAAGTTACGGTCAAGATCCAGAAGATCGGCGTCACCACTGGGATGCGCCAATTGAGGTCAAGACTTCGGAGAAACGCGTACTCCATCACGATTGTAGCGGTGGCCCCAATCGCGCAAGACGTCAAGCTGGAAATCAACCAGAGCGTGCGTATCGCCGAATGGATTTTTTGCGGACCGTCCGTGCACTGCGGGGCTTTTAGTTCATCCATTCGCCAATGGTTATTGTAGCCACCCAGCGCGGGCAGGTCGCGGTTGAATTATCTGCGACTCGCTGTTCAGTTGCCTCACGGCCTTGCGACGACTGGGCACCTCTACACCTGACTAATTAGCTCAGTTTATGCTAAGCGGAGGGCTCCCTTCCCTAGGTGCTCGAAGTCAACGTGGAGTCGAAGGCCCTCTAAGCTCCGACGCCCTTTAAGGCGTCCTCACCCATGATTTCTTTCACAATCTTGTTCTGATTG
Organism: Fimbriimonadales bacterium; assembly: GCA_038230855.1. Taxonomy (GTDB): domain Bacteria; phylum Armatimonadota; class Fimbriimonadia; order Fimbriimonadales; family Fimbriimonadaceae; genus Fimbriimonas. The sequence continues at coordinate 19,768 of JBBRML010000002.1, read as the reverse complement.
ATCCGGTACTTCCGGGCCCGAGGCGCAAGGTATCGGCAATCAATGGGCTCGAAGTCGTAGGTCGGACCCGTCGGGGTGTAAGTCGCCAACGTCGTACGCAGCCAATGAGCGTCGTCGCGATCCGGATTGTCCATCTTGAAGTGCGCCCCCCGACTCTCATCGCGAACAATTGCGCCACCGACAATCGCCTTCGCCTGTTCGATCATCTGGATAACGGATCGAGTGAAAGGCACCACCTGGTTATTCCAGGTGCTGTCGTCGATCAGGCCGCACTGACGGGCTCGCAAGCCGAGTGACCCTAGCTGGTCACGAGCGGAGAGCAAGTCGCGTTGAGTGCGCCAAATCCCGCAGTTATTCCACATGATATCGGCGAGTTCTTGGTGCAATCGATAAGGGTTCTCGGTTCCATTGCTCGATCGCAGCCCCTCGTATTCGGCCTGCTTTTCATTTCGAGCGTCGTCTAGCAGTGACGACGACAGGTCCTCCGCGCCAGCATTCATGGACTTCATGTAGCTGAGAATCCCCTGCGCCGCGATTTCGCCACCAACCAAGCAGCTAAGCAAAGCATTTGCGCCGAGGCGGTTCGCCCCGTGATACTGATAGTCGCATTCTCCGGCCGCGTAAAGACCCTTGATGTTCGTCATCTGGTTTCGCGCAGAGTCAACATCCCAAGCGCCGTCACCGTTCAATTCGTAGTCCACCCAAAGGCCACCCATCGTGTAGTGGACGGCAGGATAGATGCGCATGGGGGTCTCAATTGGGTCCTCGCGCATGAACTTTTCGTAAATCTCAAGCACGCCCTCGAGCTTGTCGTTGATGATTTCACGAGTGTAAGGGCCACCGCGGCTCTCATGCAGCTGCGTGATATCGAGGTAGACCTGGTTTCGGCCCTTGATCCCTTTGCCCATGCGGCAGACGCAGTAGATGATAAAGCTGACAATATCGCGGCTGAGCAGATTCTTGTAAACCGGATCGAGCTCCTCACAGACGTACCACCGATCGGTTTCCGGAATGTCGACCGCCTTTCGCTCGTCCATCGGATCTCGCGGCACCCAGATGCGCCCGCCTTCACCGCGCACAGATTCCGAAATCAGGCGACACTTGTCTTCGCCAGGAATCGCCGTCGGGTGAATCTGGACCATCTCGGGATTGCCGTACCGAACGCCCTGTTGATAACAAATGCTGACCGGCGATCCGGTGTTAATAATCGAGTTCGTGGAAGGGCCGAAGACGACGCCATTGCCGCCGGTACACATCACTGCGGCATCTGCGGCGAACGACTCCACCGTCATCGACCGCAGGTTCTGCGCGACGATGCCGCGGCAGACTTCATCACTATCTTTGATGATGCTGAGAAACTCCCAGCCTTCGTACTTTTCAACGAGACCACTCGCCTCGTAGCGTCGAACCTGCTCGTCGAGTGCGTAGAGAAGCTGCTGACCGGTGGTCGCTCCCGCGTAAGCCGTCCGATGCTTGAGCGTGCCACCAAACCGTCGAAAACTCAACAATCCTTCGGAGGTGCGATTAAACGGCACGCCCATGCGATCGAGCAAGTAAATAATCGCTGGTGCGCGCTCCGCCATCCGCATCACCGGTGGCTGGTGGTTGAGGAAGTCTCCGCCCGTGATCGTGTCTTCAAAATGGAGATACGGCGAGTCACCTTCACCACGCAGATTGACTGCACCGTTGATGCCGCCTTGCGCACAAACCGAGTGCGACCGTTTTACCGGAACGATGCTGAAAAGTTTGACCTTGACCCCCGCTTCCGCGAGTTTCATCGTCGTCATCAGTCCGGCGAGGCCACCCCCGACCACTACGACCGTGCGCTGTGCTGCCATTTGTTAGCGCTAGTTTACGCTGAATATGGATGCCGTTTGTGGTTTGCTAGAGGCGATGTCGGTCGAGGACTTCCTTGCTCTCTGCAGAACCGCCGGGTGGAACGTGGTGGAACACCCCTTGAAGTCGCGCCCCGATGCGCGACACTGGCACGTGCGCGCACCAATCGGTCCGGGCACTGTAGAAGTAACTCTGCTTTTGGGCACGAAGTGGTCGATTGAAGTTCGCACGAATCGCTCAAGCACTTGGGCGGAAGCTACGGCCGCTGAGCTGCGTGTGCAGATCAGTCACGAACCCTAGGCCGCCGAGGCCGCCCGAGAATCCAAAGATTGTGCTAAATCGGCGAGCAGATCATCAACGTCTTCTAGTCCGACCGAGAGCCGAATGAGTCCCTCGCCAATCCCGTGCCTCAAGCGCTCTTCGGGAGTGTAGGTGCTATGGGTCATGCTCGCCGGGTGCTGCGCGAGGCTCTCACAGTCTCCAAGGCTCACCGCCCGCGTGAACAATCGTAAGCGATTGATGAATCGGATTCCTGCTTCGCGGCCCCCGCGCAGGTCGACCGCAAGCATGCCTCCTGCCGCGCGCGCCTGCCGTTGCATGACCGAGTATCCCGGGTCAGCGGAAAGGCCCGGGTAGCTCACCCGGTCTACACCAGGTTGCTCAGCCAAGAATTCTGCAACTTGCATCGCGGACGCGCTATGGCGGTCCATCCTGAGTTGCAAAGTCTTCAGTCCCCGTAAGACGAGATGCGCATCGACCGCGCTGAGGCACGAGCCCGTCATATCCTTCACGCCGCTCATGCGCACGCGCTCCATGACGTCCGCTGGTCCCGCGACTGCTCCTGCCAGCAGATCGCCGTGACCACCCAGATACTTCGTCGCGGAGTGCACTACAAAGTCCGCACCGTGCTCGATCGGGCGTTGTAGGTACGGCGTCAGGTATGTATTGTCAACCGCCGTCCATATCCCTTGCCGCTTGCACTCGGCGGCAACCGCCGATATGTCCACTACCCGCATATTTGGGTTCGCCGGTGTTTCGAAGTAGACGCCTTTTGTGGCCGGTCCAATCGCCGTCGCGAGGTTTGCCGGATCGCGCAAGTCAACGTGCTTGATCGTGATACCGAACTCAGCGAGCCCGTGATGAAAGAATGAAAACGTGCATCCGTACAGCGTTTGATCCGTGATCAGTTCGTCGCCGGGCCGCAGCAGAGTCCAAAAAAGGGATGCAATCGCCCCCATTCCGGACCCGGTGACGACCGCAGCTTCGGCGCCCTCCAAACTCGCGATTCGAGTCTCCAACAGTTGTGTGCTTGGGTTTCCTAGCCGAGAGTAGATCAGGCCAGCCTGCTCTCCCGCAAATCGAGCACCGCCGTCTTCAGCGGTGGGAAAGGTATAGGTGGAGGAAACGTGTATCGGCGGCGTCAGGGCTCCCGCTCCTGAGTACGGATCGTAACCCTCGTGAATTGCCCGCGTCGCGAATCCTGCCATCTCTACATTATTGGACGTTTTCCTAGTGCATTGCATTGCGATTCTTGCTGTAAAATGATCCACTTAAGCATATATCATGCTGCAATAGTTATTATTAAGCAATAATCATGCTATGGATTCCATTGACGCGCAAATACTCCGGGAATTGCAAGCCGATGCCCGCATGTCCATGGCGGATCTGTCGGAAAAAATTGGACTCAGTTCCGCGCCGACTTGGAGGCGGGTCAAGCGACTTGAGGAGGCTGGCGTGATCGCGGGCTACCACGCAGAACTCAATCCTTCCATGCTCGGGTTGGATGTCACCGCGATCGTAAGCGTCCGATTCTCAAGCCATGACGTCACCCTTGCTGACCGATTCGCTGAGGCAGTCCAGCAAATGTCTTGCGTGCAGAGCTGCGACAACGTGACGGGAGATGTTGATTACATCTTATATGTCCGCACGAAGAATCTTGCCGAATACGAGCGCTTCACGAAGTCTGTTCGCGCGATTCCCGGCGTCACTTCGATCCAATCGCACATTAGCCTCAAGCAAGTGAAGCGAGACCATCACTTCGCAGTGCCCGACACCGGCCTTCCCGCAACATAGACCGACTTAGCCGTAACGGCAGCAAGGTCGGTTCCGGGGAGGAACGGGTCGCGGTCCAAAACTAAGAAGTCGGCCTGATAACCTTGCTTCAGGCTCCCGATCGAGTTCTCCATAAACATTGCGTACGCGCCACCGCTTGTGTACGCGACCAACGCCTGATCGAGTGTGATGTTCTCATGGGGCATCCATACCTTGCCGGTCATGATCTTCCCAGTTACCGCGGTCGCGATCCCCAGCCAAGGATTGTTCGAAACAACCGGCCAGTCCGAGCCAAATGCAAGTCTCCCCCCGGTCTTGAGAATGCTCCTGTAGGTGTAGCTGCTACGACTTCGGGCGACCCCGATAACCTCGTCGGCGTATCTGCCGTCGTCTGCCTTGTGATATGGCTGCATCGACGCAATCACGCCGAGAGACCCAAATCGCGCTACGTCTGAAGGCAGAAGGTGCTGCGCATGCTCGATTCTGAATCGCTTATTTTCATGACCTGGAATCGCCGCATACAGGTCGAGGACGTCATGGTTGGCTTGGTCGCCGATGGCGTGCACGATCAGCTGAAATCCCCGTTTGGCCGCCTGCGGAAATTTCTTCGCGTACATACCGCTCGTCGCTCCAACCCGAGGCGCCCCGCGCCAGTCGCTCTTTTGACCCGCAAGCAGTTTCGTGAAAGGCGCGTGCATGTACGCCGTGCGCGATCCCAACGAGCCATCCATGTACGCCTTGATTCCATTCGCCCTGAACCACGTGCTCGCTTTTGGCGCGTCGGTCAAGGTTTTATATGCGAGATCCCAAAAACCGTAGTTGGTGTAAAACCCGACCCGCATCGTCGGATTGGGCCTAGCGTAATACCGGCGATAAATATCGACCGCCGAAGGGTCCTCTATATCACTCACGGCGGTGATACCCATTCGGTTTGCCTCCGCAACCGCGGTCAGGAACCCGTGATATTCGTCGTCGGAGCTCGCGTCGGGCACTCGCACCATGCTCAAAGCCGAATCTCTCAAAATGCCTGTCGGGGCATGCGATGAAGGCTCGCGATCGATCACTCCACCCTTTGGGTCATCGGGACCCGTTTCTGTGATCCTAGCGAGTCGCAGAGCTTCCGAATTGACCAGTGCGCTATGACCGTCCATGCGTGTGAACATGGCCGGATGTCCGGCAGTTGCCTCGTCAACCCACTCTTTGGTCGGCTGGGGGTGTCCGGGCCAACTCTCCGCAGACCATCCTCTGCCCAAAACCCATTTGCCCGCTGGAACTTTGGATGCAAACTCGCGCACGCGCCGAATGAAATCTTCCTTATTCGCCGCGCTTCGCAAATCGACCTGACTGTCTACGCCGATCCCGCCCTCGATCATGTGAGCGTGCGAGTCGATCAGACCTGGGATCACGACTGCGCCGTGGACATCCAAGATGCGCATGCCAGAACTCTTCGGAAGCCCTCCACGCGTGCCGACGTAGGTGATTATGCCGTCGCGCACCGCAAGAGTGTCCGCTCTCAGAATGTGTCCGTCCGACCAAATCTTAGCGTGGGTCACGATCAAACCTGGGTTGCCAGTTGCACGGAGAAGCACGAGGAAAGCTGCGATGATGCGTCAATTCTTGCACGAAGATCCGCGGGCTATGAATCTAGCGCATCCAGTCGGCATGATAGAGAACCGATGCCGAGAGTACGAAACGGATTAGACGCCCTCATGCAGAGTGATTTCACTCAGATTAGGGGAAAGCGCGTCGGACTCTTGTGCAACCAAGCATCCGTCAATTCGGACTACGAGCACATTCTCGACGTGGTCACGGGCCATCCTAACTTCGAACTGCATGCGATTTTCGGCCCGCAGCACGGCCTGTTCGGACATACCCAAGACAACATGATCGAGTGGGAAGGAGCCGATCAGTCTCGATTCGGCGCGCCGATCTTCTCGCTGTATGGGGAGAACCGCGAGCCTTCCGCAGAAATGCTCGCCGGGATTGATCTGTTTCTTGTCGACCTTCAAGATGTGGGGGCGCGTTACTACACGTTTGTCTGGACCATGTGCCTATGCATCCGTGCGTGTTCAAAGGTCGGCATTCCCGTGCTCGTCCTAGATCGCCCGAACCCAATAACCGGCGCTCAGACTGAAGGCTTTCTGCTTGAACCAGACTTCTCGACCTTCGTCGGATTGCGGCCGATTCTGACGCGGCACGGAATGACGATAGGCGAACTCGCAAAGTACGAGGCCGCCCAGATCGATGGTGCGGTTGTGAACGTTGTGACGTGCGTGAACTGGGATCCGCAGGGCTACTTGGATGAACAGGGAGGAACATGGGCGATGCCGTCACCCAACATGCCGACCATCGACACGGCAGTCGTTTACCCGGGTGCTTGCTTACTCGAAGCGACGAACCTCTCGGAAGGTCGCGGAACAACCCGCCCGTTCGAGACCGTAGGTGCGCCGTGGCTCGACGGATGGCGTCTTGCCGCCGACCTCAACCGTGAAAACATGCCTGGCTGCGCGTTTCGACCGCTCGAATTCCAGCCGACGCACAACAAGTACGTCGGACAAGTTTGTCAGGGAGTATTTGTCCACGTCACGGATCGTCGTGAGTTTGAACCAGTTCTGACGTACGCTCGCGTGATGCAAGCGTGTGCTTTGCAACGAGGCATCCAAGATTCCAGTCCGATTGGCCCACAGGCCTCGTTTGTCCCGAACTCGCCCGAGACTCGGCTGCTCGGATTTGCGTGGCGTCAACCGCCGTACGAGTACGAGACGGCGCGGCTTCCGATCGACATCCTCGCGGGCACCAAATGGCTCCGCCAGGCGATTGAGCGTGACGCTCCAGCGACCGAGTATCGCGGAATGTTCGCCGAGGCTCGGGCTGCATTCGAGCCGATCCGAAGCGAATTCTCGCTCTACGACAGGTGAAAAACGAAGCGGGCGTTACCCAGCGCGAATTCCGTTCCGTCAACGAGTTCCGCTTCATCGACACGCTCGAAGTCATCTCGCAAAACGAACGTACCGTTGGACGATCCAAGATCGTGGACTCGGTAGACGCCATCCTCCAGTGTGATCTTCGCGTGCTTCCGGCTCACATATTGACCCTCCGGCAACGAGCCGAGATCCACATCGATCGGTCCAATTGCGGGGTCGAATCGACCAATAGTCGAAGGTGGGTTGAGCTCAAACACGGAGTCAGTCTCCGCGCCGCTGCGCTTGACTACCAAGGTCGCCTTGAGCGTGGTTTCCGGCGCTACCGCGGCATCCGCCTCTACGGCAGGTGCTAGCTCAGCATCAGTTGTCTCGGTTTGCAAATCTTCGGACATATTCGAACAGACTCCTTATTCGTTACGATTCCCGTCATTGTCGCACTTCTTGCGAGGCTTTGCCAACGATTCCCGCATCTCCCTCGACTTCACGCCCAGCACGGCATTCCATCGGTCTCGAACATCGCGAATAGAATTCCCGATGCACTGGAAACATTGACTGAAGTTTCGGTCGTTCGGTTCGACAGCGAAAGATTCTCTGCAGGATTGAGTTTAACGTCCGCCAGTGGCCAAAACACGCCGTCGAGCGATACACGAGTAGACGACGTGACGGGGATCAACGAAAACAGGCGATCGAGTTGAACGTCGAAGGTCCACTGCCCGGGCCCCCGCAGCACGCGACCCAGACCTGTCCGATACGCGAAGCTGACATCAAGGCACGACTTCGCCGCAGAGTGGAGCGTGGCCAATTGGTGGTCCAGCCGGTCTCCTTCAATGCTGCAAAGAGTAATCGCCGCGTATCCCTCTTGCTCAGCGAATACAAGCAGCTTGTCGCAGTCGCTGAGGGCGTCGTCCGGGTCATGGTGGAGGTCATATGCGTCGCGATGCCGGGCTTCCATTGAGTCAAAATCGCCGATCACCCGATGCACAGATATCGAGGAGTTTGCGAGGCGGTTGATTGCGCCGTCGGCGACCAAAACAACGTCCGCGGAGTGGGCCCAAACGGCTATTTGATCGACCGTCATGTCGCGCCCATCTAGCACACCTAATACTCTTTTGTTTTTCGTGTGAACCAACTTGCTGATCGTACACTGAAGATTGTAGGAAAATCCGAAGGATGTTCGTAAGCGTCACAAGAGTAGGCGCTAAACGCTGAAATCAGGAATAAACTGGTGTTGGCATACCATATATTTCGATCTGTGCCAATTGACGCCGATTTGGCCACAATTTGTCGACTTTGATCAATCTGTCGATAGTCATTGATGGGTACTATCCAATCTCTTCAGTGCACCGCGATTTTCGAGTGGCGCACCGAGTTAGCCACAATGGATCGCCTCTTTGACCCTGATTTGAACCCCGGCGCTAACCGACTCGGAGAGGCTTGGATTGCCGTTCGTGACCGCCTCAAAATTGAGGCTCCTGCTGCCTGGTACGAGCGATTCATCTACCCGATTCGCCCTCTCGGCATCGAGGACGAAAATGTCCACCTTGGCGTGCCCGGCAAGTTTGTCTCAGAGTGGATTCGTGACAAGTACCTGCGAACCCTTGAGGCGATGCTTTCGGACGAGTTTGGGCGTCCAGTTCGCGTCGTGCTTGTGACGGAAACGCGAGAACGCTCGACCCGAGAATCACCCACATTCGCCGTTTCTACTCCGACCACTGCCGCTCGCCGATTCGAGCCCGTCGAAAGATTTACCTTCGACAAATTTGTCGAAGGCCCAAGCAATCGACTCGCCGTAGCTGGCGCTCAGGCGGTCGCCAACGACCCCGGCCGTAAATACAACCCACTTTTTATCTACGGGCCGAGCGGGCTCGGGAAAACGCACTTGCTACACGCGATTGCTCATGAGATCATGCGGCGCGATCCGAAAGCGGTCGTTGAATATGTCTCCGCGCAGCAATTCGCGCAAGATTTCGTGGACTCGCTCAAGGCAAACCGTGTGGACCAGTTCCGGCGTGCACAGCGCGGCGTCACCGCATGGCTTGTCGATGACATCCAGTTCGTTGCCGGCAAAGATCGAACTCAGGAAGAAGTCTTTCACACGTTCAATCAGCTACAGGCAAGCGGCCGACAAATCGTGCTCACCGCCGATCGGTCGCCACGCGATCTGTACATGATGGATGAGCGGATGCGGTCGCGCTTCGAGGCAGGGCTAGTCGCGGACGTTCAAATGCCAGACACGGAGACCCGATGGGCAATTGTTCGAGCGAAAGCGGAGCGGGAAGGGCTGGACCTCTCGCACGACGTCGCCATGGTGCTCGCGGAGAACGTACCGGGAAACATTCGAACTCTCGAAGGTGCGTTCACCAAGCTCGTCGCCACTGCTAGCGTGCAGCAACTCGAAATAACTCCGGAGTTTGCCCTCAGCATTGTCGATAAGCACTACCGAAGTTCGATTATCGCGAAGCCGAGCATTGATCAAATCGTCAACGAAGTAGGCAAGCACTATTCAATCGAGCATGGCGACATCAAAGGCGCCTCACGTCGCGCACCTGTCGTTCACGCCCGGCACATGGCGATTTACATTGCGCGCCAACTTACCCAAGACTCTTGGAAACACATTGGCGATAGCTTCGGCGGCCGCGACCACTCCACGATCATGCACGGGTATCAGCGTGTGACCGAGATGATCCAAACCGACAAGGACCTTCGCGCGATCGTAAAAATGTTGATGCGAAACCTGTATCCTGAAAGCCAACTGTGAAGCTCGGCGAACTCACCTGGCAGGATGCGGACTCCCTGAGTCGCGACATCGTCGTCCTAATCCCGACGGGTTCTTTGGAGCAGCACGGACCCCACATGCCACTCCTGACGGATACGTTGATTGTCACTGCGGTCGCGGAGGCGGTGGAAGCTCGGATCGCCGACAAAGTCCTGCTTACCCCGACCGTCTGGTTAGGCGCGAGTGGCCATCACCTGGCATTTGCCGGTTCGCTTAGCGCGTCCATGTCTAGTTACGTGGAGACGATCCAAGCGATCGTCCAATCGCTGCTCCCTCACGGCTTTCACAAGTTCTACGTCCTGAACGGGCACGGCGGGAATACCGATCTGAACTCGATCGCGATGCGAGAACTCAAGCAGCGCAATCCAACGGCAACGTTCGGGCACTCCGGATACTTCGCGTTTTGCACAGATGTTGTTGCGGCGGTGCTCGAAGGTCCGCAAAAGGAAATGAGGCACGCTTGCGAGTCTGAAGCAAGCCTCGGCTTGCACCTTTTTCCGCAACTCGTGAGACGAGACAAATTGCGCGACGATGGCCTCAAAACCGAACCATCGCTGAAGGGCATGGTCCACTTCTTCGATGAAATGACTGTAGAGGGAAGTCTTGGCTTCGCGACTCTCGCCACCGCCGAAAAGGGTGCAAAAATATTCTCCGCCGCGGTTGACGGCGTCGTGACCGAACTGACCGCCGTCGCGGACGGCTACGTACTGAAGGGCTACTTTTGAACGAAGGTGATCTGGCGCAGCAAAATCGTGAACGGATTGCCGCTCGCCGCCGCCGATAGGACAAAGCCTGTCTTGATTCGACGCAAATCCTGCGCGCTGAGGTCAAGTCGATACTTCTTCCATTCGTTTGTCAAATCGAAATCCGATTTCGTGATCGTCGTGTCAAAGAACGGCTGGTCGTCTTTGATCAACCCAACCCCAACCCCAATACGTTGCGACCCTGAAGCCACCCTAGCCCAAAACGTAAGGCTCCCGGCATCACTGAGATCGAATCCGCCGTCCCTTTGTCCCCAATCTCCCTCCGGGCTCTGCCAAGCCACCGCGAACCATCCGTCACTTCCAGAGTAGTCAAATTTTAGGCACGCTTGCCCTCCATCCGTGGCCGCCCGATCCAGCTTGAGCCGGTCCGCACTACCCATCCATCCGGAAGGTGCGTAAGCACCCTTGGAAATATCCAGCGGCAATGTGGGTTTGGGTGAAGTGAACTTGCCCGCAGACCGAACGTAAATCGGCACATTTACCGTCGCCGCGCGACCCTGACCATCGGAAACGTAAGCGAAAACGCGAAACCCGCCGCTCCGAGACGGCAACTTGACTGATGCATGATGCGCGTTACTACTCTTGATCGCCTCTGGATACGTTTTTGGCACTTGCTCATCGGAGCCCCCAGATCCACGCTCCGTGGTTTCCGCTTGAAGAACCCATTTGACCCGCGCGCCTGGCGACCGCAGCTTAAGATCACACCCCACCGTCGCCCCGGGGTCGAAAAGGGGACCGCCGTGAACCTTCAGGCTCGCAATCGCCGGACATCGAACCGTCGGCGCCTTGCCCGACCAAAGTTCTTGCATCACATCAGTCGGACCGAGTCGGCTTTTATCCGGGAGTAGCAGCCCGAACCAAGTGGCCGTCGCCTCTTGCTTATTGCCCCACAAGAAAGCGTACGATCCAAGACAAGCGGCTGGGTGGCCGAGCACGCTCTGCACGTATGTCTCGCGATACGACTTCTCCTTAGCCGTGCTCGAGAGCTCGATCGGAGCTCCCCAGCCTGTTTTCGCGCACTCCCACTGTCCGGGTGGTCCGAACTCTGTCACGACGTACGGTCGAGAAAATCCTGCCTTCGCTATTCGATCGCCGACCGAAGGCCCGCCTCCGTATGAGTTCACGCCCACGACGTCTATATGCGGGCAAAACTTGTCGATGCTCGCAAGCTTCACCGCACCGAGCTCCGCAATGACCGTCATCGTTGGATGGTTGGGATCAATCGCCTTCGCCGCGACCGCGAGGTCATCGATTGCCTTCCATATCTCCGGATGCGTGCCGTCTCCTTCCATTTCGTTGCCGAGTGCCCACATCAAGACTGACGGGTCGTCTTTGTACTTCCGAATAACCTTCTTCACGTCTTCGAGCTGACGGGCCACTTGCCCCTGGTCCGTGTACTTGAAACCATGTTCTGGGTGCCCAAGCCAAATACCTACCGTGACCTTGAGACCGTGCTTCTTGGCTTCTGCAAGCTCCGCATCCAGATTGTCCGCTCCCCACGTTCGAAAAGAGTTCGCCCCCATCGCGGCCAGTTGCGCGCGGGACCCGTCACCTCCCACCCCCTTGATAAAGAACGGCTTGCCGTCAACGCTAAGTCGCCACCCGCTCGGGCCGCGGTGCAACGCCACCTTGGACGGCTGTTGCGGCAATGCTCCTAATGCTAGTAGAGATATCCAACTGATCACTTCGGCATTGTAAGTGATTTACTCGCCAAATCAAGCGTCCCGAACGCGACCAAAGTGAGGGGCATAATGAACACGATGCTTCTGCCGCTCATCACTATGTTCCAAGTCAACGACCTGCTCGCGCCGCCGAACGAAGCCGCCAGTGTGGAACTGAACTCCAGCGAGTTCCAGGTGAGCTACGCTGGCAAAACCCTGATGAAGGGGCGAGTTACCGGTGTCGATCCCACGACCGCTAAGCGAATGACGATCCACCGGTCCACTCAAGACGCCGTGAATCAAGTCTGGGCTGTCACCGCAAAGGGCGGCGGCTCAATCACCATCGAAGCGACGATCTATGCCAGTAACGAGGCCTTCGCGTGCGCAGCAGATCGCGCCGATCAAGACGAACCAAACATCGTTCGCAACGCGGTCGGCGCTCCATTCAATCTTCTAAATCGAGCGGTCTACGATCGCCGTTCGGATTGGGTCCTGTCCTTCGACCCCCATAGCCATGTTGAAGTGAAGCAAACATACGACCAAGGCGGTGCACGGACGTTCACGGTGAAGGCCGTCGGCGACGAGTTAATCCTGCGATTTCGGCCCCGCTACTACCAAAAGCACCGCGGATTTGCGTTCTTTCAGCCGTGGAACTATCAAGTCTGGAAGCCTCCCGTCGTGGGATGGTGCAGTTGGTACGCGTATGGACAGGACGTGGACGAGCAGAAAATGCACAACAGCGTCGACGCCCTGGCCCAGCACCTGAAGCCGTACGGATTGCAGTACATCCAAATCGACGACGGCTACCAGCGCACTCCGGTGGCATTTTCTGACACTTGGTTGACTCCAAATTCCAAGTTTCCAGCAGGATTAGGAAACCTAACTACATATATTCACCAGAAGGGTTTGAAGGCGGGAGTCTGGAGCTCGCCTATGTTCCATGACGACGTGCTAGCCCACAAGAACCCGGACGTGTTCGTCAAAGACATCAATGGCTCGCCCGTGCGCGGACGATGGGTCGGATACTCCGTCGACGGTTCAAACCCCGCTGCGATAGACCGATATATTCGACCCACGTACCGCGGATTCAAGGAGCAAGGTTGGGACTACTTCAAGATTGACGCGTTGAGGCACCTGAGGTACGAGGGCTATAACAGCAACGTCAGTTACTTCGATCGGAAAGCTTACGACCGCGTAAAGGCGTACCGCAACGTTGTGCAGGCCATCCGGCAGGAAATTGGCCGCGATCGGTTTATGCTGGCCTGTTGGGGAATCCGTCCAGAACTTGTAGGGATTGCCGATGCGTGTCGAATCGGCGACGATGGATTCGCGTACAGTGGCCTGGCTCAGTTCAACTCATTGAACAATGTTCTTTGGCGAAATGATCCAGACCACATTGAACTCTCGCCCCAAGAGGCATATCGCTCCTGCATGGTGACCTCGCTTTGCGGCGCGGTCTACATGCTCACGGACAAAGCAGATCGTTACCAAACGGGCGATCTCGAAGCAGCAAAGCGTACGATGCCCACCCTGTTCACTTTGCCATCGCAACTGTACGACGTCGATCCTTCGAGGTCGATGAATATTGCCCGAGTAGATTCTGAGGTGAGCGGAGCCGGTCCACGGCCGTTCGACGCATCAAGAGTCGCAACTTGCGATCTTTTTCAGCTCGACATTGGCACGACCTTTGGACAGTGGTCCGTACTTGGGCGCACCGGCGAATCGCAACGCAGCATTCACTTCGCAGATCTCGGGTTGAGCCCGAAGGCGAAACACCATGTTTTTGAGTTCTGGTCTAAGCGGTACCTCGGTCTCCTCGAGGATCGGTTTGAACCCGGAGCGATCGACCCAAAGTTCAATTGCCAAGCGTTCGCAATTCAAGAAGATGCCGGACACCCACAGGTGCTGGCGACTTCACGTCATGTTTCTGCGGGTGCGGTTGACTTAGAAGGCGTCCACTGGGGCGGCAAGGACCTGCGAATTGCCGTGCAAGTCCTCGCGGAAGAGCCCTCGGAGATATTTATCACAGAACCTGCAGGCTTCTCCTTTGAGTCCTTTTCAGTGCAAGGCAGCGGAACTATCGCGAGCAGCCTGGAGAGTGGAGTTCGACGCCTGAAAATTACTGCAACGGACGCCGGCTCGTTTGTCATCACGATGCACTATCGATGAAATCGACGGCAAAGGAACGATTTGTTGACAAAGCTGCGCTGTATGGCGCACCGATCGTATTCGTCGCGCTCGTCGTCATGCTGATCTGGTTACTGATTCGCCACGATTCCAAGCGTGACCCGATCGCGTTGCTGCACGATGGAATCGCGACAGTCGGTGCATCGCGCGCTGAACTTGAATCCAAACTTGGTCCGCCTGCCGCGGAATGGAGCGGCGAAAATAGCCACACGATGGTTCGCTACGAGCGAACGAGTTGGAGCAACGCCGCCCACTCTGTCATCGTCGAAGACGCGTTGATCGAGCTAGACGCGACCGATCGCGTGCTAGAAATCCGATACGAAACGCATGAGCCAACGCCGACTGCCGCTAGCAAATAGTAAGTTAGGAATCCGAACGAATAGTCCATCCAGCTAGGCGGCGGACCCTTGCTTCTTCGGGTGTGCCAGCCTCTATGTCGACTTCTTCGACCTCAACTGGCTCCTCCACGAACTTCTCTTCAAGGGTGAATTCGGGCTTTGCGCGCGGTTCCCAATTCGCCTTCGGTGTTTCCCGAACTAGATTTCCGAGCACGCCATTGATGAACTTTCCGCTTTCGGCCGTTGAATACTTCTTCGCGATCTCAATCGCTTCATTGATCGTCACGGCGGGAGGCATGTCCTCGACATAGATCAGCTCGTACGCTGCGATTCGAAGGATATTTCGGTCGACGACCAACGTGCGGTCTAGGTCGTAGTCACGCAGAAGGGGCGAAATCGTGTCGTCTATCGCTCGCTGGTTTGCCCGCACTCCTTGCACCAACTTGAGGCAGTAGGCCGCGAGGTCCTCACCGAGATTCATATCGGCCGCCAAGTTGTCGATCACTTCGGATGGTCGCCCGTGGCCGAGATCGATTTCATAAAGGGCCTGAAGCGCGACTTCCCGGGCTTTACGTCGTGAAGGGACAGCCATAAAAGTTAGTGCGCCTCGCCGGATAAGAACTGCGGCACGTAGGCGGTGTTGAAGTTTCCTTCAACGTAGCCGTCTGATGCGATCAGCCTTCGCAAGAAGGGAATATTCGTCGCAATCCCGCCAACTTCAAATTCTGCGAGCGCAGACTTCATTTTCGTGACCGCGTCTTCTCTCGACTTGCCCCGAACGATCAACTTCGCGAGGAGGGGGTCGTAGAAAGGAGTAATTGTTAGCCCTGCAAAGCAGTGGGTCTCCATGCGAACACCGCGGCCACATGGCGCTTGCCACTTCGTGATCTTGCCCGTCGAGGGCGCGAAGTCATTGTCTGGGTCTTGCGCCGTTACGCGCGCTTCGATTGAGTGGCCAGTCAGACAGATGTCATCCTGAGTGAAGGGTAGCGGCTCGCCGCTTGCGACGCGAAGCATGGTGTCGACCAAGTCGATTCCCGTCACTTCTTCTGTGACCGGGTGCTCTACTTGTAGGCGCGTGTTCATCTCCAAGAAGTAGTAGTTGAAATCTGTGTCAACCAGAAATTCGACGGTGCCCGCGTTGTAATAGCCAACACTCTGAGCGACCCGAATGGCGTCTGCACCCATCGCGTCCCGAATGGCCGGTGGCAGGTCCGCGTATGGTGCCTCTTCGACAATCTTTTGATGGCGCAGGTTCTGAATCGAGCACTCGCGCTCTCCAAGGTGGACCATGTTGCCGAACATGTCGCCGATAATCTGAATCTCGACATGCCGAGGCTCGACGACGCACTTCTCGATCAAAATCTCGCCGGAGCCAAAGCTCGCAAGTGCCTCCGCCTGCGCTGTCCGCCATAGACCTGCGAGGTCATCTGGGGCGTCTACGCGCCGAAGTCCTCGACCGCCGCCACCCGCGACTGCCTTGAGCAAAATCGGATAGCCGATTTCTTCCGCGACCTTCAGCGCGTCGTTTTCGTTGGCCACCGCGCCGTCGCTTCCCGGAACGACCGGGCATCCACAAGCGATCGCCGCTTTCTTCGCGCTTGCCTTATCGCCCATTGCCTCGATTGCTTCCGTTGGAGGACCGATAAACTTGATGCCGAGAGCGTCAAGAGCGGCGGAGAAGCTCGCTCGCTCTGAAAAATACCCATAGCCCGGATGGACTGCTTCGGCACCGGAAATCTGGCAGGCCATGAGGACGTTTGCTAGGTTCATGTACGAGTCGGCATTCGAACCCGCGCCGACGCAAATGGCTTGATCCGCCAACGTCACGTGCAGTGAATCTTTGTCCGCCTGAGAGTAGATAGCAACGCTTTTGACGCCCATCTCTCGACATGCGCGAATCACCCGGCACGCGATCTCTCCGCGATTAGCAATCAGAACCTTAGAGAACATCAGTATTTTTCGTGCCCAGGATGGGGGCACGTCACCGTTCCTGTCTTGGGATCGTATGTGTACGCCTCGTGGCCCATCGGGCAGGCGTAGAAGTCTTTGCCGAGCCGAGTTTCCTCAAGCGTTGGCGGAAACGTGTCGTCAGCGTTTGTTGCCGCGACCTGCAGCGCCATCCGAACCTGCTTGATGTTGCTCATGCATACCGTATCTTCTGCTTTCAACCTGGTAAGCGAGAGCGCGGATCCGCCTTTACCGTCCTTTCGGGCTTTTGCGCCGCCCTTGCTGAACACAGAATTGGTGCCATACAGCACTCCTGCCAACACAGCGATGATCGCCATGACGACGATGATTTCGATCAGTAAATGTCCACGTTGCCGGTTCATTTGGGCCTCACAAGGGCAAGCAGTTGTCCGTATTCTACGGCCTGACTAGGCTCGACGCAGACTTCGAATATCTCGCCACTCACTTTGCTCTCTACGTCGTTCGCGATTCCGAGTGAAGCAATAACCGCGACAACGCTGCCTTGGTGTACTTCCTTTCCGACTTGGAGAGCCTCTTGGTACGGCTGATAGTAGCCTACGTAACCGGACTCAATCCTAAGTGCAGGTGCCTCGACCGCATCTTCACCTTCAGTGCTCGAGCTCGCCTTTAGCGACTTCACCGCAGGAAGTAGGGTCGCTGAAAAACGCCCCGTGTCATGAACGATTTCAACTTCCGCGAAGCCGTGCTCACGCGCCGTTTCGAGCGCATGCCGAACGGTTTCCATAGTGAGTTCAGACACGCGACCAGTGTACCAGTCTGAATTCTGCGTGTTCGATTCCAAAATCGCACCTTGACCCCGCCTCGATTGCGGATTTGTTGCTGACTTCCTAGTCCCAATGTGGAAGGAAGATATTGAAGCATTCGCGCGCGACGAATCTACGGACAATCACCATGGCAACCAGAATTCTCATCGCCGATGACGCAATTTACATGCGAATGACCCTGCGGCAGATTCTCCAAGCAAACGGCTATCAAGTCGTTGGCGAAGCATGCAGCGGCGCTGAATCCGTGGCGATGTACAACGAACTACATCCCGACGTCGTCACGATGGATATCACCATGCCCGGAATGGATGGCATCCAGGCCCTAAAAGCGATTCGAGCGGGCGACCCGTCGGCGAGCGTGGTGATGTGTACATCAATGGGTCAAAAAGCTCTCGTTATCGAAGCGATCCAGGCTGGCGCAAAGGACTTCATCGCGAAACCATTTCAGCCCGACCGCGTTGTTGATGCCATCAACAAACTCGCGGCTTGAGCACTTACTGCTCGTCCAGATGACTCACGTCGTTGTACCGCACGATCATGTACGACCCGTCGTGCCGTCGCTCCAGCGTTGTGACCGCCGTATTGCCGAAACGAAATGCGCGCGCGGATTCGGGCGTTGCGCGGATCATTTTCGCCACAAGCAGTGAGCCCGTTCCTCCGTGCGTGACGACAATCGTTTCACCGTGGCCCGAGGCCAAGTCCGTCTTTACGGATTCCAATCGCTCCCACACGTCTTGAAAAGACTCACCGCCCGGTGGTCGCATATGAATCGGATCTTTCAGCACGTGTTCCCGAAACTCATCGAACGGGCGGCCTTCGTATTCGCCAAAACTCCGCTCCCGTAGGTCTTTGCGAAGCTCCAGTTCGAGCCCAAGGGATGAGGAAATTTGCTCCGCCGTGGCCCGCGCACGAATCAAATCGCTCGACATGATTCGCGCAATCTCATGTGTATGGAAGGATCGGCCAACGCGCTGCGCCTGATCCGTGCCGATTGTGTCTAGCGGAACATCGGTTTGGCCCTGCGCGACTCCCGCTACGTTCCATTCCGTTTGACCGTGACGGACAATGTGAATTCTGCGCAACGGAGGTTTATACCTGCCAAGGTCGGACTTCTGACCACTCGTCTCCATCGGGACCAACTCGAATCCCGCCCATACGCAGCGTGCGAACGGGTGCGGGTGGAATCGCGTCGCACTCTATTTGCGCCCTCATTTCCCGCCAGTCAATGCTCTGAATCACGCCGTAGCCAAAGTCCTCTCCGTCTTGTCGCGCAAAACTGCAAAAGAGCCCTTGGTAGGCCTCCGCATGGATGAAATTTGCTTGCACGCAGCCTGTCGCGTGCAAGGCTAGGCTGACGAGAGACTCTTCCGGATCCTGCTCGACAACAGCCACGAGCGTCTTTCCAACCTTCTCCGCATGGAGAGCCGTGTCGAGGTGGCATCGAACCCGTTCCTCGTAGGGAAGGGGTCGCCCGGAGCCCAGTCGAGCGCCATCAATCGTTACTGTGCGCAAGTCAAGCTCATGGGCATGGCAGTTCTCAAACAGTCGCAACCAGAGGGCTTTGCGCTGAGCGACCTGGACTTCCCAAGGTAGGGCGATGTCGAGGGCAATATCGGTCGGAGTGACCGGCCACCCCGCTTCGACCGGCGTTCCTTCCGCGACGAGAATATGATCCGGCAAGAACAGTTCGGCGCACAGGTGCGTTACCTGTCGCAACATGGGCGACTGCCGATACGCAAACATCTGCACGATCAGGTCGTCACCGGTTCGCCTAAGCGCGTCGGCAAGAGTGGCGACAATCACGTGCGGCGCGCGTTGTGGGTCCAAGCTCCCGAAGAAGCGGGAATGCAGAATCTTGTTCCCGCGCCACAGAGTCAGGCGTCCCGGCAATCCTTGTTGCGGGTCAGCCGGATCGAGGCAAAGAAGGTCACGATCAGCCCTGTTTTGCTTCAACCACGCCCGCCAAGTCGTGGCGGGATTTCCAATGAGGAGCGTCTTCGGCACCGCTCCTCATTGTTGCAGATTCAGAAATTGTGGTCGAGCCTTAATACTTGCCGGCGTGGACCGTCTCGCTTGCCGGGAAGCGAAGCGAGCGAGTGTGAATATGAATACTCGGATTCGGCTTGCCGATTGCGATCAGCATTACGGGCACTCGGCTCTCCGGAATCCCAAACGCCTCAAGCACCTGGTCCGACACAAAACCGCTCATGGGCGCGGTTGCCCAGCCCGCCTCGGCTGCCGCAAGCATAAACGCCATGGACCATAGGCTGCTTCCGCGGAACGCCTCGTCCCGTGCAAGTTGAGGATTGCCTTCCCAAAAGTGGCGCGGTGTGGCAATCGATGCTTCTCGCTTATCTTCGCCGTAGTAGCCGTGCTCGATATTGAAGTCAACGACCCGGGGAGCGTTTTCGTACTGCTTCAGATTTCCGAGAACGACGAGAACGGCGCTCGCCTCGCCGATCTTTGGCTGGTTG
>JBBRML010000001.1:0-126003 GCA_038230855.1 Fimbriimonadales bacterium | reverse complement strand
CAACGCGTTTGCCGAAAGCTTTTTTGCGACTCTTAAAAAGGAAACGGTCAAAGGAAACCGCTTCGAATCATTCATCGATCTGGAGATGACCATCGACAAGTACATCAATGAGCTCTACAATCCCAGAAGAATGCACTCATCACTGGGGTACCTCTCCCCTGACAAGTTTGAAGCCCAAGCCGGAGAACTGGGCTGATGGGTGTACACAAGTTTCAACGCACTTCACCCAGCCTTCCCCCTGAACAGATCATGGGGAAGGAGCTTGAGGCTTGGTTCCACTTCAAATTAGGTGTTGTAACCCCCATCCCAACCTTCCGCCTGAACAGATCATGAGGAAGGAGCTTTGGGTGTCGCCGCCTACGATTCCTTTCCATTCATGCGATGCAGGGGCCGGACACGTGCCTGCTCCAAAAGACTTTCAGCCAAGGCGTGGTCATCGCCCAAATATCCAGGAGGCGCAATCGGGCTTATAATACAAGCATGCAAAAGCTTCTTCGAACTGGCCTCGCCCTCAGCCTCGCGGCGATGACCGTCGTGGCAATGGCTGACTCCCCCGCCCCGACCAAAAAGATGATGGATGCGGTCTACGCCAAGGCGAAGTCGAGCGGCAAGAATGTCCTTGTCATTTTTCACGCGTCGTGGTGCGGCTGGTGCCATAAATTGGACGGCTTTCTGAAAGAAGACACCGGCAAGAAACTCACGACCGGCCTGGAGATCATCCACCTGGACGTCCTCGAGAACGACGGTCCGCACAAAGGCGATGAGAATCCGGGCGGCAGAGAGTTCATGGCGACCCTTGGCGGTGCAGAAGCCGGTTTGCCGTTCTGCGCGATCGTAGACGCGAAAGGCAAGATGCTGATCAATTCAAATGACCCCACGAATAAGGGCGCGAACAAGAATATCGGTTACCCGGCCGAGCCGAGCGAGGTGAGCCACTTCATGAAGATGCTCGCTGTCGGCGCACCCAAGGTCAGTCTCGCCGATCGAAAGTTGATCGGAGAATGGCTCAAAGTTCACGCGCCGAAGCAAGGCTAAACCTTCGATCAGTCCCGACGCGGTCCCGATTGCAACGACTTTCGGGACCGTCTTTAGCCGCGGATGCCTTCAGATCCGCGAAACTGCTAAAGACGGTTGCAATTTACGATAGGATTCAGGAATAATCTTGAGGCTGTCCTGCCTACACTGAAGGCGACAACTGGAGCAATCCCATGGCGAAGAAATCTGAAGCGCGAGAAATCATTCGCGTCGTGTGTACCGAAGACGGTAAGAATTACTACACGACGACGAAAAATAAGCGCAATACAACCGAACGGTTGGAACTGAAAAAATACAATCCGAATTTGCGCAAGCACACTCTGCACCGCGAGAAGAAGTAATGCCGAATCCAAAACGACGCCACAGTCATCAGCGCACGGCGCTCCGCCGAACGAATTACGTTGCCGTTATGCCGGAAATTCAGCTTAACAAGCAGGTCGGCGGCGAGCAGTTCATCCTCCGATTCACCGCCACACCAGACGGTTATTATCGCGGACGACGACTGCCCGGATTCACCGACAAAGCCCAGTAGGCCTTTTGTCGATGACGCAGGCTCCTAACTGAACGTTAGGAGCCTGTTTTCGTTTACAAAGGCCTTCCGCTCCGAGGGCAAAAGTGCGAGAATGGTACTCTGAACGCAGTCAAGGGAATTTCGGCACGAGTGGCATCACTGTCTGACCGCTGTGTGGCGCTGAGCACCTATGCTGACGGAGATTCAAAGTGGATCTCCGCCGTAGATGCAATCGCCAAGGAATACGAATCGCCGAGTCGTGTATATCACGACACTCGGCACCTTCATCGGATGTTCGACGAACTGGATTGTTGGCGTCCGGAACTCAACATTCGCGTCGATCAAATCGCCGCGCTTGAACTTGCCATCGTCTACCATGACGTCGTTTATGTTCCCGGCAGCCCAGAAAACGAACGACTGAGTGCAGAACGCGCCGTGGAAGACTTACGTCGCCTCGGCCTTCCGCGCGCCCTCGTCCACCAAGTCAAAATGGCAATCTTGGCCACGATGCGCCACGTCTGTGGCCGCCACGACCGAATCTCGCGCCTGATGATCGACCTTGATCTGTGCGCAATGGCGAGTCCCGCTGAATACACCGAGAACGGGTCACGCATTCGGAAAGAGTTCTC
The DNA here is from genome assembly GCA_038230855.1 of Fimbriimonadales bacterium. Lineage (GTDB taxonomy): Bacteria > Armatimonadota > Fimbriimonadia > Fimbriimonadales > Fimbriimonadaceae > Fimbriimonas. Next base: position 123,828 of record JBBRML010000001.1, on the reverse strand, counting down.
CGTGTTCGACGATCAAGACTACGCGAAGGGCCGAGTGGACTTTTTGGGTGCCATGTTGAAACGGCGACGAATATTTCGTGGTCCATTTGCCGACCGGTACGAACAGGCGACCCGCGAGAACATAGTTGCCGACCTCGCGCGCCAACGTAGCCACCTATAGGTCCGTCACAGCGCCGCCCTAACTGCCACAATGAGGGTGGACGATGATCGTCGAACTCTCGGTTGAAAATATCGCCATCATCGAGCGCTCGCGACTCGCCTTGGGGCCCGGCTTCACCGTGCTTACCGGCGAGACCGGCGCAGGCAAGTCCTTGCTGGTGGATGCCATCGAACTCGTATTGGGAGGGCGCGCCGATACAGAGATCGTACGAACCGGGGCGAGCCGAGCGGTGGTGAGCGTCACCGTCGACCTCCGCGCCAGACCAGAACTCATCGAGCAGTGCATTGGACTCGGCTTCGAGCCGGAGGACGGCATGCTGTATCTGCAGCGGGAAGTCCTCGCCGAGGGTCGGTCTCAGGCTCGCATCGCGGGCCGAACGGCACCTATCGCAACACTCAGGCAAATTGGCAACATTCTTGTCGATCTACACGGGCAGCACGATCACCAAAGCCTGCTCAATTCCGAAACTCATCTTGGATTTCTCGACGCGTGGATCGGCGCTGAAGCCTTCGCTTTGCGCACCACGGTCTCCCGCCAGTTCGAGGCTGCTGAAGTCAAGCGTCGAAACCTCGCCGCGCTCCAAGGCAGCTTGCGAGACCGCGAGCAACGTATTGACCTCCTCAAGTACCAACTCACGGAGATTGAGTCCGTAAGCCCCGCAGTTGGAGAAGTTGCCGACCTGGTATCTCGGCTGTCCCGGTTGAAGTTCGGCGAACGGCTTGCGGAAGCGGTCGCCGCCGCGAAGTCCGACCTGCGCGATGCCGAAACAAATGCACGGGATCTGCTGGCAGGAGCACTTGCGCGACTGGAGGCGGTTGTTCGCTATGACCCTGCCATCGAATCTGTGCTGGAACCGCTCCGGAGTGCGGTTGTTTTGGCTGAAGACGCCGTCCACGGCCTCACGAAGTATGAGGACTCGCTAGAGTCAGACCCCGGCGAACTTGAGGCCGTGGCTGGTCGTCTCGACGTTTTGAAACGGTTGATGCGCAAGTATGGCGATGACGAGGCGGCCGTTCTTGCCTACGCCCAAGCCATCGCCTCCGAACTGGACCTGCTCGCAGACTCGGAAGCGAGCACGGAAGCGCTCACGCAAGAACTTGGGGCAGCGGTCGCTGAGCTTCGTGCTTCCTGTCATTCGCTCACCGCGCTGCGTCGCGAGAAATCGGAGCCTTTCGCCGCACTTGTGGTGGCCACGCTTCGCGAGCTGATGATGGATAACGCACAGTTCGCGGTGAACATGGCCCGCAAGGAACCTGGCCCTGATGGCGCGGACGCGGTCGAATTCTATTTCAGCGCAAATCTTGGCGAAGACCCGAAGGCGCTCAGTAAGATCGCCAGCGGCGGAGAAATGTCCCGCGTGATGCTCGCTATTAAGACCGCACTCGCGGGCAAAGCGGGCGTGCCGACTTTGATCTTCGATGAAGTCGACGCAGGGCTCAGCGGCCGTGCGGCCGCGGCGGTTGGTCGATTGTTACGAACCTTGTCGACGACTTACCAGGTGTTGGTGATCAGCCACTTACCTCAGATCGCGGCGCGCGCGACCGTACATTTCCTGATTGAAAAGAACGAGGCCTCGGGTCGAGTTCAGACGAGCGTGCTGCGCCTAGAAGGTGACGATCGCGAGCTCGAAGTCGCACGCATGCTTGCGGGCGAGAACGTGACTCCTCGCGCCCTCGAAAACGCCCGCGAACTCTTAGCCCCGGATGGATGAGATTACATCTCACCTCGCTTAACCGTTTCGCTTCGCGAACTCACCCATGAAATCCGCCAAAGCAACGCAACCCTCTAACGGAAATGCGTTGTAGATGCTCGCGCGGATGCCGCCAAGCGCCCGATGCCCCTTGAGGCCGTCTAGCCCAGCCTTCTCTGCTTCTTTCGCAAACGTGCCGGAAAGCTCTTCGGTCGGCAGACTAAACGTCACGTTCATCATCGATCTCGAGTCCATCGCGGCGTGGCCTCGGTAGAAGCCGCCGGAACCGTCGATCGCCGCGTACAACACCGACGATCGCGCCGAGCACAAAGCCTGCGCCGCAACCACTCCGCCAGTCGCAAGCATATGCTTGTAGACCAACCCGCACATGTAGATGCTCCAGCACGGCGGCGTGTTCTGCATCGAGTCATTCGCAGCGTGTTGCGAATAATCAAAGATAGGCTGAATTCCATCCGCGCGCGACTCGATGAAATCCTCGCTCGCGACCACGACGGTGACGCCGGCCGGGCCCATGTTCTTCTGCGCTCCTGCGTAGATCATCGCATAGTTCTCGATGTCAACCGGTCGGGAAAGGATGTCCGACGACATATCGCAAACCAACGAAGCCACAAGGGCAGGATCGGACTTGAATTGAACGCCTTGGATCGTCTCGTTTGAGGTGAAGTGAATGTAGGCCGAAGTTGAGTCGAACTCAAGCGCCTGCATATCGGGCACGCAGTTGTAGTTGTTCTCTTTGCCGTCCCAGACCTTTCGGCAAAGCCCGACCAAGTGGGCCGCTTCCAGCGCCTTCGCCCCCCAAAATCCCGTCGTGACGTAATCCGCGATTTGCCCTTCCTGCAGGAAGTTCATGGGAACCATCGCAAATTGCGTGCTCGCGCCACCCTGCAAAAACAGCACTCGGTAGTGCGACGGTACTCCGAGTAGCGATCGAAAATCTGCTTCGGCCGCTGCCATGATCGCCCCGAACTGCTTCGAACGGTGGGACATCTCCATCACGCTCATGCCCGTGCCTTTATAGTTCAACAGGTCTTCCCGGGCTTCTTCCAGGACGGGTACGGGCAACGTGCACGGCCCGGCAGAGAAGTTGTAAATTCGGTTGTAAGGCGACGCCATGGATGGGGTTGTACCCGTACACGTGGGTGCCAATGTTAAGAAAGGGAGTTGCCGGCGAAAGGCAGCGACCATAATCGGGCATGAACTTCACGACCCTCGGTCGTACCGAAATGAGGGTCTCGCGTGTCGGCCTAGGATGTGGTGGCCACAGCCGCCTCGGGCTGAGCCGAGGCGCAACTAACGAGGATGCCGCTCGCATCGTCCGGGAAGCGATTGATCTTGGTATCAACTTTGTTGACACTGCCGAGACTTACGGCTCAGAAGATGCGGTCGGGATCGGTCTCGTCGGCATCCCGCGCGAGCGAGTGATCCTGTCCACGAAAGTCGGCGGTACCTGGGCAGAGGATCGGGCGACCGCGCAGAGCCTCACGACTCGCCTAGAGGGATCGCTGCGACGCCTTCGAACGGACTACGCAGACGTTTATCACCTGCATGGCGTGCGCGCAGACCAGTACACGTATGCGACCGAGACGCTGCTGCCCGCACTCGATCGATTGAAGGAAGCGGGAAAGATTCGCGCGATTGGGATCACGGAGGCATTCGCCCCCGATCCAACCCACCAAATGCTCGCCCCGGCCGTACTCGACCTATGGTGGGATGTCGTCATGATTGGGTTCAACATCTTGAACCAGTCAGCGAGAGAACGCATCATGCCCTTCACGCAAAAGTCGCGGGCAGGAACCCTTTGTATGTTCGCCGTACGCCGCGCCCTCAGCCAGCCCGAGGCATTACGAAACCTAATCGCGGACATGCTGTCCAAAGGCTTGATCGAAGGTCGTGACGTCGACTTGGACGACCCCCTGGGATTTTTGGTGGCAGACGGCGTTGCCGGATCCATCACCGAAGCCGCGTACCGCTTTTGCTTGCATGAGCCGGGGATGGACGTGGTTCTTACGGGAACGGGAAACGTCGACCACTTGCGTGAGAATGTCCGGTACTTGAACGGCCCACCCTTGCCTCCGGAGATCACCGCTCGTCTGAAGAAGATGTTCCAGGGCGTCGATTCCGTCTCGGGAAACTGACCGACTAAAGCGTCATATCCGAGCTGTGCCCGGGGAATAGCTTGGCCGACGGGTCGAGGCGAGTCTTCGCAAAGCAAACCGCCGTCGCCGCCTCGCCAACTCCGGTCGCGATGAGCTTCAGCTTTGAGCCGAAAGTACACACATCCCCGATTGCGAACACGCCGGGCAGGTTCGTCTCGTACCTCTCGTCGACGGAGATTTGGTTTTTGACGATATTTAGTCCCCACTCTTTCAGCGGCCCGAGCGAAGACTTGAAGCCGATGTTCACGACGACGGCCTGAAATGGATGGTGCTCCATCTCCTTCGTTTGCGTGTCCTGCAACGTCACTCCAGTCAGTTCAGAGTCACCGTGTAACTCGACGACCGCGCGCCAAAGCTTTAGTGGAATCCCTGCGGCCTTTACTCGCTCCACAGAGTCTTCGTGCGCCTTGAACTGGTCTCTTCGGTGAATAAGCGTGATGTCACGCGCCACATCTTGCAGGTTGAGGCACCAATCAAACGCCGAATCGCCGCCCCCTACGATCGCAATACTCTTCCCAGCAAATACCGACTTATCTCGGACGCCGTAAAACACGCCGCGACCATGAAATTCGTCTTCGCGCTCGATCCCGATCTTCGTCGGCGAGAAGGCGCCCGCTCCGGCCGAAATGATGATCGTTCGGGTCAAAAGCGAAAAGCCAGAGGCCGTTCCGATTGCGTACCCTTCGCCCGTTTTGGTCAGCGACGTCGCCGTCTCCCCAAGTGCGAGGTCAGGGTTAAACTGGGTGCCCTGCGCGATGAGACTTTCGGCTAAATCTTTCGCGAGTACCTTGGGAAATCCCGGCATGTCGTAAACGTACTTCTCGGGATACAGTGCGGTCAGCTGCCCGCCAAGTTCAGGCAAAGAGTCGATGATGCGGACCGACATGCCTCTCAGCCCGGCATAAAAAGCGGCAAATAGGCCGCACGGGCCGCCGCCGACAACTGTTACGTCAACAACACTCATCGCGATTTTGTGGCGAACAATCACGTCTGTGTGCTCTTCGCGGAGCGTTCAGATTACCCGGTCAGCATAGACGCGGTCCTTGCCCGCGCGCTTGGCATCGTACTGCACTTTGTCAGTTCGCGAGATCAGGTCCTCCGCCGTGCGATCCGCTATGAACTGCGCGCACCCGAAGCTACCCGTCACACGAACACGATGTTCACCGATCTCCGTATCGCGAAGTTTTGCTCGTACGCGCTCAGAAAACTGGATCGCACCTTCCACCGCGATCTGCGGCAAGATGATGACGAACTCCTCACCACCGTATCGAGCGACGATATCCGGTGTTCGCTTACAACCGACGATAACCCGGGCAAACTCCTGCAACACCTTGTCGCCATACGGGTGACCATATTTGTCGTTGACCTTTTTGAAGTCGTCAATGTCAACGATGACAAGTGATAGCGCGCCGCCGTAGCGCCGGGCACGATCGACTTCCGCCTTTAGACGCTCCTCAAATTCTCGGCGGTTGTTCACCCCGGTTAGGGCATCGGTCGAAGCGAGGCGATGAAGTGTCTCGTTTTCCGCCGCCAGTTCGTCCGCCCGCGTTCGTAACCTTGCCGCCTCGGCAAGCAAGTCACCGTCCACACCAGACGTTCGGATCATGCTCTCGCTAAGTCGCAGCTGATCTTGAATCAGCGCCGCCGCCTCGCGTTCGTGCGTTATGTCCATCAGGGCAAGCGCAACTGACTCGGCCATCGGTATAGCCCGTGCGGAGTACCACCGCACCCCCGCGCGACCAGGGATTCGCAAATCGTGTCGCAGCACCTGGCCCATCTTGATCGCTCGCCGCATCAATCCGAACGCTCGCTTCAGGCGACCGACGTCGAGCGCTTGAGATGCGGGAATACCCAGGATTTGATCAACCGACTTTTGGGTAAACCACTCGCTCTGGCGATTGGCGTGCCGTGCTACGAAGTCGACGACGCCACCATTGGAATCACGGGCACAGTCAAAAATGATCAGCGCGTCGGTTGCCGTTTCTGCGGCCATACGCACGAGTTCATCGAGTCGCCGCATTTCGCTGACCGCGCCCTCTGCTCCCGCCGTACGAACGAGCGCAAAGACTTGGCCGCTACCGCTCGCACGTGCTCGGATCCAAACGGTTCCCGACCCGTCTCCGAGACGAAACTCAGAATCGAACGCTTTGTCGCTCGCTAATCCGGCTACGAGCCGAGAAAAGCGCGCGCGATCATCGGGCACCAGCACTCGGGCAATCCCTCCAACCCCTTGCGCCGGGCTGGTTCCGAATGCCGCAAGTCCGAACTCCTCATTCTTGCCATCCGGTCCGATCGAGAGCGCGGCGAATTCGACCTGCGGCGCGACAATGCGAAGCGCGCGAGTCGATTCTTCCCAGGTCCGACGCGCCTCAATGTCCGTGCGAACTCCCACCAACTTCGAGGCTCGCCCGACCGCATCCTTCAAAACCGATCCGCGTTCGCTTACCCATCGCCATGATCCTCCAGAGCGACATCTCAACTCGGCTTCGAAGAATTCGCTCTTGCCGACGAGCGCTTGGTCAAGCGCAGCCAGATAACTTCCTCGATCGTCCTCCTGGATTGCGCTGAGATATTCGGCAACCGTCCGGGACTCTCCTGAGCTCAGCCGAATCGTGCCCGTGGCTAAGTCCCACTCCCATGCAACATCCCCGCTTGCCGCGAGCGCTCGCTCCGCAAGGGATTCCAAATGCGAAAGCGCGACGCCGACTTGTTCGCTGTCGCGCGCATCCCATCTCCCAAGGCCGGGTGGCCCCGTCTTGCCGGGCTGGTCAGTTGGTGACAACGCCTTACGCCTCGCTAGGCCGCCTCCTGCTGAATTTCGAACACCGTATAGCGGTTGCGACCCGCTCTCTTCGACACATACAATGCATTATCGGCACACTTTACGAGGGTCTCGGCGGTCATCCCGTGCACCCACTCAGCAATTCCAAAGCTTGCCGTCATCAATCGGTCCTTTTCAAAGCGGTTATGAATTGCTTCCATCGCCCGCTTTGTGCATCGCGTGGCCTCGGCGACGTTCGCCCCGGGGAGCAAGACGCAGAACTCTTCCCCACCGTATCGCGCGACAACGTCGACAGCGCGAACAGACGAACGCAGGATGTCTGCAAACAGAACCAACGCGGCGTCTCCGGCGACGTGCCCGTGAGTGTCATTGTAATTCTTGAAGTGGTCGACGTCGATCATTACGAACGCGAGCGATGATTCTGTTCGTTCTGCTCGGTCCAGCTCGATGCGGAACCGATCACTGAACTCGCGATAGTTCAACAACCCCGTCAGGCCGTCCGTCTTTGCGAGCCGCCCAAGTTGCCGATTTACGCGCTCCAATTCGTCCTTTTGGCTTTGAAGTTCGGATCGCGCCGCAAGCAGTTCGACGGATTGATCCTGCATCCGTTTGGCGCGAACGCGATGTTCTGTCACGTCGCGCAGATTGCAAAGCAGGTATCGCGGCGAACCGTCCGCGTAGCGTTCAAACACTCGAACGTGACTCTTTATGTGCCGGTAAAGGCCGTGCGCGTCCCTCTCGCGTACCACGATCTCGTGGGCGTCGTCATCGTTACATTTGGCCATGCGCTCGGCGAATTCGCGGTACTCGCGCTGATCGTCGGGGTGTACGACTTCCTCAAAGGTTTCCCCGAGCGGAGGTTGGACTGGATTCGGCTCGTGTCCGAGGAGGTCTAGCAGACTGCGGTTCATATAGACGTTTGTCTTGAGCCGGACATCGTAGAGATAGAGGACGTCATGCACTGCCGCCACGACGAGGTCACCAAAGCTCCGCTGAGGCGATTGTGTGGAAATGTACACATGGTTACCCACCCGAGCGACCGTATGTTCAAGTCGCGCCTCGGCGTCGTTTGATTCGCGCCACATCGTCTGAATGCGGGCGGAGGTTCCTGAGTGCCAGACCTGCAACAGGACGCCCAGGTTTGGCCAACTCTGGAGCAATTGCGAAGCATCTCGGTACGAAGACACCGGATCGCCAATCCAAGGCACCCAGAGCTGCCCTTGAGTGTCCACTTCAAGCAAACGGAAGTCAAGGACGGCTCCATCCGCGCTCAGGCAAGGAGCAAACAGCGTAATGGCCGAAATCGTGCACGAACTTTCGACCGCTGCTTGGCTCTTCATGCCTAGATTTTCGGCGAAGTAGAGTAGTGCACTCACTTTGTGCGGGCTCTATTCTTCATTCCCGGCACTTTCACCGGGTTCTCGATATCGGCGACCAAACAGTTCCTCAATCTCCATTGGGTTGAGCAAAACTTCCCGAGGACGGGGTCCATCCCTTGGACCTACGATGGAGCGTTCTTCCATCATGTCCAGCAACCTCGACGCCCGCTGGAAGCCGATTGAAAACCGACGTTGCAGCATAGATGTCGATGCCTGCCCTCGCTCACCAACCCATCGAACCGCATCGGCCCAGAGGCCGTCCATTTCGTCGTCGCCTGCACCGGCGCCTTGATCGCTCTCATGGACAACCTCGACTGGCTTGAGAACGTATTCGGGAGCCGCCTGCGCTCGCCAGAACTTGCACACCGCTTCGATCTCGTGCTCGGACACGTAGCAACCCTGAATGCGCACCGGCTTATTCGCTTCAATCGGAGAAAACAGCATGTCCCCCTTGCCAATCAGATTTTCCGCGCCCTTCGTGTCGAGAATTGTCCTCGCATCGATCTGCGAGGCAACGCTGAATGCGATTCGTGACGGAATATTCGCTTTGATAAGACCGGTGATGACGTCTACACTCGGACGCTGGGTGGCGATGACGAGGTGAATTCCCACGGCACGAGCGAGTTGAGCAAGGCGAACGATCGTGGTTTCTACCTCGGCCTTCGCCTGGATCATCAGGTCCGCAAGTTCATCGATTACAACCACGATGTACGGCATTCGGTCTTGGAAGGAGGCTTTCGCGTTCCAGCCATCGATGTTGCGAACCCCCTTTTCTGAGAACATGTCGTATCGCCGGTCCATCTCACGCCAAACCGCTCGCAACACTCCCGGTGCTTCCTTGACGTCCTTGATAACCGGACACATTAGGTGAGGGATATGGTCGAAGAGGGTCAATTCGACCCGCTTCGGGTCGATCATGACTAGCCGTACGTCTTTGGGCGTATTTCGCATCAAAAGACTCGTGATGAGAGTCGCGAGGCCGATCGACTTACCGCTATTGGTAGCCCCACCGATTAGCAGGTGGGGCATCTTTGCGAGGTCAGCGTATTTGTTGACGCCGCTAACATCCTTCCCTAAGGCGACAAAGAGTCGAGACGAATGCTTGATGAATTCCGGTGTCTCGCACAATTCTCGCAGGGAGACGATCGTCGGAGTTGCGTTCGGAACTTCGACGCCAATCGCGGCTTTTCCTGGGATCGGGGCTTCAACCCTTACCTGCGAGGCGGCAAGATCCATCGCAATATTGTCCGCTAGCGCGGTTATGCGCGCCACGCGGACGCCAGCACCGAGTTGGATTTCATAGCGAGTTACCGAAGGACCTGTCGCGACCTCAACGACGGTTGACTCGATCCCGAACTGCTCCAGCGTGTTCTCAAGCGTCTCGATGTTCTTCTGCATCTCTGCCGGAGAGCGCTTCGGATTCAAGATCGCCTCTGCAAGCAGGTTGATGGGAGGCAATTGGTAGCCTTCCTTTGGCACAGACGACTCTGGGTTGAGCGGCGCTTCGCGCTCCGACATATCGCGAATGTTCGGCGGTCGCTTCGGTTTCACCGCCGCCTGTTCCGGCTCAGGATCAAGGTGCTTTTCGGCATGAGCTTTCGCGTCGAACTCCATCGGTCGACGTTTGGGTGCGGCAACCTCTTCGGGCACGCCCGCCTCGGTAGTTCCGAATGAGAGCCGTTTCACGTTCCCCAGGGCATCTCGAATCGGCATGTCGATGCAGAGGACCAAGCCAACGGCGCCGAGCGCAATTGTTCCAACTAGGTGTCCGGCGCCTAAGCAACTCTTAAAGATCCAGGCGAGTACCGCTCCGACGTATCCGCCGCTCGTGGAGATCGTGAGTGGATCGAAGAAGTCGCCCGACAGCGCCTTCGCGAGACCAGATAGCAAGGCGAGGAAGAGCAGTGACAATCCCCAGCTGAGATGCTTTGCCGCGGGCCCACGGCCGCGAATGAGGCTAACTCCCAGGCAACCTAGGAGAATGGGAACGGCCCAGGCCCCGATGCCGAAGAGAATGCGGAAGAAACCTTCGAGCGCAGATCCAACAACGCCTGCGTTCCGGCTGAGCAAGGCAACGATCGAAAAAACACCAAGCGCCAGGATAATAATCGCCGTTATGTCGAACTCGCGTTGAGTTGGCTTCGGCGTAGTCGGGCGCTTACTCACCGCTTTGGGCCGTGAGTTCTTCCTTGTCGGTTGTGTTGGACGCCTCTCCATGGCTTCCCGACTGATTATAGCAACGACTGACACTTCGGTGCCCGTAACTTCGTCTTTACCATCTGGTATGGCCGAGGAACTTGATGATGCCCAGACGATGGAAGTCATTCACATCGTCGAGCGTGAGATTGCACAAGCTCGCGCGGAAGATCGAGTCATCTCGCGTGAGCATCTTGTTCAAGTCGTGAGCCAAGAGACAAAGATGCAGGGCAAACTGTTCGATTACGTCGTCGAGCAGTATTGTGACCAGAACGCGCCGGGAATCCCGGGCTTCTTGCGAAGTGACGTCGAATCGCCTTTCCTGAGAATAGCGACGGTCGTCAACGTTTTGCTCATGCTTGGGTCAGGAATCGCAGGCGTCGTACGATTCTCTCGTGGCGAGGCCTCGTGGCCCTTCTTCGTCGCATCCGTCGTTTTCTGCGGTTTGAGCCTGCTCACGTTCTACAACAGCACCAAAGAACCCCAGGCCTGAGGAGCATCTTGAGTTATGGTCATCGCTCTCGCCGCCGCATTAATCAGTATTCACCAGAGTGGCGAGGTGTACTTTGGCGGCAAGGGGCCGGGTGAGGGAAAACGGATTGTTCTCTTGAGCGGAGATGAAGAGTATCGCTCGGAGGAAGGGCTTCCTCAACTCGCCCGGATCCTGTCGACGCGACACGGCTTCCACTGCACGGTTCTGTTCTCGATCAACGCAAGAGGCGAGATCGACCCGACGACGAAGGACAATGAGCCGGGACTCAGCGCGCTCCATCAAGCTGACCTATGCATCATTCTTCTGCGGTTTCGCCAGTGGCCCGACTCGCAAATGCAGCATTTCGTTGACTACTATCGATCGGGCAAGCCCATCATCGCGCTTCGGACGAGCACTCATGCTTTTGAATATGGGCTCAACAGTCGTAGCAAATACGCGGAATTTGGCTGGAGCGGCGCAGCGTGGAAAGGGGGCTTCGGCCGTGAAGTCTTGGGAGAGACTTGGATCAGCCATTGGGGCATTCATGGGCAACAGGGAACCCGGGGGATCCTTGAGGCAGAACAAGCTGCGAACCCCATCTTACGCGGTGTAAACGGTATTTTCGGTACGACAGACGTTTACGAAGCGGCCCCACCGCATGACGCGACGGTCCTTGTTCGCGGCCAAGTTGTGGCGGGCATGAGCCCCTACGACCTTCCTGCGTTTGGACGAAAGCAAACCGCTCAAAACATCGCTCAAGACCTCAACGCACCGATGATGCCCATTGTTTGGACTCGAAACCGTCTGAACGAAAATGGCAAGACCAATTTCATCGTAACTTGCACGATGGGAGCGGCAACCGACCTGCTGAACACGGGATTACGACGACTCATCGTAAACAGTGCGTATGTTGCGACGGGACTCACATCAAGTTTGCCAACTCAAGCCAACGTTGATCTGGTCGGCGATTATCACCCGAGCGCGTTTGGCTTTGATAAACATATTCGAGGTCGAAAACCAACGCAGTTCCTCGAAGACTAGCTCCTGAGCTCCAACTCCTTTTGCACTCGCACCACGGAGGGCCATTTCCCCTGGTAGCATCGCAGAGTGACTCCGCGCTCCATTTCAAAGTCTGCATTTTTCATTTTTGGCACGATGGCCGCTTGCCTTAGCGTTGGCTTCATCGCCCAAGTCAAGCGTGACGGGTATACGAACACGCCATTCTTGCCGGGTCAGAAATGGCGTGTCCACGACACCGAGCGACCGTATCCGCACGAAGTTACGCCGGGTTCCGTGTTAGGCAACGCTCCCGCTGATGCCGTCGTTCTCTTCGATGGGTCGGATCTCTCCCACTGGCAACAAGGCGATTCCGGAACTGACGATAGCAAGATCAAACCGGCCAAGTGGCTGATCAAAGATGGAACTATGGAGGTCGCGGGCGGCACCGGAAGTCTTTTCACGAGGGAGAAGTTTGGAGACTGCCAGCTTCATATTGAGTGGCAAGAATCGCGTGATATTAAAGGCTCCGGCCAAGGCCGCGGCAACAGCGGCGTCTTCTTGATGAGTCGTTATGAAGTTCAAGTGCTCGACTCGTACCGCGCGGCGACATATGCCGACGGGCAGGCGGGGGCGCTTTATGGCCAGTGGCCACCGCTCGTAAACCCAATTCGCCCGCCCGGCGAGTGGCAGACTTACGACATTATTTTTGAAGCTCCTAAATTCGATGGGGACAAGCTCGTCAGTCCGGCCTACCTCACGTTGTTCTTCAACGGCGTGATAGTGCACAACCATCAGAAGTTGAACGGTGAAACTGGGCACGCGGTAGTGTTGCCGTACACAGCGCACGGCGCTGAGGAGCGGATTTATCTTCAGGATCATGGCCCCCGCCAGCCGCTTCGGTTCCGCAACATTTGGGTGCGGCGTCTAAAGCCCTACGACCAGCCAGAGAAGTAACGTCAGCGGGCAAGGAACGCAATTAGTGGAGCAAGGTCGTGGGTGTCCGCGACCCTCAATGCCTGGAGGTACCGAGTTCGGGCGGGGCCAATTTCTACAAGATCGGATGCTCCCCACGTGGACTTCGGCCACCCCAGTTGCTCGCATAGGAGATCCGTCGCGAGTCGCGCATGTCGTCCGTTGCCGTTCGGGAACGCATGAATCAGCACGAGCCGATGGTGGAAACGCGCGGCTATCTCAACAGGCTCGTACGTGGAATTTTCGATCCAGTACTTGACGTCATCAAGCAGGTATTTCACTTCCGAGGAGATGCGATACGCCTCAACACCGATCGTTTTTTGAGTGAGGCGATAGGATCCGGCCCATCGCCATGTCTTGCCAAACATCTCACGATGCAGGCGGCGGAGTGTCTCCGCCGCGAGCAACTCGGTCCGTATTTGGCGGTTCTTGGCCGCCCACCTTACCGCTTCAGCGATGTTCAGCAGTTCAAACTCGTTCAGTTCAACCTGTGTCGATAGGTTCGGGATTAGCCCTTGAGCCTCGTCGAGATCGATTGGGGTCGCCCCTTCTGAACGCTGAAACGCTATTTCCAAAGCGACGAATCGCCGTTCTCAAGCGCCTCTTCGGTGGCCGCGATAACCATCTCGTCCAGACGGGCCGAGTACACGGCCTGCGACTCTAACACCATCGAGTGATTCACCCTGGCGAAGCGCTCTGTCACTTTTAGTTTGAGTTGGGACTCCACCATTTCGGTAAGGGGTACGCGCGGGATCAAGGCGATCGCCAGATCGCATCCCAATGCGTCTGCTGCGGCCCGGAGCCGCCGTACCGTGATCGTCTCATCGAGCTCGGCGCGCTCGATCTGATGGATCGTCGACCGGGACTTGACCCCGAGGCGATGCGCCAAGGTGTCCAAACTCATGCCAAGGGCCTCCCGGATCGACTTGACCCAGCCCCCTGAGGGCCGTGCCAGCGGCAATGCGATGCGCACCGGAGCCAACTGCCGATCCAGCTGCAACCTCCTCAACCTCTGACGTCTCGCATCCATGCACCCATTATTGCACATTCATACTCATTTGTTCAGTCTTACATCAACAATTTACGTTGTATGTTCATCTTTATGGCAACAATAGATGTCGAAATGTTCATATATCTTAGAACAATCGGCTTTGAAATTAGGTGCATGCCGTCGTCCGAATGCTCACCAATGTGCGAGAATCTTCATGTGACCGCAGTTATCCTGTATCTCGTCTTCGCGACCCAAGAACCCAAGATCACCCCGATCGTCCCCCAAGAGCAGGGCTTCTTTGACAAAAGAACGGATTATGAGGGCATACCGATTCGTGCGAACAAAGTCGTGGTCGATGAGGCAATGTTTGAAGCACGTCGCCGCATGGCAATGGTGCTCAAAAACATGCCGAACGCCACGAAAAACCTTGTCGCGGCCAAAGCGGAATTGGACATCATCGGCAGAGACCAAGTCACATCTGACCTACCGGAATTCCGCGACCAGAAAGGCAAGCCGTTCCAAGGAAAGCCGACTGAAAAGGTGACAACGATCGATGAGCGCGGTGTTGAGGATGTCCTCCATGCCGGTGCCCCAGTCCATCGGGGCCGTGATGTCGAGCGCCGTTGTCCCCCAATTGCCCGAGGGCTTGACCGATGAGACGGTGATTGCAGAAATCGTCGGGACAAAATCAATAACGGCAACCCGCTTCTTCGGTCCGAAATAGGGCGGTAGTTCATCCTTCTTTGCTGGCAACTTTCCTTGCGCCATTAGCCGCACCGATTGCCCACCAACTAGGATCGCGAATGCAACGACGGTGATGATGATGATCGATCGCTTCGCGGTCGACTTTGGGGTTGCCCAATCTGAAAATTGTGCCATGTGAACATCGCGCGGACGGCATCGGCCCTTCCGTGATGTTCATAGTGCGGGAGCGTACGTGACGAGATTGTGACGGGTTAGGACCCTTGAGGCGAGACGCGCAAAAAGCAAGTTGGTGCGTGATCGTCTACGAGCCCCACCGCTTGCATCCACGCATACACGATCACTGGCCCCACGAATTTGAACCCGCGCTTCTTTAGGTCTGCGGAAATCTGTTCTGAGAGCGGCGTCTTAGCGGGAACATCACCGGTCGAATTGACGATCGGAGTTCCTTCCACAAATGACCACACGTAATCCGAAAAGTTTGGGATCGCGAGGTAAGCACGTGCACCACCGATCGTCGCTTCAATCTTCGCGCGAGCACGAATGATGCCTGCATCGTTCATCAATCGATCGACATCGTTCTGGTTGAATTCGGCAACGGTTTGAGGATCGAAGTGTGCGAAGGCGGCGCGGAAGCCTTCCCGTCGATGCAGAATCGTTGACCAGGAAAGTCCCGCTTGAAACCCTTCCAGCATCAGTGTCTCCCACAGCATTCGACCATCAAATACTGGTCGGCCCCATTCTTCATCGTGGTATGCCGCCATCACGGGGTCGCTGACCGCCCATGAGCATCGGGTGATCTGCGGAATTTCTGGGTCAGACATCATGCGGACCTTACCCTTGTGTTCACTCCGGCGTGCCTACGACATCGCTATCGTCGAAAAGTTGCAAGTACCGCCTGTACGCGTAAACGCGCCCTCGAGCGCGTCCACTCGTCTCTTTCAGGATCTCCAACTCGACGAGCAGTCGAACGACGTTGTTGGCGGACGGAAATTCTTTGCCGGTGAGCTTTTGAATGTTCGCCACGTTGACGATCGGATGCTCAAAGCTGTACTCATGGACCTTGAGAGAGTCGGCAGTAAGACGGCCCCCATTCGCAATTATCTTTGCCCGGTCCTCCTCCCGAAGTGCGACAATTTTGCGCGCAACTTCGGTCGCTTCATTCGCGACCACCGCGACTCCGCGCAGAAAGAATTGCAGCCAACCTTCCCAGTCTCCGGATTCTCGAATCGCTTGGAGCCGATCGTAATACTCCTGTCGATTTTGCTTGAAGTAGAACGACAGATAAAGCAGCGGATGTTTCAGGAGCTTACGCTCGCAAAGTAAGAAGGTGATCATGAGGCGTCCAATCCGGCCATTCCCATCCAAGAACGGATGTATGGTTTCGAACTGCGCATGAGCGAGGCCGACTCGAATCAAATAAGGCATCGGTCGCTCATCGTGTAGGAACTGCTCCCAGTCCCCCATCGCGACTTTCATGTCGTCGGGTGCCGGGGGGACAAAGCGGGCATTTGCTAGAGTGCAACCCTGCGGGCCAATCCAGTTTTGCGTGCGCCGAAATTCCCCTGGGCTCAGGTCGTGCCCCAGCGTTTCTAGCATGAGCTTTGCGTGTATTTCACGAACGAGCCGCAGCGAAATCGGTAACGCCGTCAATCGCTCAAGACCATGGTTCAAGCCACTGATGTAATTAACAATCTCGGACACGTCCGACGGTCGTACCGGATCAAGTACCTGTGCTTCGAGTTCGAGCACGTTAGCAAGCGACGCTTGGGTGCCTTCGATCTGCGAGCTAAGCACTGCCTCCTTGCGTACGTACATCATCACAAACAGGTCAGGATTTGGAATGACCTCCGCCGACCCATCCAGTCGACCGAGGGCACGGTCGGCATCCGAAAGCAATTCGAGCATTCGATCGTCGAGCGTAAGGGGCGGTTGGGGTGGCAAGGCCGCGGGCACAAACGCACGGTAATTCGTCGATTGCTTTACGTAAACCCCGGCGCGCGTGCTACTTTGCTGCATCCTGCCGTTAATTATGGCAACAGCTTTTGAAGTTATTAACGTTTCCTGAGCTTATCCGTTAATAACGCTCCTCAATCGCCACCGCTATTAACGGCAGACGACAATAACGCCGCCCTGCTCCCACTCTCTACAACCGAACGGGCGTCAGACGCACGCGACGGTTTGGATCCTGCCCCACACACTCGCTCGCGATCTTTTTCGATTCAGCGATCTGAATTTGCATCTTGCGAATGGTTGCCGAAGCGGGCGAGAGTTCGAATGACTTACCGCTCGTCATGACCATGTCGATTCCAGAATTCACTTCCTGCATCGCCTTGGTTTGCGAGTCGGTCGGGTCATGGCGCACGCGCATCACATCTTCAACCGCCGAGGATATCTGGCTAAAGGTATTCGACTTCACGACAATCGTCGGGACGTGCCGGCCGCTTGCCTCTTTCAGCTTCCTTGGCTGGCCTTGGAACGTCGATCGAATTGCGATAATGGCATCCGCTGCACCGATGTCATTTACGACGGTGGCCGAGATTTTCTTCTCGCGGATCGCCCTTTCCAAACGCGTCCTCGCGATACCGTAGGGAAAGATACGGACAAGCGCGGGCTCATCTCTCACCTCCCCGGTCACCGAATGACCGTTGCTGACGCTTTGCCCATCATCGGGCGGTTCTGCGCGTGGCTCGTTTCGCGAGAGAGCGGGAAAACGTGTATTGAATCCGGGGACTTTCAGCTCTGCGGTCTGTTCCTTCTGAACGACCTCGACTTCGCCCGCACCGGTTCGAATTCGGATCTCTGGCCGAGGCGCGAGGCCTCGCAGGATCATGTCAACCGTCTTCTGGACGTTGCTGTGCACGGCAAGGCGGTCATAGTCGAGCAGTTCGATTACGACATCAAATGTAGGCGGTGCCTTGCGTTCAAGGACCGTCTTCTGCGTGCCGCGTCGCTGCGCTTCGGCGTCACTCAAGGTGACGGGCTGAATTCCGCCGATAAGATCAGCGAGCGTGGGGTTCAGCATCAGGTTTTCGAGCGTTTGCCCGTGCGCAGTTCCAACCAACTGCACGCCGCGTTCGGCGATCGTTCGCGCCGCCGCCGCCTCCTGCTCATTGCCGATTTCGTCGATAACAATGACCTCTGGCATGTGGTTTTCAACCGCCTCGATCATCACGTTGTGTTGCTCGGCCGCAACTCGAACTTGCATGCGCCTCGAGTAACCGATGCCCATATGCGGCACGTCGCCGTCGCCCGCAATTTCATTGGAAGTGTCGATAATGACAACGCGCTTATTTGCCTCGTCCGCAAGCACGCGGGCGATTTCGCGAAGCTTGGTCGTCTTCCCAATGCCAGGTTTACCAAGGAGCAGGATCGACAATCCGGAGCGGACGATGTCATCGATGATGTCGATGGTGCCCTCCAGCGCACGTCCAACCCGGCAGGTCAGGCCGATGATCTTTCCGTGGCGATTCCGGATCGCGGAAATTCGATGCAACGTCCGCTCAATGCCTGCCCGATTGTCCGTACCGAACTCGCCAATCGACTTTGCCACAAAGTCCAGGTCGTGTTCAGAAACGATAATGTCGACAAATCGCTCAACTCGATCGCGGTACCTGGCTTCGGCCGGGCGCCCGTAATCGAGCACGACTTCTATCAGGCCGTCAATGCCATCAAGTCGTTCCAATCGATCTCGAACAAAGCTCGGAAGCACGTCGAGGAATCGGTCCATTCCATCGCTGAGAAGGTGCATGTTGATGAACGGCGAAGTATACGCCGCATATGAATCTAACGTCTGTTAAGGCCCCCTTGATGCGCTACTGTGTTAAAAACCGTGCATTTAGAGGGTCCTGCCGGGTTATATGTTTTGCGTGGAAGGTCGCACCGGTCTCTTATTCGTCTGTCTGGGCAACATTTGCCGGAGCCCGATGGCGGAGGCGGTGATGTTGCACAAACTCAAAGAGTCCGGACGTGACAGAGAGTTCTTCGTAGAGTCCGCCGGTCTCGGCCATTGGCACGTTGGGGAAATGCCCGATCCTCGAACGATTGCGACGCTTGAAGCACACGGAATCGAACCCGCTAGCCCTGCGCGCCTAGTCGAAGCTGAAGATTTCAAACGGTTTAAGTACATCTTCGCGATGGATGACTCCAACCTCTTTGCGCTCAAGCTCATGCCGGGGTCGATTCCATCTCGGGTCACTTTGCTTCGCACTTGGGGAAATACGTTTGGCAAGGAAATTCCTGATCCGTTCAGCGGTGAACTCGCCGATTTTGAGCGCACATACGAGCTGGTCGACGATGCATGTTCCGCTTTGATCGAGAAACTGCCAGTGCAAGAACTCGCCTGATTCAGCAATTGATCGAATGCTAGAGTCTCAGTCTCCCGTCGGGACGACGCCCGATCCCTCGAACATTAGAATCGTCGTGCGTTCCGGGGCATGCGGACAATGGAGCACTCCCGCCGGAATCAGGATGGACTGCCCGGGCAATAACTCGACCGTCTTTGTCTCCAACTCCATTAGTAACCGCCCGTCAACAACGTAAAAGAACTCGTCCTCGGCGTCGTGTTTATGCCAGTGGAAGTCGCCATGAATCACACCGAGTCGGACAACGCAGTCATTCACTTTCGACAGAGTTTGGTTCCACCACGGTGTTTGCTGCGCGGCATATCCGGCGACGTCAATGCACTCTAGGGCAGGAAACTTGACGTCCAAATGAATGTCATACGGAAGGTCGCTCAC
Organism: Fimbriimonadales bacterium; assembly: GCA_038230855.1. Classification (GTDB taxonomy): domain Bacteria; phylum Armatimonadota; class Fimbriimonadia; order Fimbriimonadales; family Fimbriimonadaceae; genus Fimbriimonas. The sequence goes on along the minus strand of JBBRML010000001.1, from coordinate 104,569 downwards.
CAGTCGAGGTTACCTACGGAAAGCGAGGCCCCGAACAACCTCCCAAAACCCCAGCGCGTACAATCGGTGTTATGCGGAGCCAATTCGAAAACAACGACGATCACGAAGTCGACGAGATCTTGCGTCGCGCGATCCGCCGAGAGGCGAACGACGGCAAGGCTCTTCGCGAAAGGCTTTTGCATGCGGCCAGTGAATTGGGCATCTCTACCGAGTCAGTGCTAGCAGCCGAGAAAGAATATCGAGCAGAGTCCGGCCGCAACAAAATGCTCGCCACTTACAGCCGGGAGCAAAAGAGAGGTCTGCGGGTTCACCTAGTCGCTTACGCATCTGTGAACCTGTTTTTGATCGCGATCAACCTCTTAACGATCAAGGATGATCACACCCCGTGGGCACTTTTTCCACTCCTTGGTTGGGGAATTGGTCTCGTTATCCATGCCGTCGTAGCAATGGCGAAACCTGACTGGGACAGTGCGGAATTCCAGATGTGGCGTTCGATGCGATTCCCAGATACCAAAGGCGTTTCCGACTCTGCGAGTCGTAAAGAGTAGCCATTAAACAACGCAGTTCTTTGCGTCTATTAATACCCCCGCTACGCCTCACATAATTGGAGCTACCGGTAAAGCGCTCAACAATAAACGCACAAAACTGCGTTATTTAGGAGCATAATGCGATCGGTGCCGACGTATATCCATCAGCGTAAGGATTGGCCGAAGTTCCGATGGGACATGCGCACCCTTGCTGAGCCCCTCGCTGAAGTTTGTTTCCGCCTCGGCCTAATCGTCGGCCAAACCGAGGCACTCGGCTTTGGCGACCGGCAACACACGACGCTTGAGACTCTTGTGCTTGAGGTACGAAAGTCGAGCGAGATCGAAGATCAGCACCTTGATGAGGATGTCGTTCGATCTTCGTGCGCCCGACGGCTTGGGATGAGCTTTCGCGACAGTGACAAGGTCGATCGACACATCGAAGGCGTAGTTGGAATGGTCCTGGACGCGACCCAGAATCATGCAGTTCCACTTTCGGCGGCCCGCCTGTGTACGTGGCATGCGGGTCTGTTTCCTTCGGGCTACAGCAGCCATGAAAAGATACTCATTGCCCAACTGCGAAAAGATGCGATGGAGGTCGTGTCTGTGTCCGGGGGGCGCCGAAAGGTCCACTTCAAGGGTCCCGATCCGAAACGAATTGCCCGCGAAATGGATCAATTTATCGAATGGTTCGAGGGCGGCCCGTACGGGAACGGAATCCTTTTTGCTGCCGTAGCGCACCTCTGGTTTGTGACAATTCATCCCTTCGACGACGGCAACGGCCGCCTCGGACGAGCGGTCATGGACCTCGGCCTATCACGGGCGGAACACCGGAACTGGCGCGTTTACAGCATGTCAGCCGAGATACAGCGCCAGCGCGGTGCCTATTACGACATCCTTGAGCGCACGCAAAAGGGCGATCTCGATGTCACGGAGTACCTTCTGTGGTTTGTTCATTGCCTTGGCCTCGCCCTAGCCGCGGCTCACGCAACGGTTTCGCAAGGGGTGTTTCGCGCGCGGTTTTGGCAAGCGCATGCAGGCGTCGTCCTGAACGACCGACAACGCAAGGTAGTGTCCGAAATGCTGAATAGTGAACGCGGAAAACTGACGAACCGCATTTGGATCGATGCGACCGGGTGCTCGCATGACGGCGCCCTGCGGGACATGTCAGACCTTGTGACGAAGGGCCTGCTGCGGCGTGAAGGCGAGCTAGGACGGACGGCAGGATACGTGCTCGCAGACCCCGCAGACGGCCCCTGATCGCAAGGCCACGTTTGATTTTCCGAAGCTGAACCAGCGATCAGTGTCGTCACAATTTGGCGTCGCGACGCCGAAATACCCTTCTTTCGGTGGGCCCGAAAAGCGGGCGGGAAAGCGCTACTTCTTGTCCGACTTTCCGTCGCCTGACTTATTGCGCTTTGCGATCGCGCTAAGCATGTCCGGCACAAACCGCTCGAAAAAGCCCGCGATGAAACTCCACACAAGAATCAGTGAGAAATCTTTGCTCGTCCGGGGATTCATCCGCGTAATCTGGATTCCCGTGCGCTTCTGCTGATCTCGAGCCTGATCGCCTTGCACATCGACAGTTCCGGGCGACTCAGCGGCGATATACAAGGCATTCTCGGTTGTCGCATCTTGAGAAACGGCAGGTGTGCTCATGTTCGGAAAGATCGAGCCATCGACAAGGTGCGCACAGAAGACCACATACAAAACAGTCGCGAAAACGCATCCGGTCAACGGCGCGATGAACGAAGCTTTGATCGCCTTGTCGAATTCGACGATAAGCGTCTGGTCCTGATCGCGCGTCTCCATGTTCGACAGACGGAGAACCACGCTGACCGCGCCGCCGAGCACGCCCGCCCAAATGACGAGGCCGAGAACGGGAAAATATGGCTTGAAGGACGCCTGCAGTCCGCTGTAGTTCAGCACGACGGCGGCGATTCCCGACAAGAACGTGACGACGATAAACGTAGCTAGGTAGTAAATAACCGCATTGCGACGCTGCTCCTTGTCGAGCACGATGCAATACGACTGGTAATACTGAGTGAGAAGCGAAATGATGTCCTGCCGCTCGGGCACGGCCGGTGTCGGCTTTCCATCCAGCTCTGCGTCGATCAGAACCCAAAGTTGCTCGGTGCGTTTGTCCGTCGTTCGCTCCAGAGACTCTAGCCGCTTTAAAAGTTGGGCCCTGAGCAGGGCAAGAGAGTTCTCGGGCACGTGCAGAATCAGCTGTTGCTCTAACTCAAAGAGGTGCTGCCATTCGATCCGTCGTGGCACACCAGCTGCGATGCGTGCCTTCGCCTGCGAGACGATTTCTGGAGGCACGTCCTCTAGCAAGCTCACGCGGGCAAGTACGATTTCGTAGTACCGATCGATGAACCGCGATGACTCGTAGCTCCAGTCGCGATTGATCGAACCAAAAAATGATCGGAAACTCATAGCGTGTCTTGCCGCCGCCGGCATCGATAAGTATCGGTAGATTTACCAGGATCTTTCTCGAGTCCGATTCCCGAGGGCTGAGAAATGTGATACGTCTTGTCGCGACGGATCAGAGGTAACTTCAATGGACCTGTGCTGCAAGTTCAAAACCTCTCGAAAGGATTCGGCAACATGATCGCGGTGGAGGACCTCTCGTTCACCGTCAACCCTGGCGAGATCGTCGGCCTCCTCGGTCCGAACGGCGCAGGAAAGACGACCACTATTCGATGCGTTGCATCGCTACTGCAGCCCACATCGGGTCACGTCATTCTCAACGGTCACGACGTCACCGACGATCCGGTGGCCGCGAAGCGAGCTCTCGCATTTGTCCCAGAAGTGCCCAACCCTTACGAAATGCTGACCGTTATGGAGCACCTTCGTTTCGTAGCCGCTGCTTACGGCACAGAAGAAGAGATGGGGTCCGCGGAACAAATTCTGAGGCGCCTCGACCTGTGGGAAAAGCGATTCGAACTTGGAGCGAGTCTCAGCAAAGGCATGCGTCAGAAGCTCGCGTGCGCCTGCGCGTTTGTGCATCGTGCGGAGGTCTTCTGTTTCGACGAACCTCTCATCGGTCTCGACCCGAAGGGCATGCGCGAGCTCAAAAGCATGATGGTTGAGCGTCGCGAGCAAGGCAATGCCATCCTTATTTCAACCCATATGCTCGATACGGCGGAGCGCCTTTGCGACCGGGTGATCATCCTGAATCGAGGGAAGTTGATCGAAGAGGGGACGGTCGCGGAACTGAAAGAACGCTTAAGCTCCAGCGCGGACAGCTCACTTGAGGATATGTTCCTCGCCCTCACCGAGGTCATCGAAGACTGATGAGAGCGATCGCGCTCTTGAGTGCACTGAAATTCAAAAACAGCATTCGGACTCTCTTTTCGGACCCGCGAAAGCTTGTTCCACTCGTAATCCTGTTGTGTTTCGCCGGGCTCTACATGGGCCTCATCGCATTCGGACTCAACCATGCGTCGAGCACGGAAGCGCCGGGCAAGGGAGTTCTTGACCCGCAAATCTTTGCCGCGATTGCGTTCCTGCTCTTGGTTCTCGTGTCAGCCGCGGCAATCGACACGGGTCTCGGCGACTCACTACTCGCGTTTGGAATGTCCGATGTCGACTACGTATTCCCCTCTCCCATTTCCCGACGAGTCGTCCTCGCATACAAACTCCCAAGCCTAACCCTATATTCGGCTTCGAACGGCATCTTTGTGCTGATTATGATCAGCATTTTGCGGCTCGCTACGAGGTCCCCGATCAAGCTCGGCGTGAACGATCATCAACCAGGTTGGGTCTCCGTGCTGGGGCTCTTTCTCTGCATTGGCACGTTTATGAACCTGGCGATGTACATCTCCGTCAGGGTGCCAGATCGAAAGAACTACCACCGGGTCCTAACCACGCTAATTCTCCTAAGCCTTGTAGGGATCGGAGCCGTGGCATTGCGCGGTGGTGTGGAAGGCGTTATTGCGGTCGCGAACTCTTCAATACTTCGAACCCTCTTTGAGCCGGCGAACTTGGCAGCAACGATTCTCCAGCACTCCCAACCTTTTGGGCCGCCCTTGGCCTACCTAGCGCTGTTTTACTCGGCGTCGCTGATACCGATGTTTGCAACCAACGCAAATTTTTACGAACAGTCCATCGTCAGTACCGAGCGCATGGGTGCTTTGCGAAAAGCGGCAAAGGGGGGCTACGCCTCGCTCCTCGCCGCGAATGCCGCAAAGTACAAACACAAGAGCACAAAGGAATACACCTTGCGCCCGTTCGGCACGGGAAGCACGGCACTCTTCTGGGCCCATTTGTGTGCAGCAGCGAAGAAGCCGATGTCCAATTTTTTTGGGCCCGCGCTAATAGGTCTCGGCGCGGGAACGATTGTCGCCGTTAATCTAGGCTCCGTACCTGAGGCAGCCTACATAGTCCTGCCAATTATCATTTTGTATTCTGCAATGCTATTTCTCGCAACGGCCAAGACGGCGTCGGAGAACTCGATTCGCCGCCGCGAGCTCATGTCGCCGCTCCCGATTAAGGCTTGGCACGGCGTCGCCGCGAACCTTGGCGTACCCTGGATTGCCGTCGTCCTCTTCTGCCTAGGAATCGTTACGCCGCTCGCGATCGCCCATAACGCGAACTGGCCCATCATGGTGTGGGCCGTACTTATCAATTTTCCGATTATTGTCGCTTCCCGAATGGTGCTGCAATACATCACGGTGCTGGGATATCCCGACCTGGCGGATAAAGTGCAGCAGTTCCTCGCCATGTTCATGTTCCAGCTCTTTTCGATGCCCCTCTTGATCGGCGAAGTAATCCTTTGCGTGCCCGGATTACTCCTAAAGTCTGGGTGGGTGGGATCGATCGGATTGTTGTGTTTTGACATCCCCGCTCTCGTCATTCTGCTCACCCTCGCAGGCAAGATCACCGAGAAGGCGGTTGCGACGGGTGAGCCGGTCAGCCTCTGGGCAACAATCCGCAAGCGAAGCTAACCGCGCATGTCCATGCCGCCATCGACCGTGATCGTCGCTCCGGTGATGAAACCTGCGAGATCGCTCAACAAGAAGAGAGTTGCCCCCGCAACATCGGCGGGCTGACCAATACGACCCAACGGGAACCCTGCCGCGACGTTCTCTCTACCCAACTCAGTCAGCGGGACGTCCACCATATCCGTCTCCGTCCAGCCCGGCGCGACGCAATTAACCCGTACCTTTGGTGCAAGTTCAAGCGCCATTGAGCGCATGAAAATAATCTGTGCCGCCTTCGAAGTTGCGTAGGCAGAGTAAACCGCCGATCCGCGCTGCCCCGCCGTTGAGGCGTAGATCACAACGGACGCACCGGCCGCGAAGTGATTCAATGCCCCCTTCACGCTTAGAAATGTCGACTTCAAATTTATCGACATCGTGCGGTCCCAAAACTCCGTCGTCATCGCTCCGATCGCGACCCCTTCGAAGATGCCCGCAGAAACGACGAGCCCATGAATGGGTCCGAGCTCTCCCACTGCGGCGTTGATCGCTCCGGTCAGTGCCACCTCTTGCGATGCGTCTGCCTGGTAGGCACCCGCCCTTTGCCCAAACGCGTTCACGTCCGCGACGACGGCCGCTGCCGCGGCCGAATCGGCCCGGTAAACAATGCTAACGTCGGCGCCGGCTTGGGCCGCCATTCGCGCTGTGCATGCTCCGATGCCGCGACTCCCTCCCACGACGAGAACATGACGTCCGCTGAGTGAGATCATGGTTTAGCCGTACGCCATCTCGGGGTGTTTGCCGAGGAGGCGCAGTTGGCGGGGGTTAGCCAGCGCGACGAATTCCGGATTGTAAACAAACGGCCACGGCGAGAATCGCTGCGCCAACGTGCGATGTGAGTAATGGACCTGCACAAGATATCGAAGTTGGTCAGAAACATTCTTGCTTCCGGTATGCCAAATTTCGCTGCGGAAGAACAAGACGTCGCCGGGTTTGCACAGAACCGGCTCCATCTTTCGCCCCTCCCAAACTGGATCAGCCGCCTCGGGACCACTCAGGCGACGCCCAGACTTGTGGCTCCCTGGAATGACATACGTTGGGCACAGCTCTTCCGTAATGTCATCGAGATAGTAATGTGCGGTGCACAGATATATTGGAAAGGCCTCGCGATCGGAAGCTATTTCAGGCGGCACCGTCACGAGCGTGTGATCCGTGTGTGGACCCCATCCGTTATGCCCAGGATGGCTCCTCCATGCGGTGAGGCCGATAATGTGACACTGGTCGCCCATTGTCGCCTCCGCGAGGTCGACGACGCCCGGCCGATCGATAAGGTCAAAGAACGTGCGGTCGCGATTGAATACGCACTTGTAATGCTCGGTCACATCCGATTTGTCAAACCCGAAAGGCCGCAGCCGGTTGACGGCGTCGCGCATTGCCGCAACTTCGTCGGCGTTCAGCACGCCGGGGATGAGGGCGAAGCCATCTTCATGCATAGCATCCGTCATTCCAGCGACGTCATCGATGCTAAAAGTGCGTTGTCGGTATTGAAAATCGGGAGGATGTTTGACCATTTTCTCGTTCCTTCGCCACAGATTCTCGCATAGTCAGCCCCTCCGCCGCAACGGCTTGTGGCTTGTGGCTGAACTTTCACAACTAAGGTCGGATTGCCGTAGCCCGCGCAATCATCGCTTGACAACTTAGCAGTTGGGCAACTTCCGTTCGATCCTTTCGGCTCGAAATGGTTTTAGAGAGTTGAACGACGCATTTCAGGTTTCTCTAGTCAAGCGGTTCACCCTCCGCCGCGCGATCGCGAACGGACGAAGTTGTATCTGACGGCGGGGAGTGCCGCGCTATTCCAAACCAGAAAATGAACCATCCAAAACTCAAGGCGACTAGAATGGGGCACTTGGGTACTTCACGCTCGCGGTTGCGCCTCGCAAAATGTCTTGAACGCCCCATAGAGGTAGTTCCAACCTTCCGTCACTTGCTCTGCGCCACAGGCATCCATAGTTCCCATCACGGTGTTGGTGAGGCGTAATTTCGTTGTTTCCGCGCCTTCCAGGGCGAGTTTCAAGTAGTTGATCGACGGCCCGCCAAAGGACGGCGACACATGGCCCGCCATCTCAAGCGACTCACCGGGCGTGATCATCAGGACTTGACTCCAAAGGAGTTCGCCACCTTCCGGCGTGGTCTCGTACAGACGACCACCCGCGTGGAATTCAAAGTGCATGGTTGACGTCTCGCCAAAGCCCATAAAGTCCTTTGGCCACCAGTCCGAGACGCTCTTGGTCAGGCACGCCCAAACGCGCTCTTTTGGAGCGTTGATGTCGATTTCGATGGCGATTGTCTTGATTTCAGGATTCATTCTGTAGGTTCTCCGCAAAGGATTTTAGGCGCCGGGCCGTAACCGCCAGGCGAGCGGTGTGTCCGGAAACCCATCGCTCGACGATGTCGTGGAGCGGGGCGGCGTTGATGATATTGAGTCGTGAGCGGCCATGCCGCTCGACGAGCACGAGGGACGCTCGGGTCAGCACCTCCAGATGCTTCATCACCGTGCACCGATCGAGTTCGGGAATGGCATCACAGAGTTGTCCGGTCGTGCGCGGCTCATGACTGAGGAGATCGAGAATTGCGCGCCGCCGTGGATCCGCGAGTGCCTTCCAGACTTCCTCCTGCATGATTTCATGTTACCTAATAGTAACATATACTCTGAGCGGGTTGGCGGCGGCCTGCAACTGCGCGGAATCGACCGCCACGGCAATGGTGATCAAGAAACACTGTTTGCCGCGCCTTAAAATGAAGGAATTGACACTTTGACCGCCTTATGATGATAAAGTTGTCAAATCTCGGGTTGGGGCCATGCTTATGACGAAAAAGATTGACGAGCTTCCCGAAGTGTTTGTCTCTACCAAGGCGCTGTCCAGCACCGTCAGTCGTATGGTCAAAGCAGGAACTGCACGTAAGTTGGGCCCAAAGCTGTACACCTGTAATATGACAGACTCGCCTGAGGCGCTCGCGTTCCGAGTCGGGGTGACGCGTGCATCCCAAGCGTCTTGGTGCTGAAGCGTGCCGCTCCATCGAACGCCCGCCTTCCAGGCAACGCTCCGCGGAATTCAAAGAACGGGCGAATTTGGATATCCGAATCAGTACCCTGGCTTGCAAACATGATTGCCAAGCGCTAAATCGCCGGCTATGACCGTCGTCATAGCGCAGCCTTGGCGATGGTTCGATAATGCTAAGCATGTGTCGCAGCACGGATGAGGTTTGCCCTTGAGTGAGCGCCAGTTTTATATCGACCCCAGCCGTTGCATCGGGTGCAATGCCTGCGTCGTGGCTTGCGCTGAATGCGACACTCATCGGGGCGTGCCGATGATTCACCTCGTGCAAATTCAGAGAGGTGACTCCGTCCAAACCGCACCCGTGGTTTGCATGCACTGCGAGGACCCTGCGTGCGCGGAAGTATGCCCCGCCGATGCCATCAAGAGAACTCCCGATGGAGTCGTTCAATCTTCTCTAAAACCCCGCTGCATTGGATGCACCAACTGTGTCTATGCGTGTCCGTTCGGAGTGCCAAAGTACGACGCGGCCATCGACCAGATGATGAAGTGCGATATGTGTTACGACCGCACTTCCATCGGAAAAAAGCCGATGTGTGCCACGGTTTGCCCTTCTCAAGCGCTCATGTACGGCACGCCGGAAGAGATAGCCTCGCAACGTGGCGGCACTCCGATCAATGAATTCTTGTTTGGCTCACGGGTCGTACGAACAAAGGTTAGTCTGATGGCCCCCTCGGGAGTCAAGACCCTTGTGGTCAGACCAGATGCCCTGATTCGCAAGAGCGATTTGATGTCGCACTCGAGGTTGGACTAAATGGACATTCGCACCAAGGAAGATTTCCCGATCGATTGGGAAGAAGACCAATACGTTAGCCGAAGGGAGTTTTTTCGGTTTATGACCCTCGCCAGCGGTGGCCTTACCGTGGGTTCAGTTGCGATGGCCACTTACTCTGCGCTGCCGAAGGCGGAGCGAAAGTTTGAACCCGCGCTAATCTGTCGCGCGGTAGATGTCGAGATCGGGGCCTCGTTCGGATTCAGCTATCCGCGGCCGGCAGATATCTGTGTCGCAGTTCGCCGCTCAGAAACTGAGTGGGTCGCGTATTCAAGACGATGTACCCATCTATCTTGTCCGGTCGAATGGGAACCGGAGCACGATCGACTCTACTGCCCGTGTCACAACGGAGCGTTCTCCATTTCGACGGGCGAGGTGCTTCAGGGCCCTCCGCCCCATCCGCTACCCAAGATTAAGCTTGAAGTTCGAAACGACGAGATTTGGGCGGTGGGAGTCTTTGTAGAGGCAAGGCACCACGCATGAAGAGCCACACCTACCACCGCCACGTTCAGCGCTCGTCCGTTTTCGTCGCGCTCCTGCTGTTCAACCTAGTTCTACTAATTTTGCAGTTGTGGCTATTTGTTGCCGTGCTCGAGAACGCCGTCGCTGGCGACACCAAGATTGCCGTTCCCGCAGCAATTGCGAGCGTTGCGATTCTGCTCTTCAATCTGTCTCTGTTCCGAGCTGCTTGGAAAATGGAGCACTAGATTCTCAGATTGATCCGGTCCCGGCGATGCTCACCGGGACCGCTAGACTCCGCTATTTAGCCGACAAATGATCGGCCCTCAAGAGCCTCGAGCTGGCTGATGGCGATTATCTTCCGCTTCTCTTCCGGGGATAGGTTCTGGTGTGCACCGAAGTCTAGGTCCAACTCTTTCATCACTTCGACCAAATCGTCGTGGTGCAATTTAGACTGGTACGGCAGGCCCGATCTTGAGCAGGTAGCCTGCTCGGTCCGCTCGCCTTCTTCTTTGTAGTAGGCAACGCCAAGTTGGGCTGGGCGCTGGATAACGTGAAATAACTTGCCAAAGGGCATGTATAGCAGAAGCAGAATCACAGTGAAGGCGTGCAGGAGCGACAGGAACGAAAAGTGAGAGCCGCCCATCACGCGATAGCTTGCCGTAAGCATTAGTCCCGTGACGGCAACGGCAAACAGCAGGAAAAGCGGCATGAAGTCGGCCGCCAGCGACTGCACGGCTTGGGCGTCCTGGCCATAGATTCGTCGCTGCATAGCCAGAAACACGCCCGTAATCACCATCACGGCGCTAATGTTCAACCCGTTGAACATCATAAAGCCGATCATCGAGCTCGGTGGAAACGACACGGTTTCAATTCCAAACAAGACGACGCGATAGTCATGTCCATTCGGGGCGACGCCAAACTGCAGCCAACCCCAACTGAGCGGAAACGTAATAAAGAAGGCGATGAGACAGCCCCACGCAAGACACATGTGCGCCATCCATCGCGAGTGGCTACGCTTTCCAATGAACTTCTGAATGACGATGTTTGACCACAGCAATCCCACCATACGCCAAATATTTCGAACGAGTGATCTCGGCCGCAGGAAGAGCCGAATGCTCGCCGTGAAGTACCGCCAGGTCGGTGGGCGCTGGATCCACATCAGGTATCGGTACGCCATGGCAAATGCTGCGAAGACGGTTGCTGCCGCGTACGCGGCCAGGGGCGAGTCGAATCGAGTCAGATTTCCAGAGCCGAGGAATATGCCCGCCAAGACGAGGAGACCGCAGATGACGCCGCCTGCAAAGCCAATTTTTTGTGCGCGACTAATCAACATTCACCGCTTCGGGTTCTAAAATCCGCAAGGCATTTGACATACCTGCCATCATCGTCGCAAAACCAACCGTTGTCGTGGCCTGAAGAACCGCGTGTAGGATCTCGTCACGGGTTGCCCCAGCTTGGAGTGCCTTGCGAACATGGCTTCGGATGCTGCTCTCTTGGCGTGCTCCAACAGAAATTCCGATCTTCACCAGTTCCTGTACCTTCTTCTCCAGTGGACCGGCGCTTGCCACCGTCTCACCGAGGGACTTGTAGGCCGATTCCACATTCGGAAAGGTGGCTGCAAAATCCGAGTACGCTTTTGGCAGGGTGTTCATCGGTCTACCAATCATTTTCAGGTGTCCGCTCCGATGGCGCTATGACGGTGGTCATAGTTGACCCTTGAAGCCGTCGTTTTGACTGGGGGCCAGAGTTCACGGATGGGTGTGGATAAGGCAACCTTATCTGTCAACGGTGAGCCCCAGGCCGCCCGCATCGCACGGCTTCTCTCCGGCGAAGGGGTCAGGGTGACTTGCGTCGGAAAAGTCCCCCTTGGGTCGTACTCGTTCATCCAAGACCCACCTAACTGCGAGGGGCCGTTGGAGGCGCTGTGCGCGTTTTTCCCAAGGGCAGATTCCGTGTTTGTCGCCTCATGCGATATGCCAGCCTTTGACCCTAGGGTGGTCCCGCTACTTGCCGCAGCACTCGGCAACAACGACTGCTCGCTCGTCGCCGTGGGCGATCGATGGCAGCCGTATTGTGCGATCTACACGGCTCAGGCTCACGCGAAGTTACGAGTTGCGGTAGCGGCCGGTGAGAGATCCATCATGCGGGTATTGCAAGGGATGACCGTATCCATCGTCGATGAACGAGCCTTGCTCGCTGAAGGGATAAGCACCGCCGCGGTGACGGGTGCAAATACGCCAACGGAGTTCGCCGCGCTTACCGACAAAGCATCGAGTCTGACAAACGCATCTGGCCTGTGATCAAAGCTTAGGACGCGCCGTGCCTCTCGAATTCTCCGATCGACCATCAACTCCTTTCGCGAATGTTTCGTTTGGCGATGGTGTTTGCCCGAACAGCGTCTAGAGTGCGCTACCTAGCATGCCTGGCTTATTCGTAACGGTTGTGAAAATCTCAGCAGCTTCGCCATATGGGCCGCCCAGACCAGTATCGCGAGCCATTCGATAAATCCGGTAAATCCAATGAATCGGAACGCCATTGGAGTGTAGTCGGAAGCGACCTCAAGGCCAACTCGACCCATATTGCCGATGTTCAGTAGCACAAGGGTTATCCACATCGGGGGCAGTAATCGAGCGGGCAACGAATGTAATTTCGCGACCACGTGCATGCCGATGCCAAGAATCATTTGTGAGATGAAGCCTACGGTGAGAGCGTGGCGGATGGCTCCGGTATACGCGTGTGACGACTCGGCTCTGATGTTGGACAGGTGTATGGGCTCCAACACAATCATCAACCCAGCGACAAGGAGCCATCCAAACGCTGCCCGCACGTACTTGATCGAGCGATCCGGATTCTCCTTTGGCTCGAAAATTCGCGAGGAGTGCACAACACACGCTGCACCCAGGCAAAGTCCAAGACCGCCCAACCGGAATGCCGTTTCTGAGTGAACCGCTACGCGCACCAAGAGTCCACCGGTCCAGAGTCCGAACCCAGCCAATCCCCACGACCGAATAGCCGGCGCGAGACCAAGGCAGCCGCTCAGTTTCACCAGCGATACTCCAAAAATCATGGATGCTACGAAGCCCAGAAACTGCGACTCACGGTACGAGGCAGACCATTGCGCGACAAATGCGATCGACTCTTGGACATTTGCTCTATGCGTCCCCGCGAACCAAAAGGGCTCAACCGCAGCAATGATCACCAGCCAACCAAGGGATGCAAATACAAAGGACGATTGCCAGCCTAAACGTCCATGTCTACGAGCGCGGGTTACGCTCGTGTTGACCAAGAACGCGACAACCGCCAATAACTGTAGTACTGTGCTTGCCATTCCGACTGGATAGGCGACATGGCGACTAGTTTGCATCGACGCCTCGCTGAAGAACCTGAGCACCATTCCCAGAGCCATGGCCCCAAGCGAGAAGTAGGCCAGCCGATAAAAGAGAGCGACGTGCCGGTTGGCGGGAGCATGCTGCTGGAGTGCAAATCCGATGACAAAGAAGCCCACCCATCCGTACAGCTGGGAGTTTGCGTGCGCAGCAATATACGGTGCCCACTCGGGCATTACGTAGGAGTTACCGCGAGCAACCCCTAACAGGGCGATGGCACCAAGCAGACATCCCGCTGTTACCACCGTGAGGATTGCAATTCCGAAAAACGGCCGGTAAATGGCAACTTCGGCGGGATCCTCCGGGCCGTTCGCGCGAGCCTTGGGGTTGATCACTCTTAGGGGAAAAACCGCTTTGCTTGCCACAACCTCACACTCCTCGTTTCGAAAAAGTTGCTTGAACTTCAACCATGATCAGGCCCCACCCGACTTGGGAAAAGCTGAACGAAGCGTCTTGACTGTAGCGCCGCCAAAACCCACGGTGACTGCCAACCATGCGAGCACGGCGATGCCGAGAAGAAATTTTGGCAGCTCTGTCAACTCACCGATGGAGAAGGTTTTTGCGATAGCATGGGTTGCCACCGCGTACATGCCCAAGGGGAAGACAATGCTCCACTGCATAGGCTCGTACCGGAGCGGTACGCGGCTCGTGACGTGCCGCCATATCCCGAGTAGGATCAGCAGCGGAATCCATGCGGTAGCAACAACCCAAAACATAAATGTGAAACCGTGCATAAGGGGGAGAGCGAACAGACGGATTCGCCATGCGGCGGCGTGAGCACATATCTCCGCGCCAGCCAACGTGGAAATCGCCGCCGCGCCCATCATGATCCAGTAGGTCGGAACGAGGTCTTTAGCCTCCAGTGGCGACAGAAGCAGACGCGCGGTGAGCAAGACGATGAGTAAAGCGTAGAGACAGGCTCCGAGAATAAATGCCGACACGACTACGGCCATAAGAAACGTAGTGTTCGATGTCGTTTCCGAAAGGGTCGCGCCTAACGATGCTACGGATTGAAGTCCAACGACCAACAACAGCCAGCCACCATTCATCCGATTCAGAGTGAACTCTTCTTTCTTTGCCGTGATCAGTGTGAAGAGAAGAGAATAAATGAGGATGGCGTACAAGATGAGGCCGGTCCACCACAGCATCCAAGCAGTTGACGCTGATCCCACGATTCGAAACAAGCCGTTACCGACCACTCCAGAACCGGCGACGATGGTAAAGAAGGCTGGCGCTTTGCTTGGGTTTCGAAAGTCGGCGATGAACTCCGAAGTGAAAAACGCCACACGCCAGATGTTCAAAACACAAAGCACCAGATAGGCGGTACATGCAATGGCTAAGAATCCAAGGTCGAACCCAGCAAAGTTCAGACGCTTGCAGCCGAGCGCGACGATCCCGGTGGCCATCACCAACGCGAAGTAGCCGGGGAATAGATTCCGAACACCGCTGACCAATGTCGCCTTCATTAGTCAAATGCTGACAGTCGAAGAATTGGACAGCTATGACCTCCATCATATACGGGCCTAGTCTATTGGACGACAATGAGGCTGTGGGAAACCGAGCAGCGATTCTCAAACAGGTTTGCAACGCCACTCCGTTCAATGTCGCGCGGAGCTTGGTTTTGGACTTAGTCAAACCGCTGCCGGCCCACACCGTGGACCTGATCGACGGCTGCCGTGCGGTTCTGGCTCAGGATTTCCGGGCAACGCAAGATAGTCCACGATTCGACAATTCCGCCGTGGACGGCTTCGCCTTCCACATTGATGATCTCAAAAGCACCTCTGACTTACTCCCCGTAATCGACGACATTCCAGCAGGCGATTCACGTCGAGCCCGCAAGTTTGCCCCGAATTTCGCGATGGCAATCAGTACGGGAGCCCCCGTACCAGCAGGGGTCGCGGCGATTGAGATGATCGAAAACGTCTGGCACGAGCTTGGCCGCGTTCGCCTAAGAGCCACGCTAACGCTCGGCAGGAATATCCGACGCCGGGGCGAAGAGTTTCGTACAGGTGATCTGCTCTTAAAGAACGGGGATGTCCTCAACAGCGCCTCACTTGGCATGCTTGCATCACAAGGGCAAACGAGAGTCGAGGTTATTCGACCGCCTAAGGTTGGTTTGCTCGTCACCGGAAACGAGCTTCTGCCATCAAGTAAGGAACTCCGTGAAGGCCAGATCTACGACTCGAACTCAGTCACCATCGTTGCGGAGATTCACGCGTCAGGAATAACCGACATAACCGTCGTGCGGTGCGGAGACGACGTTGACTGCTGCCGAAAACAATTGTCCGAATTGATCGAAAGCTGCGATCTCGTGATTACGACTGGCGGGGTCTCTGTTGGTCAGCACGATCCCATCAGGGCGGCCTGCAAAGATCTCGACATCGAACAAGTGCTGTGGAGAGTAGCGATGAAACCGGGAAAGCCATTCTACGCGGCTCGGCCGACTCTTGGCGTTTGTCAAGCAGTGATTGGCCTGCCCGGAAACCCGCTTGCTGCCCTGATTGCTTTCCGCCTCTTGGTTGCGCCGATCATCTCAAAAATGTGTGGCCACCAGCTCAAAGCCGATGTTGCCTTACACCGCACGGCGCGGACAGCCATTCGGTCTGATAAAGGCAAAACCGAATTCATCCCCTGTGTCATGGATGGTCGATTTGTTGGCCCGGCTGCGAAGATTCGTTCACACATGCTCAGCGGACTTGCAAGCGCAAACTGCCTAGCCGTCTTCGGCGACGAAAGCGATGGAGTTACCGCTGGTGAGGCTGTGCAAGTCATACCATGGTGAACAGGTGACGACGTATGACCTCGGTCATAGCGCACTCTCGTTAAACAGCACAGGATAAACCAATGGCTAAGTTGCCCGCACCAGTCGAAGCTCTCATCGCGCAATTCGGCCCACATAGTAGCTACACCCCCGTTGGCGGTTGGTCCACTACCGACAAGCCGGACAAACTTGTCAAAACCCACTGCTGCTTTTGCGGCCAGCAATGTGGAATTCAGCTTAAAGTCAAAGACAACCACGTGATCGGTTTCGAACCGTGGGAGGAATTCCCGTTTAACAAGGGAAAGCTTTGTCCGAAAGGCATCAAGCGATACATGCAGAACGACCACCCGGACCGCCTTTTGAACCCGATGAAACGGGTGGAGGGTGTTGGGTTTGTTCCGATTTCATGGGAGGAAGCTTTCTCTACGACCGTCGAGGCAATCAAGTCGATCCAAGCCAAGTACGGCCGCGACGCGTTCGCGATGCTGTCGGGCGTCTCGCTTTCCAATGAGAAGAGCTACCTCGTGGGCAAGTTCGCTCGCCTCGCGCTTCAAACCGCCGAGCTTGATTATAACGGTCGACTCTGTATGGTCAGCGCAGGGACCGGCAATAAGAAAGCATTCGGAATTGACCGTGCCGCAAACTCCTGGGAAGACATTCTTGGGGCAGAAGTTATCCTTTGTGCAGGCGCCAACGTGGCAGAATGCGCCCCAATAACGACGGATTACATTTGGCGCGCCAGGGACCGTGGGGCGAAACTCATCGTCATCGACCCGAGGGTGACCCCAATCGCGCGCACTTGCGATCTCCATCTTCCGGTCCGCCCCGGCACCGACTCTGCCCTAATGAGCGCAATTCTCAGGGTGATGATTGAGAAGCGCCTTGTCGACGAGGCGTTCATCGCAGAGCACACTTCGGGCTGGGAAGACGCTAAGCAAAGCGCGATGGCGATGACGGTCGAAGAAGCCAGTCGCATAAGTGGAGTCACGGTAGAGGACATCGAAAGGGCCGCCCAAATGTGGGGATCCGCTAAGACAAGCTTCTTACTGCACGCGCGCGGCATCGAGCACCACACAAAGGGGGTGGACAACGTCCTTTCCTGCATCAACTTGGTACTCGCAACCGGTCGACTCGGCCGTCCCGGGTGTGGCTACGCAACGATCACGGGCCAAGGAAACGGTCAGGGTGGACGTGAGCACGGACACAAGTGCGACCAGCTTCCTGGCAACCGCGACATCACAAACCCAGAGCACCGGAAGTACATTGCCTCGGTTTGGGGAGTCGAGGAATCCGAAATTCCTGGCAAGGGTCACACCGCCCAAGAGATCATGAACTTGATTGACGAGGGTCAGATCAAGGGTCTGATTTCGATCTGCTTCAATCCCGTCGTATCGCTCCCAGACTCGAACTTCACGCGACAAGCGCTCGGAAAGCTAGAGCATTTCACGGCAATCGATTTCTTCCTCAGCGAAACTGCTCACCACGCTGATGTCGTCATGGCAGGCTCGCTCCACGAAGAAGAGGAGGGAACGAGCACTAGCGCGGAGGGGCGAGTGATCAAGATCAATAAAGTAGTGGACCCACCCGGAAAAGCCCGCACGGATACGTCGATTCTGCTCGAGTTGGCAAAACGCTTAGGCAGGGGTCAGTACTTCCAATACGGCTGCTCCGAGGATATCTTCAATGAGCTTCGAGTGGCGAGCAAGGGCGGGACCGCCGACTACTTTGGCATAACCTATAAGAGAATTGTCGACGAGTATGGCGTTTTCTGGCCATGCCCCGAGACTGGCCACCCAGGTACTCCGCGGCTCTTTGAGGACCTGAAGTTCCAGACTCCGGACGGCAAAGCCCACTTTCATGCCACTGCCTATCGACCTTCTGCGGAAGAGCCCGACGACGAATATCCGATCCTCCTGACTACCGGCCGTGTGGTGAGTCAGTACCTCAGCAGCACTCAAACACGCCGAATCGGCGCTCTCGTCGATCTGTGCCCGGAGCCCTACGTGGAAATACATCCGACGCTAGCTACCAAATACGGAATTTCTAATGACGACTGGATGCGAGTTGCCTCACGCCGGGGCGAAGTCACGCTTCGAGCGAAAGTCGTGACTACGATCCGACCGGACACCGTGTTCATCCCTTTCCACTGGCCCGGGAAGCGAGCCGCAAACAACTTGACGATCCGTGCGCTCGATCCGCTGAGCAAAATTCCGGAATTCAAGCGAGCTTGCGTTCAGATAAGTAGAGCCGACGGTCCTGGCGTCGAGTAACACAACTCGTGCGAGGCGGACGAACCGCTAAGGGATTCAAGGGATCGAGCTTTGGTTTTCCCGGGTCTGTCCTGTCTGCGGCTAGCGCTGACGTCCGGATTCTTGCCCGGTTTCTGCCGTAAAGCAGGTTGCTCTTTGTGCGCTCGCAATCGTTTCTGCCACTTATCAGAATCCCTTTTGGGGCTATCCTAACTTCGATGCCCGCTGGAGATCCGAAACCTTCCACCCAATCAATTCTCCAGAGCAGTGCAGTGCTTGGCTCCCTCGCGCCAGCCGAGATGGATTTGCTGGCTCTAAACTCCAGGGTTACCTACGCTGAACGTGGAGAAGTGATCTGGTTGAAGGGAAATCAAGTTGACTTCTTTGGTCTTCTTGGCACGGGCTTTGTGAAGATGGTTCGAGGGAATTCCGACGGTGTCGACGTCACCATTGAGCTAATGGGCCCCGGACAAATCTTTGGCATGATGGGAACAATCGCCACGACGGGGTGCCCGCTCAGCGCAATCGCAGTGACACCGCTTTGGTATTTGCGAATTGCAAAGCGCCCATTACTAGAAATCTACGAGCGAAACTCAGACCTCAAAGATTTCCTGGTTCGACGCCTCACCGTCCGATTCCACGGAGCCATTGACGTGATCGCAAAGATGTCAACCGCGAAGGTCGATGAGCGTATCGCCGCGATTCTCTTCACCCTCGCTGAATCTTATGGCGAACGTCACGGCAAATCTTTGACTCTGCAGGTTCCGCTCACTCGGCAGGACATCTCAGAGATGGCAGGAACAACCACCGAAAGCACGATTCGGGTCCTGAGCAGATGGCAAAAGTCTGGGCTGATCACCACCGAGAAACACCTGATCACCATTGTTGACGAGTTCGAACTCGGCCGCGTTCTACGCAACTAGAGTTGATGTGCTCAATTTTACGCGCTGAAACGAGTTAAGCACAGCTGTTCGCGACGTCTTAGCTTGGGCCCCTCTCGCGATACTGCACCGACTCCGCGACGTGAGCTTTACGCACCGTCGCGTCTCCCGCCAAGTCCGCGATTGTCCTTGCGACCTTCACTATTCGGTCGAACACGCGTCCCGATCTATTCATCTGCGACATAACCCGCCGCATGAACTCTTCGCTGTCCGTATCCAGCAGTACCGTCGCTCGCAATTGGCGAGGGCTTTCCAAACTTCCTCCTGCAAGTTTTCATGTTCCTATCTCGCAACATGATTTTTGCGCTCTGAGTTAGGTCGTTTGGATCGACCTGTCGACTGGCGCGACATCCGCAGCCTGGCGGTTGCGGTTGCGGGCGCAATTCGGAATTACTCGAGAATGTTTTGCAGACTATTTCGATCGAGATGAGCGGTCTGATTGGTTCGACCACGAAATCCGAGGACTGAACGGTCAGAACCCAACGCAGGTGGCCGAATTGAGTGGCGGCGCTGAGGTCCACGCTTAACTTTGCAACGAAAAGCCGCAAATGCTCGGCGACCGAGAACTTAAGGCGGAGGATGGTGACCTGAGCTGGAAATGGCATTCCGTAGGGATATCGTGAATCGCGCAGTTCACGCCTAGATTTCTTGCGCTGGACACGGCGACAATAGGGCATGGGATTCGACCAGTACCATGAACCACCCGAGGAACTCTCGGAACAGACCCGGACATTTGCACGGATGATCACATCGCTCACAGAGGAAGCGGAAGCGATTGGCTGGTACGAGCAGCGGATTTCGGTGGAAACGGACAAAGAAGCCAGCGCAATCATGAAGAATGCTCAACACGAAGAGATGAAGCATTTCGGCATGGACCTAGAATTCCTGTTGCGAAAGAAGCCCGAGTGGAGGAAGATGCTGAAGGGCATCCTCTTTAAGCCAGGCGATATTGTGAAGAACGGCGGCGAAGCAGAAGAAGCGAGCGAGTGAATCAACGTCTGGTCGCTCTCGGCCTCCGGCAGAATCCGGACGATTTGCTCTTCCGTGTACTTTGATTTCTTCATGACTCCTCCTAGAACCGGAGGAGTCATCTTGCATCGTCTTCATTTTCGGGGGGCGGACCAGTAAGCGATATATCCATCAACCAAGTACCGATTGACGTTTGTCTAATCCTTGTCCATCGGCCAGGTCCTGTGAGGAGCCTCCTCGATGTGTTAGCTACGATTGCGCTTGAAAAACTGCATCAAGGCGCTGGCATTTCAGGCGTCTATCAGGAAATCAATTGATTGCATTGTCAATGTCGCCAGGAATTTCTCGCGACGCTTGGGTGTGAACAAAAGGGATTCAATGAACCCGATTGAACCTATACCATGGTGATCAGATGGAAAGAAATGCCAGCCACTTCCTAACACCTCAATCTGGGCAAAGCGATAAGCTGTGAGCTATATGCAAGATAGCGATGCTGCCTCTTCAGATGTGCGCCAATTCGATCTCAACGTCGAAACGGTTCTCGAAAACTGGTCAATGGCGCATGCAATTCGCGAAATCATCGCGAACGCACTGGACGAACACATCCTCAGTAAGACTGCCAACCCAGAAATCTCAAAGGACGATAATGGAGCCTGGCATATCCGCGACTTCGGGCGGGGTTTGCGCTACGAGCATCTCACTCAGAACGAGAACCAAGAAAAACTTCGGGCAGCAGGGCAGATAATCGGACGGTTCGGGGTTGGGCTGAAAGATGCGTTGGCAACTGCCGATCGGCGGCGAGTGCGTATTCTCATTCGTTCAAAGTACGGCATCATCACTACGGGCAAAGCCGGGAAGCACGGCTTTGAGAATGTGCAGACGCTTCACGCTGAGATTCGAGCGCCAACCGACACAAGCATGGTTGGAACAGACTTCATGCTTGAGGGTGTCACAGATGAGGACATGGCGCAAGCCAAGGCGTTCTTTCTTCGATACAGCCAAGATGAGCAGCTCGAAGTCACTGGTCACGGAATCGTTCTCAAGAAAGAAGGGGCGACTGCCCGCATTTACGTTAACGGACTGCGCGTCGCCGAAGAAGAAAATTTTCTATTCTCGTACAACATTACGTCCACTACTGCGAGCCTCAATAAGGCCTTAAACCGCGAGCGAACCCATGTTGGACGCACGGCCTACACAGAACGTGTGAAGTCGATCCTGCTTGGCTCCATTGGCTCAGCAGTTGCAAGCGGTCTGGCAGACGACCTTGCTGGGTTCGCGACGGGAAAGGTGCATGACGAAGTGGGGTGGACTGAGGTCGCTCTTCACGCCTGTAAGGTGCTCAATAGCAATGAGAAGGTCATCTTCGTTACCTCGGAACAGCTTCTGGCAGGTGGTTCTCTTGTAGGACATGCTCAAGGAGATGGTTGCCGCGTTGTTGTGGTGCCTCAAAACATCGCCTTGAAGCTTTCGGATGTGACCGACCTGAAAGGAGAACCAATTCGCGACCTCGGGCAATATCGCCAAGAGTGGGACAGCAGTTTCGAGTTCAAATTCGTGAACCCCATCGAATTAACCGCCAAAGAACAGCATGTCTTTGCGTTTACGAGAGCTCTCCTACAGCTAGCAGGGAAAGAGCGAACGCGGCGGGTGAAGGAGGTCCTCATATCTGAGACAATGCGACTCGAGAGTGATGGTCAAGACGAAGCGGTTGGTTGTTGGGAAGGCGGTAAAGGTCGGATTGTAATCAAGCGAAGCGAGTTGAAGGAAGTGGAGTCATTCGCTTCGACAGTCCTCCATGAGGTTACTCACGCCTGTACAGGTGCCGATGATCTCACCCAGGAATTCGAAGACGGTCTTAGTCAGCTATTGGGCACAGTGGCAAAATCAACACTGGTTCCTAAATAGTAGACGTATGACCTGCCACAAGTTGAGCCATGTCTGACAATTCGAAACGCCGTTACCAGCCTGTGGTCTGGCCCCATTTGCAAAGCCATCTTAAGGGTAGTCCTTCCCTGTTGATGATGACATCGAGAAGGAAAGCGGGCGTAGCCAGAGCGAGTTGCAACTCGCAAGCATGAGAAGTGGTCGAAGTCGCTAAGGGCCTAAACCTACTGAGTGCGCTCCCGGTACTGAACGGACTCCGCGACGTGTGCTTTACGCACCGTCGCCTCTCCCGCCAGGTCCGCGATTGTCCGAGCGACCTTAAGGATGCGGTCGAACACCCGACCCGATATGTTCATCTGAGACATGACACGTCGCATGAACTCTTCGCTTTCCGTATCCAGCGGTACCGTCGCTCGCAGTTGGCGAGGGGTCATCTTTGCGTTCGTATCGTGATTGCCCAACCGCGCATGTTGCCGCTCACGCGCCCGCAAAACGCGCTCCCGAATCGACGCCGACGCCTCGCCCGTCCCGCCGCCAATCAACTCGTCTGCTTTCAATCGCGGAACGTCGATGTGCAAATCGATCCGGTCGAGGAGCGGCCCCGACAGCCGATCCGCGTACCGTCCACACGACGCGGGTGACGCCACGCACTTCTGCTCAGGCAAGCCCTTGAACCCACACGGGCAAGGGTTCATCGCCCCGACCAAAATACAAGCGGCAGGGAAAGTCAACGTGTTGGCAACGCGAGCAACGGTGACAACACCATCTTCCAAGGGTTGACGTAACGCCTCCAGCACCGCTCGGTCGAACTCGGGCATCTCGTCCATGAAGAGCACCCCGTTATGGGCCATGCTGATTTCGCCCGGCTTGGGGTTCTTGCCGCCACCGACAATCGAGGCGTGCGAGGCGCTGTGGTGAGGCGACCGAAAAGGCCGCTCCCAAATCAGCCCCGACTTGCCCCCCTTCTTCCCCGCCGCCGAGCAAATGCGCGTGACCTCAATCGCCTCTGACAACGCCAGCGGCGGCAAGATTGTCGGCAAACGCCGTGCGAGCATCGTTTTTCCTGATCCGGGTGGACCGGTCATCAGCACGTTGTGCCCACCCGCCGCGGCAATTTCAAGCGCACGAATCGCCGTAGTCTGGCCTTTCACATCTGAATAATCGATCCCGTACTCAGGCGGTGTCAGCTGAATGGATTGTTCAAACTTTTGGGGCGAGACGAGCGTTGAGCCATTCAGTAATTCGACCGCTTCGAGCAACGTGTCGAGGCCGTACACCTCTAAATCCTCGGCGACGGCGGCTTCCGGTGCATTGACCTTCGGCACAAGCATCCGCGTAAATCCCGCTTCGATCGCCATCAACGCAACGCTCACCGCGCCGTCAATCGGACGCAAGGAACCATCGAGCCCCAGCTCCCCGAGGATAATCGTCTTTTCAAGCTCTTGAAGGGACAGCTGGCCCATTGCCGCGCAGATCGCGATCGCGATGGGAAGATCGAGCCAGGGTCCTTCTTTGCGAATGTCTCCCGGTGCCAAGTTGCACATGATGCGCTGGTCCGGAAAACGCAAACCGGAGTGCCGCATGGCCGTTCGTACTCGTTCCTTGCTCTCCAGAACGGACTTATCCGGGAGTCCGACAAGAATAAAGTTGCGCTCTGCGTCCTGATAACCACCTTGTAGGTCAACTTCTACGACAACCGGCAGCGCTTCGATGCCGATTAAAGTTGCGGAATGGACCTTTGCGATCATTGGACTTAAGTTTCGCACATCAGGTGCCGGTGCCACTCCAGCGCGCCTGCTGAACGGGCGGTACGATGGCGAGAGCGATGCTGCTCTTTACCCTTGCCGCCACCATCCTTACGCCGTGCCCGGCCGTCTCGGCGGACATCGCCTACTTGCGACAGGTTGCGGTCGAAGTCCTCGACAGCGCGAAGGTTCCTGCGGGCGGCCAAATCAAAGGCGGTCCCAAAAACGAAACCGGCAACGACCTACGTGTGCCGGGAGGAACCCAGAACTACTATCCGGCATTTTGGATTCGCGACGCCGCGATGATGCTGGGCGACACGTTCGTTCCGACCCGAGAAATCGAAGGTTGGATTCAGGTCACGGCGGCCACGCAGCCCGGTCCGCATGGCGTCAGGTTTCCGCACGGGCTGATCGTGCCACCAGACAGCATTCCCGACCACGTCACGTTGCGCGGTGAGGCGTGCTGGTACCCAGGAGCCTATGCCGACCAGGGCGATGGGCACTACGGTATCGTGCCTCCCGCCGACGACGCATTCTATTTCATCCAGATGGTGAACGCGCAGGTGGTCAGCGCAAAAAACATCACCTTCGCGACTTCTCTCATCAAAACTGCGCACCGAGCATGCAAGGTTTACGATTGCGCAAAGCGTGCGTTTGACTCCGTGGAAGTTGACCAGAGCACCGACCTTGTGCAATGCGATGCGGTCAAGACACGAGTCGACTGGGGGTTCTGCGACAGCACCCGCAAAACCGGTTTGTGCCTCATGCCTTCGCTCTTGCGCTGGCAAGCCGCGCGACGACTCAGCAGCCTCGCGCGCATGATCGAAAAACCGGACCAAGCAACCTACGATTCGGTTGACCGAAAAATGCGTGCATCCATCGAGAAGACCTTTCTTCATTCGGTTCTGCCAGATGAGGCGCTGCTTTGGTCGGCAACTGGAATTGGCAAACAAGACGACATCTGGGCTGAGGCGTTTGCGGTCTGGTTACACATCCTCCCGAAAGACGCGGAAAGAAAAGTTGCGACGCACCTTCTGCGCCTTTACGTGGCGGGCAAGATTACGTCCGAGGGGCAGGTCCGTCACCTCCCCCAGGGCGAATACTGGGAGCAAGCCTCGTCCGGTCACGAGTCGTACCAAAACGGCGGATATTGGGCCACGGCGACCGGCTGGCTAGCCGTCGCCCTTGCCACCGTCGACCGCCGCGCTGGGCAGCGCCTGATCCACGAATACGTCGATCATCTCAAAGCACGCCGAGCAGACGGCGCGCCGTATGAATGGATCAACCCAAGTACCAAGCAGTTCGTGAACGCAAAATATGCGTCGTCGGCCGGCCTGGTTTACATTTCCCTTACCCAGGCTGGTTGGCGTTGAGATCTGTCCGGAGGTAGGAGTACATCTCCATGTCCGTCGGCTTGCCGTTGTTAATCATCGCCTGACGCAGAGTCCCTTCGTGCGTAAATCCCGCCTTCTCCGCCACTCGCCTCGAAGCGACATTGCCACTATCGATTTGGACCTGAATGCGAGGGATGTTCTTCCACGCAAACAGGTAGCCCATGAACAGAGTGACCGCCTCAGGCATGATTCCTTTGCCACGGCTATGCATGTCGTACAGGATGTAACCGAGCTCCAATGAATCCTGATAGAAGATCGGCTTGAAGCTAACGACGGTGCCCAATATTCGGTCGCGCTCGCGGTCGACGATCATCATCGTCTGAAATTCGTCCGACCAGAACCCATCCTCATTGAAGCGCTTCCGGATAGAAGCTTCCGATGCCAATCGCATTGGGAAAAACTCGCCCCGCGCCTCAACGTTCTGCACGAGCTCAATGTACGACTCTAAATCGCCGTGGCGCATCAATCGCAGATTGATGTTCTTTCCCTTTAGCATGCCCCCATTATGGGCACGACTGTCGTCTGGGTCTGCTATCTAGCCGCGGACTGCATCCAGGTCGCCAATTCTTGGACCATCAGCTCGACCGATGGGATGGTCGCATAGCCTGCTGCCGCCCAGATCGCGGCATTCCGCGCTGCGTCTTCCGTCGTCAGCGTTCGATCGACAAAGCCGGTCGCCTCAGCACGAGTGATTGACACATCGGCTCGGTCCATTCCTCGGGCGATCATCGAGAGCAGGTCAGCTTTGCACACCGGTCCGCTAGGCGTGATATGAACCAAGTGCGGCAGAGAAAGTTTATTTCGCATGATGCCGGCGCACAGCAGGCCGAAGTGCAGCGCGGTGACGCCGTTCCAGTGGTGATTGGTATAGCCGGAAACGGTCGCGCTTTTGGGTTGTCCCAAAAACCAGTCCAGCAAGGATTTATGGGTCTGCAATTCTGGGCCGATGACCGAGCACCGAATGTTGTGGAAATGCCCGGCGTGCACTTCGCCCAAACTCTTCGTCTTTCCGTACACGTCGAGGGCGTCGTGCGGGGCTGATTCCCCATAGGAACCCACTGCGCCGGAGTAGACACAGTCTGTTGCGATCTGCAGCACCCGACACTTGCGCGCGGCCGCCCACTCCGACAATGCGTACGGGAACGTGGCGTTGACCGCTATCGCTCCGCTAACATGCGCGTCGTTTGAATCATTGATGTGCGACTTGATGATCCCGATGCAATTAATAACCCAGTCGCACCGTGGCAACTCGGACCATCCGGCTTCCCCCTGTAGGGCAGCTTCGACGTCAAAATCCACGAGTGCGACTCCATCGGTGAACCTGCCGGCCGCCGCGTGAGCGCGACCGCCGCGTAAAGTCGCCGTGACCTTGAAGCTCGGATCGGCTCCAAGTACGTTGGTGACGGCCCAGCCCAACATGCCAGAAGCACCGAGCACCACGACCGAGACCGGTTCGTTACTCATGACCGGTCCTCGACGCAGGACGGCGGACTCGGTGGATTCGGACGGGAGTGACTGCCATATCGTAGAACTTATAGGTGGAGCAATCGCTCGATCTTCAGGCCGTTCAGTCCCGGATCGGGCTCCGACTTCTGGGGTGTTTCCACCGCTGAACTCCGTCCCAATTCGCCCGAATTATAGCACGACGCTCCAGCGCGCAGGTTCAAAGGTCACGCTAGTCAAGCCTGACTTCGCGGTCAAGGGGCGACTTCACTCCGCGCAGAGTTTCAGCAGGTACTCGCCGTAGCGGCTCTTTTTGAACGGTTCGGCGAGGCGCTCCAAGTCGGACCGAGAAATGAACTTCATGCGGTACGCGACTTCCTCGGGACAGGCGACCATTTGGCCCGTTCTCAACTCGATCGTTTCCACAAAGTTCGAAGCTTGCAGCAATGACTCGTGGGTACCGGTGTCAAGCCAAGCGTAGCCTCGAATGAGGGTTTTGACCTGAAGCGACCCATCGTCCAAATAACGGCGGTTCAAATCGGTGATTTCGAGCTCGCCCCGTGCCGATGGCTTTAGTGCTTTGGCGTATTCGACGACCCGCTCGTCGTAGTAGTACAGGCCCGTCACCGCGTAATGCGAACGTGGCACTTTGGGTTTTTCCTCGAGGCTGATCGCGTTGCCGGTCGCGTCAAACTCCACGACACCGTATGACTCTGGATGATCTACGTGGTAGGCGAAGACAGTTGCGCCCCGCTCCAGGCCCGTCGCGGCGACAAGTTGCTTGGTGAGTCCAGGACCGTAAAAAATGTTGTCGCCTAAGACAAGCGCGCACCCTTCGCCGGCGATGAAGTCCTCGCCAATGATGAAAGCCTGCGAAAGGCCGTCCGGAGACGGCTGGATTGCGTACTCGATCTGGAGCCCCCATTGCGAACCGTCGCCCAGCAAGCGACAGAACTGCGACTGGTCCTCCGGGGTCGTGATCACAAGAATCTCGCGAATTCCACTGAGCATCAGCACACTCAGCGGGTAGTAGATCATCGGCTTGTTGTAAATCGGAACAAGCTGCTTGCTCACCGCCAACGTAATCGGAAACAAGCGGCTTCCGCTGCCACCCGCGAGGATGATTCCCTTCTTGATCAACTAATTGGCTCCGCGGTTTGCATAGTTCTGTTCGATCCAGTTTCGATATTCGCCAGATCGTACATGTTGAATCCACGCCGTGTTCTGCAGATACCAGTCTACAGTGAGTTCCAGGCCCTGCTCAACCGACAGAGTCGGCCTCCACCCAAGTTCGTCCTGCGCCTTTGAAGCATCGATGGCATACCGAAAATCGTGACCGGGACGGTCTGCTACGTACGTGATGAGGCCCTCTAATTCCTCTATAGGCTTGTTTAGTCGATTCGCCAGAATTCGACAAACCGCCTTTACGATTGCAATGTTTTGCACCTCGTTACTGCCCCCGATGTTGTAAGTTTGGCCTGGACGCCCTTCCTGCATGACGGTCCAAAGAGCCTCGCAATGATCCGTGACGTAAAGCCAATCCCGAACGTTTGTGCCTGCCCCGTAGACGGGCAGGGCCTTACCTTCGAGGGCGTTCAAAATCATCAACGGAATGAGCTTTTCCGGAAACTGACGCGGCCCATAGTTGTTCGAGCAATTCGTCACCCGGACGTTCATGCCGTAGGTTCGGGAGTAGGCACGCACGAGATGATCACTCGCCGCCTTCGATGCCGAGTAAGGGCTACTCGGGTCGTACGCGGTTGTCTCGACGAATAGGCCCGTATCACCCAAACTCCCGTACACCTCGTCCGTGCTGACATGTAGCAGCGTCTTCGCAGAATCGCCTCCGAACGCCGCGCGACACGCCTCAAGCAAATTGAAGGTCCCGACGATGTTCGTCTGGATAAATTCACCCGGACCCGAAATGCTTCGGTCGACATGACTCTCCGCCGCAAAATGAAACACTTGATCTGGCAGAACTCGGTCGAAGGCGTTCTTGAGGTCTGCCGGATTGCAGAGATCTCCCCGATGAAACGCATAGTTCGGCAGATCAGCCACCGCATCCAAACTCTCTAGATTCGCAGCGTAAGTCAGCTTGTCAAAGTTGACGAACTGGTGCTCCGGAAATCTGGGCACGAAAATATTGAGAAAGTTCGAGCCAATAAATCCCGCACCGCCCGTGACTAAAATGACCATATATCTATCCTGAGTTTGTATGCGCCGGGACGGGCGCAACCCACTGCCGGTAAACACCGAAAGCCTCCCACAAAGTTTCAGGAAACTTCACCGGCGGAGAAGAGCTTATCTTGTCGGTCCCTGCGCTTTGGCCGGTCAGATCCTAACTATCGAAAGGAATGACACCTTTTGTCCGCTGGGAATGCAGGGTTCCCGGCGATTACCTGTCGCAGCAGTCCGACGAGCCTCATAATTGAATTGAAGATATGAAGTCCTTATTCTTTGACCGGCTGAGCGAAGGCGTCCTCATCTTTGATGGCGCCATGGGAACGCAGATTCAGTCGGCGAACCTAACTAACGACGATTTCATCTTCGACGATCGCTTCGCAAGGACGGAAGCCGCGAAAGAGGTCGCTCAGCGCTTAGATGGCAAATTTTTGGACGGTTGTAACGAGATCCTCAACTTGACCCGACCCGACGTCATTGAGAACATTCACTCGGCTTATCTCGCGGCGGGTTCGGATCTCGTCGAAACCAACACTTTCGGATCCACCTCCATTGTCATGGCGGAGTACGACGCCCCCGAACTTGTTTTCGACATCAGCCTTGCCGCCGCGCAAATCGCCCGTCGGGCCGCCGACCGGTACAGCACCTCCGACCGACCCCGTTTTGTCGTGGGAGCAATCGGCCCTGGCACCAAGCTCGCTAGCCTCGGGCAAACGAATTGGAAAGAGGTTGAGGGAACGTACTGCGACTCCTTCCGTGGGCTGATTGAAGGGGGGGCGGACGTCTTGCTGCTCGAAACTCTGCAAGACCTCCTGATGGCAAAGGCGAGCGTGGTGGGTGCGAATCGGGCGATGGCGGAGTGTGGCCGACCGTTACCGCTCATGGTTCAGGTCACCATGGAGCAAACCGGGACGATGCTCCTCGGAACCGAACTTGCCGCCGCGATCAACATGCTGGAGGCATTCCCAGCCGTCATCGCGATCGGTCTAAACTGCGCAACCGGACCCGTGGAGATGGCGCCTCACATTCGTTTTCTGAGCCAAAATTCCACGCGGCCGATTTCCGTTCAGCCGAACGCCGGCCTGCCCGTTATGGAGCGGGGTCAGGCGATGTACAAGCTGACACCCAACGACCTTGCCGATCACCACGAGCACTTCGTAAGCGACTTCGGGGCGGCGATGATTGGCGGATGTTGCGGCACCACTCCGGCACACATTTCTGCCGTCGCAGAAAGGCTACAGGGTCGTCGCCATGGCGATCAGGCCCACTGGCGTAAGTCTGCAAAGGTGTTTCCAGGCTTCGACTTTTCGGTAAGAGGCGAGGAACAAGCTGAGGCGTTCGCTCTCGTCGGCTGTAGTAGCCTTTATCAATTTGTTCCCTACAAGCAGGACTCCAGCTTCCTTATCATCGGTGAAAAGACCAATGCAAATGGTAGCCGCGCGTTTCGAGACATGCTCGCAAACGAGAATTGGGAGGGCCTAACCGAGCTCGCGAGAGAACTTGAGGGCGAAGGTAGCCACGTACTCGACGTCTGTACGGCTTACGTTGGTCGCAACGAATCTGAAGACATGCGCCGGCTCTTGAGTCATTACAATCGCCAGATTCAGGCGCCAATCATGATTGACTCCACCGAGTGGCCGGTCATAGAAACCTCGCTTCAGACTCTCGCCGGAAAGCCGATCATCAACTCGATTAACTTTGAAGACGGGGAAACTCGGACGCGTCGCGTGCTTGGCCTGTGCCAAAAATACGGCGCGGCGATCGTCGCCCTCACAATCGATGAGGACGGAATGGCGAAGACTGCTGCCAAAAAACTCGAAGTCGCGAATAGGCTCCTTGCCCTGACCCGAGAGTTCGGCTTGCCTGACCACGACGTCTTCTTGGATTGTCTAACCTTTACCCTCGGCTCGGGAGACGAAGAGTTTCGGCGCGCGGGAATCGAAACGATCGAGGCGATCGCAGCCGTTCGAGCCGACCATCCTTCGGTGAACTTCACCCTTGGGGTTAGCAACATTAGTTTCGGACTCAAACCCGCCGCTCGGGTGATTCTTAACTCCGCGTTCTTACACTATTGCCTCGAAGTCGGATTGACAAGCGCAATAGTGCATTTCTCAAAAATCCTTCCTGATAGCCGCATTGAGCCGGAAGTTTGGAAAATCGCATCAGATTTGGTATTTGACCGCCGCGAATTCGCCACGGCGTGAGGTCGAGTTCCGCGCTGGCATTTCTATCGTTCGCGCGCGAAAGAATGCATCAAAATTGCAAGTATTGGAGAAACGAGCGGTAAATTGGAAATATGTCACGTCTGGACTTCCAATCTGGGACCATTGGGGACTCCCCGCCGACAAGCGTCAGGACACTCGGAGACATCGCCGCGATTTTCAAGAGTCCACCAGACCCAACTCGCTTATCTGAGGTCGTGTACCGTACGTACGGGTGCTCGGCCGACGACACCGAAACCCCAAATCTAGTCTACGCCTCTACGGTGCTCGAAGCCGGTGAGGTGAACGGCGAGTACTTCATGACTCGGGGTCATTTCCACGTAAATTCGAATCGAGGAGAATGGATGATGACAACGGCCGGCGAGGGGCATCTAGTCCTCATGGATCGAGACGGACGTACTTCGTCAGAACCGATGTGCACCGGCTCCCTACACCTGATTGATGGGAGATTTGCACACCGGGTGGTTAACACCGGCTTAACTGCCCTCGTGTTTATGGTCGTTTGGCTAAGCGACTGCGGACATGATTACGATTTCGTCACACAAAACGGATTTGGCATAAATTTTTGTCATTGATTCTGTGGTCATCCCTGTTTGCTCGGTATAGTACGTATGGAGACGTTGGCGTCTCTTGCGCATTATTGCAATCCTCAGACTTCTAAATATTCTCTGGAAATACTTCGCGCAGCAAGATGGCATCTTACACCTCCAGGCAACAGCAGGCGCACACCCTTGTCGGATGTGCTTGTCTCCTAGGAGCGCCAAATTTCAGCACGTCGCCAGAAGTCATGCGCCACGTGCAAGGCATCGAAATGCTTGAAGTCGAGAGTCACTGCATGCGCTTGCTCGACTCCTCGCTTCAAAATTTGGTAGACGCGACGTTACAAGTCCTCAAGAATTGCCCCAACGTTTTCGTCGCTGGCATCGCCGTAGGCACGAAAGGTACGGAGTTGGAGGCGCGGGCGGCCGAGATTGCCGAGTGCGCGCAACGTGGTCAACTTCTTGTGGATCTCGCGACGTCGGAACTTGTGCGACGGCTTCCCGCGTCCGAACTACACATCGCTGATTTGGGTACTTTTCGGGGCTCCAACGATTCCCCGATGAGGTTGCTTCGAATTCGACGCCCGCCCTTACACGAGGCGCCCGCTTCTAATCAACGTTTCCACAACCACGCGTTTGTAGGGCGCTCCGCCGAAATTGCCAAATTGCGAGACCTTATGGATTCGAACCGTCTTGTCTCCATCACAGGTGGCGGCGGCGTTGGCAAGTCAAGGCTATTGCAAAGGATCGCGTCTGAGGGCAAAGGTCATTGCGTGATGCTCGATGCTCATAGCTTCGAGGAAGCAGAACTCTTTTATGCAGCGCTTTTCCGCGATCTGGAGGCCCGAAAGTGGCCGGATGAAACGTACCAAGAGAGTTGCCTCCGCGTGCTCGCCACGGAGCCATGTACGGTATTCATCGACTCACACCATCGCCTCAACCCATGGGTCCGCGATGCGGTTCAAACTCTCCTGGAAGCCTGTGCTCACGTTCGAATCGTCGCCGCATCGGTCATGCGCTTGAAGCTGGCGGAAGAAGTAGTCCTCCGCTTAGAGGGCATGAACACGGATGCGGACATCGACGATTTCGAGGGGATTTCCGCATGCGAGGCAGTTCAGCTTTTTGTCGAGTGTGCGTTGGGCGTGGACGCAAAATTTAAGCTGGTCGAGTCAAACGCAAGATACGTGCTTTCAATTTGCACGCACTTGGAAGGTAACCCACTGCTCATCGAGATGGCGGCGATGCGAACCAATACGGCGACGCCAGCCCAGATCTATCACCGACTGAGTGATCGGCTCGTCTTCTTCAA
Organism: Fimbriimonadales bacterium; assembly: GCA_038230855.1. GTDB lineage: Bacteria > Armatimonadota > Fimbriimonadia > Fimbriimonadales > Fimbriimonadaceae > Fimbriimonas. Next base: position 71,747 of record JBBRML010000001.1, on the reverse strand, counting down.
TCGCAAAACTGCACAAGCGGGCCAGCGCGAAAGGCTGCGCGCGGTGCTTGCGTCGCAATTCGAGTACTTGAGTGAAGAGGCGCAGGCACTATTTGCTGCTCTTTCCATTTGCCACGGCGCATTCTCAATCGACGTTGCGAAACTACTGTGCCCGGAAATCAAGGGCGTCGAAGCCGCATTCGAAGAATTGGTGGAAACGGTCTGGATTAAGGGCGCGGATATCGGTTCAAACGATCGATGGTTCTTGATCGGAGCAACGCTACAGTTGTTCGGTCGCGAGCGCCAAGCCGCGTGCCACGGTGCTCCCGCTCAGCGGTCCCGCATCCGAAACCGGCTAAAAGACTACGCATTGGACGCGCTACAGTCCGCGCGCTTGACGCAGAGTAGCGCAGGGTATGAGATCCTTGCCGCGCTGGTGCCGGACATTATCGACCGGCTTCATCGCGCCATCGAGAAAGATTGGAGCGGCGACGGTCTGCAGACCATCGTTGAGTTCTTTCCGTTGCTCTACAGCCGCGGCCACTTTGCGGAATTGAAGCATATCACGGCATTTGCTAACAAAAAATGCCGAGATCAAAATCATCCTGCGCGGGCGAGGCTGTTGAACTTTTCGGCCGCTATCGAAGCGGCGGAAGGCAATTTTCGAGTTGCTGGGCGCTTGGCCACCGATAGTTACCGCTTGGCAAAACGTCACCAAGACTCCGATGGGATCGCGCGAGCTCTGAACACACTCGGTCGATGTGCCCACATGCTTGGACTTGCCACGTCATGGGCCCTCCATCGGCGAAGCGCGAGCTTGAACCGTCAGAGCGGAAATTCCATAGGTGAGTTGACGATGCTTGCCAATGGGCTCGGCACCCTTATGAAGTCAAAGGCATGGATGCCCGTACCCGAGCTTGATCGGTTTCAAGAGTTGCTTATGGAAGTGACGGACCCTTGGGTTCTGGCCGCTTCGAATTCTAACTTGGCCGAATTCTACACACACCGAGGTGAGTTGGAACTCGCGGCAAGTCACGCTGTGCGCGCATGTAGCCTCGCTCTAGCGTGCGGCGCAAAAGTCACGCTCGCTTACTCCATCCGCATCCTGATTTGGGCAATTGGGGAAGGTGAGCCTGAGCGCGCGGCGCGACTTTATGGCGTTTGCCTTAACTTGCAAGAGACACTGCCTCCTTCCGTTGCGCTAGGGCGACCGGTCGATGACGTGTTGTCAGTCATCGAATCGATTCGTGTCCGACTCGGAAACGACAATGTGGACAATTTGATCAACGAAGGCGAATCCGTCAGCGTGCAATATGCGTTCGATCATTGGATCGCCTGACTCGCCCAGGCCGCTTCCACGACGTCGACGAATCGCCAAGGAAGGTCGTCGCCCTTCCCATTTGCGAGCCCTATCCGTGGCCCGGCGGCGAAACGTGTGGCGCGCTCCGCTTCGACGATATGCAGTGGTGAGCCTACGTCGAGCAGATCCAGCCCGTAATGGCGCGCCTCAATTCCTAGAGTTCGCGTCAGCCGGCCGGGACCAGCCAGTGCACGTTTGAGATCCGCGTCGGTTAGTGCCGAATCGAAGCCCGCGATCGGTTTGACGGCACGGATCAACACCGCCGCCGCAGACCCTTCTTCATGAGCCGTAACGTTCAGCATCCAATGCATACCGTAGCAAAAGTAAACGTACGCAAGGCCAGCGCGCTCATACATCGCGGCGTTCCTAGCCGTTCGACCCCGGTGCGCGTGGCAACCGGGGTCGTCGGGGGTTCTGTATGCTTCGACTTCAACAATCTGGACTTGGCGGTCGCCGAGCACTAAGTGCGCGCCCAGCAATTGTTGCGCTCCCGCGATTACATCCAACTCGAGGGCGTGCCGAAGATTCAACGATCTAGCTTAGCCCTGCGTCGGCGCCTGTGTCACCTCACTCTGCGAGTTGACAATGGAGTTCAGTGCAATCGTGCGCACTCGGGGCTGAGGAGCCTCAACCTTCGGGATCGTGATTGCGACGATTCCATTTTCGTACCGAGCGATGATCGCGTCGAGGTTCAGTCCTTCTGGCAACCGGATCGACCGAGCAAACTTGCCACGGCTAATTTCTCGACGATAAACCTTTTCACCTTCTTGACTCGCCTCGATGGTGGAGTCGCCGCTAATCGTTAGGACGTTCTCCTCCACGGTCAGGTTGAGCTCGCTTTCCGGAACTCCCGGCATTGCAGCGCGAAGGATTAAGGCGCTCTCTTGCTCGATGACGTCGATGGCGATGTGGAGCGGCGTGGGTTCTACCACTCGGTTTGCAGGGTTGAACAGGGTGTTGAAGACTTCCTCAAAGCTCTTGAGATCGTGTGAGATGGTTCGTATCATGTTTTCGATTTCTCCTTTCCAGAAGCCGACTTGCGGCTCTTACTGACTTATTACGTGAGCCTTATAGCACTATGTTGCGTGAGTCCGTAAATATTAGTAGAATTCTCATTGTTGCTCTGCTACTCGCTCGCGGAACCTCGCGAGACCAAGTCCCGTATGAGTGTCGGCCCCAAAAAATGAAGTTTGTAATCGTTGTATGCCTGCTGTGTGCTTGCTTGATGGCGTCTGCCTCAACACCGCACTTGCACGCCAAAAAGCTGTCAGCCGCACCGAAGATCGACGGCGATATTTCTGACGCAGTGTGGTCGGAAGCCGAGCACGTCGACAATTTCATCGATCCGTACACGAATCAGGCGGCGAGTGACCGCACAGAGGTATGGATCGGCTACGACAAGGCGGCCATATATGTCGCCTTCTACGCTCATGAGTCTCATCCGGAAATGATGATTGGGCGCGAAATCAAACCTGGCTCCGAGTTCAACGGAGAGGACGTCTTCGCCCTGAGGATCAATCCATTTGGCACTCGAAACCAGACTGGCCAAAACGTGTTTCAGTGCAATCTGCTCGGAACTCAGTCGGAGGAGATGTCCGGCGGACGCTCCGCAAAACGAGAATGGCGCGGCATCTGGCAGGCATCAACGAAGCGTCTCAAGGACGGCTGGAGCGGCGAATTTCGAATCCCCTGGAAAGTTCTCAGTTATCCAAACGGTCAGCACCTGTCGATGGACCTCAACTTCCTGCGGTACCAGGCACACACGAAAATTCTTTCGATGTGGTCCAACTGGACGGCATCGGAGCGGTCGGAACTTCAAGGCTTCTGGGACGAGGTCGACCCGCCGCTCGCGTCCGAGAAACGCAAACTCGATTTCCTGGCCTACGCCGCGCCTGAGTTGCACGGCGGTGCCACCATCTTCCGCTTCGGCGGCGACATCCGTTACACGGTATCGCCGACCGCTACGGCACTTCTTTCGATCTCACCCGACTTCATCAACATCGAAAATCAGATCGCAAGCAATGAATTCACGAGGACGGAACGGTATCTCGGCGAAGTTCGACCTTTCTTTAAGGAGGGAGGCGACTTTTTCGAACTGACGGGCGAGCACACTTTTGCTCGAATGTTCTACTCGCAGCGCATCGGTCAGTTCGATACCGGAGCCCGCGTTTTCGGACAGGTTCGTCCTGACCTTTCAGTGGGAGCAATGCTCACGGAACGGTTCGGATTCGAGACCGACGGTGTCGCTCGTGTTGAAAAACAGTTCGGAAAGTTCACAAGTCTAAGCGCTTACACGACATACCAGAGCCTCACGAATGGTGCGACGAACCAAGCGGTCGGCGCAAACTTCGACACTCGAAAAGGCAACTTCAATGCGGGCGCGGCGGCGGCGAGTGAGCAAAGTGTCGGCGAACGCCCGGACACCGCTGGCTCGGCGTTCTTCGGGTTTTCCTGTCCGAAGTGGTTCTCCGTGTATCAATACTCTTGGGTCCAGCCGGGATTTTCTCCTGCCCTCGCATACATTCCCTGGACCGACCGCAAAGGAGACTACACCTTCTCCGAATACAACGACCAGTATCGAAAAGGAGGGCTGCAAAGTGTAAGCGCGTACGTCTTCACGCCCACATACCACGACTACTCTGGCGCGTTGCAGGAAGGCGGCATAGACACCGGCACTACTTTCACCTTCCGGAATGATCTTCGCGCTCGAGCTGGATGGAACCGGGAGCGGTACGCAAACGGCGTTGACGACGTCAAGAGCATGAGCATCACCCCAAACGCTTCGAATCGATTTCGTCAAGTCTCGCTCTACTACGAAAGCGGCAAGCGCGCGGATTTGCCGAGCAATTACCTCGCCCTCAGCGCTCAGCTGCGGGTTTGGCGTCGCCTCGATGTCAGTGCGGCACGTAGCGTCCTGAATTACGCAGGCCAAGACGCACAAACTGTCTTTACCGCGGGCTACGAGGTCGACGCGACGACTTCTCTGTCAACCAGGTACGTAAACAAGAACGGCGTGCGGAACTTTTACCTCGCCTTCCGCAAAGGAGGAGCTACGGGCACCGAGTACTACTTGATAATTGGCGATCCCAACGCCTCCCGCACCGCAAATCGAATCAGCGTTAAAGTCGTCTGGGCGTTTTAGTCGTTCCTTCACCAGCGCAGCAAGTTCTGCTCGGTATGCTGACAAACCATGGCCCGTGCCGCCGCCATTTCGCAGAAATTCGCCTCCAGGGCGGATTATCGTGAGTGCCGACGTCTGCACCGTGACTACGGAACTTCGTTCTACTACGCATCGCGATTATTTCCCCGGGCGGTTCGACGCCGAGTTGATGCGGTCTACGGATTTATTCGCGTTGCCGACGAATGGGCAGATGGCACGACCGCCTGGACCCTCGAAGAACGCACTCAAAAACTGACAACGTACCGTCATCAACTGCTGCTCGCGATGGACGGCGTACGATCAGAATATCCGACCCTTCGCGCTCTGGCCGATTCGCTCAACGAAGTGCATGCCGACGTCTCGGAAGCGCTGATCTTCTTGGACTCGATGGAGATGGACCTGCTTAAGAGCCGCTATGTCGATTACTCGGAACTGAAGAGTTACATGCGCGGCAGCGCAGTCGCGGTCGGGCTCATGGTGTGCGAGATGATGGGAGGTCCCGTGACGGAAGGGATGTACGCGGGCTCATTTGCGATGGGTGAGGCAATGCAGCTTACGAACTGCCTGCGCGATATCAAGGACGATGCCGCGATGGGCCGAATATACGTCCCGGAGGAAGATTTGAAGCGATTTGGAGTTCTGGAAGAATCGATGCTTAGTTCGAAGATCACACCCGAGTTCAGAGCTATGATGCGATTCGAAATTGAGCGCGCGCGCGGGCTCTATAGCGAAGTGGACGAGTTGCTCCACCACCTGCCCCCTTACGCTCGCAAAACGGCACGCTTGGGCCGGGTGCTGTACAGCCGAATTCTCGACCATATCGAGCGTCTCGACTACGACGTTTTCTCCAGTCGCGCCCGGACCGGGCGGGTGGAAAAGCTGTTGATGCTTGCTGGTGTTGCGTTTGGACGATCTCGATGACCGACCGGCCATGGGTCCCTGCTCGCAACGCACCCACAAACGAGATCGTTAGAGAAACCAAATGACCTGGGTTTACATTGCGCTAGCCATCTACGTGCTGTTGAATTTCGCGATGGCCTGGATCAGTATTCACCCCTATCGGATTCCCTTATTTCTGTCTCCCGGCGGGCTTGGTGCAGCCCAAGAAGACGTGGATTTGACGGTAGACGGGATGACCATTCGTAGCTGGTGGGTCCCCGTAGAGAACGCCAAGGCCGTCGTCATTCTGAGTCACGGATACATGATGAATCGGAGCGAGTTGAGCGGCGAAGCGGCGTGGTTAGCACGCCACGGCGTCGCTTCGTTCCTGCTCGATTTGCGAGCCCACGGCAAGAGCGGGGGAAAGAAGTGCGGTTTCGGCTATAGAGAGCGGGCCGAAATCCTGGCCGCCGTTCTTTGGGTCAGAAAAGAGATGCCGGGCGTCAAAGTTATTCTCATGGGCAGCAGCATGGGGGCAGCCGCTTCCGCGTTCGCCGCGGCACAAGGTCAGGCAGATGCGCTCATTCTCGACAGTTGCTTTAGCCAGCTACCCGATGCGGTTTTAGGTTGGTGGCGGTTCTTGGGCGGCAAAGCCCTGATGGTCTTTCTCTCTCCGACGCTTTACTTTTCGATTCCAATGATTGGATTCTCTCCCCGAGTTGCCGACGTCGGCGCGGCCCTGAAAGGCTGCCGGATGCCAGTTCTGATTCTGCATGGAAAGGCGGATCGACTCGCCCTTCCCGCCGAAGCAGAACGCAATGCAAAACTGCACGCCGACGACACGCAAATCGTGTGGTTCGACGGTTGTAACCATTCGGAAGGTCGCTGGCTTCAACCCGATCGCTATCACGATGCGGTCGAAGGCTTCCTCCGCCGCCTCGGCGCAATCGGGTCTTGAGCGGCCACTGTACAAACCGCGACATAATTGGCTCATAGATGAGCGAAGTTTTGCTCGATGCCACGGACATGCGACGAACCCTCGGACGCATGGCACACGAAATCCTCGAAGGTAACCAAGGAGCCGAAGGCATTGTCGTGGTTGGCATCCTTCGACGGGGATACCCCGTCGCCAAGAGACTCGCCTTTCTCATGACCCAGATCGAAGGCACGACCGTGCCCTGCGGCAAGCTCGACATTCGAGCCTTTCGTGACGACCGACCGATCGTAGACGAGGACCAAACTGAGATTCCATTCGAGGTCACCGATCGTATCGTCATTCTCGTTGATGAAGTGATCTACACCGCGCGGACCGCTCGCTCGGCTCTAGATGCTCTGATGAAGCAAGGTCGGCCACGTGCGGTTCGCCTGGCGGCGCTGATTGACCGTGGGCATCGCGAATTGCCAATCGAGCCAGATTACGTTGGCCGCAAGGTGCACACCGAGCCGAGCGACCATATCATCGTGAAGGTGAATGAGTACGACGGCGAAGATGCGGTGGTAATCGAACGCGGGGGGCCTAGCTGATGCCAAACCTTCTCGCCATTCGAGGCTTGGAAAAGGCAGAAATTGAGCACCTCCTGACGTCAGCTACCGACTACAAGAATCGGATAACGCGAAACGAGGAAGTAGCGCCTTTGCGCCGAAAAGTGGTCGGGATGCTGTTCTTCGAAAACTCGACGCGAACACGCGTTAGTTTTGAGCAGGCTGCGTATTACCTTGGCCTCAAGTCGGTCAATTTCGCCAGCCAAGCATCCTCGATGGCGAAGGGGGAAACCCTGAAGGACACGATTTTGACCTTGCGCTACGAACGCATTGACGGACTGGTGATGCGCCACAAGAGCTCAGGTGCCGCCCAAGTCGCCGCAAATCACTTCGGGGGACCCGTGATCAACGCGGGAGACGGCCAGCATGAGCATCCGACACAGGCCCTCGGCGACGCGATGACGATGATCGAGCGTAAAGGTTCGCTTAGCGGCTTGGTCGTGGCCATTGTCGGCGATGTCGAACATTCGCGGGTTGCTCGCTCCAACGCTTGGTTGCTCAGCAAGATGGGCGCCGAAGTTCGGTTTGTCGGACCGCGCACGCTGATCCCCAATCAGTCAGCAAAGCTGCCCGGAAAAGTCTTCTACGATCTTGCCTCAGGCCTGGAAAACGCAGACGTCGTCATGTGCCTCAGACTACAACGGGAGCGCATGATCGAAGGCGTTCTCAGTTCGGTCGGTGAGTATGCCGCGATGTATCAAGTCAACCGAGAGTCGCTACGCTACGCGAAGTCGGACTGCATTGTCATGCACCCCGGTCCACTGAACCGCGGGATCGAGTTGGACGACTTGGCCGCGGACGGCGACCGATCGGCAATCGCTGCGCAAGTGGAAAACAGCATCTTCGTGCGGATGGCGGTTCTGAATTGGGTGTTTGAAGGGTAAAGGCGATGAAGCTCCCGAATCCTTTGCTTCCGATCTGCCTTGCAATCCTCGGTTACTCCAGCCTCACTGGAGGTGACCAGGCAACCGAGATCAATTTCAGTCGAGACATTCGACCCATCCTGAGCGAGCACTGCTTCAAATGCCACGGACCCGATGTTGCGGCAGCGGCTGGCAATCTTCGCCTCGATTCCTTCGCCGGGGCCACGGCCCGGGTTATCGTGCCTGGAAAACCTAACGCGTCAATTCTCTTGAACCGAGTCGGCGCGGTCGATCCGGCGATGCGTATGCCGCCCAGCAACTCCGGTATGAAGCCTCTGAAGCCGGCCCAGATATCCTTGCTTCGAGCTTGGATTGGCTCAGGGGCCAAGTACTCAGCGCACTGGGCGTTCATTCCTCCGACGGCTCCGAAGATTCCGTCGGTGAAAGACAAGAGTTGGGTCAAAAATCCGATCGATGCCTTTGTCCTAGCAAAACTTGAACAAGGCGGGCTCAAGCCCGAGCCACAAGCCGACCTCGACACCCTGGCCCTGCGCGCGGCACAAACATTGACCGGTCTGCCACCGACACGAGCGCAGATGGCCACCTTACACCGAGATACCAAGCCCGGCGCATACGAGCGGTTCGTGGACGAGCTCCTGGCCACGCCAGCATACGGCGAGCACGAAGCCCGCTACTGGATGGATGCGGTTCGTTATGGCGATACCCATGGGCTTCAACTGGACAACGAGCGCACGATCTATCCGTATCGCGACTGGGTGATCCGAGCTTTCAACGCCGACCTCCCGTTCGACCAATTTGTTAAATGGCAAGTGGCCGGAGATCTGCTCACCAACCCAACGACCGAGCAAATGATCGCGACGGGTTACGTCCGCATGAATCTCACGACGAACGAAGGCGGCGCGATCGCCGAAGAGTTTCTGGCTCGGAACACCTTTGATCGCGTGGATACGACTTCCACCGTGATGTTGGGCCTGACCGTCGGCTGCGCCAAATGCCACGACCACAAGTACGATCCGATCCGCCAACGCGACTATTACGGCCTCTACGCCTACTTTAACAGCACGCAGGATGATCCGTTAGACGGCAATATCGCCCTGCCGCAACCGGTAATGCCCGCGCCAAACCCGGATCAAGAACAACGGCTACGCAGGATGCGAAGCCAAGAGTTGAGCCTGCTGCGGACGGTAGATCCTCGCGAGGCCGCGGAGTGGCTGGAGGCTAATGTGACGCCCGTCCCAACCAGCCGAGACTGGCAGATCAGCCCGGTTTACTCCGCCAAGAGCTTTGACGAGGCGTTCGATCAGTCGGCGCCAGAAGAGCCAGGCAAGCCTGGACCCGGCCACTGGACACCTCTCCAGTACGAACTTGGGAAAGACGCTCCTAACCTGATCCGAAAAGACAACGCATACGTTTATGTGAAAGGAACGATTTCGCTCAGCCGCTCCGGACCTCAAATTTTGCGGATCGGAAGTGATGACGGAATTCGGCTCTGGCTAAACGGCAAACTGATCCACTCCCACAAAATTGGGCGTGGGCTCGACGCCCCGAAGGACTTGGTTACTGCCGAATTCAAGGCAGGCGATAACGAAATTGTCGCCAAGGTCGTAAATGGAATCTCGATCGACGGCCTCAACATTGGTTTTGGGCCGCTCGGCGTGACCGAGGCCAAGGCTCTAGCCCGTTACCGAAAATCTCCGGACGATTTGGGAGCTCAAGACGCGGTACGCGAGGTCTTCCTAAATCTTGGTCCCGACTCGGCGAAGGCCCGCGCCTACCGAGCAAGTGCACAGCAGCGTGCTCAGTTCGAAGCGGCGATCCCCATGACCCTGATTGCGAAGGAGATGACGAAGCCGCGCCCAACGTTTATCCTTAAGCGCGGTCAGTACGATCAGCTCGGCCCGAGCGTCGTGCGCCACATTCCTAGCGCCCTGGGCAACCTGCCAGCGGGTGCGGCAAACAATCGCCTCGGCTTGGCGAACTGGCTCGTCTCGCGTTCCAACCCGCTCGTCACCCGAGTTTTTGTCAACCGAATTTGGCAACAGCACTTCGGCGTCGGAATCGTAAAGACCGTCGAAGATTTCGGAAGTCAGGGCGAATGGCCCGCAAACCAGGCCCTGCTCGACTATCTCGCTACGCAATTTGTCGCGAACGGTTGGAGCGTCAAAAAGCTGAACCGCATGCTCGTGACGTCTGCCGCGTTTCGGCAATCGTCGAGAATCACCGCGGTAAAGCTGGCGAAGGACCCGGAAAATCGTCTCATCTCTCGTGGCCCAAGATTTCGACTGGAGGCGGAGGTGATTCGAGACAAGGCCCTCTTCGCCGGAGGCCTGCTCGTCCAGCGCTCTGGTGGTCACGGGTTCAAACCTTACCAGCCGGACGGTCTGTGGGAGGGTAGTTCCGACCCCGCGAGTTCGACTCATTTTTACGTGCAGGACCACGGGCCGGAAACATACCGCCGCAGCATGTACATGTTCTGGAAGCGTACTAGCCCGCCACCGGCGATGATCACCTTCGATGCGCCGTTGCGGGACACGTGCATCGTGCGCCGAAGCACGACGAACACCCCGCTGCAGGCACTCGCACTCCTGAACGAGCCAACGTTTCTAGAGGCAAGCCGTGCAATGGGCGCGCGGTTGTTACGCGCTCCCGGATCAGATCAAGGCCATCTCAACGCCCTTTTCGAACTGACCTTGAACCGCCGGGCTCGACCAGATGAACTCGCGTTGCTAACGAAATCTTTGTCCCGCTATCGCCTCGAGTACACCCAGAACCCCGCCGCCGCGACTAAGCTCCTTGCGGTCGGCGAGTCAGCGGCCGCGACCAATCTGGCCCCAGCAGAACAGGCCGCCTGGATGATTTTGTGTTCTAGCTTGATGAATACGGACGAATTCTTGACCCAGCACTAGCGATGGAACCACTACTCGAAGCCGAAATGAACATGACGCGACGCGAGCTCTTTGGGCGCACGACGCTCGGAGTTGGCACGGCCGCGCTAAGTCGGCTACTGGCCCTCGGCGGTATGGGCGCGGTCCTAGGATCGACTGCGGACGCACAGGCACAAACCGGACTTCGGGGCCTGCCGCACTTTGCACCGAAGGCGAAGCGCGTGATCTACCTGTTCATGAGCGGCGGTCCCAGCCAGCTCGACTTGTGGGATTACAAGCCAAAGCTTCGCGAGCACTTTAACGAAGACCTGCCAGAACTCATTCGGCGCGGCCAGCGCATCACCACTATGACGAGCGGTCAGGCACGTTTCCCGATCGCCCCTTCCAAGTTCAAGTTCGAGAAGGCGGACAACAAAGGCGATGGAGTCTGGATCAGCGAGTTGCTTCCGCACACGTCGAAGGTAGTGGGCGAACTTTGTGTTATGCGCTCGATGTGGACCGAGGCGATAAACCACGATCCCGCCACGACATTTATTCAAACCGGAAGCCCCCTCCCCGGGCGACCGAGCATGGGGGCGTGGGTCAGCTACGGCCTAGGCAGCATGAACGAGAACTTGCCGACGTACGTCGTGCTTCACAGCAAGGTCTCGAGCGACAAGCCGAATCAACCCGTCTACCCGCGCCTTTGGGGAACGGGATTCCTGCCGAGCGAGTATCAAGGCGTTAGCTTGCGCTCCACCGGCGATCCAGTTCTCTACTTAAGAGATCCGGAAGGACTCGACCGAAGCACTCGGCGCGCGATGCTGAACGATGTCGCTGCGCTCAATCATCAGTCACTGCAGGCCTTTGGTGACCCAGAAATTGCGGCCCGTATCGCACAGTACGAACTCGCATTTAAGTTGCAGGCAAGCGTCCCCGATCTCGTCGATCTCACGAAGGAGTCTGCAGAGACCTTTGACCTTTACGGACACGAGGCTCACGAGCCGGGCACGTTCGCCGCGAACTGCCTTTTGGCTCGCCGAATGGTCCAGCGCGGAGTTCGATTCATTCAAATTTTTCATCGCGGATGGGACCTGCACTCCAACCTCGTGGGTGACCTTCCTTCCCAAACGAAAGACGTGGACCAAGCCTGCGCGGCCCTGATCACCGACCTGAAGCGAACGGGCCTGCTGGACGAAACCCTCGTGGTCTGGGGTGGCGAGTTTGGTCGAACCGTGTACTCCCAAGGAACGCTTTCTCAGGATAACTACGGTCGAGACCACCATCCCCGAGCATTCACTATGTGGATGGCCGGCGGCGGTGTGAAGCCGGGAATTGTATATGGGAATACCGATGATTATGGATATAACATCGTCGATTCTGACGGCCAAATCATCGATCCTAGCGTAGATACGTTCACCCCGGGGGCGGTCCACATCCATGACCTCCAGGCGACGATTCTCAACCAACTCGGCATTGACCACACCAAGCTCATCTATCGTTACCAGGGTCGCGACTTCCGCCTGACCGATGTTCACGGCCACGTTGTCCGAGACCTCTTGAAGTGATTCGTTCCAATGTCCGTTTCGTCGTGCCCGGCGAACCATCGCTCGCCCTTGCGCCGATGGACGGCATCACGGATGCTCCCATGCGCGCCGCACAAGGCGCAATTGGTGCGTTTAGCTACGCGGTTACCGAGTTCGTACGCGTAAGCGTTCACACCCTTCCGCAGAAGGTGTTTCGTCGAGATATTCCTGAACTAGCCCATGGCGCTCTGACCCCGACGGGGCTCCCCGTCCAGGTCCAAATCTTGGGCGGTGACCCGAATCATATGGCGGCATCTGCCGTGAATGCGGTGAAGGCGGGTGCTTGCGGCATAGACCTTAATTTCGGCTGCCCGGCTCCAACCGTCAACCGAAACGACGGAGGGGCTTCGTTGCTCCGGACGCCATGCCGAATCCGCGATATCGTTCGAGCGGTCCGCGATGCAGTCCCCGAGGAATTGCCCGTCTCCGCAAAGTTGCGTCTTGGCTGGGACACCATTGACGCCATTCACGAAACGGCGGCGATGGCCGTAGCAGGCGGCGCGGACTGGATCACGATTCACGCGCGCACTCGGGTGCAGGGTTACGCGCCGCCCGTTTATTGGCCAGCGATTGGGAAGGTACGCGCAACGCTTGGTGTTCCGGTTGTCGCGAACGGCGATATCTGGACTTTCGATGACTTCCAAAGGTGTCGTGATGAGACCGGCTGCCAGAACTTCATGATCGGGCGCGGTGCCCTCGCCAATCCTCATCTGCCTCACCAGGTTGCCCATGAACTCGGGCTGACGACCAAAACTGAACCGGTGGCCACTGATTGGGTCTCGGTCCTACAACTACTAATGCACTGGACGGAGCACTACGCGGGCCGGGTACCGATGGCCACGGTTAAGCGGCTCAAACAGTGGCTCAAACTTGCGAGCGCATTCGGCGAGTTCGACCGATTTGACGCGGTCAAGCTCGCTACAACCCCAGATGAACTCTTCGCGATCTTAGCGGAACAAGCCTGAGTCTCGGAACGGAAAGTGCTCCGAAGCTTCAAACATTGGGCGCGGATGGTACTCGTTCACCCCGTCAACGGCGTCGCCGCGGAAGAGGTACGGGCTGCCCGCGCCTTCGCGGGTGATTCGCGTTGACGATGGAATATATCGAATCGTCAGGCCAATGCGCCATTTTTCAGAGGTGTTCGCGTTTGAGCCATGGACAATTTTTGGGTTGTGGATGGAGACGTCACCCGGCCCAAGCTCAAAATCGACCGCAGTGGAGTCGTCCACGAACGAAGCGTCAATCTCGCTTCCCAAGACGTTCTCGACATCCTTGTTCGGGTTCATCTTCTGCAGATCTAGGTTCTGAGTGCCGGGTATGACGCGCATGCACCCGTTTTCGCGGTTCGACTCCGAGCACGCCAGCCATAGAGTTGTCACTTCCATCGGCTCGAGCGGCCAGTAGCTACCATCCTGGTGCCAAAGCACCGGTCGCCCCGTCCTGGGCGCCTTTGCGATGTAGTGGGTGGCGAAAAGGGCGACGTTTGGACCGACAAACACTTCGGCAAGATCGACGAGGCGTGGGTCGGAAACCAGTCGATACCAGAATGGATCGCCAATCATGAGCGGGTGATGCAGGTCTTCTGGCTTGAGTTCGGGATGCTTGCTCAGGAGCCACTTAACGTGGTCGCACGCCTCTTGGGCGAGATCCGAGTCGATCGCGCCTCGCACAATCGTGTATCCGTCGCGGTCAAATGCCTCTCGTAACTGTGCGGCGTCGTTGCGTGCCATTGGGCGAAGTATATCGAACTCCGCCGCTGGTCAAAGCGTAGACAGGGTGGTTTCGGTAACCTACACGTGATGCGGATCGCTACAAGGCCATCGATGTCCATTGCGCTAGTCGCGAGTGTTGCCTGGGTCGGCGTCGCCCTGCTGGCACCGGCGCAAAAGGCTCCGTCGCCGAAGCTTGATTTCAATCGCGACATTCTGCCGATCCTGTCTGACAAATGCTTTAAGTGCCACGGACCAGACTCGGGTAGCCGCCAGGCAGGTTTACGACTGGATCGGCCGGACGGCGCACTCGCGGAGCGAGATGGCCGCTACGTGATCAGCCCGGGAAAGCCCGACCGCAGTCTGATCATTCAGCGAATCAACAACCACGATGCGCCGATGCCGCCGGTCGATTCCGGCAAGACTCTCACCGCGCAACAGCGGGCGACCCTACGTCAGTGGATCACGGAAGGGGCAGTTTTCGGCAAGCACTGGGCGTTCGACCCACTGCCCGCCAACGTGTCCATACCCAGAGTCGTGAGCGATTGGCCGCGTGACGACATGGATCGATTTATCCTTGCGCGACTCAAAAAAGCGCAGCTTGGTCCAAGTGCTCCCGCCACCAAAGTCCGGTGGTTGCGAAGGGTGAGCTTCGACTTGAGCGGTCTGCCGCCAACCGAGCAAGAGATTTCAGATTTTCAGCTTGACGCGTCGCCGAACGCGTTCGCAAAGGTGGTTGATCGCCTCCTCGCCAGTCCCCATTATGGGGAGCGCATGGCGGTGGAATGGCTAGACGCGGCCCGGTATTCGGACAGCTACGGCTATCAATCTGACCTTTTGAGCCCGACATGGCCCTACCGCGATTGGGTCGTAAATGCGTTCAACAAGAGCCTCCCGTACGACCAGTTCCTGACTTACCAACTGGCCGGCGATCGGCTGCCGAATCCAACGACCGAGCAGCGCCTTGCCACTGCGTTTAATCGGCTGCACCGTCAATCGAACGAAGGCGGATCAATTGCCCTCGAGTACCGAACCGAATACGCGGTGGATCGCACCGACACGTTCGGCTCCGCGGTTTTAGGGCTTACGATCGGGTGCGCGCGCTGCCACGACCACAAGTTCGATCCGATCAGTCAGAAGGAGTACTACCAGTTCTTCGCCTACTTCAATTCGATCGACGAATACGGATTGCTTCTCAGCACCGAAGTGGTTCCAACGCCATCGCTATTGCTTCCGACGGTCGAACAGCAGAGCGAACTCGGCAGACTGCACGGAGCGACAAATGTCATGGCCGCGAACCTGGCCGAAGCGCGGCTAAGTGGGGCTAAGCACTTCGACACTTGGCTTGAGTCTCGCCCAACGGCCGCAGTAATTCCCGGGATCGTCGGCCAGTACTCGCTTGATAAAAACGAGGGCGGCAACTTTGCCAACACGGCAAAGCCGAAATCAAAGGCGTACGCAATCGGCCAGCCAAAACTCGTGCCCGGCCTAAAGGGCAACGCCATTGAACTGGATGGAGACAACGGAATCGCCTTTCGAGACTTGCCTGGCCGTGACCGGTGGGATCCGTTTACGTGGTCATTCTGGCTCCAGGACACGAAGCAAAACGCTGCTCCGATTATCCTGCTCCACCGGACGGGGGGCACCGATGTCGGCTTCTGTGGATTTGATTTGTCACTAGAAGATGGTTTCGCCACCGCGCGGGTTTTCCGTCATTGGCCTGGGAACGCCATCGCGGTTCGCACCAAGTCTCGAATTCCAAAAGGGCTGTGGACTCACCTCGCGTGGTCGTGGGACGGCAGCGGTAAGGCAGGCGGATTGCGGCTCTATATCAATGGTCAGCTTGCGCCGGTGACCGTGCTTGCTGAGACCCTTTGGAAACGCATCAACGCCTACGGCGACCTTGGGCCGAGCGGCGGAAACTGGTCGTTTGGACAGAGGTTTCGCGACCTCGGATTTAAGGGGGGCAAGATCGACGAAGTCACCTTTGCCGACCGCGCACTGGACCCCTTGGAGGTCGCGCAGCTGTTCGATGGCCATTCCCTTACTGACGCCCTCAAAGCTGGTGAACGCTCTCTCCTGAGTTACTATCTCGGCGCGGTGGAACCGACGACAGTTGCGGCTAACGCGGGTGTGCGAAAGGCTCAGATGGACCTGGCGAACTTCGAAGAAGGGATTCGCGAGATCTCGGTCATGGAGGATGCAAAGCCAGAAAAGCCGGCGTATCTTCTCGCCCGTGGTCGTTACGATGCTCCTCGAACGGAGAAGACGCGCGTGCAGCGCGGAGTGCCCAAGATATTCCTACCCCTAAAAGGCGATGCTCCAAATGACCGCCTGAAGCTCGCTCGCTGGGTCACCGATCCGTCGCATCCGTTGACATCGCGAGTGGCCGTCAATCGGCTTTGGCAACTGCTGTTCGGAGTTGGCCTCGTGGAAACGAGCGAGAACTTTGGCGTACAAGGCTCCCGGCCGACGCATCCTGAACTTCTTGACTACCTGGCTCGACAATTCATTTCTAGCGGCTGGAATGTCAAAGCGATGTTGAAGCGAGTGGTGCTATCTGCAACCTACCGCCAAGACTCGGCGCGTACAGCCAAGTTGGCCGCCGCCGATCCTCAGAACCACCTCTTCGCGCGCGGACCAAGTTATCGCTTTCCCGCAGAAATGATCCGCGATGGCGTGCTGGCTGGCTCAGGATTATTGAACGACAAGCCTGGTGGTCCGCCCGTCAATCCCTACCAACCGGCAGGAATTTGGACGGAGTTCAATACGATGACGAACGGCTTCGTACAGAGCAAAGGCTCCGACCTGTATCGGCGTAGCCTGTATTCGACTTGGAAGCGGACAACCCCGGTTCCGAGCATGATGCTGTTTGATGCGACGTCGCGCGAAGCCTGCACGATCCGGCGACCATCGACGAACACCCCGCTACAAGCCCTCGTGCTTTTGAATGACGTGCAGTTTGTTGAAGCCGCCCGAGTTCTTGCCGAACGAGTCTCCGCACTTCATTCGGAAACCGAACGATTAACGGTCGCCTTCCGGCGATTGGCCAGCCGTAATCCGGATGGCCGCGAGTTAGCGGTGCTTAAGGAGGCCTATGAAGATCAACGCAAACAGTTTGAAGCAGACCCTGCTTCTGCAAACAAGCTGCTGAAAGTCGGCGACTCTAAGGCTACCGGGGCTGTATCAGCGACGTCGCTTGCGGCGATGACTGTCGTCGTTCAGATGATCATTAACTCGGACGCCGTGGTCTGGAAGCGCTAGCGATCGCAGCTTCGGAGGCCTGACGCCGTCAAGAACTTGACAGCGTGAGGACATCGCAGATCTGGGTTGTTGACTTTGGGGAAAAGCTGTTCGTCTGGGCGCAGAGAAAAGCATGACTTCGCACCCAACATCCGTCGTTCTCGCTCAGCTTGTCCGTCGGCCGATTATCGGGAGCTAGTTGGGTCAGCTATTATTTTCGAGCACCGTCGACTCGTCATAAACTGCTAACAGCTTAGGTGGAATTCGGTCCCCAACTAGTGTGTGGGTTAAGACTGATCTGCAACTCACCGTTAGTCCAGCGAAAACCCGAATGAGCGATATCGTCCCGACAGGGTATGCCGAGCTACTAGCGAGCCTCAAAGCTCGAATTCGAGATGCGCAGATGCGTGCCAGTCTGTCCGTGAATCGCGAAATGGTTCTCCTGTATTGGAGCATCGGCCGAGACATTTTGAAGCGGCAGACCAAAGAGGGGTGGGGCGCTCGGGTCATTGACAGGCTTGCTCAAGACCTAAAGGCCGAGTATCCGGCCTTGAAGGGGTTCTCACCTCGCAACCTGAAATACATGAGGTCGTTTGCGGAGGCCTGGCCCGAAGAGGAAATTGTGCAAGGGCCGCTTGCACAAATCACTTGGTATCACAATCTCGCCCTGCTTGAGAAGATTGCCACGCGAGAGCAGAGGCTGTGGTATGCCCAAAAAACGACCGAGAACCGCTGGAGTAGGAACGTGCTTGCCATTGAGATCGACTCCGGTTTGATCGATCGACAGGGCAAGTCGATTACGAATTTCGAGAAGACCCTTCCCGCGTCACAGTCCGACCTTGCCCGAGAAATCATTAAAGACCCTTACAAGTTCGACTTCCTTGGGATCGGGCAGGAAGCCGAGGAGCGGGCGATCGAAGACGCGCTGATCCTCCACATCCAAAAGTTTCTGCTGGAGCTTGGCGTCGGTTTTGCTTTCGTCGGACGTCAGGTCAAACTTGAAGTTGCCGGCGACGAGTTCTTCATCGACCTGCTCTTCTATCACCTTCGTCTCAGGTGCTTCGTTGTTATCGAACTAAAGGCCGGCAAGTTCAAACCCGAATATGCCGGGAAGCTTAATTTCTATCTATCCGCGGCCGACGACTTGCTCCGACATCCGGATGATTCGAAGAGCATAGGGATCATTCTCTGCCGTACAAAGAATGAGGTTGTGGCCGAGTATGCGCTTCGAGATCTCACCAAGCCAATGGGCGTCTCTGAATTTCAGTTGGCCCGTTCGCTACCGCCTGAATTTGAGGGAGCGCTTCCTACTCCAGAAGCTTTGGAGCTTGAACTTGGTGACACGTCGGAAGACATCGCAAAGTGAATCTGGGTTCCAATTCTGATATTTCGTCAGGCGGTTCGGGCGATCACAGGTCGAGAAGCTCGGAATCCTTCCCGAATTCTTTAGGGGAATGGTTGGGCTGGGGCGCCAGATTCCGATGTTTGCCATGAATATCTAGCAAGTGAAATCTGAGTCTATGAGTGTTCTCCTATTGCTCTGGCCGCAGAGTCAGATAGGGTTCCAATGCCCGACGTTTATGAAAATAGACTGCGACATGTGATCTGAGCGTAGTCCTTCCCCTATTCTTTAGGGAGAAGGACTACGCAACGTCCAAAATGACTCTTTCGGCCTCGCTCAACCCCGAGACCGTTTCTGGCCGCAAGAACTTGCGCTGAGACAACTGCTGCTCCTGCCCTCGCCGACAGAAGTACGAGTGACAGGCTCGTCGACGCTGCTCGGTCTGATTCAATGTGCCCCCGTGCCACGTGTGGCTATTGAACACAAAAACGGATCCGGCCGGACCCAGCAGTAGCTGCTCATCAGGACGCGTGGCCTTACTATCGGCCATCTCATCTCCCGGCATGCGACCTTTCCACAAATGAGACCCCGGCACTGCCCGCGTCGCTCCGTTCTCCGTCGTAAAGTCATCTAGCAACCAAATTGAGTTGCAAACTTGAAACACTTCGTGCGAAAGAAGCCGTCCCCAATCCGCATGCAAACCCTGTAAGCCTTCGCCGGGCAATGCAAAGCGAGCGTTCAGCGAGGACAGCTTCAAATCTCCTTGCAGCACATGTGAGATAGCCGCGAGTACCTTCGGGTGCGTAAAGAACGCGCGGAACTCTGCACCTTTGTCCACCAGATTCGCCATCCTCTGCGTCCCGGCCTCCTGATGAACTTCCAAGCCCGCCTTATCACCTTCTGCTTCCGCAATCTCATCCAGGCGAGCGTTGATATCCTTCACCTTTGACAGGGAGAGTGCACCGGGGACGAAGAGGAAGCCATCCCGATCTAAACTCGCGCGCTCTCCGTCCGACAGTAGGTCAGCGGATGCGCCTAGTTGAAGTAACGCGTCGGCAATTTGCATGGCTCACTTTTGCACATCTGGCGCAATGACCGGCTCGCTCGCAGCCCAGATACGGCGGCGGCGGAAGAGGGCAGCGAGTACCGTAACCCCTAACGCAGCAACTCTTCGAGCTGGACCTTGGCGCCGGTCTTCTCGTCGCGATATTTCACGATCACCGGAGTGTAGAGCGAAACGCCCCAGTCCTTTCCTACTCCCGACGAGACCGCTCGTGAGCCAGGAATGACCACCGCCCCCGCAGGAACAACGAGTGGCTCGTCATCCGTCGCGGCGTGAACTTGGCCGGTCACGAGGTCATAAATCGGCGTAGAGCGATTCAAGATCGTGCCCGTTCCGAGTACCGCACCTTCCTTAACGACGGTGCCTTCGTAGACTCCGCAGTTGCCACCGACCATTACTCCATCTTCGATGATCACGGGCATCGCGCCGACCGGTTCAAGCACGCCTCCGATCTGGGCGGCCGCACTCAGGTGCACATTCTTCCCGATCTGCGCGCAGCTGCCGACCAAGGCATGGCTGTCGACCATCGTCCCCTCGCCGACGTAGGCACCGACGTTGATATACATGGGCGGCATGCAAGTGACGCCCTTACCAAGGAAGACACCGTCGCGAACACTACTGCCGCCCGGCACAATCCTTACACCGTCCGTCGCCATCAGTCGCTTCAGATGGTACGTAGATTTGTCAAAAAATGGCAGTTTATGGGGATCGACGGACATGTCAACGACGTGCCCCATCCTAAACCCGATTAGAATTGCTTTCTTCACCCATGGGTTGACCCGCCACCCCGTTTTTGATTCCGAATCCGGCTCGGCCGCTCGGACATCGCCGTGGTTCAGTTGATGCAAAAAGGCGCGAAAGTGTTGTCGTTCGCCGTCCGTGAATCGATGATCCGAAGGCGCGTCGAAAAGAGCTTCTAGTTCGCGTTGCATGGGAGTCCTACCTCTTGCATGATAGCGGACAATTTGGCTTTTGAGGCTTCGCTTAGGGCCGCAATGGGCAGTCTGCAAGTCGCGCCGCAGAGTCCCATCCGTTCCATCACCCACTTCGCAGGGGCTGGGTTCGGTTCAATGAAATTGCCTTCGAACAGCGCGAAGTACTGTCGCTGGATCGCACGAGCTGTTGTGTAGTCGCCGGCGAGGCCAGCCTTAGCGAGCTTCGTCATCGGCCCCGGGATCTCGTTCGAAACGACAGAGATGATTCCGTGTCCGCCGAGCGAGATCACGGGCAGCGTCACCGCGTCGTCCCCAGAGAGCACGAGAAATGATGGCTTAACTTTGTGGACAATTGCCGCCACCTGGGCCACCGAACCTGACGCTTCTTTCACGCCGATAATCGTGTCGATCTCGCTGAGGCGTCGCATCGTGTCTGCCTCAACATTGACGTTCGTCCGCGGCTGCACGCTATATACGATGATCGGCAGGCTGGTCGCGCGTGCCACTGCGGCGAAGTGCTGGTAGACGCCCTCTTGGTTCGGCTTATTGTAGTACGGAGTGACGGACAGGAGGCCGTCGACCTTCATCGACTCCAACTCCTTTGCCGTCGCGATTATCTTCGCGGTGTCGTTTCCTCCGCAACCCGCGAGCACAGGGACCCTTCCTTTCGCCTCTTCGAGGGCAATCTCGACCACTCGCAGGTGTTCGTCGTGCGTAAGCGTTGGCACCTCGCCCGTCGTTCCGCAGGGCACGAGGTAGCTGATACCATCCGCGATTTGTCGCTTGACGAGGCTTCGAAAGGTCGTTTCGTCAAGTGAACCGTCCGGGTGAAACGGCGTAACGAGGGCGGTGCCGCAACCCGTAAAATCTGCGATTGGCATAGTAGCCCTATTTTGACCGTTATCGCGGTCAAGCGTCGCGCCTTGGGACCGTCACCTAGCGCAACGGCGGGCGAGCTGTCACTACTGTTTCGACCTTCCGTAGCTCGGCTAACGTCTTCAGACGCTCGCCAAATCCGTAGCACCGAGCTTCAGAAGGGCCGAGGCGAGAGTCCGAAACGGCCACTCCCGGCAATCCCATCTTCTTCACGTCCTGCACGAGCTTCTCATCGTTGACCGAAGCCGAAATCAACTCCATGTCTTTTGAGGCTCGCAATTCGCGCGATGAGCCAAACTCTTCAAATCGAAGCTTGGTTGGAATGAGTACGCCTTTCTCCATCCTAGTGGCCGTCACGGCGAGACACCACCGGACGCGTTGCACCGCGGTATTTGGGTCAGTCCGACGCTCGAGCTTGGTCGCAAGGCCGGACCTCGTATCCACCGTGATGTACTCCCACGTGTCAGGACCCAGCGCTGCGGACAGTTTCTGGCGGAACGTTGCCTCGCTACCAACTTGAGACGTAAAGTCACCGGGCTTGAATCGATATTTAAGTGGCAGGCAGCCTGTAATGCATGGGTCGAAGTCAGAAATCCCCGCATTCGGGGCAAGTCCTGGCTGCTCCAAAGCGACGGTGCCGTTCATGCGAACGGCGCCTTCCTCGAATGCAGTCGTTGTGAATCCATCCCAGAATTGCGTCGACGACCGTGGAAAACTTTTCGAGCCGATTTCTACCGGCGAATTGTGATCCATATGCACGGACATTGCGATGTTCTTGGATTGACCGCAGACATAGATGAATTCCGTAGTCCGGCCACCCGGCGCCTCCAGGAGGAGCAAACATTCCCTGGCCTCCTTCTCCGCTTCTTCGCGACTACTGCCCGAAACCATCGCTTGCTTGACACTTGCCGCCAAGTAACGCTCGCGCAGAATCTCGGGCATCGCATAAGGCATAACCTTGCGCGTAACTTTCCACCTTAACTTAGCTGCGTGAACTTTCGACTGCGACCGCACCAAGGCCGCCCAACTCGCCTGGGCGCTTGGGCCATCACCGGAGGCGGTGGTCGTCGCTACAATCAGCAAAGCTAGGGGGGAAAGTTTGAACAGTTTCTTGCTCGGATTCATGGATCAATCCTCAACTCAAAGCTCCGCGCCTAGTCCAGACATAGCCGAGAAACATCTGAAACCCCATCATATCGCGGTTCTGCCAAACACCGAACTAATTTCGATGTTTTTCCCGCGTTACCTTACTTTTTGACTCCGCACTAACTTGCCTGACCGATACGGTAATCGGATTGGCGCCTACGAAGCTGTTGAGTTGATCAACAGCCTCCTATGCCACCATTGGCGAGAGGATCGTATCGATCTCTGCCATTTCGCTGTCACTCAGCAACCAAGAAGCCGCATTCGCATTCGCGAAGACCTGTTCCGGTTTCGTCGCACCCGCGATCACGGAGGAAACCTCCGGCCGCATCAGCAGCCACGATACGGCTAAGTCCAGAATCGTGCGGTGTCTCGCCTCGGCGAAAGCGATAAGCGCCTCGACCGTGGCCAAAGTTCTCTCGCTCAGCCGATCCGAATCCGATGCGATCCGCGTTCCCGTCGGATGTGCGCCACCCTTCCGATACTTGCCGGTCAGGAGCCCACTCGCAAGCGGGAAGTACGGCAAAAATTCCAATCCCTGGCGACCACATTCTGCCAAGACGCCGCCCTCGGGTTCGCGGTGAAACAGGCTGTAGTGATTCTGCAAACTGACAAACTTTGCCGCGCCGGGCACATGCACTCGCTCCAATTCTTGAAGTTGCGCGACGTCAAAGTTTGAGCATCCGATCTCCCGGACCTTCCCTGCTTTCACCAGACCATCCAGAACGCCAAGCACGTCGGCGATCGGAACCTCTAAGTCCGGCACATGCAGTTGGTACAGATCAATGTAGTCCGTACCCAGCCGGGCGAGACTCGCATCGCATGCGGGGACGATGCGAGCGGGGTTTGCGCCGGTTGGCTGCCCATCAAAATGGCCGCCAAACTTCGTCGCTATCAACACGTCTTTCCGACGCACCCCAAGCGCTCGACCGAGATATTGCTCGCTCAGGCTCTTGCCATAGTTGTCCGCCGTATCGAAGAAGTTGATGCCCGCATCCAGCGTTGCATTCACCACCGCCTGGGTCGCCGCCTCGTCGATCCTTCCGCCAAAATTGTTGCACCCAAGGCCAACAATCGTTACTTCGAGCGAGCCTAGCTTTCTGGTTTTCATGGGCTAATTCAACCCTAAACTGGTTCGCATCACTTGCCCAAACTCGAAGATTCCCTGCTTGCCCACAATCCATTCCGCAGCGAAGACCGCCCCCTGCGCGAACCCATCGCGGCTCCGCGCGGTGTGACGTAAAGTGATCGTGTCCGCCGCGGAATCGAAACCAACCTCGTGGATGCCGGGGATCATCCCAGCACGGGTAGACGCCATGTCGATCGGCCCCGTGTAGCCAGCCCCGCGCATGCGCTCAACCAACGTATTCGCGGTGCCGGACGGCGCATCTTTCTTTTGACTATGGTGGGCTTCCCAGCAGTAAGCCTCGTACCCCGAAACCCCGGTCATGAAGCGCGCAGCCGCCGCGACCATCTCGTTGAAAACATTGACGCCGATCGAGAAATTGGTGCCGTACACAAGCGCCTCGACCTTTCCTTCGATCTCAGGAAGGCGTGCATGCCAGCCGGTCGTCCCAACCACGGTTGGAATGCCAAGCGCTCCTAGCGCGAGGATGTTATTGAACGCCACCGTCGGCTCCGTGAACTCAATCGCAACGTCGCATCCGATAGCGCCTTCGATCGGGTCGTCCTTGTCGATACGCGCGCCAATGTCGTGTCCCGCGCTCATCGCCCACTGCTCGACCATCCGGCCCATTTTTCCGTAGCCCACGATGGCGACTTTCATATGGTCTCGATGATACCGGCGCACGATTCGATCAATTGACCTTGAGCGCGCGGCTTTGTGCGATAGTGATAGTTCGACGTGGGGCCAGAAACGCGCAAACAATTGAACGCCACGATGCGGATGGCAGCGATCTTTGTCGCAACGCTATCAAGCCTCATCGCCGTTGCTCGGGACAAGGTCACTTTGCGCTACGTCTGCACGGATTCTGCGGAAAGCCTGACCGTCATACAGCGTATCTGCGCCGAGTTCGAAGCGGCCCATCCGGACATTCACATTAAGGTGGAGCCCGTCCTCAGCGGCACCGATTACCGAAACAAACTCCTCGCCATGACGGCGGCGAATCTTGCCCCCGATCTTGCGCGCCTAGGTCAAAACGACTTTCTATCCTTCGCGAGGCGCGGCGTACTCGTGCCTCTTGATGACCTCGTCGCGAGTTCGCCTGACGTTCGCCTCGCGGATTACTACCCAAATACCGTCCACTACTTTCGCTACGGAGGCCCTCTCTACGTTCTGCCGCGTGCGACCGCACCAACCGGCCTGATTTTCTACAACAAACGACTGTTTCGGGAGGCCGGGCTTGCCTATCCCGATGGGAACTGGACTTGGGCGTACAAGCCCCGACAGGAGCGCGGCGCGGCCTGCTTCACAAACTGCCTCGACAAACTCACAAAGCGCTCGGCGACCGGAAAAGTGATCCAATTCGGTGGCGGCGCAGCTTGGCCGCAGCTCTGGTTTGGAACGCTTGTCCTCTCGCGTGGGCTGTCTTTGTGGGACAACGACGAACACCCGACGAAGCTGAATGCCACCGACCCCGCGGTAGTTGAGCTATTCACTTTTGCCTCTGACACCTTAAACCGCTACCACTGGATCCCGTCGATGAACGATCTTTCGACGAACAATTCAAATATCCATGACGAGTTCGTAAAGGGCCACGTCGCCATGATGCAATCCGGTGCGTGGGAGTGTCTGAAACTCCGCAAAGAAATGCAGGACGACTGGGACGTCACAACCTTCCCCGCTTACGAAGGACAACCGGCCCGCTCCCCGGGTGAACTGACGGGAACGGGAATTTTTGCCGCCACAAAGCACCGCGCCGAGGCGTGGGAGTTCTGCAAGTGGATGTCTGGAGTGCACGGAATGATCCGACTGGCGGAAGCGGGACTTGACCAACCTGCACTGCGATCGCTTGCGCAGTCTGATGTCTGGAGTCCCGGACCGACGAGCCCTCCTGAGCGCCGAATTCCCGCGCACCTCGGAATCACAGACGCAGCAGCGATGTCGGTGACTTTGCACCTCACTCCAGAGTATTTCACCGACATTGTCAACCTCTATGACGGCGCTGCTTACGACGTTCTCACCGGCGTCGGGACCCCGCTTGCGAGGCTACAGGATGTTCAGGAGAAGGGCTCGAAGCGGCTCGCGTTTGCCCTCAGAAGGGACGCGAGTAAGCCGTACCCGTTCTATCCGGCGGTGGCGACCGCATGTCTGATCGTGCTCGCTGGCGTGCTCTGGGTTTACCTTCCCGAGCGAAAAGTCAAATTGACCCGCAAAGCGCGAAAGGAGAGCAGAAGCGCGTATCTGTTTCTGATTCCTTGGCTCGGCGGTCTTGGGATGACCCTAGGCCCGATGATCTATTCATTCCTCGTCAGCTTCTCCGATTCGGACATTATTCGAGCGCCGAAATGGGTCGGACTCGGCAACTACGTTGAGGCGTTCGACGCGGGTCGAGACGACACCCTGCTCATCTCCATCAAGGTGACGTTTGCGTACGCGGCAGTCAGCATTCCGCTCGGGATCGCGCTTGCCCTGAGTCTCGCCCTACTTCTGAACCAGAAAGTTCGCGGAGTGCCGATCTGGCGCGCGATCTACTACATCCCGTCCCTCACGAGCGGAGTCGCCGTGTCGCTCATCTGGATGAAAGTGTTCAACCCCGAGACCGGTTTGCTGAATGGACTCATCTACGGCCCAGACGGCGCGCGGAACCTGCTCGGATTAGGCACATTCTTGAGCAACGTGGCGGGGACGCCCGGTCAGCCGATCAACTGGCTAGGCAACCCAAAGACCGTGCTCCCCGCGTTTGTGCTGATGGGGCTCTGGGGTGCGGGTGGTGGAACGATTATCTTCTTGGCGGGCCTGCAAGGAATCTCCCCCAGCTATCACGAAGCTGCGATCTTGGACGGCGCATCGATGTGGCGTAAATTCCGCTCCGTAACCTTGCCCTTGCTGACCCCTACGATCTTCTTTTCGCTCATCACGGGGGTGATCGGTGCCCTGCAAGTGTTCACGCAAGCGTTTGTGATGACGAGCGGCGGACCCGACCGGGCGACTATGTTTTACATGCTGAATCTGTATAACAAGGCGTTCGGCGAGTTGCGCATGGGCTACGCCTCTGCCCTCGCCTGGATTCTATTTGTCATCATTCTCATCATCACCGCCATTCAGCTCCGCGGCAGCAAGCGGTGGGTGCATTACGAAGGTGAAATGAAGTGAATCAAGGCGAATCTCGCTTCTCTCAGCAAGCGGTCAGGGCGAAAAGCTTGGTCGAGGTCAACCAAGTTTTGCTCTTGATTGTTTTGGCCGCCGGAGCCGTGCTGTTCATGGTGCCGCTCTACTTGATGGTTGCGATCAGTTTCAAAACGGAGACGGAATACGCGGCAACGTCGCCCTGGATATGGCCAGCCCATCCCACGATTCAGAACTACGTCACCGTCCTCACCGATCCACACGTCAACTTTGCGCGCGCGGCCGTGAACACATTTATCATTGCCGTGATACCCACGATCGGCACGGTCTTGACATCGGCGATGGTCGCGTTCGCCTTCGCGCGCTTACAGTTTAGGGGCCGAGATCGGCTCTTTGTCGTCCTGCTTAGCACGATGATGCTACCGGCCGCCGTAACCCTCATTCCAAGCTACGTCCTCAACGCCAAGTTAGGTTGGATCGATACGTTCTACCCGTGGATTGTGGGGGCATTTCTTGGCGGCGGCGCCTTCAACATATTTCTGGTGCGCCAGTTCATGTTGGGAGTTTCAACGGAGATGGACGAGGCGGCACGACTCGATGGAGCGTCAAACGCGACGATCTTTTGGCGGCTCATGTTGCCAAACTGCGGGCCTGTTCTGGCGACGATATCCGTGTTTTCGTTCATCGGCGGGTTTCGCGATTTTATGGGTCCGTTAATGATGCTAAACAGCCCAGAAAAGCAGCCCCTTGAGCTTGCCCTCCGCGGACTGCAGGGCGCACATTCGACGCAGTACAACCTGCTGATGGCGGGCGCGGTGTTGACTACTTTTCCGCTGATCATAATGTTCCTCCTGTGCCAGCGCTACTTTGTGCGAGGGATTTCGTTGACCGGCGGCAAGTAGGGCGATTGCGCGCTGGGTCGTGAGCGAAAAGTCAGATCCGTGGGTCGGCATCATAAATTCCCGCGCGAAGAAATCTTGCGCTGAGCCTCGACGCGTTGCCTTAGACAGGCAAACCTTGAGGGTTTGTAGATTCCAGCGACGAGCCCGTCACGGGCATACTCAACCCATGCTCGCGCCAACCACCAGAATCGCCTTCCGCGGCGATGACGCCGGCTCGTGCCCCAGCGCGAACGAAGCCGTCGTCGAATGCCTTCGTGCGGGCGTTCTGAAGAACGCATCCCTAATGATCCCAGGCCCCGCGTTCGCGGCCGGAGCTGCGTCATTTTGCGAGCAGAAAGCCTGCTATGGGGTCCACATCACGCTCAATTCAGAGTGGGACAACGTTAAATGGGGACCTGTCCTCCCCGCATCGGAAGTCCCCTCGCTCGTCGACAAGAACGGCCACTTCTTTCCAACCCCCAACCACCTTCACGATCGCGGATTCTCACTTGGCGAGGCCGAGCGGGAAATCCGCGCACAGATCAAGGCGGGTCGCGATGCGGGAATATCCTTCGCATACATCGACGAGCACATGGGTGTTGCCTGGCTGCCTGGCCTGCGCGACATCGTCCAGCAAATCGCGACGGAGACGCAGCTCTTGCTTCTTCCGCCTCTGACTAATATTGACGGCGCCCTCCCCCTGATTGACCAACTTGAAACCATCGCTGCCGGCGACTATTTGCTCGTCACTCACCCCGGATGCGACGCAGACGACATGCACGCGATGTCGCATGCCGGGCTCGCCCCAGGGCAAATTGCACATGAACGCGACTCAGACCGCCGACAACTGACCGACCCCGCACTCGCCCGACGACTCAGTGACCTGAATATCCACTCCGTCCGATTCGACGAACTGTGATTGCGGATACTTCAGCGATCTGATATAATGACCTTGCTCACCCGAGCTCAAACTTCAGGAGGTCCAAACGAAAAAATGAATGTAACTTCTTCCGCCCACGCGTTTGCCTCCGGATCACGGCGATAGTTCTCGCCTGAGTTCCTGAGGCCATGTCCATCAGGAAACCAATTGAACGAACAAGATAAAACCTTTTTGAAGGGCCAGCTTGCGTTGCTGACCCCAAACGAACGACTGAAGTTGCTCAAGCGTGCCGCCCTACTGCGGAAAGCCGCACCGAAATCAACAATGCGCGGTGCGGCGACACGGACCGTCGTCACCGAAGAAGATGATGGACCTACGCGTCTAAAGATGCGCTCAAGGTCTGCCTCGCTCGACGAATTTTTGTTGCGGCTGTTGCGAGAAGACAGGGCCGTGGATGAGGCGGGGATGCCCACGGACACCTCGCTCAAGGCGACCGTAATCACCATTCATAAGGGCCGCTGCGACGTATTGTTTCGCGGCCAAATGCGGAACTGTCCCCTGACCCCCGAGCTTGAGCGCACCCAGCAGACCTCTATTGCCGTCGGTGACCACGTGCTGCTTTTCCAACGCGGCGAGCACTATGTGGTCGACCGAGTGTTGCCACGCAAGACGAAACTGTCTCGACCTGACCCTCAGACGGAGACGAGAGAGCGCGTCATCGTCGCCAACATCGATGTTGTGGTGATCGTGGTTTCCGTGTTCTCACCACCGCTTCACCCACGCCTAATCGATCGCTTCCTCGTCGCGGTACAACGCGGCGGCGCGCGGCCGGTGATTGCCGTGAACAAAATCGACCTGCTCCGAGATGAATCCGAACTCGACGTGCTCGATCCATACCGGCCCCTCGGTATTCCGATCGTCAAGTGCTCCGCAGAAGCCAAAGTTGGGCTCCAAGACTTGATGGCCGAGCTATCGGGCCAGACCGCTGCCTTCGTTGGACACAGCGGAGTCGGTAAGTCGTCGCTGGTCCAAGCGATCCGCCCCGAACTCGACATCGAGATCGGAGCGGTCAGCGGCGGCAATTCACGGGGCTCGCACACAACGCGTCGCTCCACGATGTACCAACTCGGTCAGCAAACGCAGCTCATCGATACTCCGGGAATTCGCTCGTTCGGACTCTGGGCACTCTCCGCCGACGAGGTGGAAGAGAGCTTTCCGGAGTTCGCCAACCTGCAATGTAAGTTCCGAAACTGCACCCACACGCACGAACCACAGTGCGCCGTACGAGCCGCAGTGGATCAAGGCACGGTCAGTGAATATCGCTATGAAACATTCTTGCGCCTGCGCGAAAGTGTCTCATGACGAAATAATTGGCGCGCGTGTAGGTTCAAATGGCCTGCGCGCGCGCAGTTTTTGCAAATACCCCCTTGCATTCTCTTTATGAATCCTTTACAATCCAGCATCCGCAAGGGCGCGGAGATTCCACTTTAACATTTCTTGGAGGAACGCATATGTGTATCGATCATCGATACAACGCTCAGACGCCGCACGCCTTGCTACGTGCAGACTTGCGGCACGATATTTTTGGGGGCCAACGTTGTTGAGCTTCATTCGCAATAATCGGACACGACTTGCCAGAGTTGTCCTTGTGATTTGGGTCCTGACGACCCTTCTGGCCGTAATTGCTAACGCGAGAGCGTGGGCTCAAGACCCTCCCAAGGGTGACCCCGCCGGAGCGGTTACGGGCGCAGCGGGAGACGTGAAGGATGGGGGGGGAAATGCTTTTGTTCCTCCGTCATCGTCGGACGGCGATGACGCAAAAACGAAAGCGGATAAGGATAAAGCGGTCGCAGAATACAAAGCGGCCGTAGCAAAAGAGCCGCTTGCCGCTAAGCTCGCCGAGTCAGTCGGGCAGACGCAGGTAGCGGTCAACATCGTTTGGACCCTTGTCACCGGGTTCTTGGTTATGTTCATGCAGGCGGGCTTCGCCATGGTTGAAGCCGGTTTTTGCCGCGCTAAGAATGCGGCGCACGTCATCATGACGAACTTCATGATCTATCCAATTGGCATGTTGGGCTTTTGGCTAGTTGGGTTTTCGATCATGTTTGGGAGCCTGGCCAGTTCAAAGATTGGCGGTCCCGCGACCCTAGGTGGCCTGGCGGTGCTCAATGGGCCCGAATTCAGCATTGGTGGATTTGGCATCGCCGGCTGGAACACGACCCTTCTCGGTGGGAACTTGTATGACGTTGGTGTGTACACCATGTTCCTGTTCCAGATGGTCTTCATGGACACGACGGCCACGATTCCAACGGGAGCCATGGCGGAGCGCTGGAAATTTGGCGCGTTCATGATTTACGGTTTCTTCGTCTCGATGATCGCGTACCCAATTTATGGGCACATGGTCTGGGGCGGTGGCGGACTGGCGATGCTGGGCCAATTGAAAGGGCTCGGTCACGGCGTCGTCGACTTCGCAGGTTCCAGCGTGGTTCACGCGGTCGGCGGCTTTGTCGCCTTGGCCGGAGCTTTGGTGCTCGGTCCGCGGACAGGTAAGTACGGTAAGGATGGCAAGCCTCGAGTCCTCAAGGCTCACCACATTCCGATGGCCGTTATCGGAACATTCATTCTCGCTTTCGGCTGGTTCGGATTTAACCCGGGCTCAACCCTTGGCGCGGTTGGTGCGGGCAACCTTCGCATCAGTATCATTGCGGTCAACACGATGCTCGCCTCGGCAGGCGGCGCGATGGCGGCAATTCTGTTCATTAAGGCAAGGACCGGCAAGTACGATCCGGGCATGTCCATCAACGGATTCTTGGGTGGCCTCGTTGCCATCACTGCTCCTTGCGCCTTCGTAAACGCGCTGAACGCCGTCATCATCGGCGTTATCGCAGGAATATTGGTTCCGTTGGCTTGTGAATTCTTCGAGAAGAGGGGCATCGACGACCCAGTCGGCGCGATCTCAGTTCACGGCGTCGGTGGAATCTTCGGACTCCTCAGCGTCGGCATCTTCTCAGACGGCGTCTACGGCGCAGGCTGGAATGGTGTTGGAGCAACCGAGTATCTCGGCAAGGCGGGACTCGGTGTCACTGGCATCCTGCACGGCGACTCGAAGCAGCTCGTTGCCCAGGTTATCGGGGCGGTCGTCTGCATGGTCTGGTCTTTTGGAAGTGCCTATATCTTCTTCAAGATTCAGAACGCAATCAGACCGATTCGACCAAGCGTCGAAGACGAACTGGCTGGCTTGGACCTTCCTGAGATGGGCGCACTTGCCTACGGGGAGTTCCCACTTTTGGCTGACGAACTCGAGCCAGAGCCTGCTTAACCTTTGCACTTTCCGGCCCTAGTGGCCGGGGAGTGAGCACATCGCTCCTGGAGAAGCCGCCTCGCAATGTTGCAGGCGGCTCCCATCATTACTTCTCAAATGCATTCTGTGCTTTTCAGCGTAGCCATCATTCTCGCGTTTGCAAAACTTGCAGGCGAGTTCACCGAGCGCGTTCTGAAGCAACCGGCCGTGCTGGCCGAAATCGTCGTCGGAGTCATCCTTGGAAGTAGCGTCCTTGGTTGGGTCGACGGTTCAGACATAACCCTCGCTAACTTGGCAGAAATCGGAGCGGTCCTACTGCTCTTCGAAATTGGCATTGAGTGCAACCTCGATGAACTGCTGAAAGTCGGTGGCGAAGCGATTTGGACCGCCGTTGTTGGCGTGATTTTCCCGTTCGGGTTTGGATACGGAGTAGGCGTTGCCATGCACCTGCCGACTCCTCAAGCGATTTTTATGGGTGCCGCCCTCACGGCAACTAGCGTCGGCATCGTCGCCCGCGTCTTTGCCGATCTCAGCGTGCTACATATTCGTGAGGCAAAAATTGTCCTCGGCGCGGCCGTCGCCGACGACGTCATCGGCCTCGTCGTCTTGGCCTCGGTGTCGGGAATGGCGAGTGGCACCGCTCTCAACGTCTGGTCCATCGTGAAAGTGAGCGTGATCGCGGTGCTATTCCTGGTCGGCGCGATCGTAATTGGCCTTCGAGCGACTCCATGGATTATCAAGGCGGCTCGCGCCATGCGCACCCGGGCCGCGGTTAGCCTCGCGGCGTTTGTAGTCTGCTTGCTACTCGCGGTCACATCTGAGAAGGCCGGACTTGCGCCAATCGTCGGTGCGTTTGCGGCCGGCCTTGTCCTCGCCAAAACCGAAGACAAGATCCACTTCGAGGAAAAGATCAGGTCAATCGCGGATGTCTTCGTACCCATCTTCTTCGTGATGATGGGGGCGCGCATGCAACTTTCAGCGATCACCGGTCCGGTCCTCACAACGGGAGGACTGCTGCTTGTCGTTGCCGTGGTAGGCAAGCTCCTTGCTGGGTTCAGCTTGCCATGGAAAGGCATCGACCGCGCGATTGTCGCCGTCGGAATGGTTCCCCGTGGCGAGGTCGGCCTCATCTTTGCCAGCCTCGGATTGGAGCGGCACATTCTCACAGACGGACTCTACGGCGCGATTATCATCGTCGTCATCGCGACGACATTTGCAACGCCACCGCTCCTCAAGATCGTTGCTGCTCGGGCGATTCGGCGTGAGGCACAGGCACTTTAGGCGGAAGTATCCTTATGTTTACCGTGTACAAAATTGAAGCGATCATCAGACCTCAAAGGCTTGAGGGTGTTCAAGAGGCGCTCCACGAGTTGGGACTGAATGGACTAACCGTAACCGAGGTTCGCGGAACGGGACGCTCCAAAGGCGTCAGCCACTCCTTCCGAGGTTCGCAATACGCCAACAATCTTGGCCAGCGCATCAAGGTCGAAGTTGTGGCGAGCGCCGAGCTTCTAGATGAGGCCCTTGAGGCTATCGTTGACGCGGCGCAAACTGGCGAGGCCGGAGACGGCAACATCTACGTGCACGCCCTTCATTCGATCGTCCGCATCCGCACGAACGAGCGAAATGAAGCTGCTCTCTGACCTTAATCAGCGATAAGCGTCGTCACGCTGCACGGCGGTAATTCGAGCTCGCGATTTGTGACGGCCACCTTGACCGGCGCAACTCGATTAGGATTCGTTGCTGAGTTTTCGTCACGGGAGGAAACGGCGAACAGACTCGTTCCGACATTGAACCCTGCCGGCACTCGGACACGGATCGATTCTGAGATGTGGCGGTTTACGAGCGTGAGACCGCCCGTCGTTGCCGTCGCTGAAATCGCCAGCGTGCCGTCAGGCAGTAGGTGATCCGGTTGGACCTCCGTACGCAAGGCCGTCGCTCCGATGTGAACCCCGTGCTGTTGCAGCACATGGTAGGTCGGAGTTCGCCAAAACTGGCCCCCATCCGTCATTAGCGGCGCATGCAACACGTTCACGATTTGCGCCAGATTGGCCAGAGACAGCGAATTGCACTGGCGATGAAAGACTTCTAGTCCGATCGCGGTCGCTACCGCGTCGCGCATCGTTCCCGATTGGGTGTAATCCGTGACCTCAGTAGCCGCCGCGCCAGGTCCCCAGGTCCGAGCTTCCGTATGCCACACACCCCACTCGTCAAGCGCGATGCCGATCTTGCGGGCATTTGGGTTGACCGCCTCGATCAGCGCGAGAGTTTCGAGGATGAATTCCTCTGTCTGCTCGGCCTCTCGTAGCAAGGCGTAGTAATCGGCATCGGAAAACTCCGTACCGTGCCCACCATGGACCCAATACCGATGGATTGAGAAGTGGTCGACCGTGTCCAGGTGGCTGCGCAACGACTCTAGACAGCGTCGATTCCACTCCGTCGTATGACCGCACACCACCATTTCGATCGCGGGATCGACGTGGCGCATCATCGATGCGTAGCGGCGATATTCCAGCGCGTATGACTCCGGTTCGTAATTGCCACCACAGCCCCAGTTTTCATTCCCGACTCCCCACAGCTTCACATTCCACGCGTCTGAGCGACCGTTCTCCACCCGCTCGTTAACCAACGTCGTCGGAATCGCCGCGTTACAATATTCGACCCAGTCGCAGAGCTCTTGCACGGACCCGGAGCCCATATTCCCGGCCAAGTACGGTTCAGCGCCGATGAGGTCGCAAAACTCCAAAAACTCGTGAGTTCCGAGGGTGTTGTCATCCAAGACCTTCCGACCGCACGACAGTCCGAGACGGGTCGGTCGATTGGCGCCGATACCGTCGCGCCAATGGTAGTGGTCAGCGTAACAACCGCCGGGCCACCGCAACATTGGCGTGGGCATGGCTCGCAGTGCCTCAACTACGTCGATGCGAAAGCCCTGAATGTTTGGAATTGGAGAGTCCGGTCCAACCCACAGGCCATCGTAACAACAACGTCCAAGATGCTCTGCGAAGTGGCCGTAAAGCCGGGGCGAAACGGTGCCAATCGGCGCATCTCGGTGAATCGTCAATGTTGAGGTCATGATAAATGCAAAAGGCGTCTGCCAAGTTTGGCAGACGCCCAGGAGTCGAAAAGCCTACGCCTAGTGGCGTCCGCCTTTCAATTGATCGGGTGAGCCCGGCACGTTTGCACCTGCAGGCGGGCCAGCGGGGCCCTTCGCCCCTGCGTCGTGACCAGCCTGGCCGCGCTTCAGCAGATCATCATCGCTGAATTGCGGACCTTCATCATCCTTCTTGCCGCATCCCGCCAGAATTCCAGCGGTGAGAACAACAACGAAGCCCCAAATAAGGAATTTGCTCTTCATGATGGACTAGATCTGCGAGACGTCGGCGTTGCCCCATGTCCACCAGTAGTTGACGTTGATCTTGGGATCGGTCATTCCTGTTGTGTTGGGTACGTCGGCGCAAGCTGCTC
Source organism: Fimbriimonadales bacterium (assembly GCA_038230855.1). Classification (GTDB taxonomy): domain Bacteria; phylum Armatimonadota; class Fimbriimonadia; order Fimbriimonadales; family Fimbriimonadaceae; genus Fimbriimonas. The sequence goes on along the minus strand of JBBRML010000001.1, from coordinate 36,403 downwards.
CGTAGCAGTGAACGGTTCCGTAGATACCGTAGTTGCGGAAGGTGACAGCCTGGCGCTTTTTGTAAGCCGCGTGTCCGTCTGCCCAAGCGATGTTTGCGCCTGAGTTGAACGAGATCCCGGTCCAACTAATGTCGATACCGTTCGCAATGAGCGGAGTCCCCAGCGGATACAACGGGGTCGGCTGGATAATCGACTCACGCGTTGTGGTCGCTTTATCCGTGAGATAGAGGGTATTCGCGGGATCGGAGAACGAAGTCAGGCTGATGCCGAGCACGTTTCCGTTTGCTGCGTAGCTACCGTTACCTGCGCCGGCGACATCACGATATCCATATCCTGGATTCGGATCGCGAGGAGCGGCACCATTCACATACATCGGAAGGCTTTTGACGTAAGGATTGGTCTCTCGGGACCAGTTTTGACCTTCGGTCGGGTCCATGAATCCGAGATCCTTCCCAGAACCGGCGAACCAATAAAGCCAACCGCCCGCATCGCGCCATTGACGGACGCTTATGTCGTCGCTGTCGTTGGCGTACATGATCTGAGCAAGGCTTTGCTGTTTGAGGTTCGAAAGGTCGGAGGTCTTCTTTGCCGCGACCTTTGCCTGAGCAAACACGGGGAAAAGAATGGCGGCAAGAATCGCGATGATCGCGATGACGACAAGAAGTTCTATGAGCGTAAATGCTCGCTTTTGTATAAGCACGTTTTTTCTCCTATGAAAAATCCGCACGATAAGTGCAATTCAACGAGACAACAGAGTCTGCGAGTAGATTACACCACCCAACTTGAGCCTATCGCCTCCTATTTCAAGGGCATTATACGACACTATGATTCTCTTTGGGGAATATAGTTTCCCTTTTTTTCATATTCCTAGACATGCATGGAATATAGTTACGCTTAACGCATAAGGAATAACCCCCTATTTGAACTCAAAAAACCGTTAGGACTGACCGTATCGGTTGTGATAACGGTCCCACCACTTTTCGATTTCGTCTTCGGGAATTGCCCTCGGCGTGCCCACTTGTAGGGCCAGCAGCACAGTTTTGGCCGTATCTTCGACCATTACCGCCGCCTTGAGCGCGTTCTCAGGGCTTGTTCCCCACGCGAAAACGCCGTGATTTCCAAGCAAAATTGCCGGCCCGCGGCCGCGGTGGGCAAGGACGCTTTCTCCAAGGTGGTCGCCAATATTGTCAGCGTACGGCGCGCACGGAATTTCGCCGCCAAACTCATCGCATATCGCCGTCAGTACGCAAGGTATCGCTCGCCCGCACGCCGCGAATGCGGTCGCATGGTTACTGTGGGTATGGATTACGGACCGCACCTCAGGCATATTCCGGTAGATGAATAGATGCAGATCTAGGTCCACACTTGGCTTAAGTTGACTAGGCGCAACGGTTCCGCTCTCGAGATCAGCCGCCACAAGATTCTCAGGCGTAATCTTTGAGTAATCCAACCCGCTTGGCTTGATCACCACCATTCCAGAATCTGGATCGTAACCGCTGACGTTTCCAGAGTGCATCGTCACGAGATTCTGGGCTGGCAACATTTTGTTCGCCCACGCGACTTGCTCTCGCAGCGCGCTCAGACTCATGCTGTGGCTTCCTTCCGGATCGCGATCAGGTCCTTCATCACGTTGTACATTGCGTCGGGGTGAGCCTTTCTGCCGAACGCATCGTGCAACTGTCGATAGAGTTGGAATAGTCGCTCATACACGGCAACCGCCGCCGGATTCGGAGCAAAGACTCGATCCTTGACTCCCGTCATCGCGTCCACGGCCTCTCCGAAAGAGGCATGCGCTCCGGCAACTACCGACGCCGCGACCGCTGATCCGAGCGCGCAGGTCTGCGCCGAACGGCTTGTCTTGAACGGGCGATTGCAGACGTCGGCATAAATCTGCATGGTCAGAGGACTCTTCTCTGCGATTCCGCCACACACGACGATCTCCTGGACGGGAACGCCAAACTCTTCAATGCGCTCGATGATCATGCGTGTTCCGTACGCGGTCGCTTCGATCATCGCACGGTAAATTTCCGGCATCGACGTATAGAGCGTTTGTCCGACGAGCAGACCGCTCAGCAATTGATCGACGAGGATCGTGCGGTTGCCGTTATTCCAATCCAAGGCGATGAGCCCGCTCTCGCCCGGAGCGAGCATTTCCGCCTCACGATTCAGGTCCCCGTGTGATTGTCCCGACAGGCTTGCGGGCCAGTTGAATAGGTCCCCAACCGCCGATTGACCGGCCTCAACTCCGATCATGCCCGGGATCACTGACCCTGGGACGACGCCGCAAACCCCAGGAATGTCGGGCGTCGAGATGTCGCCGACCATGATGTCGCACGTGCTCGTGCCCATGATCTTCACGAGCGTCCCTGGCTTGATGCCACTTCCGATAGCTCCAAGGTGAGCGTCAAATGCACCGACTGCCACCAGAATTCCATCCGGCAGTCCTACTTCGCGAGCAATCCACGGGAGCAGTGTGCCCGCGGCCGTATCAACAGCCACCGTGTCGGAGTACAGCCGATCCCGCAACTCGGCGACTCTCGGATCGAGAGTGGCGAGAAACGCCTTGGACGGCAAACCACCCCAATCTCGGTGATACATCGCCTTGTGGCCCGCGGCACAGATTCCGCGCGGAACACGGTCGGGTCGCTGATTGCCGGTTAGCCAGCCCGGGATGTAATCCTGCATTTCGACCCAAGAATGCGCAGCGGCAAACACTTCAGGCGCAACGCGAGCACAGTGAAGAATCTTCGACCAGAACCACTCCGACGAGTAAACGCCTCCACACTTTTCTAAATATGGGAATCCGCCCGCCCGTGCCTTTTCCGTGATTTCCACGGCCTCAAACGCACCAGTGTGGTCCTTCCACAGCCAAGCGAGGGCGTCCAAGTTCGAAGCAAATTCTGGCCTCAGCCCCAACGCAAGTCCATCCGCGTCCACGGGGATCGGGGTTGAGCCGGTAGTGTCAACGCCGATTCCTACCACGCGGTCGATCGAGAATCCGGGAGTCCCTGCCGCCTCAAGCAATGCGTCTCGCACGGCATGAAGGAATCCATCGATATAGTCTTGGGGATGTTGACGCGCAAGGTGAGGATCCTTGGGGTCGAGCCAAACGCCCGCCGTTCCGGTCGCATAGTTCCAGACCGCGGTGCCAATTTCCGCACCGTCTGCCGTGTCGACGACGAGGGCACGCACGCTGTTCGTGCCGTAATCAACTCCGATGGTAAAGGATCGCTCAGGCATGCTTGTAGACATTCCAACCTAGGTACACGCCGAGGGCCTCCGAAACGGCATCTGCCGAATTGCCAAGGTTGCAGGCGACGTGGTGCTCAAAGCCATTTTCGCAGATGAACCGCAGCAGATTTTGAAGGTTTGGAATTTCGACGACGCCGACCCCGCCGAACGTATTGAGAATATCGTTCGTCAGTTGGCCCTCACCAACATATGCGACAACCTGCCCATTGATGTCGTCCGTCGAAACGCGGCAGAACGTGAATGCGCCGGTTTTCATTCGGCCGACCACGGTGCCGTACGTGTTCTCCTTCCCGACGGTGCCCGCGATGATCTCCTGGAAGTCCATTCGCTGATGCGCGAAAATCGAGTTCGGTAGGTTCGAGCAGTGGAACACGACCGCCTTGTTTGGGTCAGTTCCGTAGTTGTTATTCCAATCGAGGAGCGCGGACGGCGTTTCCGTCGCCAATTGCAGGGCGAGCATGGAGACCGTTCCCGCGACGTCCGTTTCGCAGGCCGAGGCTCGCAAGCTGTCCGACATCATCGACATAAGGGTGCAAGGGACAACGCCGTAAAACTCCTCCAAAGAGGTCCAACACTGAATCGCGGTCGCATCGATGCGATTCTCGGTTGTCCAATTGTCGATCGCCGTTCCTAGGCGCGCCATCTTATCCAGCGCCACGGCCGGGATGCCGTCGGTATTTGTGTAACCCTTGATGCGCTCAAGCTTTGAAACAACTACGGGGTCCGTCGAACTGAGCTTGTTCGCCCAACCCAGGACCTCAGACAGGTCTAGTGTGTCGACCGTGATACCGGAATGCTCAAGCAGCTTTTCGCTATACCGAACGGTGTTGAACGCACCCGGCCGGGCACCGATCGCGCCAATACGTGCGCCTCGAAGGCCGGTGACGACGCGGCAGACGGATCGAAACCGACTCAGATCAGCGGCGAATTCCGCGCTGTCCGGATTCACGGTATGCAGCGTGGTCAGAGTGAATGGAATGTTGTACTGGCGCAGGTTGTTGCACACCGACATCTTGCCGCAGAAGCTATCGCGACGATCCGCGATCGTCATGCGCTTCGAGTCGTCTTGAAAAGCGTGGATGAGCACGGGAACGTTGAGCCCAGCAAAACGCAGCGTATTAGCGACCGCCCGCTCGTCGCCAAAGTTTGGAAGCGTTACGAGAATGCCGTCGATGCGGTCGGCGTTCGCCTTGAAGAGGTCGGCACACGCCTGCGCGTCGGCAAGACTCTCTACTGAACCCGATTGTCGGGCGGTATCGGGCAGAACCACGACGTCAAAGCCCTGGTCTTCCAGCACCTTAAGAATGGTGCGGCGACCGGACTCGCAGAGGTGGGAGGGGAAGAACCCTCGGTTTCCAATGATGACGCCCAGCGTCGTTTTTCGTTTCATTCCCAAAGCGTTATGATTATAGATGTTACGCTCGGCTTGGACTCCCAAAAAATCGGTTGCGGTCGTTAAGGTGCACTTCAAGTGCTAGCCATAGCTAACATTTTCTGCAAAAAATGCCTCTTGCCGAAGAGCGCGAGTAGTGAGCGTTTCTCAGTTTTTTGGCAGTTTCGCCCAGAGGCGGTACGACTCTCGAAGCCATTCGCCGAGTTCTTCGTCCAACTCGGTTGGCGATGCCACAAAAACACGGCAAATCACTTTGTGTTTTGAATAAGGCGACCGATCGGTGAATCGATGAGAAACCGTTGCTAGGGGCAGAAAGATCGAAATTTCAACTCCAACGCGGCGCGTGCGGATGGAAGCAAGATTCGTCCCGTAGGCGAACATGATCATTGTCTTCATCGGCAGCACATCGAACTCACCAAGCGGCTCCAACGTGTCCCAGATGAAGTCGTAAGCGGCCTTCCCAAGCGGATCTTTGCCCGAAAAGTGTGCTTCCAAGTCGTATAGCCCGCACACGTGCTCTTGGTTTTCAATCGTCAACCGACGCCCGCACTTCGGGCAGATCCATTCGCGATTCTGCATCTTTCACCGTTCTACAACCGAGTTAGCTGTGGCCGCAATCAATCCCAGATCAGGACCGGACCCAAAAGCCCAGCGGGTGGCGGGTTCGGCATGAGTGCCTTCTCCTCCGGAGCGCCAAAGCGATTCCCATACACCGCGCGCAACCCCTTGATGTCCATATCCGGTTGCCCTAAGAACCGGTTCACGGGCAGGTTCCCAACGCGGATTGCTACGTTGTTCGCACCCGCACGCAAGAGATGTCCGATCTCAATTTTCCAAGGCGAGTTGAAGACGTATCCTGCCCGATGCCCATTCACGAGGACCTCTGCGCCGGTGTGAAGGCCGTTGAGCTGCAACATGACCGACTGTGGTGGCTTCGTGACTTTCAACTCGGCTCGGTACGTCCCGATCCCACTGAAGTATCGCCCGCCTGGTAGCTCCGTCCACGATTTCAGTTGCTTCAGCTCAAGCGACGGCGGCGCATCCGGCCCGTCGAAGGTGAGTAACCAATTAGGGAGCCACGGGCGGGCGGGCTTCGCACTCGGAACGTCACGAAACACTGCAGGGGTCCGAGGGTCAGTGACCAAAAACAAACTGGATCGTGCCGGAAGCAGAACCTGACTCGTCGATTGGCCCGGTGAAACCTGGCCCGTCATGGGGTCCCAAGTCTGCACTCCGCCCAATTTTGCGTCCAACCGAATATCGACTTCTGCGTCCTTCGATCCAACGTTAGAAATGAAGTAAATGTTGCGCGCTGCGAGCCGCCGATGCACAAAACCAACCGTGTCTTCGCTCGAAGTGATCTCAACCTGTGGCGAGATTACGCTCGCTAGCGCGGCTCCCACCGCTCCATCGTCTCGTACGATTGAGGTCGCCCCTTTACCGACTGAGGTCCGTTCGCCACGAGAAAACAACTCGGCGCGGATCGAGGCAAATTCCACTCTCTCCGCCGCGCTCGCCCGGCCCGCCAGTCGCACCGGCGGCTCACCGACACACACCAAATGGCCGCCAGATCGCACAAAAGCGAGTAGCTTGCGGAATGCTTTCAGGTCAATCGTCAGCAGCCTAGGCAAGACTACGGCGCGGTACTTGCTCGTCCCCGCCTGCAGTGAGCCGGCGCGGACCGATGTCATCTCATTCATCGCCCATAGGTCGATCCCGTCGTAGTCCAGGCCCGCTTTCTTGATTCCGTGCAAGAGATCTGAAGTGTGTTTCAGCGCGTTCGCAAGGCCAAATTCACTCGTCGCCTTGCCCGTCACGAAATGGTCTCGAACCAGAAAATCAAGCTGCATCTGGTCCATTCCGCCGTGGGCGAGTGCATCTTCTACGGGCAGATAGACCGCCACCGAGACCACCGGCACCCCTTGACGAAGCATCCATTGGCACCGGTTCAAGTAAGAAACCAGGCCGGGAAAGGCAACCCATTGCGGGCTGTTCTCGTTCATCGTCGGGCCGTAATACGGCTGCCAACCGGGCTGACCTGCGGACTTCGGTGAATACGGATAGTCGACGCCAGTCAGGTCGTTGCACCCGGCCAGAAACGTCATATCGCTGACCACCTTGATGTCGCTGAGCGTGTCGGCTAACCGGTTCGGCAGGCCAGACCACGTCCATGCCTCAGAGCCGATGATGTTCTTGCGCGCCATGTGCGCCGCCGAGGCCACATATTTTTGAACCGAGAATCCCTTCCATTCATAGTGCTCACCGGTCGGTACGCTAATATGCCGAAACGCGGTCATTGGGTTGGGAGGGGTGCCGTAGGCTTCCATCTCCAGGTCAATGCCCCGACGATCCGCCCACGCGCCAAGCGGCTTCGTAAATCTTTCCTCCGTCAACTCCATCAGCGTCCGCCAATAGTCAAATCGCAACTCATCGCCGTCTGGACCGTTGTCGCTGAAGATCGCCCGATAGTGAGGTTCAAGAGAATATCCGCGTCGTTTCCGAAACTCCGCAGGTAAATCCCGCGCCCAGTTGGAACTGTACACTTCGAGGCTGTCGCATCCGACGGCCGTTACCGCTCCCTTCGCCGCGTCGAGCAACGGACTGACATTTGCTTGCAACCAGCGTTGCAGCACCGGCTCCGAAAAGTGGTCCACAACCAGCCCTTCCGCACCGTACGACGCGCGCTTGACCCCTTGCCGCGTGGGACTCTCCACATACCAGCGGTTTCCATCTTGTGCGACTAACCGCTCGTCTGACCGCAATTTCGGAGCGACGTCTTTTACCTCGCGGAGTTTGTGTGCAGAGTCTTCGACGGTCACGGTGGAGCCGCCATAGGGCCAGCCCGTTCCTCCGTTCACACCGAACCTCAACCCGCGCGCAACTGCACTCTGCGCCGCATAGCCAAAGAGCTCACGAAACTCTGGAGAGTTGAATTTTTGATTCGCCACGCCCGTTCGCTTGTCGTCGAGCGCGAAGGGATACATGAAATATGCGACAAGGCCCCCCAGGCCCACCTTCTTCACTTCATCCAGCTGCCGGTCGATATTCTCCCGATCCCACGCTGGGCCAAATATGCGCCAATACATCCGCATTCGCGCCTCTGAAGGCACGTTTTCGAAGCCGTGCTTCAGCGGATCGGTGGACTGAAGGATGACCATCGCGATGAGGGATGTCGTAAGCATGGCTATTTCGAAGTGTAGCGCGACCTGTCCCGGGCAGGCTACAAACGCTCGACGAGATAGCCGAACATTCCTTCGGTGCTAACGGATCCCGTCATTCGTTCTGTACAATATAGGTGTATGGGCCTTGTGCCCCGACACGGAGGTCGTTTATGAATCTTAGAACGTATTTTGCGTTTTCTCTCGTGGGTCTCGCTGGGTTTGCAATGGCCCAAACGGTTACCCCCATCCCCACCGAAGAGGCTCTTCCGAAAAAAGCGGATAAGTCCTACCTCGAGCTTTATGGCGATGCGCTCTCGCAGCGCCTTTCCGGAAAGTCATCGTCCTTGCAGCTCCGAGCTGGAATGCGAAAGGGCGATATGGACTTCCATATTTACTTCCGCAACGAGTCGTACGACACGACCGGCACTAACTTGCCGTTCCAGTTCGCTGCTCGTGGTGCTTACGCGGGCGTTGGTGTTCGCCAGTGGTTCCCCGGGAACAAGGCCTTTGCGATTGTTTCGTACGGAGTTGGAATTTCTGGTGCAAACCAGAACAAAGGCGACCTGCGCGCGGGAGTCGCCGGCTACGACGAATGGGGCAATAAGAAGTGGAACACCGACGTCTATGCCGACGTGTTTTACGTTCAGCTTGCTCAGGACGTGTACGGTAGCGTTCGCTTCCGTCCCGGTTACATCCTTCAGCGGGATGCGAACGGCAAATTCTGGGCATACAGCATCTTTCAGGGCTGGGCAACCGGGAAGGGCACGAACGGCGTCGAGAACCGTGTTGAGACGGGCGCCGGCCTGGGCTACGTTTTCCAGGGTCACGTTTCTCTGAACGCCGAGCTGCGCTACGGCTACTCGTATCGAGGCACGATCAATCAGCGATCGTACTTCAATCCGGTGATCATGCTCTCCGGTTTCTTCAACTAGGAGGCTGTTGACGAACTCCGCTTCCAGCTTAGTTCGTCAAGGCAAATCACCGATTTGCGTGGAAATCAGCGATTTGAACGCTTCGCTTTGGTTCAAGAACCGCGCTACGCGACTTGGGCTTCCATGCCCAAGAAGAGGCTGTTGAGTAGATCAACAGCCTCTTAGTCTGGTTCGCGACGCCCGTGTCTTTGCCGGCGTAGCGCTTTGATGCTTGTTAAGCACGCCTAGTCGCATTTTTTACGCCGGTGCATTTCCGGCGTCTAGGCGAGGGCGGCTGTTTGCCGTCGCTTCTCACGAACGACTGGCACGCGCGCTCTGGGCGAAACATATCGAGGCAGCGTCAATGCGGAGTACCATGCATTGCGTGACTCCCGTACGCGCTCGCAAACATCGCCTACCCGACGTTGCGTATAGGGGGATCAAAACGGTCGCATTCACCGCCGCCGTGCACGAGCGGAAGCGGCTCTTTGTTGACGATGTAGTTGTCAACGCGATGGTAGAAATCTTGACGGTAGAGACGCACGTATCTGGGTGCCTCGTTCCGATCTATTGTTTCATGCCCGATCACCTCCACGTTTGCGTAACCGGGCAACATGATTCGGCAGACGTGAAGAGGGCGATGGACTCGTTCAAGCATCATTCGGGAACGTGGCTAAGTGCGCGACGCCCGGAGTTTCGGTGGCAGGACCAGTATTGGGACCGCATCATACGAAAGACCGAAGACTGGAAAGCCCATGTCGCGTATACGTTCTGCAATCCGCTTCGGGCAGGGCTCACCACGGATGCATGGGATTATCCATTTACGGGCTCAATTGGGTATGACCTTCGGGAAATCATAACAGATGCATATTGGTAGCGATACGCGACGGCAAACAGCCGCCCTCGGCTACAACCTTCGGTTGGACACCTACAATTGAGTAGCCTCAAATGAAAGCGTGGTAGCGGCTGAAAGTGACTTCTAACACCTGTGCATTCCGGGTGCGTAACCGAGGTGGGGCTCTTTCCCGTCGGTCCTCGACCTCGAAAGGCGCGCACTTCAAAATTTGGCTTTAAATCGTAGATTCGAACGCGTAGCGTACAAGCCGAGGGCGGCTGTTTCCCGCCGCTTCTGGAGCAGGCGCGCAACGTCTTCCGTATGCCTTTGCGCTGTTAGGCTCGTGAGTGCGACGGTGACCCGGAAGCTCCCTACTCCCAGAGCACCGTTTGAAGCAGATTCGGACGTCCAGACATTCCGAGTCGAGCTTCAACCATACCCATGAGGTGCACGCGCACTGATGCCCCCGGGACCGACCGTACAGGCCCCCATTCGTTCTGGCCTTCGCGAGAACATAACGAATGAATATTGATAGCAATAAGCGACGGGGAACAGCCCCCCTCGGCCTCTACAACCTTCGGTTGTACAGCTACAGTACATTGCCCCGGGAGCGAGCACGGCAACGATTAAGAACTGCCTTTTTACGCCGGACCCGGTCCGGCGTGTAGCCGAGGGCGGCTGTTTGCCGTCGCTTCTCACGAACAATCGGAACGCGCAACATGTTCTTGACGCCGGTGCATTCAGAGTACGATGCGCTGCATGACGCCCGTAGGTGCCCGGAAACATTGCTTACCGCCGAGTGCGCATCGAGGAATCAAGACTGTTGCATTCACTGCTAGCTCACTTAACTTGACACACGGGTGTAGTCGTTCCTTCTTCGGCGCATTCAAGCATTTGCCTTCGGGACTTTAAGTATTTCAAGAGGAGCGTACACTCTACAACTCCATACACGCAAATCGCCGCGACTTCCAATTCGATTACGTGGTACTTCTTCGCAAAGGTTGAGTGCAATCCGCATTGAGTCTTGATCGTGATCCAAATGAATCCCAAAACAAATGGCAAAAGCTCTGGTTTTCCTCGCCGAGCGCCTCTCAATAAGAGGGGTACTGCGAGGAAGCAAAGTATTGTGAAGTTCACTTGAAACGAGGCCGTCGCCATAAGGTGCACCAGTCAGTTAGTCGAGGATAGCGTTATGAGTTTATCTGTTTGGTCGCTCCGGGCTGAACGTGGTCGCCGCAGACTCGTTCTGCTTGAAGTAGATTGGCGACGACTTTTGACCTCGATTTGCATAGCCCCGTTGCTACGCGTATTGTTTCATGAGGACCGGTTAAAATCACGAGGAACCAGCATCGCCTCAAACCAGGAAATGTCCGCCGGACTTCGCTTAGAATTCTTACAACATGCGACGAGGAAACAGCCCCACTCGGCTACACGCTACGCGTGGATATCTACGATATCGATACTTGGGTCTCGGCTTTGCATTTCTTGCTCTAATATTTACTCGCAAGGGGTGGCACGGGTGCGATCCGGGTTGGGCGAGATTTACGAAACACGGGTTACGACCGAGAATCACGGTCTGCACCCGTGCCACCCCTCGTCTAAAGGGAAAGAGAATCACGGTCCGCACCGGTGAAAATCGTTCGCAAGAACCCTCGGCTGCACGCTACTCAGCATCTCAGCATCTCATGCAAACGGCCCCGAGCGGGAATCCGCCGGGGCCGTTATGCCAGGACCTGAGAAGCCGAGACTAGCCCTCGATTACGTGCGTCGGTGTCTCGATGTGCGACCGCAACAGGTCGGAGTCTCGAGCGAGGTTCGCCCGAACATCCGCATACTCCCCGGCCTTCAGGATATTCATGATCGTGCGCTGCCGGATCGTGTCCGCCTCCAGCGTCCTAAGCACGATCTCTTTCGCCAGTCGGTCATTGGAGTTCATGATCGTCTGAATCAGCGCCGCCGCATTGGGCATCCGAACAATGGCCCGGGCCGCGTTCGAGCGAACGGTCCATTCACGATCGGCGACCAGTTGCAGAGCGGTCTCAGAGAACTCCGGCCACACCAAGTTGGAGATGAGTCGAGCGATCGCGGCACGAACCGGCATCGTCTCATGCTTCTCAATCGAGCGAACAGCGGCAATGACTCGCTCGCGCTCAGCGAACGACACCGCCGAAGGCACGCCGTCAAGGCCATGAACGATGGTCTCAGGATCGCTGGAGCCGATCATCGTGATCGCTTCTTCTAACGGAAGCGTTTCCGTCTGGCGAGTCGGTCGAACGATTGCCGCCGCCGCTGCCGGAAGCGATCCAACGCCTTCGTAGTGCGTCGTCGCGTCCCACTTGACCGCCTTTCGACCGCGTCGGCTACGGGCGAAAGCCTGAACCGCACGGAAAGCAGCGAGTCCGTTGATGATGTTGCCGTACAGCAATCGAGGCACCGCGAGGAAGCCAGGCCCGATGCCGTAAATCTTAGTCACGTACCAGAAGCGGGCGGTGGCCCGGATCAACATGAGGTAGGTACAAAGAACGGTCAAGAAGTAGAGCGGCGTGCCCTTGACGATAACCGGCAGAATCGGCGTCTTGATGATGCCAATCTGGGTCAAAGCAAAGATCGTGAAGTACAGGACGAGAACGTAACCCATCATGGACGCCGCAGATGCAGCGAAGACCTTGCGATCCTTGATCAGATTCTCGATGACGCGCAGGCCACCCTTCCAGCCAATCGTCTCCCACTCCTGAAGCGAGATGCCGATGATCCAGCGGGTCTTCTGACGTACCGAACGGGTGAAGTCCATCGGGAAGTACGCCCAGTTGCTAATAAATCCCGGTCGCTTGACAAGCGGGGTAAACCACTTAGACTTGTCGTCGGCGAGGATCACGTTTACGAAGATGGATGTGAGGCCGAGCTGCTTGATCCGCAGGGACATCGAGTAGTCCTCGGTCATCGAGCGCTCGTTAAAGACTTCGCCTTCGCTGAATGAGTCGAGGATTGCAAAGGTTCGGCGAGAGAAGCCAGTGCCCACTCCTGCGTAAGGAACGAAGCCAGAGAGCTTCTCACGGACGGGAACGTCCTTCATGTGGGTTTCTGCAAACTCGTCTGCGTAGTTCCAGTGCGTCCATCGGGTCCAACGGGTGGGAAGCGGAAGGATCGGCAGCTGGATGGCGTCAACACGCGGCAAGAGGTAGTTGTATAGCAAGAACGACTGCGGGTGCACGTTGTCTTCGGCATCGTGCATCACGATGATGTCAAAGCTCTGGCCAGAAGTTTCCTCAAGCTGCTTGATCGCCCGAAAGACGTTGTTGAGGCAGTCCGCCTTCGTCGTAGGACCGGGCTGCGGGTTGACAACCTTGATGATGCGAGGGTGGACGGCGGCCAGGCGATCCACAGCGTTCTGGGTTGCCGCATCATTCGGATACACGCCGACGAACACAAAGTAGTTCTTGTATTCGACGCGGTCGATGATATTGCGAACCATCGCGCCGACCACTTCGCCTTCGTTCCAGGCCGGAACCATGAGGGCGATGCGTTGCTGATCTCGAGCTCGCAAGCGAGCTAGTGACAGGCGAGCAAACTTGTGGGTGTAGCTCTTGCGCTTGAGGCGAAGGGCGACCGCACCAATGTCGTAAACGACGTCTTGCAAGCCTGAGAAGAGAAAGACAAGGGCAACGATCCATGAAAGGATCAAGAACAAGTCTCGGACGATTACGAAGTAGTCTCTGGTATCCATCGGTAGCTCCGCGTGCCTCTCTAATGTGTGAGGCGGCCAGCAGATGTCTACAACGTCAACATTCGTGCCGTACCACGTCCTTAAACAAAAAAGAGCGGCCTCTCTCTACCGGGATTTCCGGAGGGAGAGGCCGACTTTGCGACCAAACGTTTTTTGCGACTAACTAAGGTGCTTTGGCTTTCGGAACTGTCCGACGATCCAGAGCAGGACTCCGAGGACCATGAAGGCGAGCAGTCCAGCGGACCACTTCATCGGCTGCGTATACCGATCTCGCTCGGTGTTGAGCTCTCTTTCAAGCTCGGCCGGATTCTTTTGCATCAACGAGACCACTCGGCCCTGTCGGGTGATGAGGACGGCCTCACCAGCGAGTTCGTCGATGCGCTTGGGATCCGAGATGATATTGCCGAATCGCTTCAGGGCTTCGTCATCCTGCGCCATCACGACGTAGAGGACGCTGCCTGCCTTGTAAGGCGAAGGAACGGCCTGGACCAGGACGCCGCCTTCCATTGCTGAAGGGAGCAAGTGAACAGACTTCTGCATCTCGAACTTGCCACCAGCCGGCCAGACCAGAAGGTCCTTCTTGACCGCGTTGAAGCGCTCCGTCTCGTTGAAGTAGCCGATAAGAACTGAGCTGCCGGCATCGGCCTTGCTCGACTCTGTACCCTTCGTTACGCCCCATGACATCGGATAGCGATTGCTTTGACCAGCTCGTGCCGCGACTTCTGCCGCAACGCTGAGTTGCTGAGCGGACGGCGAAGCTGACAATCGCATGGTGCCCGGATTCGTGACGTGACCGTCAGAAGTGGTCATGTACGGGAAGTTCTCAAGGTACGGTCGACCGAGCAACTTACCCGGCGAGAGTACGAACTCTGAAGTGCCTTCGATAACCGTCCAAGCGATGTCGTCGTAAACCTTGGAACAATCCACCAGCTCCAGGTCGTGGTACGCACCGATCTCGAACGTCCACGAGTTCTTTGCGAGCTCGCTGACCGGAATCTTGGCGATGAGGACGCCGCCTGCAATGTTCGACTGATCCAGTCGCGCACTGCCGATTGGCACGTTGTTCAAACTTACCGAAAGCACCGACCGTCGTGGGAAGAGGCTCGCCGAATGGCGGAACTTGAATCGGATGAGCGATTCCTTACCCAGGTCAGATCGTAGCGGTCGCTTGACCGTTAGCGTCGTGCGCTGCTGATAACTACCGGCAAGCGTCATGCTCGGGTAACCCAACTCGCGCAGCGTGAATGTGCCCATCTTGGACGTTTCCTCGATGGTCGCATTCTCTGGCTTCGAGGTGATCGTTGCCGATCCGCCTTCCATCTGAGCAACGAGCTCCGGATTGGCGAGAGCGAGACGAGAGTAATCCATTCCCGTCGCATCGCCACCCGAAACTCCGAGTTTGGAACCGGAAACCTGAAGGGTGCCCGAACCGGCGGCGCCTTGACCTGCGGCAACTCCGATCGAGTACCCAGAGTCGCCCATGTTTACATGGATCGGCAGTGCCTTTAGTGGCTCGCGCTTGCCCCAGTCGGAAGCGATTCCGAATAGAGTTGAGAGCTCAGAAGCCGTCGCGTTCTGCGATACCGTCCATGCTCCGGCAACCGTTTCGTTTGCGATCGGGTCGAGGTAGGGGAACGGATAGCTATAGAGCGGGAAGCTGTCCATCTCTTTTCGGACAAGGTGCAGCTTCGTTGAGGTCAACAGTCGAACCCAGTTGCCGGCATCGTCGACGTCGCGGCAAGGTCCCTCGGACGTTCGCTGACGGGTGACGACGCGGATTTCGTTGTATCCCGTCTTCGTGTACTTGACCGGCACCGGCACGACCCAAGTGGTCGTATTCGCTGCTACGTCAATAAATCGGCTGGCTACGGGATTGCCATTCAACACGACGGTCATGCTTCCTTCTTTCGGCAAGATGGTGTGGCTTGTTTGGAAGACAACGGTCATCGAACCGTCGGCTGCCAACTTAACGCCGGGCATCAGCTTAAAGTAGTAGAACCACGTATTGCTCACCATGGTGAGCGTGCGATCCTCTTGCAGCATGTTAACGTCGTAGTTCACCATGCCAACAGTAGATCCCTTTGCCGCGCCGGTAGGGGCGATGGGCGTCAGATTCTCGTTGCGCATAGCTTCGTGGGTCGCGCTGTCCTGGGGCTCCTCAGATACATTCCGAACTTTGGACACGAACTTTACAGGCGCGTTGTGGAGTCGGAGTTCTCGAGAAGCAGGGGCAGTGGCCACTACAGTGTGTGAGTGAGCAGAGTGAGCCGCAGCGAGGGCGTGGCTTCGCGCAGTCTTGCGCAGAGCAACCTTTTTCCCAAGGTGAGCTTTTCGTCTGTTCAGGACGGGAGTGATTGATGCCTTTTGAACTTTCGTTCCCTCACGCATGCTCTTGCTTAAAGCGAGCAGGTGGGAGACGTCAAGCCCGGCACCGGATTGTGCCACCGCGCTGCTTCCTAAGCAGGCCGCGAGGCATCCAAGTATAAGGCGGTTAGCGTGTCGCATCTTTTTATCGTTTGGTCTCGGCTCCGGAAAGAGGCAACCGGAACTGTGTCGCTCTTGTGCTGGCTTCGTCTTCAGTCCGTCGTTTCATCACAAAACGTCGTGAACAAATAGAAAGCCACAACCTCTTTTTCGGCAAGTCGAACGCACAACTCATGCCATTGCTGTTGAGAAAGTGCCTGTGGAAGCCGTTTTTGACGCGATTACCGTAGGTATACGGGCATTTATTCGCGTCGGGCCGCAGCGAGTAAGTTTGCCGCGCATAAAACATTTGAACGATGACCACCACGTTCAGAGACCACATTCAATAGTCGGGCCGGAACGCCGCTCAAGTAAAGATCGCCCATCAAGTCCAGCAACTTATGCCGAGCGATCTCGTTTTCGAACCGGGCGGGTGGGTTGTCGTACCCTTCTTTGCCCACAATCAGAACGGATGTCGCGTCGAGTCCCTTGCCCATCCCGTTCTGAATCGCGTATTCGATTTCCTCAGACAAGACGACAGTGCGAGCGGGCGCTATCTCCTCGCGATAGGCGGCTATGACATCCGGGGTCTCGAAGGCCTGAACGCCTGGCCAGCGGGGAGAGACGTCATAAAGGTAACGCCAATGACCGGTTCCCGACCCGACGGCGACCTTAACCGCGTCTTCTTGCAGGAATAGCCGCGAGAACAGTTTTGACACGGTCGCGGTGCCGACCGATACTTTGCCCGCGGCGGCAACGGCATCGTAGTATCGCGCGGCGCTGCCATCCAGTCCCGGAAGCTCTGGAGCGCTAACTTCCACGATCGCATCGGTGATTTCCAGCGCGCTCAGCGCGCTCATCAAGTGCTCCACCATCGCGATGGGACCAAGCCGGGTGCACCGCTTGGTATCCGTCACATTTTCCGGAGTCGCCCGCACCGTTTCCGTGCCGAGCCTAAACTCGATCCCACTTTCCGACGGCAGGATTCGCACGCGGACGGGCTCGCCGCTGTGCAGGCCAACTCCTTCAATCTCGACGGTTGCCGCGACGGTAGAACGAACGAAGTCGACCGTCATTTGCTCTCAAGTTCGGCGATTCGCGCCTCGAGCTTTCGAAGCCGCGAGAGCATTTCAGGCAAACGCTTGGTCGTCGTCGCAATGCGGTGAGCCGCCATCCCGCTTACTGTTGGATTGCCACCATAAACGCCCGGAACCTCGATGGAATCGTAAACTGCGCTCCCGCCTGTAATTGCAACGTCGTCTCCAAGCGAGATGCCGTCCCGAAGCCCGGCTTGACCGCCGATAGTCACCCGCTTGCCGAGCTTTGTGCTGCCCGCGATTCCTACTTGACCTGCGATGACGGAGTGCTCCCCAATTTGTGCATTGTGGGCCACCTGAACGAAGTTGTCGAGCTTGACCCCGTCACTCACGATCGTATTTCCAGCGATCGCACGATCAACCGCGGTTAGCGCCCCGATCTCGACATCGGCACCGATCGTGACACCGCCGACTTGAGGAATCTTCCGTTGAACGTGACCATCCCAAACGAACCCAAATCCGTCCGCGCCGACGACCGTACCGGAATGAATGATCGTACGCTCTGCAACATGAACGTCCTGCATCAGAACGACGTGCGGGTACAGAACCGCATCCGGCCCCACGTGGCAGTTGTCCCCAACGTAACAGAAAGGGTGGATACGCGCGCCCTTGGCGACCGTCGCGCCAGCCTCGACGACCACATAGGCACCGACTCTTGCTGCAGCGTCAACCTTTGCCGACGGGCTGATAACCGCCGATTCGTGAACACCGACTCCGAGCGGGATTTCTCGTCGACACATGGCGAGAAACGTCCAAAACGCGATTTTTGGGGAGTCAACCTTGACATGTGCTTTTGTCGCGGTCATTCCCCGGCTGATCAGCACGGCCGCCGCCGCCGATGCTTCGGCGTTTTCAAGGAACTTTGAGTCTTCCGCAAAAACGATGGATTGCGGGTCCGATGTTTCCGATCGTGCGGGACGCAAAATCACAATCGCTGGATCGCCAACGAGCTCCCCGTTTAGAATTTCGGCTAGTTCGCCGAGGGTCCAGCCATTGTGCTCCTTCTCCATTTCAAAAACTCAGACGTGGCATCGCGGACGTGGGTGGATGCCGGCGCAAGTCGGTAACCTGCGACCTTCATCCAGATCGCGACTTCCGACTCTAATTGTGACCGGATATCCTGAACGGAGCGCTGGTAAACCTCCGTTTTGAGGTCTATCGATGCGGCGGTTAGCGCGGGAGCCATGTAGGTTTGCTGCTTTGGCGTCACTCCCGCCATCGTCTTAGGGTGCATCTCCGCGAGTTGCAGGCCAAGGCTCGTGATGTCGCCTTGCGTGTCGCTGACCGTCTCAGCGGCGGCCTTTCGCAACAACTCTTGCTCGTGCGTCATCACAAGTTCCTTGACGCGAGCATCAATCAGAGCTACCTGACTTCGCTCTTCGCGCAATATGTCGGCAACGCGCGCCTGAAACGCGCTGTCTGCGGCCCGTAGCTTTGCTCTCATCGCTTCGACTTCGTCGAACTGCTTCTTTTGCAATGGCGAGAGACCGGGAGGGGGAGCTTTCGGTTTTGGATCCGGATCGGGATGACCCACAAGAAGCGCGATTCGCGCCATGGGACCTTTCCTTGCCTCGGCCGATACTTTCACCGCTTCATAGATTGCCGCATCGATGTCCGCGTGGATCTTCTCTAACTCAGGCATGGTTGCCTTGATTTGGTCACGCTCGAACTTCAATAGCTCCGCCTTGTTGATTCGCTCGACGCGGCGTCGCAAGCGTTCGGCCTCGCTATTTTCGAGCTCATGAACCTGCACTGTGGGCTCAATTTTCAGGTTGGTATCGGCGTCGGTCAGAGTTTTTGGAGCAATTCCCGGCGTGCTCGTACTTGCGGCCCAGTTGGCAGCAGGCGGCATCGGAGTGACACGTGGCAGGGTCTTTATGAACCGTGTCGCCACGAGCAGGTTCATGTCTACCGAGACCCGTGCGGGCTCACTCGTTTTGCAGCCCGCCGCCATCAAAAGCAGCGCCGTCAAGCAGCAAAGCCACCTTGTTGTTCCCGACAAGGTCGGACCCACCGCCCGGATCACGGCGTCTTCTTTGCGTTCATCGCCGCCAAAGTTGCGTCCGTAATGTCGTCCGCCCCGTACGGCGCGATGCCAACTTCGAACACAACGGTAAACCCTTGGGCTTTCGCGACTTCCTTTATGGCGTCGCGGGCTTTTTGCAATCCGGCGACCTTTTGCTTATCCGACCACTCCTGTAACTGGCTCGTAAACTCGCGGAACCATCGGCTCTGCACCTCGGCCATGGTCTGCGCCCTTCGGGCGTACTCTTCAACGAGAGTTCGCTCCTCAGGAGTCATGTTTGCCTTCGTCGCCAGCTCGCGAGAACGCTTGTCGGCGGCAATCACCTCCGCCTTAATGCGCTCCAATTCCGCCTTCTCCGCATCAGATGCGTTCTCTTTCAGCGTGAGATCGCGAATCCGAACGGCCTGATCGGTGGTGAGCACACGGTATGTGTCGAGGAACTCGAGCAACTGCTCGCGTGCCTTTTGCAAAGTTTTGTAGGTCGTAGCGTTCAGCACCCCGAACTCGCTCTTTTCCACGACTTGTGTGATGTCTACGACCCCGAGCTTGACCGCATTGCCCTGAAAGCCACCTGCGATCGCGACCGCGGCAAAGGCCAACAGAAGTGCCCAACCAAGCTGCAGCAACTTTGCGCTTTTCATACTTAGCTCATTTTATTGATTGCTTTCGTGACATCTGGAGTGAGGTCATTTGCCGCAAATGGAGCGGCTTCGCGTGAGAAAACGACCGAGTAGCCCTGATCCTTGGCGGTCTTCACGATCGCTTCCTGAATCTTTTGGAGCACGTCATTGCGTGAGGTGCCTTGCTTGGTCTGCATGTCCTCGCTGAACCCCTGAACCCATTGTTCGAGCAACGTCAGCGCCGCATCCTTTCGCTTGTTGAGTTCCTCAATCGTAGCCACTTCGGCGGGCGTCGGACGCTCTTTCGAGACGAGCATGCGCAGCTTGTTGGCGTTGTCGATGGCCTCCGCCTTGATCGCTTCCAGCTCAGCTTTTTCGGGAACGGTCAGGATCGTCGTCTTGATCGTAAGGTCTCGCAGTTTTGTCATCTTATCGATGGTCAAGAACGAATTGGCTTTCAAGAAATCGACGAGGGTTTGACGCACGGCAAATTGGTTTTTGAGCGATTCGCTCTGCTTCTTCACCATCTCGCAGTCGGAAAAGACTTTCGCGATATCAACGGTTCCCGTCTTTTCGCCGGGGGCATGAAATCCCATCCCGACAAAACTCCCAGCGAGAGCCGCTGCAACCACCCAACCTAACTTATGAATGTTCATCAAATTTCCTTAGAATGTATTACCTATCAAAAAGTGCGTCTGGCTCCCGCCGCGTGCATTAAATCCGAGGTCAAGCCGGATGGGACCGAGCAGGGTCTTGAAACTCAGCCCAGGACCATAGCCCAGATTCAACCTAAACCGATCAGATTGCGTGAGCGAATTAACGGTTCCGTATCCACCCCAAGCGCCGCCATAGTCGACGAAGAAGATGAGGCTAAATCCCTTCTGGACCGGGTGCCGATACTCCAAATTCGTGATCAGCAACTCGCGCCCCCAGAATCGGTCCTGCGGATAACCACGCACCGTGTCGGAACCACCGGCGAAGAACTGCTCGAAGAACGGAACCTGTCCGGTCGTTGCTCCGGCGCGTACGCGCAGGGCGAATACGTGTCGCGGAGCATCTAGATCGACGCCGCGCGCCTTGTCTGGCGTGTAGTACTTTCGGTAATCGATCTCCGCACGTCCGAAGGCGTGCTGACCCAGGATGCCCGGATTCGCACCAACCGCGCCTCCAATCTTGTTGATGTTGGAGTAGCCCGGCTCAAGTTGGATCTGGAGATAATCACCGCGTGAAGGATCGATATCGACATCGCGACGGTTTCGAGTCCCGCTCAGACTGATCACGCCAACATCTCCGTCCTGCTGGACGTATTGGTTCGCCGAGGTCGTGCCAACGTTGTTCGTGATGACGTTCTCCGCTCGCGCCGAAACGCCGTACGAGAGATAGTCACCGACCGGTCGCGTGAAGCCAAACGTGGATCCCGTTCGGCGCTCGTTGTACAGATTCTTTGAGTTCAACGTGCTGCCCTGGAACGGGTTCTGGAATCGGAAAAGGATACGGCTGTAGAGTGACGCACGGAAGGCCGTGTTAGCTGCGTCGTAGAACGGGTTCGTGTAGTCGAGCGTGATGCTCGGTCCCGTACCTTGCGTGGACTGAATAAAGTCAGCGCGTAGCCCCTGCCCCGTGCCCTTGTAGTTGGTTTCCGACATCGACAGGATGCCCGCGAGATTGCTCCTCGGGTCAAGCTGAACGCCGATGTTGAATAGGCCCGTGCGACCCTCTTTGACGTCAAACTTGAGGTCGACCTTTCCGAGTTCGCGCTGATCGTCTGCACTCGGCTTCAGGTCCTCGAACCACTGCGTATTGTACGCGCGCCGATAGTCGTTTGACCACTTTTCGATGTTGAAGGGATCGCCCGATCTCGTCCGGATCAATCGCCGCATCACAGACGGCTTCGTTTTGGTGAGCCCCTGGATCTTAATGTCTCCGACCGTAACTTCGACGATCGATATGTTCAGGGTTCCTGGGGAATCCTTCATGGGACCGTAATCGTCCACTCGGGCAAAGAAGCTTCGCTTAGTGTAAAGGTCCGCGATCGCGCTCGTGATTGGCTTGGCCAGATTGAGGTTGAACACCTCGCCCGGTTTGTTCGTTACAAGCTTTAGAATATCGGCGGTGGGGACGGCCTTGTTGCCGACAATTCGGATCTCCTTGATGACAGGAAACTCCACAACGGACACCGTGATTTTGTAATTGTCGCCCGCCAATACGGTCGGCCGAATCTCAACCGTCTCAAAAAACCCTTGGTCGAGCAGCGACTGCCGATCCTTGTCGAGGTTTGCCTGCAAAAACACGGAGCCGAGCTTTGTACGCATCGACGCCTTGATTGCCTCGGTGGTGACCCTTGAGTTCCCACGAACAACGATCTCGCTGATGAGGTTTCGCGACTGGGCGAAAGCGACAGAGATCGGGGCAATTATCAACGGAACTAGGACGTAAAAGCGCAAAACGACGTATCCTCCAAACTGCTCGCCGGGCATTGACGTGCCCCTCAACTGTACCCGTGGAGGAGATCGTTAACCCGGCCTGGCAACTGTTCTATACGAAGGATTGGGACCCTAATCGTTACGAAGAACTTAAGATTAACCGCCCGCCACTGCCTCAAACTGGTTGTATGTGGCATCGATTTGGTTCGCCAATTCGGTCCCAGGTGTGGCATTCAACTTTGCCTGTTCGAGCGCACGGCGAGCCTCACGGCGATCACCCGCGCTTGCGAAATTGCTCGCTGCCTTGTAGAAAGCGTCTGCACTCGCCTCCATGAAAGACGTGCGTCGCCGAGGATCCTTCGTGAGATCAGCGGCTAATTTCCAGTTCGCACCCGATTTCTGCAGCAGGTCCGCTCGCGATGCGTAGTCCGTCGCCCCGCGCACTTCGGCCTGTTGGGCAAATAGCTTGCCCAGGTCGGACGGGTACGCCGGGTTTGCCGGGTCATTCTTCGCCGCTTCTTCAAAATCGTGCTCGGCATGAAGCAGTGAGTCCAGTGAGGACTGACTTGCCGCCGCCAAACCACGCGTTTCGTAGAGAACGGCTAGGTTCTGTTGCATCGAATCGCGCTTTAGCTGGGTCTGCGCCTTGCTCAGCAGCGCCTGCTGCTCCGTGATTCGCTCATCGATCGTGAAGTTTGAGTTGGGCTGGGTGATGTCCGACTGAAGTTGATTATCGTGATGCTCTGCGTCCACGTTGTTTTTGGTGGACACGATTGCGTTGATGATGACGATGACGAGAGCAAAGATCGACCCAAGGATGAGCACCGCAGCGCCCATTCGCTTCATGAAAATGATCTGATCCGGCTTCAGCAGCGGCGTGCGAGGTGGGGGTGGATAGTAAACCGGGATCGGCCCGGGCGGCATCATCGTCGGGCTCTGTTGGTAGTACGGCTGCATCTGCGGGTGCATCTGGGCCTGCGCCTGCAACTGGGCCTGCATTTGGGTTTGCATCATCTGGTTTTGGTAAACCTGAGATGGGTTTGCGCCGGGCTGCATGTACGGATTGAACTGGTAGACGGGCGGTGGCGCCGATCCGATCGGCTGGGGCGCCATCGGGTTGGGCGTGCCGTACGGCGTCATATTTGCCATCGGCTGGGCCGTCATATGCATGCTGGAATGCGTCGCATGGATCTGCGGAGGAATGGCGGATGGCCGGGTTGCATCGCGCAAAGCATGGATCACGTCAAGCGCAGTTCCATACCGAAGGTGCGGCGTTTTGTCAAGCATTCTTGCCAAAACCTGCCACATACCCGGAGCAATATTCGGCGGTTGTTCGGGGGCCTTGTTCATGATTGCGTACGTTATCGCCACCACGCTATCGCCCGTAAACGGCTTAGAGCCCGCGAGCATTTCGTACAAAACCACACCGACGCTGAAGAGGTCCGATCGCGCATCGATCTCCTTCCCCACTACCTGCTCGGGCGACATGTAGCTCGGCGTGCCAAACACCTGACCGTCCATCGTCAGGTTGGGCTGAAACGTCAGCCGAGCGATTCCAAAGTCTGTGATCTTGACCGCGCCCGTCGAGAGGAGCTGAATGTTGTCCGGCTTGATGTCGCGGTGAATGACCCCTTTGCTATGAGCGTGGCCGAGCCCTTCGAGTAGCTGGTTGGCGATATCGATCGCCCGCTCCAGCGGGACCGCGCCCTTCGTGTCAAGTTCGTTTCGGAGGGTGCACCCGTCGAGGTACTCCATCGCCATAAACGTCCGACCGGCATCCTCGGCGAACGAGTAGACGGTCATGATGTTGGCGTGGTTGAGGGTTCCGGCCGCCTCCGCCTCGCGCTTGAACCGCCGAATGCGGTCTTCCTGCTGAGGCAGTGTCGTGCCCGCAGGCACCGAAAGCTCCTTCACCGCGACACGACGGTTCATCAGGGGATCGTATGCCTCGTAAACGATATCGTTCGAACGCGCGATCTCCCGAATGATTTGAAACTGGCCGAGGGTTGTCGGGGGGCTACTCATTCCGGGGCGGGACTCTAAAGTACGAGACGTATCCTCGCAAGGAGATTGTTCCACAGTCCCCCTGTAATTCTAAGCTTTCTAGCCCTTCGACGCAAGGGGGCCCGCGTACTTTCGGACGTTGCGAAGCTCGCGCAGCGCGGCCTCAAGGTACAGGTCCTTGCCCGCATCGTCGAACTCCCGCGGCACCTCGATGTCGGGCGTGACGCCGTTGTTTTCCAGCCGAATGCCGTCGACAAACATGTTCACCAGCGGAATCTCGATGTACGCCCAATCGCTGATTGCTTGCGGTGAAGTTCCGAGAACATTCCCTGCCGTCCGCGAGCCCACGAGTTTTGCTCGCTTACTGGTCTTGAGCACGTAACTCAGCACCTCTTTCGCGCTACGCGACCCGCCATTTATGATGACGATGAGCGGTCGCTGGTAGCCAAAAATCTGCGCCGACGACCCGCTCGCGCCGAAATCCGTGGTGATCACAACCTCGGGGCGGAAGAACGGATCGGCGTA
This sequence comes from Fimbriimonadales bacterium, assembly GCA_038230855.1. Taxonomy (GTDB): domain Bacteria; phylum Armatimonadota; class Fimbriimonadia; order Fimbriimonadales; family Fimbriimonadaceae; genus Fimbriimonas. The sequence goes on along the minus strand of JBBRML010000001.1, from coordinate 11,969 downwards.
GCCTTCGGGCCTGCCCCCAAAGCCGTCGCGAAGGTCGAGGATCATCGCATCTGTGCCGCTTAGCGGCCCATAAATCGCGCCGGCAAGGGCCGCCTTAAACGCCTCCTGCGCTTGCGTCCACAAGTGGAAATAGCCAATCTTTCGACCGTTGATCTCGATCGTGCGGCGACTCTCCTTCGAGGCTTCGAGAAAGGCCTCCAACGTCGGTTGCTTGGTGACATGAACCTGCTTCGTCAAGGTTTCGCTTCCGCGCCGCACCGCGATCGTGGCGTCTTTGTCGACAAACGCCACCAAGCTCTGGATCGGCTCGAACGGAAGGTCATTGATGGACATCACAAGATCGCCCTTGCGAAGACCCTGCTTTTCCGCTTCTCCGCCATTGAGCACCATCGACACGGTGTAGCCGCCGACCGCTGGCTTGAACCACGCGCCAATGTGGGGCATTGGGGCGGGGTTTTGGGGATGGGTAAGGCCATCCATCGAGTAGAAACCTTGATCCGCTCGGGTGAAGAACCCGAAATGCGAGTCCTTGAACTCCGCGATCATTTCATTGACCGTCGTCGAGAATTCGGCGCGATCGTGAGCCCTCGGGGCGATCTTTCCGTACTTGAGTAGCAGCGCGTTCATATCCGCCTTGCGCGTTTCCCGAGCGTAGAAGCGGTTGCGAATCGCCCGTTCAACCGTCGACCATGTCTTCGCGAAATCATCCTGCGGCGGGCTGAAGAGGAGGAGGAGGGCAACGGGAGTCATAACGATCTGAATACCTCAGTAAGGGGGCGCAAGGTATCATGGGGAGCGGCACTTTGTGCCCAAATCCTGTGGGAGGTCTTACGACCGCCTGCACCACGGAGAATCAATTGAGAACGAACGTTAGAAAGAACCCCCATTCGCCACGCTACGTGGCTATCGCCAATAAAGTTTCCAAGGAAGAGATCCTGGACGTCGTGCCCGCGTTGGCACGAGTAAAAGAGACCGCCTCTGCCAAGTTCATCGAAGCCGTTGACTTCGCGGTAGTGCTGGGTATCGACCCTCGAAAGGGCGATCAAAACGTTCGTGGTATCACGACCCTCCCGTTCGGCACGGGCAAAGTTCGAAAGATCGCCGTCCTTGCGAAGGGTGACCTGCTGAAGGCCGCCGAAGAGGCCGGTGCCGACACCGTTGGTGGCGACGAGCTGATCCAAAAGATTCAGGCTGGCTTCCGCGATTTCGACATCCTGCTTGCCACCGAAGAGATGGCTCCGCAGATCGGCAAGATCGGTCGAATGCTGGGACCGCGCACCCCAAACAAGCGCAACGGCACGGTCACCAACCAGATTGGCGCCGCCGTCCGCGAGATCAAAGCGGCAACCCGTGCGGAGTACCGCGCGGACAAGGCTGGCGTCGTTCACATGGCGATCGGCAAGGTTAATTTCACGGACGAGCAGTTGCTGGAGAACTTCCGCTGCGCGCTAAACGCCCTTCTGAAGGCGAAGCCATCCGGTGCCAAGGGTAAGTACATCAAGTCGATCACCCTCAGCGCAACGATGGGTCCGGCGATCTCGGTTGACACCGCGACCGCATCCAAGTTCGCGGTCTAAGGCGACTGGCACGAATCTCGGCCCAAGGATCTTTCCTTGGGCCGTTTTGTTGGGTTCTTCATCTCTCCAACAAGTCGATTTGAAACTTTGACCGCGCCTCGGACAAGGCGGTGATAACTTCATCGTACGACGGGAAGCTGCCGTAACATAGAATTTCGCACTCGTTCAGGTAGCTGGCTCCAAGGATCGCTTTCAACTCCGCATCCGGAAACAGGGCTGGACTCTCGTGTAGATTCATACCCGCAGGTAGGAGCTGATTGGGAAAATAGCTCGAAGTGAGTCGGTGGTAGTCAGCGGCGATCTCTCGATACTCCGGGCCGTTTAGCATTGCCTGAACTTCGGCGAGCGGCAGGAGCTGCGAAACATCGTAGTAATGGCGGGCATATCTGCCGAGATGACCTCCCTCGGCCAAGACTCCCCGGGCGACCTTGTCGTGGAGGGCGAAGAGCTTCTCGACGAAGGTGCGACGATAATGGAGGACATTCATTTTGAACGTTTCCATGTCGTTGGAAATAGGTCCAACTCCGCGACTTGCCAGGAATTCTGCAAGCAGCGATCGTATCTCAAGCACCTCAGTTGGGAATATCCCACTTTGAATTCCTGCCCTCACAATGACCATGTTTTCGATTCGCGTCTCGTAGGTGGCGGATCGGTATTCGAACACAGTCGCTCTCGCGACGCCCTTGACGGGATGGGGTTGCAACTTCCTGGCGGACAACGCTGGGCAGGTACCGACTGCATTTGCGACCGCCTTGAGCAGAGTGTTCCTGGCCTTTTCGCCTCGGTCGCCAGGATGGACATAAAGGTCAATGTCTTCTGAGAATCGGTGGATGAGGCTCCAGCCTTTTGAAAGGCTTGTGCCGCCTTTGAAAATGACATGATCGCCAAACCCTGAAGCTACAGCACGAAGGGCCTCGGTGACGTAGTAGTCCTTTTCAACGAATGCGGGGTCTGGGATCCCGTGGAATCTGGCCGCCTCGTCCAAAAGACTCTCAAAGTCCTCTCGCAAGTACAGAGCACTCATTTTGCCAGCCATTCCTTTGCATTTGGTAGCTCCGCAAACAGACCAAACTCGAACCTCGACAATCGGTTCAGTGAATCGCGAAGCGGCATCCAAAGCCGTTCAGGCAAACGTGACCATTGCATGAGTGCGCCAAGCATCGCCCGCACTCGGGGCGGCTCAGTCAGGGCGACCGAGACAAGCGCCTTGGATCGATCACGCGATGCCATCACGTCCAGCAGGACCACGTTAAGTCGGTCAAAGGTTGCGGTTGGGCCGTACTCACCGTGAGCTCCCCGATCACGTAGAAACTCCAATAGGGCGGCATCCCTTTGATCGAGAGACTCGCTTGCTTTTGACGCTCGGAGCTTCACCCGAGCGGCCTCGGCACCTTTCGGCACTGCCGACGTAAATGCGACCATTTGCGGCCTCGCCGGCAGCTGAGTGCTGAGCCCCAATAGGTTGGCGGCAGATGCTCCCGTTGGGCGACTTTTGCCCTTCAACGTATTCAAGGCGACGCTCATTTCGGACGGCCTGCTCGGGCCGAGCAACGTTTCTCGAGGGGCATAGTAAAGTCCCTTACCTTCCCGGGTGAGCAGCCCTCGGTCGGCGAGGCGTGCGAGCGCTTTTGCTGCTGCGCTGACCGTCGTCCCCTTGAGATCGCGAGGTCGGATCAAGGAACCGGGAGACAACTGAGCTTGACGCAACGCCAACCGAGTGGCACTTCGCTTCCAAGTCCTTGTTTTCTCTACCTGATCGCTCATACTCTTCATTATGCCATTTGTCCTGTTTTTAGTAGTATAAAACTAGACATACAAAATTCTGGAAATATATTTCAATAACCTGAGTTCGAGCTAGTCTCCAGTTCAAGGCAGACACCCTCGGGAACATTGGCGCTGTTTTGGGCGGTCCCATATTTCGAGATGAGTTGATCAAAACCGTGCGGCGGCGACCCGCGACTCTCTCAACCCTGGCCGACAGCGCGCGAATTAGCCGGCACATAAACCGCGGCGACCGTCGCCTGCTGATTCCGCATCTCCCGAATCGCCCGCACGGTCATCTGCGTCTCCGCCATGCCCCACGCCAAAACGAGCGTCAAGGCGACATAGCCAACCGCCATTGTCCAACGCTGACTCGGAGTCGTCCGGACCGAATAACCCACATCCACCGATTGAGTTCGCAGACCCTTCCACAAGCGATCCGCTGAGAGCACGACGAGAATGATAATCATCGGATTCCGGATGAAACCCGTCACAAACCCGACAACCAGGCCCGCAAGCCCGATCAGCCACAAAATGGGATGAACAGCACCCACGATACGCCCGCCGTCCATCGGATAGAGCGGCATCATGTTGAACAGATTCAGCAAGAAGCCCGTGTAGGCCAGCCCCAAAAATAGGCCGCTGTGGGTGGTTGTGAAAATCGCCCAACACCCGATCGCCGCGAACGCGCCAAACAGCGGTCCGCCGATGCCGATCAAGGCCGCCTCCCATGCGGATTTCTCCTTCTGCGTGGTGATGAGCGCCCCCATAAATGGGATGAACATCGGAGCGGACACTTTATGGCCGCACGCCTTCGCGACAAAAACGTGCCCTAACTCGTGAATGAGAATGCAGATCACAAATCCGGCGGCGAAAGGCCATCCCCACAGGCGGGCGTAAATCCACATGCTGAGCAGCATCGTGCCGAGGGTGAGGAGGATCTTGCCAAACTTGACGAACACAATCGCGCCAAGACCTAAGTTGCTCAGCACCCGCTGGAACGCACTCCCAGACCCCGCAGTGGCGGATCGGGCGGCAGCCGTGGGCGGAGCCTCGACTTTCGGCGCGGTCTGAAGCATTGGTGGCTTGCTGGGCGACGGCTCACCTTGGGGCGGCTTACTTTGCTGCTCGTCCATTCTTATGCATTATTACGCTCGAACCGGACGACTCGGTTTACTCATTCGCAAAGCTGCGGCCTATCCCCGGCGGCCTATCCCCAGCGGCATCGCGCGCCAGGCATGCCAAAATGACGCGTGATCCTCGTCATCGACAATTACGACTCGTTCACCTATAACCTGGTGCAATACCTCGGGCAGTGCGGCGCAGCGGTAAAGGTTTGGCGAAACGACAAGATCACACTTGACGAAATTCGTGCCCTCAAGCCGGAGGGCATCCTCCTTTCGCCCGGCCCATGCACTCCCGCCGAATCCGGAATCTGCCTCGATATCGCGCGCGCCGCCCTAAGAGGCGGAATGCCGCCCCTGTTCGGCGTCTGCCTCGGGCATCAGGCCATCGGCCACGTCAGTGGAGCGACAGTTCGACTGGCGAGAACGATTCGGCACGGAAAAATGAGCCTCGTTAATCACGATTCCACCGGGTTCCTAGCCGGACTCCCAAACCCCCTGCAGGCCATTCGATACCACTCGCTTGTGGTCGACGATCTCTCCAAGGATTTCGTCATCACCGCGCGATCCGCCGATGACGACGAGATCATGGCCCTCCGCCACCGCACGCTGCCCATCGAGGGCGTGCAATTTCACCCCGAATCTGTGCTGACTCAGAACGGCTTGCACATCATTCGCAACTTTGTTGAACAAACGTCACACGTTCGTGCGTGAGTCGTTTATACACTAGAACCAGGACCAAACCTGAACGTCGTCAATCTTCTCCTTTTCGCATCCGTGACCCAGTCGTGGACCAGTTATTCGTCCAAGCCCGACCACTTCACCGCCCAATTCCCGGCGAAAGTTCAGACCCAAAGCTCCCAGCAGATGGAAGCCGGTCACAAAATCAAGACCTCGCTCTTCATCGCCCAGGTGCCCAAGGGCCCGGCGTGCATTCTTTCGGCCACCGTCATTCCCTCGACGATCACGTCCGTGGAGCGCGGCAAAATGAACGACGGCATCGTTTTCGGGTTTCTGAACTCATCCAAGTTCAGCAAGGTCTCCGAAAAGCAGGCGACGTTTGGCGCTAATCGCGGCCGCTACATCAAGGTCAAGCGCGGAACGGCGGAAGGGGCCCTGTGGATCATTGCCAGCAAAGACACCGTGTTTACGCTGACCCTCGTCAACCCAAAGGGTGACTCCACAAGCCTCGAATCGAAGTTCTTTGGCTCGTTTAAGATTACGAGGTAAGGGCAGCCGACAATAGGCGGTGGAAGTGGTGGACGTTCGCTTCGCGCGCAACGGAGAACCGGCCGCGATCGTAAAAACGCGATCGCACGCCGCGTTGCACCATCTCCACCACCGCCTCATCCTCGCGCTCCACACGGTCGAGGTCTCCGCCCGCGCCCTTGCCCAATTTGCTGGCGTCCCACACGTAAGGGATGAACATCACCTTCGTGACATCTGGCCCGATCGGCCGCACCACGTTGATCGATAGCCCCCACGGGTAGAAGTTGAGCATCGTGTTCGGGAACAGCCAATAGTAGTAAGCGCCGACCCGCTTCCCGAAATCGGGCGAACTCTCCGGCAGGTCAAAAGCCTCCTCGCCGTCGCCCGCAATCGCGAGCTGCAAGTTGCTCCACTCGTATTGCTCGGTGGTGTAACTTCCGTAGTCCAGCGCTTCGTTCAGCGAGGCATGAACATACGGAATGTGAAACCCTTCCAGATAGTTGTCGATGTAGAGCGCCCAATTCGCCCGCACGATGTATTCACGATCCCTTGTTGAATCATGAACAAATCGGTCCAACGGTAACCAGCCCAGCCGCTCCTTGATTGGTGCCAGCCAGGCTTCCAGAGGGACGGTCGGCTGGACGGCCGCGAAGATCAATTTTGCGAACGTGCCAAAAGGGACCTGCGCCAAGTTGTCCGATTCGGCGGGAAAGTTCTGCACCGCTTCGAACTCCGGCATGAACTGGCACTGCCCATCCAGCCCGTACCGGCGGCCGTGATAGCGGCACCGCAACGATCGATGGTTTCCCGCACCTTCCACCACCTGCATCCCTCGGTGGGCGCACACATTGGCAAGCACTCGCAATTCGTCGTTCATGTCGCGCACGGCGACGATGGGCTCATCCAGGCAACCCTCAAGCAACGTCATTGGGGCGACCGCGCCCGGAACCTTGACCGCATCGGTGTCCATGGCAAACTGCCAGTGTCGGGCAAAGATCGCGTCTTTGCTGCGCTCGTAGACCGCCGGATCCTTGTAGAACGCCGACGGCAATGTCGATGCATATTCGATTCTGGGATCAACGCTCAGGTCGCGGTTCATCGCCAATATTGTAGACACACGCGCTGCTCGATGGTGGACGGTACACTTTTGTCTAGGTGTCCTTCGCATGCGCGATAACGAGCTAGATCCTAAAAACCAGCCCGGAGAAGTTGTTTTCGAACTCTCGCTACGTCCGCGATTCCTCGGCGAGTTCATTGGTCAAGACCAGCTGAAGGGCAATCTCAGCGTGTTCTTACAAGCCGCCAAGTTGCGGTCAGAACCGCTCGACCACCTGTTGCTTTATGGACCGCCTGGCCTTGGCAAAACGACACTGGCCCACATCGTGGCCAACGAAATGCAAACGGAGATTCATGTCACCAGCGGTCCCGCCATCGAGCGGCCGGGCGACCTCGTTGGAATCTTGACCAACCTCGAGCATGGCGCGGTGCTGTTCATCGACGAAATTCATCGTCTCAGCCGCCCAGTCGAAGAGATTCTGTATCCGGCGATGGAGGATTGCAAGGTCGATATCATGATCGGCAAGGGGCCGGCTGCGCGCTCGATCCGGCTCGATGTTCCGCGATTTACGGTTATCGGCGCGACCACGCGGCAGGGCCTGCTCACAAGTCCGTTGCGCGACCGATTTGGCATCATCGCCCACTTTCGCTATTACGATCAAAGCGCCCTGCACCAGATCGTTTTGCGGTCTTCGACCATTCTTGGCTTTCAGATCGACGAGACGGGCTCGCACGAAATCGCGCTTCGAGCGCGGGGCACGCCGCGTATCGCCAACCGCTTGCTCCGCCGAGTGCGTGATTTTGCTCAGGTCGCGGGGCACAAGGTCATACAAAAGTCGATGGTGGACCACGCTTGCGAAGCCCTCGAAATCGACGCCCTTGGCCTCGATAACGTCGACCGCACGATGATGAAGGCGATCATCGAGAAGTACGGCGGCGGTCCCGTTGGCCTCGACACCATCGCGGCAAGTACGGGCGAAGATTCGCAGACCATCGAAGATGTCTACGAGCCATTCTTGCTGCAGATCGGATTCTTGCAGCGCACCCCGCGCGGACGCATCGTCACCGCGTCTGGGTATCGTCACCTCGGGCTGACTCCGCCCAAGACCGTTGAGCAAGTGCCCGTCGAAATTGATGCCACCTAGGGCGCACCCCTCACGTAATTCCTACCATGATCTTCAACCGACCGAAGCTCTATCCGAACTTAGAGGAGTATCTCCACACCAACAAGTTCAAGTTCACCCACACCGAAGTCGTGTTGGGTTGGGTCGCGGGAGCAATCCTGACCTTCGCGACGATGGTCCCTGCTTTCATCGTTCTCAACGCGGCGCGCGGCGCGGCGGTCTCTGTTGCTGCGATTGCGGCCGGCACTTGGATGATTCTGCGCGCGATGCGAGCGGCCCGGCAGCGGCTACCGTTTGCTCAGCAGGAAGGACTTCAGATCCGTCGGCAGTTAAAGGATGCGGTCGAAAACGGCAGTATCAACCACGTCATTCCGGCGAGTGTTGGCGCCGTCCTTGACGAGTGCGTTCTCGGGGCACGCCGCATCGAGTTAGCCCTTTCCGGTCATATTTGGCAAGATCCTGCTCTGCCCGCGCATTGGGTATCCGTTCGCGATAACGCGATGCGAGCTCGTGAGGCATCCATCGACGAGGTCTTCGCCCTCGCCGGACCGCATGTTTCGGAGAGCGGCAAGAACCGTCCGATACGGTCGTTACAAGATTTGATGCAGCGGATTGCGGGCACCGAAGAGATTCCGATGATGCCGTTGCCCCCGTCGTTCCGGCCCGCCTTGGATATCGCAGATCGCCTCCGCACGGTTGCGTTGGAGCTCGAAACGGCGTCTGCCGAAGTGGCGCAAGAGAGCACTCTGCGCGGAAACATGCTCGCGACTTCACGGCTGGATTCGGTCCTCGGCGAGATCCGTGGTCTGCAATCCGCCGAAGAAGAACTGCATCAGGACCGCTAGGCCCGCTGCGGCACACTCCCGGTATCCTTAGCGTCGTGACCGTCCCAAGTGGAATCAAATACGACAGCTTTGGCCTGATCCCTGCGATCATCCAAGATCACGAGAATGGCCAGGTGCTCATGATGGCGTGGATGAATGCCGCCTCGCTGGAGCGGACGATAAAGACCGGACTCTGCACCTACTGGAGCCGCTCGCGGCAAAAGTTCTGGGTCAAGGGCGAGTCGAGCGGCCACTCACAGCACGTCAAGAAAATCTCAATCGACTGCGACCAAGACTGCCTGCTCATCCAGGTCGAGCAGGTCGGCGCGGCCTGCCACGAAAACTATCGGACTTGCTTCTTCCGCGACATCGTCGACGGCGATTACACCCGCAATAGCGCACACATGCCCGAAGACCCTAAGCCGGAGTAGCCCAGGTCGCTTCAAGGCGATACGTGCCCGAGCCCAGATGCGTCGGTCCGTCAATCGCTTTCCCGTCCAGGGCGAGCTTTGTCGCTTCGGGCGGCGCGGTTACCGTCGCTGATGTGTTCGTCGGGATCGTGAATTCCCACACGAATCGATCGCCCACGATCGTCCAGCCACTCGCGATCAAACCATACGGTGAGCGGAAACTCGCTGACGCCTGGGTTAGGCCGCCACCGGGCCTCGCTTCCAATCGGAACCGCTTGTATCCCGTCACTTCGGGGTCTAGCTCGATACCCGCCACCACCGCGTACATCCAGTCGCCGATCGCGCCATAGGCGTAGTGGTTGAACGAGTTCATGCCGGGGTCTTGGAATCCCTTGTCGTGCGTCCAGCCATCCCAGCGCTCCCAGATCGTCGTCGCACCCTGGGTCACGCTGTAGAGCCAACTTGGCCACGAAGTCTGGTTCAGCAGCCGGTAGGCAACATCGAGGCGGCCGCCCGCGGTGAGGACATGATTCAGATAAGGCGTGCCGACAAAGCCCGTGCTGAGGTGCCATCCGCGCCTGCCGATATCGTTCACGAGGGCGACTGTCGCGGCTTCTCGCTGCTCTTCGGGCAAGAGGTCAAAGTGGAGGGCAAGAACGTATGCGGTTTGGCTTCCCGGCGTCACGAGGCCGTTGGGGGTGATGTAGCGCCGACGGAAGGCGGTCGCCACTTTCTCTGAGAGCTCACCGTACTCGGCGGCATCGGCTTTGTGGCCCAAAACGGTCGCCATCTTGGCGAGTAGGCGCGCGCTGTAAGCATAGAACGCAGTGCCGATGAGGTCGATCGGGGTTTCTGCGTTGGTGTTGAGCCAGTCGCCGAAGCCTAGGAAGCCCGCGTAGCCTTCGTAACTGCGGATGAGGTCTTTCGAGCTGATCTGGAGACTGTCCACCCACCGCTTCATCGGCTCGTAATGGTCGCTCAGGATTCGGAGGTCGCCGTACGCGCGGTAGATCGTCCACGGGCAAATGACGAATGCGTCCGACCAGGCGGGGCCGCCGTCTGCGCCCACGACTTGAGTGTTGGGAGCAACGGGAGGGATTTGGCCGAGGTCGCTCTGCGAATCGGTCAGGTCTTGCTGATACTTGGCGAAGAACGTCGCGACGTCGGCGTTGAAGCACGCGGTGCGGACGAACACCTGCGCATCGCCTGTCCACCCCAGTCGCTCGTCACGCTGCGGGCAGTCGGTCGGGACGTCGAGGGAGTTGCCCTTCCAACCCCATTGGATGTTGTGCTGAAGCTGGTTCAGCAACGGTTCGCTACAGTCAAAGTTGCCCGCGGGTTCCCACGCGGAGTGCATCACGACCGCCGTCACGTTTTCTGCGAGCACGGATTCGAGGCCAGAGACTTCTAGATACTGGAATCCGTGAAAGGTGAACTTGGGTTCCAGCACGTCTTCTCCGCCGGTGAGCGTGAAGTAATCGGTCGATCGGGCGGCGCGGTAGTTGGCCGTGTACATCGTCCCGTCCGGGTTCAGCCGCTCGGCGAACCTGAAGCGCACCGTTGTGCCCGCTGCTCCGGTCAGACGAACCCGGACTCGGCCAACGAGGTTCTGGCCGAAATCGAAGATATGATCCGTACGGGCCCAATTCTTCCGCACTTCCGCGATGCGAGCCGGAATCTCTTCGATGACTTTGACCAGCGGCTCGCGCTGCGCGACCAGCGTAGTCTGAACTTCGACCGTTTCCACCGAGCGCCACTTCGAGTCATCGTAGCCCGGCTGGCTCCAACCCTGAAGCACGCGGCGTAGGTCTTGCGCCTCGCCCATCATGATGTCGGACTCTTGAATGTGGCCGGTCTCAAACTTCCAGGATTCGTTGGTCGTGACGACCTCGTGCGATCCGTCCGCGTATTGCAGGTGAAGCTGAGCGAGGAGTTTCGGCCGGTCGCCATATCGCTGCCGATCACGCCACTCTAGGTGGCCGCAATACCAACCGTCACCGAGCAGCACGCCAAGGCAGTTTGTTCCCGGTGTCAGCAGCGGCTGGACGTCATACGTTTGGTAACGGACACGCTTAGCAAAGTCGGTCCAGCCCGGCGCGAGTTCTGCATCGCCGACGCGAGCGCCATTTAGCTCGGCCTCGTACACGCCCAAAGCGGTGATATAGAGTCGCGCGGAAGCGACGTCCTTGCCGACCTGAAATTCGTGGCGAATATGCGGGCTGGGCGCCGTTGTTCGCGGGCCACCAGCGATGGTGGACTGGATCCAGTCTGCCGTCCAATCCGCGGGGTCGAGCAGGCCCATTTCCCACTTTGCACTGTCGCTCACCGCTACGCTACCGTCCGCCATCCAAACTCTGACCGTCCAATGGGCGATGAGGCCGCTCCTCAGGGCCGCGCCCGCGTACTCGACCTGGGTCGACTGATCCGACTCAACTCGACCTGAATCCCAGAGGTCGACGGTGCCGGGTGCGGTACCAATCTGAACCTGAAATGCGGCTTGCCGGGCGTCGCGCACATCGCTCTCAATCCACCAACTCAGTCGGGGTTGGCGCACGTCGAGACCCATCGGATCGGTCAGATATTCGCAGCGAAGATTGCTCAGAGTAGTGTTCATGCGGATCGCGTTTCAGGCTGGCCAGGTGGGGGCTCGCCGCCATGCGGAGCAAGTATATACGCCTCTCGTCGTCGGCGAATCTCTTTGCAATTCGGCGGCGCTATTGGGCTGCGCCACCGGGCGTAGAACTTAGGAGGCTGTTGATCAACTCAACAGCCTCCGCTTGGGCATGGATGCCCAAGTCGCGTAGCGCGGTTCTTTGAACCGAAGCGTAGCGTTCAAATCGCTGATTTCCACGCAAATTGGCGATTTGCTATGACGAACGAAGCT